>JAKITC010000006.1 GCA_021648285.1 Sulfurimonas sp. | reverse complement strand
ATCCAGATACTCACAAAAATCTCTGAAATAGAGAATGTTGTCAAGGATAATAAGAATTTACTTCAGATTATCGCTGTGTTAAGTGCATATACTCAAAAAGAGTTAGGTTTTATGTGCGAAAGTTGAGAAAATTAATTATTTATAAATCTTTATCTTCTTTTACTTCTATGCATAACTCTCTGTCCGTGTACCAGTCTGCTATAGCTTTATCTGTGTATTGATATTCTCTTTGTTTTGCTGGAATAACACTGTTACGCAACTTTGAACGGATAATCCCTACTACTATAAAGCTTAGCATTAGAGTAAAAAATGCTATGAAATAATCATATAAATACCAGGAAAGTAAAGTTGTAATATATATGGAAAACTGTAAGAATAACCATATTATAAATGAAACTATTCTACATTTTTTTGTATTAATTTTTGGTGTAGGTTCTATCATTTCAATAAAATCATTTTGCATGCGTAAGTCATCCTTGGTTGTTGACAAATATTGTATCAAAAATATCTTTAAATAAATATAGGCTAAACTAACTTTAGTCTTATAGACTAAATAAACTTGACAAAACTCTCTTCTATTAACTTTTTTTTGATAGAATTACGAAAATTTATAAATAGGACATTAAAAATGGCAAAAGTAGCGAATAGCGGTTCCGAAGGAAACTTTCTCGGAAAACATCAGTTTCAAACAGAAGCAAATCAAATATTAAACCTTATGATTCACTCCCTATACTCAAATAAAGAAATTTTCATTCGTGAGTTGGTTTCAAATGCTTCGGATGCGCTTGATAAACTTAACATGTTAGTTCTTACTGACGAAAAATATAAAGATGTGACTTTTTCACCTCGTGTTGATATCGTTGTAAACAAAGAGGCCAGAACGTTAACTATTAAAGATTCTGGTATCGGAATGAACGAAGAAGATTTAATGAACAACCTTGGTACTATTGCAAAGTCTGGTACTAAAGCATTTTTAGAAAATCTTACAGGTGATCAAAAAAATGATTCTAACCTTATTGGTCAGTTTGGTGTTGGTTTTTACGCTTGTTTTATGGTCGCAGACAGAGTAGAAGTTACGACTAAAAAAGCCGGTGAAGATCAGGCATTTTTATGGACAAGTACAGGTGATGGCTCATTTGAGTTAGAAAACAGCACTCAAGACGGTCATGGTACAACGATTGTAATGCACCTGAAAGATGACGAAGATGAGTTTTTAGAAGCATACAGAATAGAAACAATTATTAAAAAATACTCAAATCATATTCCATTCCCGATTTTTATGGACAAAGATAAGTTTGTGCCTGCAGTTAAAGATGACGATGGCAAAGAGATTGAACCATCAAGAACTGATATTGAAAATGAGCAGATTAACAAAGCGAATGCACTCTGGACAATAGCTAAAAGTGAAATCAAAGATGAGGAGTACAAAGATTTTTACTCTTCGATTGCTCATTCATCAGAAGAACCGCTAACTTGGATGCATAACAGAGCTGAGGGTGCCATAGAGTACACCACACTTTTTTATATTCCGTCAAAAGCTCCAATGGATCTATATAGAGTTGATTACCAGACAGGTATTAAACTTTATATCAATCGTGTATTTATCACTGATGATGAAAAAGAGTTGATGCCTACATATTTAAGATTTTTAAGAGGTGTAATTGACTCTAAAGATTTACCACTAAATGTATCTCGCGAGATTTTACAATCAAATGCGGTGATGGCTAAAATCAAAAATGCATCTGTTAAAAAAGTACTTTCAGAACTTTCTAAAATGGCTAAAAAAGACTCTAAAAAATATGATGAGTTCTTCTCTGAGTTCGGCAATGTTTTAAAAGAGGGTCTATATAGTGATATGGGTAACCGTGAGAAGATTTTAGAGCTAATGAAGTTCAATACAATTAACTCCCAAGAGACAGTAATGATTGAAGATTTCATCAAAAACATAGATGAAGAAAAAAAAGAGATATATTACATCACTGGCAAGACTTCTTTGGCAATGTTAAAAAACTCTCCATCATTAGAGAGATTTAAATCTCGCGGTATTGATGTTCTAGTACTTAATGAAGAAGTAGATACTATTATTTTCCCAATGGTTACTGAATACAAAGACTACAAACTAGTAGCAGTTGGGGATGCTAAATTTGAAGAGAGTGAAGAGGAGAAAAAAGCTGAAGAAGAAGTTGCAAAAACTTATGAAGGTTTAGCAAAAGAGTTCAAAGATGCTCTTGGTGAAGCTGTAAAATCTGTTGAGACTACCTCTGATTTGGTTGATTCTCCTGTAAAACTAAAAGAAGATAAAGAGGATCCGGCATATATGATGGCTCAGATGATGAAACAGATGGGACAGGGCGGTGATACACCAGAACCTGCACCTATTTTACAAATCAATCCGAATCATGAGTTAATTATAAAATTAAGAGATTCAGCTGATCAAAACCTGATTAATGATTCTGCACATGTACTACTTGACCAAGCAAAACTATTTGATGGTGTGGAGTTAGCTGATACTGCTGATTTTATCTCAAGATTAAATAGAATTATAAGTAAAGCAATATAAATTTGTTGAATGAGTGTATTTGTATCACTCATTTCTCAGATAAAATATTTAAAGTATCTTAATAATATCAAAAACAATATTATGGTAGGCTAGTCATATGGAAAAACCAAATAGAAATTATAGACGATCAGAAAATGCAGAACTACGTCGTTCAATAGATAAACTATTGAACGAGGGTGATAATTTTCTAAAAAACTCTCTTGGAAGCTTAGATATCTCTCACTATTGCTATGAGATAAGTGAAGCAGAGGAAGAGTTGTGTTTGGATGAAGGCACAATTCGTCAACTTCTTGAAGATTACGTCATACAAATATTAAAATCAAAAATAGTATTTTATAAATATGTACAGGAATTAAAACAAGCAGAGCTTGATAATATAGATTTAGATTATACAAAAATTAGAGAGTTAGCACACAAAAACTTAGGTGTAGCAAGAAACCTTCACATTAAAGATGCCAGAATATTATTAGAAGTATTAATGAAAGAAGATAATCTTGATTATTTAAGATTATGCATTAAAGCTTTGGAAATATCTGCAGTAAAATTACACCCACTATGTGCCTATGAAACACTAAATTTAATGCAGGTAAAGAACTCTTTATAGGTTTGCTATTTTGCAGATTTTGAGATATGCTCAAGTATGTTGCCAGGCTTTTTATCCATGGTAACTTTATTACTTTTTGTAGGCAAAGCAAAAGCAAGCAGTATGAAAATAAATGAAAAAACTATACTGCCTAAAATTGTGAGTATGAGTTTTAGTTTGAAGTCCTTCATCTATGTGCGACTTGTAGTCATATAAATCCAAAATTCTTTATGAGAATGACCTTTATCTAAAAAGTATAGTTGCAAAATTGTAACCCTGTAGAGTGTGATTGCCATCTTTGCAAAAGGAATGAAAAGGCTTAAACTAATAAGCAGTGATTGTTCTTTATTTCCCTTTGATTCCATCATTTCCTGCATACCTATATTTTTACTAAGATAAATACCAAAAAATATTGAGAAAATAAAATTTAAAATTAATCCAAAAATCATATATGCTATAAAATCTTGTTCATACATTCCAGCTATCATAAAATATATTCCTTATTATTGGTTTTGTTAATTTACGGACACTTATTTTATCAAAAGAAAACTTTTTTATTCATAAGTTTTTATTTTACTTTTAGTAAAAAAGGTTCCAAATGGTATGAGTGAAGCTATAAAAAATACAATGTTTTCTTTAAAAGACCAGTTAGACTCTTGCCATGCTTTTACCAAAAGTAGGCAAAATATTATAAATAGTACTCCGTGAATCATTCCGGCTATTTTTACAGCCAATGGAATTTCCAAAAAATATTTCATAGGCATTGCTATAAAAACTAACAATATATATGAGTACCCTTCTATAGTATTTATAAGTCCAAATTTTTTAACATATTCATTCATATATATATCCTGTTGTAATTTTTGTGGAAGTATATAATCAAAAAGTAACAATTTGACTATTCTTTTAAATCCAAAAAATAACTAAAAACTCTTTTTAAACATCTTTATCATATAATAACGCGAAAATATGTAGTAAAAGGTGTATTAATGGAGACTAACCTCGTATTAGAGGGTTTTAAATTTATGGGTCTTGGAATGGCAACAGTGTTCTCATTTCTAATCATATTGATAATAATGATGAATGTTATGTCAAAGATCATAAATAAATTTTTCCCTGAACCAAAACCGAGTACGAATACAAATGTAAATGCTCAAAATAATCATAATAAAGTTGTTGCAGCAATTACAGCAGCAATTAAACACCATAGAGAAGGTTAAGGAATAACATGGCTAAAAAATTTATAGATGTAATGGACACAACTTTCAGAGATGGCTTTCAATCAGTTTTTGGTGGTCGCGTTCTGATGAATGATTTTTTTCCAGCAGTAGAAGCAGCTAAAACTGCCGGAATAAATCACTTTGAATTTGGTGGTGGGGCAAGATTTCAATCTCTTTATTTCTATTTAAGAGAAGATGCATTTGAAATGATGGATAAGTTTCGTAAAATAGTTGGACCCGATGCAAACCTTCAAACTCTTGCTCGTGGAGTAAACACAGTTATGTTGGATACAGGCTCTAAAGAGCTAATAGATCTACATGCTAAGATGTTTAAAAAGCATGGAACTACTACTATTCGTAACTTTGATGCACTTAATGATGTTGAAAACCTTAAGTACTCTAGTGAAAGAATTTCTCATCATGGATTAAAGCATGAAGTTGTTGTGACAATGATGGACTTGCCTCCAGGATGTCATGGTGCTCATAATGTTGAATTTTATGAAAAAACTCTTAGAGATATTTTAGACGCAGGTATTCCTTATGATAGTATCTGTTTTAAAGATGCTAGCGGAACATCAAACCCTCACAAAGTATATGAGACTATTAAGATGGCTAGAGGTTTAGTTCCTGAAGGAACACATATTCGTCTTCATACTCATGAAAGTGCTGGAGTTTCGGTTTCTGCTTATATGGCTGCACTAGAAGCTGGCATTGATGGTATAGATTTAGCGGCTGCTCCTGTAAGCGGCGGAACATCACAACCGGATATTTTAACTATGCTTCACGCTACAAAAGGTCTTGATTTTGATCTTGGCGGTTTAGAGATTGATAAAATCTTAACATATGAAAAAGAGTTACAGTCTTGTCTCTCAGATTATTTTACGCCTCCAGAAGCAACAATGGTTTCTCCCGTTATTCCATTCTCTCCAATGCCGGGTGGTGCACTTACTGCAAATACCCAAATGATGCGTGATAATGATATTTTAGATAAATTCCCAGAAGTTATAGCTGCTATGCAAGAAGTAGTTGAAAAGGGTGGTTATGGTACATCTGTAACACCGGTTTCTCAGTTTTATTTTCAACAAGCTCTTAATAATGTTATGCAGGGACCTTGGAAAGCTATCGCTCCAGGTTATGGAAAGATGGTTCTTGGATATTTTGGTAAGACTCCAGTTGCTCCAGATCCAGAAATTATTAAAATTGCTTCAGAAAAGTTAGGACTAGAACCTACTACGGAAAAAGCTCTTGATTTAGCTGATGCTGATGAGAGTAAATCTTTAGAGACTTGGATTAAAAGACTTAAAGAAGAAGATATTGAGATAACTGAAGAAAATATTTTTATTGCAGCAGCTTGTCAAGATAAAGGTATCGAGTTCTTAAAAGGTAATGGCGAATTGAATATTCGTAAAATATCAGAAATGAAAAAAAATGAAGGAAGTTCAAATATGGGCAACGGAAATTATACAGTGGTAGTAGATGGTCAAAAATTTAGTGTTCAGGTTGCAGAAGGTGATGTAGATATTCAAGTAACAGCGGTTGATGGAGAGAACGTAGCTCAAGCAGCGCCAGCTTCAGTAAAAACATCAGGTGATTTACTTGATATCAAGGCACTTTTACCAGGCAGTGTTTGGAAAATTGTTGCTAATCCGGGACAAAGTGTAAACGAAGGTGATGTAATCATGATTTTAGAGTCTATGAAAATGGAAATTGATGTTATAGCACCTAAAGGTGGTGTAATTAAGTCAATAAATGTTGCTACAAATGATAAGGTAGTTGAAGGTCATATAGTCGCAGTATTAGGATAACAACATGAAATTTTTTGTTATAAAACTACTTGCACTTATACTTTTTAGCTTTGGTGCTCTTCATGCTAGTACAGCTGCTTCAACAGAGGGGCTTTCAGCGCACAAAGAAGAGAATTATCAAACTAAACCATTTGCAGAAATGGTTAGTGGGTTTTTAGCTTCTACTGGTATTGTTGCACTTGTGAATCCAGACCCAAATGAAAAAAATGCTCATGGCGAAAATATGAATGATTTTCATAAAGGTCTTGGTCGTGTAATAATGATTTTTGTAACTTTCCTACTGTTTTATTTAGCAATTAAGAAAGGTTTTGAACCTCTTTTACTTTTACCAATTGCTTTTGGTGGACTTCTGGCTAATATTCCTGTAGCCGGCATTGCTGGAGAGCATGGTTTCTTAGGTGTTATCTATAATATGGGTCTGTCAAATGAGATGTTCCCGATTATTATTTTTATGGGTGTTGGAGCAATGACTGATTTTGGTCCACTTCTATCAAACCCTAAAACAGCACTGCTAGGTGGTGCTGCACAGTTTGGTATTTTTGGAACACTAGTTGGTGCAGTTGCACTGTCTCAGGCTGGATTCGTTGATTTCACTCTTCAACAAGCATCAGCTATTTCAATTATAGGTGGGGCAGATGGCCCGACATCTATCTTTATTGCTACTAAACTTGCACCTGAGCTTCTTGGAGCTATTGCGGTTGCATCATACTCGTATATGGCTATGGTGCCAATTATTCAACCTCCAATTATGAAAGCTTTAACTACTGATGCAGAGAGAAGAATCAAGATGACTACTCTTCGTCACGTATCTCGTTTAGAGAAACTAGTTTTTCCTATATTGGTCCTTGTCCTTGCTATTTTAGTTTTGCCAGAATCAACACCGCTAATTGGTGCATTTATGTTTGGTAATTTCTTAAAAGAGTCTGGTGTTGTTGAGCGTCTTAGTGATACTCTTCAAAATGCACTTATTAACATAGTAACTATTTTCTTAGGGCTTGGTGTTGGTTCTAAACTGGCAGCTGATCAGTTTTTAGTTCCAGATACTATGTTTATCATGGCTCTTGGTATTATCGCCTTCTCAGTAGGTACCGCTTCAGGTGTTATTATGGCTAAGCTTATGAATATGTTTCCAGGACATAAAGTTAATCCTTTAATCGGTTCAGCTGGTGTTTCTGCTGTTCCTATGGCTGCTCGTGTATCAAATAAAGTTGGTATGGAGTATGACCGTTCAAACATGCTGCTTATGCATGCAATGGGTCCAAATGTTGCAGGTGTTATCGGTTCAGCTGTTGCTGCCGGGGTTCTTATCTCCCTATTTCAATAGTTAAAATTCAAATAGTGGCGCACTTACTGCGTTGCTGTGCTTATTTTATTTACTTATATAAATTAATTATTTTCTGCTTTGTGCATTGCTTCTACAATTAAGGGTATGATATCATGACTTTTTGTTTTATTTATAAATCCATCTGCACCTAAACCTTCTGCTTCTCTTTTATTATTTGAGCCGGTCATAGAACTATTTACTATTATAGGTATATGTCTAGTTATCGGGTCATTTTTGAGTAGTTTAACAACAGTAAATCCTGACATCTCCGGCATCTCTATATCTGTTATTATTGCAGGAATTAGTGTTGCATCTTCATTTAGAGACCCCACATATTCAACAAGAAGTTTTCCATTATCAAACATTTTCATGTCTAAGTTTGCATGCTGAAAAATTTGACTTAGATGTTTTTGTGCTGTTTTAGAATCCTCTGCAATTAAAACAGTTCCATTTTTTAGTTTTTCTGGTAATTTTAAATCTTTTAAGTTCATTGGTGACTCATGTACATCAACCATGGCCTGAGGTATTACATCTGCTAAAAGTTTTTCATAGTCAAGTACAAGACATAGGCTACCATCTTCCAATCTTGTATCATTTATTACAACATTGTCTTCACCAACTCTATAGCTATTTGGTGCATGCATTTCATTCCAGTTTTTCTTTATAACCCTGAATGCTGACATAATCCTAAGACCAATAATAATTCCATTAAAGTCACAAATAAGAATATTAGATTTTTGAATTTTCTCTTTAGTTAAATCTACATCTAGCCATGAAGGAAGATTCAGTATTGGAATTTGTAATCCGCGAAGAACAATGGTCCCCTCCAACAAAGGATGAGATGATGGAATTTGAGTTAAAAAATGGTTTTTAGACTCAACAACCTCTCTCGTCTTAAATACATTGATAGCGTAATAAGCAGAATCTACTTTGTCACTAACTCTAAATACTAAAAGTTGTACTTCGTTGTTTTTTGCTAGATTTGCAGTAGCATCAACTTTGTCTAAAATAGCCATATATACCCTTTAATTAATACTGCTCAATAATACCTAAAATAAAATGAAATATGATTGAATGTTAATAATGAAATGGTAAAATAAGTATTATAATTAAAGGGTCTCTCCTAAAAGGTAGTGCAAGTGAAATTTTTTATAGTAATAATGTTGATGTCTAGTTTCTCCTTTGCCAAGGTTTATTATGCAAAAGTTGAACCATTTGAGTTAAGAGCCATATCTTCAAATGTTTCTGGACTGGTGTTGCAAGCCGATGAAGATTTGATTGGTACTACACTCTCATCAAAGCCATATATTTTAATAGATTCAGAAGTTGATGCTAAAGAGTTGAAATATGTAAAAGATAAACTGGAGTATATGAGAGAGATAATAAAAGTAAACGAGAGTATTCTGGAAAATTTAGCTAAAAATTTAGCTAAAAAAAGAGAGAACTATAAAAAAGTTGAATCTTTGAAATTTAAATCATCAGTAGAAAAAGATAGAGAGTTCTCTGAGCTGATTTCAAGTGAAAATCTTTATTTAAACACTCAAAAAGAGATAAATAATTTAAAAATTCAGATAACAGACATGAAACTTAGAGAAGTTCAACTTCAAAGAAGTATTAAAGATAAAAACTTAAAGGCAAAGGGTTTTGTCCTCTATGAAATGCTTGTGAAACCCGGTCAGGTTGTAGGTATTTCGACTCCTCTTGCAAAAGTAGCAGATGTCTCACGTGCAAAACTAACTATATTTTTAGATGAGAAAGATCTACTTAATGCTGAGCAAAAAACTCTATATATTGACGGTAAAAAAACATCATATAAAATCTCAAGAGTTTTAAATATTGCAGATAGTAAAAATATATCTAAATATATGGCTCAAATTATTTTAAAATCCCCAAAAATATTTTCTAAACTTGTTAAGGTAGAACTTAAAAATGATTAATAACTTCTTCTGATGTAGTAATACTGTGGGGAATTGACTCACATGTCAATACAGATGAGTTTTTAGAAATTTTAAAAGATAAAAAGCTCATAGTAATAGACCCAGTTAAAACAAAAATAGCTGAAGAAGCAGACTTGCATGTAAATATTAAAGCAGATGCGGACATGTTTTTTGCAATGATGTTGAGTAGATTTTTGTATATTTATGATAGTTTTGATAAGGATTTTGTTCTAAAATATGCATCCCAATATGAAGATTATCATGAGCTTACTCAAAGCCTTAGAATTGTATACACGCTTAAAAAAATAGGTTTAGAATTAAGTCACGTTGAAAAAGTACTTGAGCTTGTTGAAGATAAAAAAGTTATGGTGATTTGCGGTAGTGGAGTAAAAAAGCATAGTAATTATGATGAAGTAATTCAAAGTATTAATGCTTTTGGTGTTATGCTTGGTCTGTTTGATAAAGAAGGCTCCGGAGTTATACATGTAGATAAAGGTAATTATACAAACGGCTTTGATATAGAAACAGGAAAGTTTGTATTTTTGGAAGAGTTTGATTTAGATATGTTAGAGGAAATTACTGAAGGTTAAGAATGTCAATGTTCCAAAAATCAGTTCTAAATAGTATAAAACAAGATGAGGGCTTAATTGCTCTTAGATGGGCTGAGTATCAAAAGTATTTGGACAAGATAGATTTTATAAAAACTGTAAAAGAAGAAAAATACCAAGGCGGTTTTTTACATGATATCTTTGAAAAGTGTTTAGGTTATACGCTTGATAGCAGTAATCCATCTGATTTTAATCTTGAGAGAGAAAAGAAAAACGAAACAGATGGAAAAAAAGCTGATGCTGTAATCACTGTTGATGACAAAATAGTTGGAATAATAGAATTAAAAGCACAAGATACTAAAAACCTTGATAAAGTTGAGGCACAAGCCTTTAACTATCATAACTCACACACAAATTCAAAATATATAATTATCTCAAATTTTGATGAACTCAGATTTTATATAAACAAGAAAACAGAGCACGAAAGCTTTTCACTTTTTAACCTTGATTATGATGAGTTTAAAAAGCTTCACTTGCTTTTGTCTTATGAAAGTATAAAAGAAGATATACCTCTACATGTAAAAGAGAAAACAGCCTCTTTTGAACAAGAGATATCAAAACAGCTTTACAAAGACTTTAGTGCTTTTCGGACTCATATATTTGAAAACCTAGTAAAAAACAACACTTTAGACAAAGCCATACTGCTTAGACTTACTCAAAAAATATGCGATAGGATTATATTTATCCTGTTTGCAGAAGACAGAGGACTGCTAACTCCAAACACCATAAATGAAATCCGCATAAGACATCAAAACGACGGTTTTGGTGACAGAAGTATGTATGACTACTACAAGCTCTACTTTGATGCTATAAACGCAGGAAATGAACGACTTAATATTCCAAAATACAACGGTGGGCTTTTTGCAAAAGATGAGTTACTTGATAGCCTTGTCTTAGATGATGACATCTTGGATATGGAAGCTCAAGCATTAAGTAATTATGACTTTATGAGTGAAGTCGGTGTAAATATACTTGGGCATATATTTGAGCAGAGTCTTACAGATTTAGAAGAGTTAAATGCAACTATAAACGATACTGAGTTTGATGCTAAAAAATCTAAAAGAAAAAAAGATGGAGTGTTCTACACACCTGAGTACATAACAAAGTACATAGTAGACAACACTTTAGGAAAACTGTGCAGTGACAAACGACAAGAGTTAAAACTTGAAGATGTAAAAGCCCCAAAAAAACTTAAAAAGCTAACACAAAAAGAGCAAACTACAAAAGATAACCTAGAACTTTACAAAAACTGGATACTAAACCTGAAAATTTTAGACCCAGCCTGTGGAAGCGGTGCGTTTTTAAACCAAGCCTTAGACTTTCTTATAAAAGAGCATAAGGCACTTCAAAATGATTTGGCACTTATGGGAGATTTGTTTGCAAGTTATGAGGTAGAAAAATCAGTATTGGAAAATAACCTCTACGGTGTAGATATAAATGAAGACGCTGTTGAGATAGCAAAACTTAGTTTGTGGCTTAGAACGGCTAGTAAGGGCAGGGAACTTACAAAGCTTGCAGATAAAATACTTTGTGCTAATTCACTTTTAGAGATGCCTTTTAAAGAGGGAAGTTTTGATGTAGTTATCGGTAATCCTCCTTATGTAAGAGTTCAAGGGTTAAAAAGTAATTATGAGGATGAAGCAAAACTTTATGAAGAGAAGTATAAATCTGCAACAGGAAAATATGACATATATGCTCTTTTTTTAGAGATGAGTTTTAATATGTTAAATAAATCTGGAAAATTAAGCTATATCTTGCCTCATAAATTTTTAATATCGGATTTTGGAACAGGACTAAGAGGTTTTTTGGCAAAAAATAGAGCAGTTGAGAGTCTACTCCACTTTGGAAGTGAAATGGTTTTTAAGGATGCTTCTGCTTATACATGTATAATTACACTCTCACAAAATAATGACAATCTATACTTTAAATCTTTAAAACCAAGTGAAATTTTTAATAATATTGATTATGATTTTATAAGTTCAAAATCATTAAATAGTAGTAAGTGGGACTTAAGTAATAGAGATGTTTTAAAAGTTATAAAGAAGTTACAAAAACAACCATTTGTCATAAAGGATGTATTTTCTAATATCTCTCAAGGTATCGTTAGTATGGGTGATGATATTTATGTATTAAGAGGTAAATTTAAAGATAATTATTTTATTGGATATTCACAAGAACTAAATTGTGAGGTTAAGTTAGAAAAAGAGATAATGAAACCTTTTTTAAAAGGTGAGGATGTTAAAAGTTATTGTAGTTTAGAAACTGACTTATATATCATCTACCCTCATTATAAAGATGATAAGAATAAAACAAAACCTTTAGAAGAAGAAAAATTTAAAGATAATTTTCTATTGACATATATGTATTTAGAACAATTTAAAGAATTACTAATTGAGAGAAAAATTAAATATAAAACAAATCCTAAATATTGGTATGCACTGCATAGGTCAAGAGAAATAGGCATGTTTGAAAATGAAAAGATTATCACACCCGAAATATCTTTTGGAACAAATATGACTTATGATACGAATTCTTTTTATCATGGTACAAAATGTTATACATTTATCAAAGACGAAACTTTTAAGGAAGATTATAAATTTTACTTAACACTTCTAAATTCATCGCTGATGTGGTTTTATTTAAAAAACACAGGTTATGAACTAAGGGGAGGATTCTTTGCATTTAAAACTAAATTTTTAGAACCTTTTCCATTAGCAAAATTGAAAAACTTAGAACAGCAAGAGCCATTTATTCAAAAAGCAGAATTAATGCTTGAACTACATAAAAACTTACATGTAACAAAACAAAACTTCATAAATGAGTTCGAACTTGAAAAAATCCCTAAAAAACTACAAAACTTTGAAGAGTTAGAGTTTGATGAGTTTGTAAAAGAGTATAAAAGAGCTAAGAAGCTAAAGTTTGCGGATAAGCTAGAAGAGCGAAACTTTAAAAACGACTGGAAAGCTCTCTTTGAAAATGATGCTAAAATAGCATTAGATTTGAAATTACAAATCAATATAGCAGATAAAGAGATAGATAAAATGGTCTATGAACTTTATGGGCTTAGTGATGATGAGGTTAAGATAGTTGAGGGTATTTAATTGAAAAAGTATCAAGATACACGAAATGGACAAATATATGCTTTTGAAGATAATATAACTCGCTCCCATGCTATGCTTGGGAGTGTATATTTCAATAGTAATACAAAGTCAAGTATGAATTCCCAAGTAGAACATGGGAACTAGAAAGGTATCTCCTTCTTGCGAGATACCCACTTAAACCCACTTCAAAGAAGCACACCCAAACTATCTCACTCAAGCAACAGAAAATATCATTTGTACAGTATAAATTTTAACAAAAAATATGAAGTGTCTTGAAAAATATTACAAAATGACATACTTTTAACTATCTACATGTAGAACTAAAAATCAACAATTAAAACTTATGTTATAATTCTAGCTGAGAAGGAAGAGGGTGTTCAGACCCTCTTAACCTTTATGCTAATTTTAAATCCGAAAAGATTTAAAGTTAGCCGTAGATAGAACCGTTTCATGGTTCACCTTTCAGCTAGATTGCCCCACATACTTTGTGGGAGCATTTCAATTATAACTACAAACAATCCATAATACTAAAAATATTACAAAATGACATACTTTTAATTATCTACATGTAGAACCAAAAATCATATATGATAAATCAAAACTTAACCCTGACATGTCAAAATTAAATCGTATAATAAAAAGCTGTCAGGTACAATTTTACTGTTTAATCTTAAACTTTAAAAAGCTGTCAGGTACAATTTTACTGTTTAATCTTAAACTTTAAAAAGTTAAATCATAAAATGATATAATGACAGTAAGTTAAAAAGTGAAAATCAAATGCAGGATGGGTTTATTGTGACAAAATACGATGTACTAAACTATCTAAAAGAGCACTACCAAGAATTTAAAACTAAGTATGATGTTGAAAAGATAGGTCTATTTGGAAGCTATGCAAGAGATGAAGCAACTGATGATAGTGACATTGATATATTTGTAAAAATGAAACCTAGCATGTTTGATATGATTGCTATAAAAGAGCAAATAGAAGAAGACTTACACAAGAAAGTTGATATTATCAGAGAACATAAAAATATCAAGCCTTTCTTTTTAGAGATGATTAACAGAGATTTAATATATGCTTAACAACCAAGATAAAATGATACTCTCTACGCTTGAAGATGTTAAATATTCTTTAGAGCTAATTAAAACTAGATGTAAAGATATAAAATCTAGCGATGATTTTTTAGATACTGATGTTGGTTTAGAAAGACTTGATAGTGTCTCAATGAGATTAATCGCTATCGGTGAAGGTTTTAAAAATATTGATAAATTATCTGATAATAAACTTTTAACTAACTATCCAAATATTCCATGGAAACAAATCAAAGGTATTAGAGATATTTTATCTCATCACTATTTTGATTTAGATGCAGAAATTATTTTTAATATATGTGAAAATAATTTAGCTGAACTTTTAAGTACAACTGTAAATATAATTGAAGATCTAAACAAGAAATAAGATGTTTTTAGTTTAAAATTAGACCTCGAAAGGTGTAAGCCACTATATAACTATCTGCATGTAGAACCTAAGCTCGATTTTGGTGTATTTAGTATGTGAGTAGACTTGGATATGATAATATTTTCTTCAGCACTTTTTTTGTTGTGGTATGGACAAAAAAAGTTAAAGGGTTTTATGCATCATAAAATTTAGATATAATTTAGTAAAAAATACAGGTATATTATGAATACAAAAGAATTAGATAAAAAATATGTATTACCTACATACGCTAGAGGTGATGTGGAGTTTGTTAGCGGTAAAAATGCAAGACTTATGGATAGTGAAGGTAAAGAGTATATAGACTTTACTTCAGGAATCGGTGTTGTTAGTGTTGGTCATGCAAATGATAGAGTTAATGCTGCCATTTGTAAACAGCTATCAGAGGTAACACATACCTCAAACCTTTATTATATTGCGCCACAAGCAAGAGCTGCTCAGAAGCTCGTTGAAGCCAGCGGTTATGATATGCAGTGCTTTTTTGGAAACAGCGGTGCTGAAGCGAATGAGGGTGCAATTAAAATTGCCAGAAAGTTTGGTGAGAGTGACGGAGAGGTTAAAAGATACAAGATTATAACACTTCAACACTCTTTTCACGGTCGTACTATCACAACAATTAAAGCAACTGGACAAGAAGTTATGCATAACTATTTTGGACCATTTCCTGATGGCTTTGTGTATGCTGATTCTATCTCAGATGTAGAGTCTCTTCTTGATGATCATACATGTGCAGTTATGATAGAACTGGTTCAAGGTGAAGGCGGAGTTCAACCACAAAATAAAGATGAAGTTCAGGCTCTTGCAAAACTTCTAAAATCTAAAAATATTTTACTTATTGTTGATGAAGTACAAACCGGAGGTTACAGAACAGGTAAGTTCTTGGCTTCAAATGTTTACGAGATTGAACCAGATATCGTAACTTTAGCAAAAGGTATAGGCGGGGGAGTTCCCATAGGTGTGGTTATGACTAGCCTAAAAGATGTTTTAAGCGCTGGAGATCACGGTTCTACTTTTGGCGGAAACTTTTTAAGTGCTACTGCTACATGCGAAGTTATGGATATCTTGGGTGAGTATGAAAAGAGCGGAGAGCTAGAGGCTACAGTTACTTATTTTAACACTAAACTTGAAAAATTTTATAGTGCTCACAGAAATCTGTTTACATCTAAAGTCGGTATAGGTTTAATGTGTGGACTTCGTGTTAAAAATGCCGATACATTAAGCTCTATAATACAAAATGCAAAAGAAAATGGTGTTATGGTTTTAAAAGCAGGAAAAAATACCCTAAGGTTTTTACCACCGCTTACAATTACAAAAGAGGAAATTGATGAAGGTTTTAAATCTCTCACTAGCGCTATTAATTTTTTGTAGTAATTTACTATTTGCTGAAGATGAAAAGCTGGATAGATATATCTCTGAGAATAAAAAAGAGCAGTTTAAGTATGACCATGAAAAAAATGACGCTGAGAGTTCTAAACTTCGTGACTCATGGATAGCCCCGCTTAATCTGAACTATAGTTATTCAAAAAGTAATCCATATGATAATAAACAGATTAAACAAAATGGTGGAATAAGTATGGATCAGCCTATTTTTCAGAGTGGTGGAATCTACTACGGTATTAAATTTGCAGAGGCTTCCAAAGTTTACTCCGATTATTCTGTAGAAGTTACAAAAAGAAAACTTGTAAAAGATGCTGTTTCTCTTTTGATGCAGATAAAACAAATAGATCTTAAGGTAAGCAAACAGAATTTTTTAATTAAAAATTCTGAAATTAATCTCGCACAGAAAAAAGAGGATTACTTAAATGGTCAACTTGACTCTGGATTTTTAGATAATGCGATAATAGAAAGAAATATTGTTATTCAGGCACTTTATGACATTCAAACAAATAAAGAGAGACTTATATCAAAGTTTCAAGCAATTAGCGATATGAAGCATGAAGATGCATATGTACCAAGATTAAGAGTTCTGAGTCAAGAGGAGTTTTTGAAGCATAATATTGTTTTAAATATGTCTGAGAGTGAAATAAAAAGAAACAGATATAATAAAGATGTAACAGTTGCAAAATATCTTCCACGTGTAAATCTAACCGCTGGTTATAGCTGGCAAAAGAGTGAAAATCAGCAGTTTGTGCCAGGTACTGCAAGTATTTCTAATCAAACTAACTATTATAACTATGGGTTTAAGATATATATGCCATTAGATATAAATACGCTTACAGATATTCAGTCATCAAGAGTGGATTATCTAAAATCACAGCTTGTTGTAGAAGATAGAAAAAGAGAGTTAAAAGCAATTTTTGAACAGGTTATGCAAAATATAGAAAATTTTGAGAAAAAAAAGCAGCTTAGTGTTAAAAATAGAGATATCTATGAGAAATTATTAGCTGATACAAAAGAGCTTTTTGCTGCGGGATATAAAACAGAGTATGATGTTGAGCTTTTACAAAATTCGGTAGAGATTCAAAAAAGTGATGTAGAAATTTTTGAGATAGATAAACAGCTTGAGTTATTAAATCTTTATGAGATGTACATAGATGATTAGACCTAAAGGGCAATGCAGGGAGGCACTAACCCTCAACCAAGGAGGACATGATGCCGAGTCGTAACTTTAGCGAGTATATGGGTGGGTGGCTCTATGGCGAAGATGGTTATTATGCAACCTATAAAAACATAGGAAAAAGTGGAGATTTTTACACAGCAGTCAGTACAAGTAAATTTTTTGGCGGAACAATAGCTAAACATATTATCTCTTTGGTTGATGAAGGTTTTTTAGAAAAGAATGGAACAATTTGTGAGATTGGTGCTCATCATGGTTACTTTTTAGCTGATGTAATCGAGTTTATATATACACTTAGACCAAAACTGCTCAGTACTCTTAATTTTGTCATCATAGAGAGGTTTGATGACCTTCAAAAATTTCAAAAGAACTACTTTGATGAGTCATTTGGAGATGTTGTAAAATTAACTCATTATAAATCTCTAAGTGAGTTAAAGTGCGACAATGCATTTTTTATTGCAAACGAGATATTTGATGCATTTCCTTGTGAACTTTACTATAAAGGTAAAACAGGCAGAGTTGAAGGTCACAATATAGAATTTGATGTTGATGACTCTTGGATAGATGAAAAAGCAAAAAAATACCATAAAGATAGAGGTGAGATAGCTATCGGTTATGAAAAGTTCGCTAAAGAGATGGCTTCTACATGTAGGAAGTTTGAGTTTATGAGTTTTGATTATGGAGAGATGGTGGCACGTCCCGACTTCTCACTGAGAGTATACGCTAAACATGAAGTTATTCCGTTCTTTGATGAGAATATACAACGAGAAGAACTCTTTGGAAAATCTGACATCACTTACGATGTTACATTTGGACATGTAAAAGATGCCTATGAAGAAGCAGGAGTAGAATTTATAGAGTTGAAAGCCCAGATGGTAGCTCTTGTAGACATGGGCATACTGGAACTTTTAGAGATGCTAAACGAGAATGTTGAAGAGAAAATATACAAACAGGAGCTGGAAAAAGCGAAGATGTTAATAATGCCCAATTTTTTAGGTGAGCGCTTTAAAATGATAAGGTTTAGAAAACTATAACTTATATACACACGTTATGCTCACATATTAAGTGATAATTTATTTTATATATGATACATTTCAAATACATTGAGTTGTTATGGGGTATAGTTTGGAAACAAATAGACAAGTTATTTTTCCAGGAACCGTATCAATACTCATCTTTTCTCTACTCTTTTTTATTGTAAGAAATTTTTATCAAGAACAGTATGACACCACACAAAAAGAGCTAGACGGTATAAAAAATATTTCTGTTATATATAATATTTCTGCTTTGATAAAACATAATATGTTTTTAAACCAAATAGAACCAAACATAAAAAATTATTTAGAAAACAAATCCTTCGTTTCTAATGCAAAGATTCTTCAAGAACTAAAAAAAGTTAATAATTCAGAAGCTAAAGTTTATTTTTCAAGCTTAGTTGAAAAAGAAAAAAAGCTATCAAAAGTAAGAATCAATGAAGAGTATAGAGTAATATTGAAATTTTTAGAAGATGAAAATTTGAATATTACTGATCAATCCTCTCTCTTTTTAGAATCACAAAGGGATACAGCATTTTTAATTTCCATTATAGTACGCATAATCCCAGAGGCATTAAAGAATATAAAAAATCTTACTGATATAAAAGTAAATAGTTTATATGGTGATAAAAAACAAGAATACTATAAATTTATGCTAGAAGATAATATAAATAAATTTTTGTTAAATATTAAAAATATATCACAAATTTTGATGAAAATCAGGACTAGTGACAGTAGCTCACTTTACAGGGTTCTTGATAGTACAATATCCAAATTTAAAACCTTAGAAACATCTGTTTTGAATGCTAAACAAGGAGATAATGAGCAGACTTCCATCGATTATTTTTTACAGCTTTCAAATATTAATAATTCTGTGAATACTCTATTTGAAACTACAAAAAAACTCATAGTTAATAAATTACAAGAGAGAAAGAAGGATATTGATTTTAAACTACGTAATGGAACTTTTTTATATGCTCTTGTAATTATCTTAACATTGATGGTGATGTACAGGAATTATTATAAGTCTAATAAATTGCTAAAAGAAGTCAGCAAAAAAAATACAGATGATAAATATATAGCAGAGCTTAAAGAGATGTTACTTGAATCTTCTACATTAAAAGATGTGTGCGAAATATCCATTTTACAATTGGTAAAAAGATTTGGTGCGATTAGTGGAATATTATACATATATGATGACAACAACTATAAATTATATCTTGGTGGAACTTATGGGCTTGATCCTTTAAGTGTAGATTGTACCTTGTGCATTCATAATAATTTAATTGGTGACTGTATTATTGATCATGAGCTTAAAATAACAGACTCTAATTTAGAATTAAATCATGATAATAAACAAATTAAAGTTCATCAGACAGTAACTATTCCTCTTTTTAATCTTGATAAAAGCATAGGTGCAGTTCAACTATATTTTGATAATAGTTTTGATGAAAATGAGATAGGTTTTTTACAAAGAGTTATGTATATAATGTCTAATAATATTTATCAGTCTGAGCAAGACAATGCAATAGAAGATTATCTAAAGCTTATTGATAAAAATATAATGGTGGTTAAGGCAGACTTAAATGGTGATATTTTAGATGTCAGCGAAGAGTTTTGTAATCTTTCCGGATATACAAAAGAAGAACTTATTGGTCAAAATCATAGAATATTTAGGCATGAGGAGACACCGGAAATATTATATGTAGAGCTTTGGGGAAGTATTAAACAAGGACTTGTCTGGAGGGGTGAAATAAAAAACAGAACAAAAGATGGCAAGTACTATTGGGCTGATAATATTATTGCTCCAAACATTGATATGAATGGAACCATAATTGGATATACAGGTATTAAACACGATATAACAAATAAAAAATTGGTAGAAGAGCTGTCAATTACTGATGCATTAACAGAACTTTACAATAGAAGACATTTTGATAAAGTACTTAAAAATAATTTGCTTATAGCCCTTAGAGAAAACAAAAAACTTGTATTGGCAATAGCAGATATAGATTATTTCAAGCAGTATAATGACACTTATGGACATCAGGCTGGAGACAGAGCACTTATTGCTGTAGCCAATTGTATTAAATATAAACTGTCTCGTCCAAATGACTACTGTTTTAGAATAGGTGGTGAGGAGTTTGCTATATTGTATTACTGCAAAAATGAGTATTGTGCAGCAGATTTTTTAAATACCATAAAACAATCAGTAGAGAATTTGTATATACCTCATGATGGACATTATAGTTCAAAATATATAACTATTTCAATTGGTGCTAAATTGATAGAAGGCGAAGATTTACGAAGTGCTGAAAATGCATTTAATGAAGCTGATAAAGCACTATATATTGCAAAGGATGCAGGTAGAAATATAGTTATTACTGTCTAAATTATAGATATGAACATGTGAAATCAATTCACATGTTCATAAATTTTATAAATTAACAATAATCTTAATTAGCTCTTCGGGCCTATTTGAATTTTTAAGAGCATGCTCTTTTGTAATAATCTTTTTTTGTAGTAGACCTACAAGTTCATCAGTCTGTGTAGTCATATGTGTTTCATTTTGATTTAGTTGCATTTGAGAGTATATTTGATGAACTTTGTCTTCTCTAATAAGATTATTAACAGCTGGATTTGATATAAGAACCTCTTGTGTAGCCACTTTGCCACCACCAATTCTTGGAATAAGAGATTGTGCAATAACAGAAACTAAAGAAGATGAAAGTTGTGCTCTAATCTGTGGTTGCTCTCCTGCGTCAAAAACATCAATTATACGGTTGATTGTTCCTGGAGCAGAATTTGTATGAAGTGTTCCAAAAACAAGGTGACCAGTTTCAGCAGCAGTAAGAGCAGCAGAGATAGTCTCTTTATCTCTCATCTCTCCAATTAGTATAACGTCCGGATCCTGTCTAAGAGCATATTTTAGCGCAGTTGCGAAAGATGCTGTGTCACCTTCAGAGACATCTCTTTGAGAAAATAGAGATTTTATGTTTGTGTGTACAAACTCAACAGGGTCTTCAATAGTAATAATATGTCTTCTTTCAGTTATGTTAATCTCATGAAGCATTGAAGCAAGCGTTGTTGATTTACCGCTACCCGTTGGACCTGTTACAAGAATAAGTCCCTTCTCCTTTTTCACAAGTTCTTTAAAAATAGGGTTATTGTTATACTCTTCGAGCGTTGGTATATCTATTGGAATCATACGAAAAGCACAACCAATACCAGAAATGGTGCGGTAGTAGTTCGCACGAAAACGACCAATATTATCAAGCTCAAATGAAAAGTCAAGCTCATTATCTTCTTCAAATAATTTTTTCTGTTTATCTTCTATGAGGGCATAAGCCATCTCTTCTATTTCATCCGCATCTAAAACAGGTAAATTTAGAGGTTTTAACTCCTTATCTATCCTAATCTGTGGTTCACTCCCCGGAACAAGATGAAGATCCGATGAATCAAAGTGTAAAACACTTTTAAGTAGTTTTTTTATGTCAATTGTTTTTTTTTCATCTTTACTCATAGTAGTACCTCTTTATATTTAGTATTATTATACCCAACAATAATAGTATTTTCAAATTCTATTATTGGTCGTTTTATTAAAAGATTTTCTTTGCAAAGCCACTCTGTTTTAGCGGCCTCATCAAGGTCTAATTCTTTAAAAAAAAAGTGCTTTTTTTACACTATAGTAGTTCTTAATCCCATAGATTTTTATCATATTTACTCTATGATTTTAGGAACAATAAAGAAGTGATCAGCACTTTGTGGTGCATTTTTGAGTATATTATCATTTATATCAGTACTACATGAAGCTTTGTCTTCTCTAAGCATAGTTGCTTCATCATTCATAGCAAAATTATCATCTACACCATCTGTGTCTAATTCGCTCAGGTTATCAACAAAGCTAACTATTTCAGATAGTTGTTCAATGATGTCTTCTCTTTTATCAGCTGAAACTTTTAAAAATGATAGTTTTTCTAATTTTGTTAATAGTGCATCATCTACTTTCATTGCATACCTTTAAATATTTTAATAAGATTGTAACAAAAAAAATCTATCAATTTGATGAAACTTTAACAAATTATGCGATATTATTTTACAATTTTAATTGATTGTATAAAATGAAGGAATATTTTTGAGCTTAAAAGATAATATCAGTATGGTAAAAGAGGAGTTGAACTCCGAAGAAAAGTTTTTTGAAAAAGCGGTTATAACTGAAAAGTTTGTAAAAAAATATAAAAAAGCAATGATAGGTTCAGTTGTAGCAATAGTTTTGGTTGTTAGTGCTAATATAGTTTACGATGCTAATGAGAATTCTAAGATAACTGCTGCGAATGCGGCACTGACTAAGCTGATGAAAGATTCTAAAGACGCTCATGCGCTTAGTGAATTAAAAACTTCAAGTTCAGAGCTTTATGATGTTTGGATATTTTCACAGGCAGTAGCAAATAAAGATTTGGATGCGATTAAGAACATAAAAAGTTCAAATGCATTAATAATTGATGATTTGGCAAAGTATGAATTGGCTACCAATCCCAATTCATTAGATGATTATGCTTCTGCACAAGATGCAATTTATAGAGATTTGGCTTTAGTTCAAAGTGCAGTTATGTTATTAGAAGCAAATAAGATAGATGAAGCGCATAATAAACTTTTAAAAGTTTCACAAGACTCTTCTTTAAATAAATTAGTAAAAATTCTTCTGCACTATGGCATTAAGTAATATGTTGAAAGTATTATTTTTAGTTTTAATAACACTAACAGCCACTATTTTTACTGCATGTAGTACTAAAGAAGTATTTAAACCTATCGATGTTGCAGGTAATTGGAAGAATTTTGGTAGTAGTGAAGTTACAATAAAAGATATCTCACCTGATGCTGCTCTTGTTGAAGATAGAAAAGTATTGGCGACAGATAAAGTTTTAGATGTAAAAATTCCACAAAATCATAAACTTTTGGGATACAGTGACGGATGGGTAATAAGTGCAAGTATTGATGGAGATTTAACACTTCAATCTGCTAATGATAGTACAAGAATAGAAAAATTTGAACTCAAGAGAACTATCGCAATAGCAAGTGTTAAAGATGATGTATTAGCAGTTCTTTTTACAAATAATGAGATGGCTTTATACTCTATAGCTACTAAAACATTACTTTTAAAAGAGCAGGGTGATGCACCTATAGTTGTAAATTCTAAGATAGTAAAGCCATATTTTAGAGATGACATTGTTATCTTTTCAACACTTGATGGAAAAATAGTTGTTATTAATTCAAAAATAAAGAAGAAATTAAGAACTATTATTGTCAGTAGTGAAGATTATTTTAACAATATTATTTATTTTAACTTGGTTAATAATAAAATAGTTACAGCAACAGGGCATAAACTGCTCTCATTGGCTGAGAAAGAGATTAGAGCCAATCATGATATCAGAAATGTTCTCAGTGATGATAAAAATATTTATATAGCAACAAAACAGGGTGATATTATCTCATTGACATCAGAGCTTAAACAAAATGCAAAGCTAAAGTTTCCTTTCGCTCACTTTTTAGGAATGATAGTTAGCGACGATAAGTTGTATGTTTTAGAAAAAGAGGGTTATATAATTGAAATATCAAAAGACTTTTCAAAGTATACTGTTTATGATGTAAGTATAAATGATGGATATGTATTTATCTCTGATAAAATTTTCTATGTAGATGATGAGTATATATCTGTAGAGTAGTGCATTTTTAAAGGATGGTGCTATGTCCAACGAACTAGAAGCTTTTATAGAGTATATTACTGTTGTAAGAGCTCTTAGTAAAAAAAGTATCCAAGCGTATCGGAGTGATTTAAACACTCTGGAAGAAACACTAAAAAAACCTTTAATCAGATTGAATTCAGGGACTCTTTTAAAGGCTTTGAGCTCTTATAAAAATAAAAGAACTTTAAATAGAAAACTCTCATCTGTCAATGCTTTTTTTGACTTCTGCTATAAGAATCAATTTTTAGAAGAAAAAACAAAGCTCAAATTTGCAAAAATCCCAAAACTACTTCCTAAATTTTTATCATATCAAGAGATACAAAACTCACTGCAATTAATTGACAGAAGCTCGTTAATAGGGCTTCGTGATTACGCTTTGATACTATTCTTGTATGCAACCGGAGCCAGAATAAGCGAATGCTTGGCTTTGCAAAGAGAGGATATAGAGAGAGATTGGCTTTATATACGACACGCAAAAGGTGAAAAAGAGCGCATAGTCCCAATAGCAAATGTGGCAAGAGAAGCGATTGACAACTATTTGAATGAGATGAAAAGTCAAAAAGAGTTTGTTTGGTGTAATTATAAGGGCGGAAGTTTAAGTCGTATCTCTGCATATAAGATAACTCAAAAGTACTTAGGAGTATCTCCCCATGTTCTTCGCCATTCTTATGCAACATCACTTGTAACAGGAGGAGCAGACTTGCGAGTTGTGCAAGAACTACTAGGTCATGCCTCGCTTTTAACTACGCAGATTTATACACATATCCAAAAGCGAAATCTTAAAGAGACAGTTGAAGTATGCCACCCTATGGCAAAGGAGATGCTATGAATATTACAAATAATAATTTTTATTCAAAGCAATTTTTAAAATCACTCTTTTTTATGCAAAACAAGTGGCACCAACATGGTGTTTTTTTTCATACTCTTAGGGTTGTGTACTATGTTTTAAGGGCTGGCGAATTCAAGCTTTTTGCGTCTGCACTTTTGCATGATATTGGTAAGCCGTCAACCGCATATATAAAAGATGATGAGGATATAGAGTTTGATGAGTATAGTTTTACGGATCATGAAGAGAGAAGTTATCAGATAATAAAAAACTGGGTTTTTATAAGTCAATATACAAAAGATATAGTTAGATATCACTATCTAATCCGAGATATTAAAAAGAGTAAAACAGAGGACTTATCCAGGTATGCTAAGAAAAAAGAAATATGGGATAGTCTAGATTTAGAGATAAAAGATGACCTGTCCAGGTTTTTAATTTATGATGATTTAGGTAAGGGCAGAAAAAGAAGATAAGCCTAACACAAATGTAACTAAATTAGTGTAAAATAGCAGTAATATAGATGGTTTATATTTAAATTATAATCTATTAATTCAAATTATAATTTATAAAAAATTTGATTTTTCAAATAATATGGAGTTTTTAATAATGATGAGAAAAATTCTGCCTTTTTTAATAATAGTAATTATAGCTGCAATAATTGTAACACTGTTCTTATCTCTTGCATCAACAAAAAGGACCATTATTGTTAATGAGGGAAATTTTAAGCAAATCCCAATAGAGGTGAAAATTGGAAAATATATAGACAGTGATTGCAAAATGGTTATAAATGACCTAACTGATTTATCTCAAGTAATTATAAAAAATGGAAAGAGTTGGTTTTTTCATGATCATGGAGGATTAGTAAAGTGGCTTGAAGATAAGAAGTTTAAAGATAGTGCTGTTGTATGGGTAATGAGTAGAGACACAAAAAAATATATAAATGCAAGAACTGCTTTTTATTCATTGACGGATAAAACAGCAATGGGATATGGATTTGGGGCATATGAAAATAAAAAAGATTTATATGTAGATTTTGATACAATGCGTCTACGAATGTTAAGGGGTGAAACTCTTAAAAATCCAAGTATAAAAAAACAACTTTTAGGGAACTAATATAGTGCAATTTAATGTGAATCGGTCTCAATGGAAACTGTAAATATAATAGCTATAATCAGTATTGCTTTTTTAGGCTCTTTTGGGCACTGTATAGGAATGTGCGGGGGAATTGTTTTAGCATACTCAACTATAAAAATAGAGCCGGCAAGTTCCAAGGTCTCTCAAGCAACAGCGCATCTTATGTATTCATTTGGCAGAGTCTTTACATATTCAATACTCGGTGCAGTATTTGGAGCACTTGGAAGTGTTGTTACTTTTAGTAATAATGCCAATGGAACACTGCTTATAGCCGCAGGTATTGCCATGATTCTTGCGGGATTATCTTTAATGGGAAAGATAAAGTTTTTAACACTGATTGAACATTCATTTACATCCTCATCTATATATAAAAATGCATTTAAAAAGGTATTAAATTCAAAATCAAACCTTAGTTTTTTTGTTCTTGGTATGTTAAATGGACTTTTGCCATGTGGATTTGTTTACTTTTTCGCAATAACTGCGGCCAGTACAGCAAGCCCCGTATATGGTGCTTTAGTAATGGCTATATTTGGAATCAGTACAATCCCGGCAATGTTTTCTCTTGGTTTTTTAGCATCACTCTCAAGTGCAACAAGTTTCAGAAATATGATGATGAGTCTTTCATCTTTTGCGGTTATCCTTTACGGTTCATATACAGTTTATAATGGATATGATTATATTTCCAGAGCTGAAAAAACTTTAACAGAGTGTCATACTAAATAACTTTTAGCTTTAAAGTGATACAATAGTAATAAAAAAGGGGTATCTATACTTTGAAAAGTTCTATTATTGACGGCATTAAAGCACTTCCTCCTCTATCTACAACGATTATAGAAATAAATAGAATTTATTTTGATGATGATTCTACAATAAATGACATGTCTAAAGTTATTGAGCGTGATCCTATGATTGTTGCAAATCTCCTTAAAACTGCCAATTCACCTATGTATGGATTTGGAAGAGAGATAAAAAATGCTTCTCAGGCAGTAGGTCTTTTTGGAATGAGCATGACCCGATCAATAGCTCTTGGTAACTCAATAAAAAAGCTCCTTAATATAGATATGGAACCTTATGGTATTACATCAGAAAAATTTGCACATATTTCAGGGCTGCAAGCAGCTTTAATGCTGCAATGGTATAAGAAAATAGATAGAGCGAAAGCAGATGGATTGTATTTGGCCGCATTTTTGCAGGAGATAGGAAAAATACTTATTGCGAGTAGCGTTATTCAAGAAGATGAAGTGACAAGCTTTTCTAACGAAGCAAAAAACTCACATAATTTAGCTATGGTTGAAAAAGCTTATACCGGTCTTACATGTGGTGAGGTAACAGCTTTAGTTTTTAAGCATTGGGGATTTGACAGTGAGTTTATAGAAATGATTAAATACTCTGACAATCCATCTGCCGCTCCCCAAAATCTTCAGGAATTTTGCATTGCTTTAAATATTGTAAAGACACTGGTTCCTGTAAATGAACCTCTAAGTGAGATGGCTATTAATTTTGGATTGAAAAAAGCAGAGGATGCCGGTTATAATCGTGAAATTCTCAGTGGTGTAATTACTGATATATCGGAATCAATGTAAGGATGAGTAAAACAGTCACAATAATTGATACCTTCGGTTTTTTCTTTCGCAGTTTTTATGCACTGCCACAACATCTGAAAAATAAAGATGGCTTTCCTACGGGTCTTTTAACCGGTTTTACTAACTTTATCTCAACTCTTCAAAAACAGCATGACAGTGACTATCTGGTTTTTGCTATTGATACGAAAGGTAATACTTTTAGAAATGAGATAGACCCAAACTACAAAGCACACCGTAAACCCCCACCGGAAGAGCTTACTATGCAACTACCGATTGCCATAGAGTGGATTGATAAGATGGGTTATAAAACTCTCGGTCAAGTTGGGTTTGAAGCTGATGATATTATAGCTACAGTTACACACTTAGCGAGAGAGAAGGGTTACACTGTCAGAGTGGTCTCTCACGATAAAGATTTATACCAGTTAATTGACGACGGTAAAGTCGTTGTAGTGGACGCTATAAAGAGAAAAAGCATGGATGAAGATGCCTGTTTTGAGAAGTATGGCGTTACTCCAAAGCAGTTTATAGACTATCAGGCGATTCTTGGTGATTCTGCTGATAATGTTCCTGGTGTAAGGGGAATTGGCAAGGTTGGTGCAGAGAAGCTCTTGGTAGAGTATGACACTTTAGATAATATTTATGCAAATATAGATGAAATAAAGCCGGCAGGCATTCAAAAGAAACTTGTAGAATCAAAAGATGCTGCTTACATGTCAAAAGAACTTGTTACACTTAAGCATGACGTATTTGATAGTTTTGATTTCCAAGAGTACACTATGGATATTGAACATCCATTTTTAAATATATATGATGAGCTTGTAAAATATGAACAAAATCATGTACTAAGATTTTTACATGCTAAAAATATGGTTAGTACACAGACACAACAAGAAGCATTTAATAAAGTTGAAGTTGAGATACAAGAGACTAGAAAACTAGAGTTTAAAGCAACTCTTATTACGGATGTAAAAGAATTAAACAAAGTTTTAGATATTTTAGATTCAAATACGATAGTAGCATTTGATACCGAGACTACAGGTCTTGAGTATGAGAAAGACTCCCTTGTAGGGTTTAGCTTTAGTTTTAATGACACAGAAGCTTATTATGTTCCGTTTGCTCACTTTTATTTGGGTGTTCCTGATCAGATAAGCAAAGATGATGTAAAGAGAGCCATAAGAAAGATATTTAACTTCAAGGTAGTTGGGCACAACATAAAGTTTGATTTACACTTTGTAAGCAGATTTTTAGAAGATGACTCTTTAGAAATCTACGCTGATTCTATGATACTTGCTTGGCTAGTAAATACAGAGAGTGCACTTTCACTGGATAAACTCTCAGATAAACTTTTAAACCACAGTATGGTTGCTTTTAAAGATACAGTAAAAAAAGGTGAGACGTTTGCCAGTGTAGAAGTTGAGGATGCTTGTAAATACGCGGCAGAAGATGCTTTTATAACTCTGAAACTTTATTATCTGTTTTTAGAGAAACTAGAACTTCAGAGCGCAAAGCATCTCATAGATGAAGCATATGATGTAGAATTTCCTTTTATAAAGACTCTTTTAAAGATGGAGAAAGAGGGGATAAAGGTAAACAGTGCATTTTTAGAAGAGTTTCTAGTTGATGTAAAAGAGACTCTGAGTGAACTCACTAAAAATATCTATGCATTGGCTGGAAGTGAGTTTAATATAAACTCTACACAACAGTTAGGTGCTATACTTTTTGAGCATCTTGGACTTCCGGTTGGAAAGAAGACTAAGACCGGATATTCAACTAATGAGCAAGTTCTCTCTTCTCTCAAAGATGCTCATGAGATTATCCCTATGCTATTAGAATATCGTGAAGTTTACAAGCTTTACTCTACATATATTGAGCCACTTTTAAAACTAAGCAGTGAGGATAAATATAGTCGTATTCATACCTCGTTTGTTCAGACAGGTACTGCAACCGGACGACTAAGCTCAAAAAATCCAAACTTACAAAATATCCCTACAAGAACAAGGCTTGGTTCTAGGATAAGAGAAGCATTTGTAGCAGGTAAAGGTAAAAAGTTTGTGGGTATAGATTACTCTCAAATCGAGCTTAGACTGCTTGCTCATTTCTCTGGGGACAAAGTCTTGGTCGATGCATTTGTGAACGACAAAGATATCCATATGCAGACTGCAATAGCACTGTTCGGGGAAGATGAAGCAGCTGCTAAAAGAGGTGTAGCAAAAACTGTCAACTTCGGACTTCTTTATGGAATGGGACAAAAAAAACTCTCAGATACTTTGGGCATCACAACTAAAGAAGCTAAAGAGATAATAGAAAAATATTTTGAGAGCTTTCCAACGGTCAGAACATATTTTCGCTCTATTGTAGATGATTCAAAAGAGATGGGATATGTTGAGACTATCTTAGGTCGCCGTAGATATTTTGATTATGAAAATGCAACACCAATGTTTAGAGCTGCATATGAGCGTGAGTCCGTAAACAGTATGTTTCAAGGAACTGCTGCTGATCTTATTAAATTATCTATGAATAAGATTCATAAAGTAATAGAAGATGAGAGATTAAATGCTAAGATGCTTTTACAAATCCATGATGAACTAATATTTGAAGTAGATGAAAATGAGGCTGAAGTCTTAGGCGAGAAGTTTAAGAATATAATGGAAAACATTATGAAGTTGAATATTCCGCTAAAAGCCAGCATGAATATAGGTAATAACTGGAGTGAGTTAAAGTAAATTTAAGAGAGAAAAAATGAATTTAACAATTGAGCAACAAGCCACCAAAGAGGCAATAGATTGTATATATCAAAATACAAAGACAGGGATAATAGGACATTTTCTTGTTCTTATGCTGTTGGCAATACTCTTTATAGATTCTAAAATACCTATAAATACAATTCTTTTTGGTGTCTTTACTCATTATATTATTTTATTAATTCGTATGTATATTGCTTTTAAATACAATAAAATAAAAGATAAAATAGATAACTTCAACGATTTATATGCTTGGCTTGTTTATTATAAAATTGTGATGTTTTTAAGTGGATTGGCATTCGGACTGATGCTATTTTTTGTACATAGTTTACCTACAGAGCATCACTTTTTAATTTTAGCTGTTATCGTTGGTTTAGCTGCTGGTTCTATTCTTACAATTGGTGAAGTTTTTAGTATATATATTTCATATGTTTTTACTATGCTTGGATTTACATTACTTTGGATGATTATGCAAAATGATGATGTATATAATACAGGAGCAATACTCTTGGCATTATCTATGTATTACTTTGGAACTTCCGGTAAGCGTTACTCAAATAACTTTAAGCAAATAATCATAGAGAAAAACAGAGCTAAAGAACACCTTTTAGCAAAAAAAATAGCTCAAGATAAAATAATAGAACAAGAAAGCACTCTTGATTATCAAAAAAATTATGATCTGTTAACAGCTTTGCCAAATAGAATTTTGTTTAATGACAGATTGAAACAAGGAATTCAAAAAGCACAACGAAACGGTACTATTTTGGCACTATATATTATTGATCTGGATAATTTCAAAGTTATAAATGATTCTTTGGGTCATGATGTTGGAGATAAAGCTTTAATTGCTGTAAGTTCAAGGATTAAAAATGTTATTCGCAGTAATGACACTCTCTCTCGTTTAGGTGGTGATGAGTTTAGTGTTATTTTAGAAGATTTTAATTATATTCAAGGAACATCAAGGCTGGCACAAAACATTTTAAAGATATTATCAAAGCCTTTTGTAATAAATAAACACACATTTTACATCTCATGCAGTATAGGTATCGGTCTTTATCCTAAGGATGCTACAGATTCTTTTGCTCTTATTAAAGATGCTGACAGTGCGATGTACAAAGCTAAAGAAGAGGGTAAAAATAATTTTCAGTTCTACTCAAATGAGATGACAAAGTTGGTATTGGAGAGAGTCGTTATGGAGGCTGCCATTCACGAAGCTATTAAAATTGAAGAGTTTGTTGTTTTTTATCAGCCGCAAATAGATGCTCGCAGTAATAAACTTATAGGAATGGAAGCTTTAGTTAGGTGGGAAAGTCCAAAATTTGGTTTAGTGCTGCCTTTTAAATTTATACCCTTAGCAGAAGAATTAGGGCTGATAGTTGAGATTGACAATCTAGTAATGAACATAGCTATGAAGCAGTTTAGCCAATGGTATAAAGATGGCTATAATCCAGGGGTACTTTCACTAAATCTTGCCATTAAAAACTTAGAACAGGAGGATTATATAAAGAAATTAAATGATAACATAATGAAGTTCTCCTTAGACTCCCAACATATAGAATTAGAACTAACTGAGAGCGATATTATGAAAAAACCTGAAAAATCAATAGATAAACTCGAAAAGATAAGCGCTTTAGATATAAAAATTGCAATAGATGATTTCGGAACAGGCTATTCATCGCTATCTTATCTAAAAAAATTTCCAATAAATAAATTAAAAATTGACAAGTCATTTATTGATGATATTCCAAATGATGAAGATAGTAAGGCTATTGTTAGAGCAATTATAGCTATGGCGAACAGCTTAAAACTTGATGTTATTGCTGAGGGAGTTGAAGAAGAGATTCAGAGAGATTTCTTGCTCGAGAATGGCTGTCATAAGATTCAAGGTTATTATTATGCTAAGCCATTGCCTGCAAAAGAGATGCAAAAATTTATGGAGAATAGAAATATCAATGCTAAAACAGTATAAAGAAGCTATTGAAAAAAGTAATATAATCTCTAAAACTGATATTGATGGGATAATTACTTTTGTGAATGATGAGTTTTGTAGCATTAGTGGCTATTCAAAAGATGAACTGATAGGACAAAACCATAATATAGTCAGGCATCCTGACGTCAAAGAGTCAAAGTTTAAACTTTTATGGGACACAATAAACGCAAAAAAGATATATAAAGATACTGTTCAAAATCTAGCAAAAGATGGCTCTACTTTTTATGTAAATACAACGGTAATTCCCATATTAGATGAAAATGAAGATATTGTTGAATTTGTTGCTATCAGATATGATGTAACAAAAGAGCTTATATTAAAAGAGGAACTCTTAAAAAAAGAGGCAGAGTATGAAGAGTTAAACAGAAACCTAGAAAAGAGGGTTGAGGAACAAACAAGAGAGTTAAAAGAGTTAAACAAAACTCTAGAACAGCGTGTACAAGATGAAATAACAAAGAATGAAGATAAGCAACGCGTAATGTTTTGGCAATCAAGACATGCTAGTCTTGGTCAAATGCTTGCAAATATTGCACATCAGTGGAGACAGCCACTTACAGAACTTAGTTTAGCTATGTTTAGTATAAAAAAAGCCGTGCAAAATGATAATAGAGATGATGTTACAAAGTTTTATGATGAGAGCAAAAACATTATTAAAAACATGTCAGATACCATAGATGATTTTAGTAACTTTTTTACTCCACAAAAAGAAAAACATTACTTTAATATAAGTGATAGTATTGGAGAGTCTATTAGGCTTTTAGAGAATATTATAAATGATGAGATGATAATCATTAAAACAGATTTTATTGATATAGAAGTGCTTGGAGTGACCAATGAACTCACTCAGGTTATTATCAATCTTATTAACAACTCAAAATATGCTTTTGTTAACAATGGTATTTTGATAAGAGAAATAAGTATAAGCACTAGAGTAGAGGATGGTTTTGCAATAATCCAATTACAGGATAATGCAGGAGGAATATCAAAAGAGAACCTTGAAAAGATTTTTGAGCCATACTTTACAACAAAACACAAAAGTCAAGGTACCGGCTTGGGTCTGTTTATGTCTAAAATGATTTGTGAACAAGGCTTAAATGGATTTATGGATGTGAAAAGTAGAAAAGGCACAACAAACTTTATTATAAAAATACCGTTGGACAGTCATGAAAAATAAAGCATTAAAGGAATTAAAAGTTCTTCTTGTTGAAGACGAAGAGAATATATCTAGACTTTTAAAAGATGCTATTGGCGATAGCTTTCATAGTTTTATAGTTGCATCAGACGGCGTAGAGGGTAGAGAGTTGTTTTTAAAAATAAAGCCCGATATAGTTATCACAGATATTATGATGCCCAGGCTTTCCGGACTTGATATGGCAAAAGAGCTAAAGCAAATAAATTCGGATATTCCTATTATAATTCTTAGTGCATTTTCTGAGAAAGAGAAACTCTTTGATGCCATAGATATAGGCGTTACAAAATACTTCTTAAAACCATTTGATCCAGATGAACTCTTAGATTATATCAATGGTTTAGCCCCAAAACTAGGCAATAAGCATGTAGAACTAAGCGAAGATTTTGTATTTAATAAAACCACAAACTCACTATATAAAAATGATAGATTTGTTCCACTATCAAAAAATGAGATTAAATTTTTATCTCTGCTGCTAGAAGATGTAAACAGTGTTATAGATGATAATATTATAAAAGAGACTTTGTGGACTTCAGATGTTAGTGATGAAAGAGTTAGGACATTTATAAGAAGGATAAGAGCAAAAACTTCCAAAAACTTAATAAAAAACGTAAAAGGGTTTGGTTACAGGTTGGAAGTTTAAATTATATTTTTCTAAATTATTACAAAAATATAAAAATACTTTTTATTGCAGACCTGCTTAAATTGGTGGCTTCAGCACCAAGAGATTTAAGTGTTTCTTGAATTGTAGAAATCATACCTGAGCTTATAACTTGAAAACTCATATTTGAGTGGTAGAGTAGCTGTTTTTTGGTGTATTTATCTAAATCAATCTCTTTTTTATTATTTATTTTTGCTAAGACTTCAATTTGCCATGGTCTCTGCCATGTAATAAAGAGATAATTGCCATCATTATTTGTTGCTGTTTGAATTTTGTACTGTATGATTTGCATCATTTTATTTGCTTCTTGAAGTTTCTCAATGTCATACTGCATTGTTGTAACGGTGTGACTTCTCTCAACTGTATATGCCCGGTAGAACAACTTGTATATTCCCATTATTAGATAGTCGTTTCTATCCGTTACATACTCAGAACTAAATGCTATATTTAAATAATCTTTGTATGTGCTGTTTATTTTGTTTGTTAGTAGTGCAAGAGTTAAATTATTTGTACTATTTTTTATCTCATTTGTTATAGTTTCATCTGTTTTTTTACAATAGTAATTTGGATTTCGTTTATTTAGTTTAATTTTATATTCGAGTAATTTATTTCTAAGTATATCTACATGTGCTTTCACCGTGGAAGCACCATCTGTTTGAAAGATAGATTTAACAAAAGAGTAGTCTTCTTTGGTGCTGCATCCGGTAATGCTTAAAAATAAAACCAATATGATAATAATTCTGGTGACTTTTTTCATTGTATCTGAGTATTCCATCATTTTATAGATATAAGTTTATTTACTTATGTCAACTTAGAGCAATATTTATACCTTTATACACATCAAGCCTATCTTAGTGGAAGTTAATCTATTTCATTTTTTGCAGATACTAGACTTATGAGTAAGCCAAGATAAATATAAATTAGCGAAAATTTGTTCTATGTACCTTTGGTTTATAATGAGGATCTTCACCTTCAATAGTCCAAAGTTTTTTACCTAAGTAGCTTATTGCAGGATAAAAATCTTCATCTACATGTTGCCAAAAATCCAAATCTGGAAACTCTTTTCTTAGTAACTCTTTTTCATATTCAAAATTTTTCTCTTTTTGAGGTCTTTCTAAACCTATGGATTTATTAGTTTCAAGATTTGCTAAAACCCATATTGAAACAAAATCTTCAGAGTATTTGTTTAATATATCTGCTGAATACTCTTCAAACCCTTTGTAACCACTAAGCTCAAATAATTTTATAACTAAAGAAACAACACTATTTAGGTGAACAAATGGAACCATTGAAAAGAGTTGTCGTGCTGTTGATTTTCCTTCGGTGTGCTGGGCACCTAAAAAGACTCTGGCTCCACCATCCGTATCACCAAAATTATTTGTTTTTAGCCCTATGAGACCAATGTCTGTGTGTCTATGTCTTCCACACCCTTTAGCACAGCCGGAAAAGCCAACTTGAATCTGATGTTCATTAATCTTCTCAAGTGGCAGATAAGATGTGTCATCTTTAATACTCCAAACCGCATATGGGCATAGATTACCGGCACATGTTAAAATTGTATCAGTTATGGTTGGTGATTTTAGCGTAGATGACGGCTCTTTTAAACCAAGTATATAGATGTTTTGATCAATTCCAAAACGGATCTCTGCTCTATGTTCTGTAGCAAATATAGCAATCTCCTTTATCTCTTTTGCATTTAGTCTTGAACAATCTGTTTGATAACAAAATCCAAAAGTTTCATCTTTAAGTTCATGAAATTCTGAGAACTTTGCTTTTTCCAATATAAGCTCTCCGGCACTCTCAAAATCTTTTTTATACTCAGATTGAATATGAGCTCTCATACTATCCATACCATGCTCTTCTATCATATGAAATATACGGGTTTTAGAGCGAGTATAACGGGAACCATGCAGATAAAATGCTTCAACAAAAGCTTTGAAAAAATTAAAAACTTCATCTTCTTTTAAAAATATATCAGCAGGTCTTGCCACCTCTGTATTTTTACCGCCCATATAAACATTAAAGCCAAATTCACCATTTTTTTTTGCTAATCCGAAATATATGTCATTTGCAAAAAATGAAGTTACATTTGTGCTGTTGCCGGAGATTCCAACAGAGACACGACGAGGAAGCATACCTACATATCGAGGATTTTCTATGATGTAGTCATTCATCGCCATAACAATTGGATAAACTTCTATCTTACTATATTTGCCACGCCCGTCATACGCATCTGTTACAATATTTCTAACATTATCTCCAAAGCTCTGCCATGTTGACACCCCAAGAGCATTTATTCGTTTATGTATGTCTAAAACATCATCAGCTTCTATATTGTGAAGTTGTATTCCAGATCTGGCTGTTAGAATTATTTTAAGGTCGTATTCATCTACTATTACCGCAATACTTTGAAACTGCTCTGCTGTAACTCTTCCGCCGGGTATACGGATGCGAATGGTAAATTCATCTTCTAAGAAGTCAGTGTTAAATATTCCAAAATCTTGAAGATAGAATCTGTCTCCCTCTCCGAGGCTCTCAAAATCTATACTTTCAAAATCTTTATAGTAGTCAATTGGTTTAAGTTGAGCTTTATATCGCTCTCGTTTATTTAGCTTTTTTTCCATGTATGTATTCTATCTAATAATTATTATAAATTAAATAATACACAATTATTTTTTAAATATTGTTGTTTGTATTCTTTTTCTAGTTACAATAATATTTATAATACAAAAGGATACCTATATAATGAAAAAAGCACTGATACTTCTAACTCTTATTTTGTCTTCACTTTACGCACATGAATGCCGTTATTCGCTTAAAATAGATTTAGACATAGATAAAGGTTTACTCAAAGGTCATGCCACTATACAAAGTGATCATCCATCAATGAAAATGCTAGATACAAAGGCAAAAATCACTGAGATTAAAAATGCAACGCTTAGTGTTGATAATAATATTCCATATTTAGTAAAAGAGGATGTCAATAAAGATGTTGAGATGACATTCACTTACGGTTTTAAGTCCATAAAAGGTGATGCCATACTGCTTGAAGCATGGTACCCTAGAATTGATGTGATGTGTAAACACGAGACGGTTATTTCTAACTCAGAAGCTATAATCGTTACTGAAGCAACTAGAACAGAAGGGACAAAAGAGGGCAAAAGTTTTATATTTGATTATCCATTAGACAGACTTCACATAATAGCATCTAAGAACTATACAGTCAACTCTACAACTGCCAATAATGGAATGAAACTTTCAACATATTTTTATCCGGATGATTCGTCTCTTTCAAAAAGATATTTTGATAAGAGTGAAGAGTATTTTAATCTTTACAGGGAGATGTTTGGATTTTTACCATTTAAACAGTTTTCAATTGTAGAAACACCCTTTCCCGCTGGATACTCTATGCCGACATATACTCTGATTGGAAAACAGATTATAAATAAGGATTTTGTTTTAGAGAACTCTTTGGGGCATGAGATAGCACATCAATGGTTTGGTAACTATGTATACACTCCAGATGTTGGAAACTGGGTTGAAGGAATAAATACATTTTATTCTGATTATCTTTATGCTAAAAAAGAAGGCAGAGCAGCTGATTACAGAAAGGAGATGTTAGTAAAGTATAACTCATATGTTAATCCTGAAAATGAAATTGCACTAATTGAATTTACAAGTAAAACACAAGAGAGTAAAAATGCTGTTGGGTATGGCAAAGCTACCATCTTTTTTTATATGTTAGAGCAAAAAATAGGAAAAAAAGCATTTGCTAAGGGAACTAAAAAACTTCTTGAAAAATATCCTTTTGAAGTTGCTACGTACAGGGACTTAATGGAAGTATACGAAGAGGTGTCAGGTGAAAAATTGCTTGATTTTTTCAAAACATGGGTATATAGCAAAGGCGCGTTAGATTTTAAAATTAATAATTTAAATTTGAGTTATCTCAAAAACAGGTACATTCTTGAGTTTGAAATTGTTAGTAATTTACAGCAAGGTTTTCTTCCTATGAAAATTTGCTCAGATAAAGAGTGTTTATCAACTAAAATAGACTTGAGAAAAAAAAATATGCGCATTGAGTTAGATATTGAGCCTTCAAAAATTATTTTTGATGAGAATTATGAAGTGTTTAGAAAACTATATGCAAAAGAAATTTCCCCTGTTATTTCAAGGGTTCTTAAAAGTGATATAATTGCTGTAATTGACAGAGCTGATGAGAAAAAATTTGAAAATATGAAACACGTATATAAAAATTTTAAATATGCTGATACGATAACGTTTGAGGAGCTTAAAAATAATAATATTCTTGTTTTAGGTGCTAACAATTCACTGTTAAATCAGATTTCTATACCTTTTAAAATGGAGGATGATGCTAAATTTGAAATGTTTAAAAATCCTTTAAACAGTGAAAAAGTGCTTGCTGTATTTGATATGAAGAAACTCTCAAGATCTATTTTTTATCAACTTAAACATCTTGGAAAATACTCAAGTGTTGTATTTAAAGATGGAGTTATTACAAAAAAAACCATAAAACCATCTCAAAAAGGTATCATATACGAGTTAAACAGTGGTTCATTAGTAATAAAACCTAAGGCTAAAAAATTCAGTGAGATATCTAAAGAGCTGGTAAAAAGCAGAGTTGTATTTGTCGGCGAGAAACATACAGAGTTTTCAAGTCATCTAAATCAACTAAAAATTATTAAAGCGATGTATAAAAACAATCCAAAACTTTCTATTGGTATGGAGATGTTTCAAAAACCATTTCAGAAGTACCTTGATGCATTTATAGCAGGTAAGATTGATGAAAAAGAGATGGTCGCAAAGACAGAGTATTTTAAACGATGGAAGTATGATTATGAGTTATATAGACCTATTATGCTTTTTGCAAAAGAGAACAACATACCTATCATAGCTCTTAATATAGATAGAGAGATAACAAAAATAGTAGTAAGCAAAGGTCTTGATGCTTTAAATGATAAACAGCGCTCAGAGGTGCCAAACTCAATTGATTTTTCCAATGAAAAGTATAAAGAATATCTAATGTTGGTATATTCAATGCATCAATCCAAAAATTTTAAAAATTTTGATGAATTCTATCACGCACAACTGCTTTGGGATGAATCAATGGCAAAAAATATAGTTGATTATATGCAAAAAAATCCTGAACACTCTATGGCAGTATTGGCTGGAAATGGTCATATTATGCATGGATATGGAATTCCAAGCAGAATTAACAGACGAGGCATTTCAGATTATACAATTACTCTTAATCTTACAAGCCCTGAGACCGGTATTGCTGATTATTTACTATACCCATCAGCAATCAGTACAAAAAAGGCGAAAAAACTTGGTGTCTTCCTTGAATCAGATGAAAACTTGAAAGTCATTAAGCTTGTTAAAAAATCTATTGCCTCAAAAGCTGAGATTAAAGTGGGTGATACTATTGTCTCCTTTAACGGTACCCCAATAAAAAGTATATTTGATTTGAAAACAGAACTTGCGTTTATTGAGGGAAGTGTAAAATTAAAGCTTATTAGAGATTTAAAAGAAATCAGTGTAGATATTAAGTTTGATGATTAAATTTTGTAGGGGTTGGTACTGTTATCTCCAAACTATTTCTAAGTCATTACTTAGAAGTGATTTGTCAAATCTTTTTGTAGGAGCTCCTATGCCTGCTATATTGGTTCCGGTATCTAAGAAGCTTTGCAAATAGTATTTATTTTTATAACCTTTTTGTTTTAGCTCTTTCATGATTTCATTAATATCTTCTACATGTAGTAAATCGTTATGAATAGTGGTTCTTGCTTCAAAATCCATATCAACATCTATGAGCATATCCAGTGTTTTTAAAAAATCATTATAATTATTTGAGTGTGTGATTTGTGTGAATTTATCTTTTGGTGCTTTATAATCAAGTGCTACAAAGTCCAGTAGGTTTAGTTCTATTAACTCTTTTACATGTAAGAAATTTGTTCCATTAGTGTCTAGCTTTATTTTAAAACCAAGTTTTTTTATCTCTTGACAAAATTCCACCAAGTCATATGAACTTGCTTCACCGCCTGAGAGTACAACAGCGTCTAAAAGGTTTTTTCTACTTTTTAAAAAAGTTAAAATATCGTTATAACTATATTTACCATCTTTAGCAAATACAATATCCTTGTTATAACAATAATCGCACCGCATATTACACCCACTAAACCACACTATACATGCCAGATGATCAGGGTAGTCTAAGTGAGTGAATGCTGTTAAATCATATATTACTTTAGCAGTGCCATTTTTAAAGCTCATATTATATGAACAAGTCCATATTATATTCAGGTACTAAAGCCTGCCTTTGGCAGGACTGAGTCAGCATGACTCAGTGAATTGACGTCTTTGCTTATGTTCACCAGTTTTTCCTACATTAAAACTTTCCACAGGTCTATGATAACCCATAACTCTTGTATACACGGTACATTTTTGTCTTTTGTCTGAATGTAGATTTAATGCTTCATTTTTACTCATCTTTTTATTCCTTTTGGGTTAGATTCTGAATCAAGTTCAGAATGACGACTTCTTATATTGTTATCGTCATTCCAAACTTGATTTGGAATCTAGTTTATGAAACTTCTAGAGCTACATTTTCCTCTAGTAAAATTTCTTCGTCACACTTAGGGCAAAACTCATGTTCTCCGGCAATGTATCCATGTTTTGGACATACTGAAAACAGAGGTGTAACCGTTATGTAAGGAAGTCTAAAATTTGATATAACATTTTTAACTAACTTTCTACATGCCTCAGTTGAACTGAGTTTTTCTTGCATGTAAAGGTGAAGAACGGTTCCACCGGTATATTTACACTGCAAATCATCTTGAAGTGTTAGTGCTTCAAACGGATCGTTAGTCAAGTCAACAGGGATTTGAGAAGAGTTAGTATAATAGATGTTCTCATCCATTCCGGCTTGTAAGATTAAATCACCATATCTTTTCTTATCTTCTTTGGCAAATCTATATGTAGTGCCTTCAGCAGGTGTTGCTTCAAGGTTGTATAGATTTCCTGTTTCTTCCTGAAATTCAACCATTCTATCTCTCATATGATTTAAAATTTCAGTAGCAAACTCTATGCCTTTTTCTGAGCTAACATCAAAACTATCACTGGTAAAGTTTCTTATCATCTCGTTTATTCCATTAACACCGATAGTTGAGAAATGGTTATTAAAACCTGGCAGATATCTTTTTGTGTATGGGAACAGACCCCTGTCATACATCTCTTGAATAAATACTCTTTTTTTCTCTAGAGTGTTTTTTGCATGATTCATAAGTTGATCAACACGAAGCATCAGTGCTTCCTTGTCGCCCTTGTGTAAAAATCCAAGTCTAGCCATATTTAGTGTGACAACACCGATACTACCTGTCATTTCAGCACTGCCAAAAAGTCCACCACCACGTTTTAACAACTCTCTTAAATCAAGTTGCAGTCTACAACACATGCTTCTTACATGTCCCGGTTTATATGCTTCTTCGTTTTCTATTAGGTTTCCATCAGCATCTCGTTTGTACTGAGAACCTATGAAGTTTTGAAAGTATGATGAACCGATTTTTGCTGTATTTTCAAAAAGAATATCAGTGTTCTCTCCATGCCAGTCAAAATCTTCTGTAATATTTACAGTTGGAATAGGAAAAGTAAAAGGTTGACCTGTTTTATCACCTTCAGTCATTACCTCATAGTAAGCTTTGTTTATCTGATTCATCTCTTTTTGAAAATATTTATATGTCATATCTTCAAGGCTTTTACAACCACGCTCATTTGCTAGAGTCTCTAGTTCACTATCAAGTAAACCCTTAAAAAGGTGATTCTGTTTACATGTAGGAATTTGATCTTTTAAATCCTCAGGCACAGTCCAGTCAATAGTAATATTTGTAAAAGGAGACTGTCCCCAGCGAGCTGGAACATTTAGATTGTAAATGAAGCTTCTAACTGCCTTTTTAACTTCATTATATGGCAGTTTGTCACGAAATACATAAGGCGCTAAGTAAGTGTCAAATGATGAAAAAGCTTGTGCTCCGGCCCACTCACTTTGAAGTATGCCCAAAAAGTTTGCCATCTGTCCAAGAGCTTCTCTAAAATGTCTAGGAGCATCACTTTCAACTCTGCCTCTAACACCGTTAAAACCTTCGTCAAGCAATACTCTTAAACTCCATCCGGCACAATATCCAGTCAGACAATCTAAATCATGAATATGATAGTCACCATTTCTGTGAGCATAGCCCTCTTCTTTAGAGTAGACTTTATCCAGCCAGTAGTTTGCTATAACTTTTCCCGCCGTGTTATTTACAAGTCCTGCATTTGAGTAGCCGGTATTTGAATTCGCTTTGATTCTCCAGTCACTTCCATTAATATACTCTTCAATAGTTTGAGTAGAGTTTATATATGTCGTGTCTTCTTCGAGAAGGTGATCTCTTTGCATCTTATGCATATGACGGTAAAGTAAAAACGACTTCATTACATCATAATATCTTGCTTTATACAGCTCTTCTTCTATTAGGTCTTGTATGTCTTCAACCGCCATAACTCTCTTACTTTTGAGTTTCTCCAATACATTAAAAAATATTGAACTGTCATATGTTACATGTTGAGATTTAAAAGCCTTTTTTATCGCATCTTCAATTTTGAATGATAAGAATTCTTTATGCGAGCCATCTCTTTTTAAAATATTTTGAACCATTACACACCCCTTGAAATTCTAGAACGCAGTTTATAAGAAGAGACGTTAAAAACTTATAACAAAAAGTGTCACATACGCGTCACGAATATCTACATTAATTGCTATAGGGTATAATTCGTATATGAATAAAAAAATAGAAAAAGTTTTAAAAATTTGGCATAAGCATTTTAGTGATGAAAATCATCAATACTCTGAATTTGAAAGTTCTGATATAGAATATTTTGTAGGTTGTCTGCTATACAACAACTTTGTATTCTCTAAAGCACTTGATACAATGAAGACAATAGATTTATCGTATGATTTTATTACGGAGTGTGGAGATGAATATGATGAAGTTTCGGATATATTAAAAAGCATAAAATTTGAAAGCGAAGAAGAGAAGTTAGAGTTTTTGCATAACTTTATAAGAGAGTCAAAATCAAAATACAGTGCTGATGAACTTTACTTGCTAAATCGCTTGGAGTACCATATAAACGCTATTGCAGAGAGATCTAGCTTAAATAAAAAAGCTGACAATGTTGAGTTTATAGCTCCTAATAGATCAGCTAACCCACTACTTAGATAATGCAAAAGTATCTTATAACTTCAAGACAATTTTATACAGATACCCCGGCTATTTTTCGTAATATTCTTCATGAGCAAATGCAAAAGCATATGCCTGATTATGCTCTTTATAGAGACAAATCTAACCATAACTATGCAATACAGGCTGCCCATTTCGTAGAGGTTTGTTCGCAGTTTGAGAGTATAAAAAGTTTTATACATCAACATGTAGATATGGCAAAAGAGTTGAATGCTACAGGTGTTCATCTAACTTCAAATCAGTTTGATGAGATTGAACATGCCAAAGAAATTGGTCTTGAAATCATAATCAGTACGCACACTCATAAAGAGGTTCTAAAAGCACAAAAACTTGGAGCGGATGCTGTTACATACAGTCCGATTTTTGATTCACCAGGTAAAGGCAAGCCAAAAGGTGTAGAAGATTTAAAAGAGCTTTTAAAAAAGAGTGATATTAATATTTTTGCTCTTGGTGGAGTAGTTGAAGATTCACATGTACAAATGATAGAAGATACTGAAGTATATGGTTTTGCTTCTATAAGATACTTTTATTAGACTTCTTGCATAACTTATAAATAAGATTCCAAACTTGATTTGGAATCTAGGTTATGTAAGAAGTCTATTAAGTCCTCCAGCTAAATGTCCGCTGGCAAATGACCATTGTAAGTTATAACCTCCGCATGGACCGTCAAGGTTCATAACTTCTCCGCAAAAATATAATCCGTCCATAATTCTACTTTGCATTGTTTTTGGATTTATCTCTTTTAAGTTGACACCGCCTCGTGTTATCATAGCCATTTTAAAGACGTCATGCCCTGTAACAGTTAGTGGTGTCCAAGCCAGTAAATTTATAAATTTTGCTTTTTGTGCGCCTGAAATCTTAGAGTATTCCTCTTGAGGATTAATACCGGCTAAATGAAGTAGTTCTAAAGATAGAGGCTCCGGAAGCAAGCTGCAGAGATGTTTCAATATTTCAACATATGGATTTTTAAGAGATTCGTTTTTCAAGTGCTGGGTTAACTGCTCTTCATTCATCCCTTTTGTGAGATTTAAAAGTATTGGAACCTCGCCGTATTTTTCTATCAGAGGAGTTATTTCTCTTGCAAAATCAAGCACAATAGGACCTCTTATCCCGCTTTTTGTAAAAATTAAATCTCCGCTTGCCTTGAGTTTTTTATGTTTTTTTATATCAATTCTAATTTGGACCTTGGGTATTGTATCAGCGCGACATTCGGGATTAGCTATAAAAATATACTAATCTTAACTTTATCCCATAAAATAGGTCTTTATAGAAAATAGTATAGAGAGTTTGTCTCAATTAGTATACTTATTGTTTTTTTAACTATATCTTCAAAAATAGTATCATTAATAAGTAAACAAGATAGTAGAAATTTTAAAAAATGGTAATTTATAAATATAAAGTTTTAAGTGTTTTATGGAAGAAGTTTTCCAGATAAATATCCACTTGCAAAGCTCCATTGAAGATTGAACCCTCCACATGGTCCATCAATATCCATTACTTCTCCACAAAAGTAGAGTCCTTTAATTATCTTACTTTGCATTGTTTTAGGGTCTATTTTTTTGAGGCTTATACCTCCTCGTGTAATCATTGCCATTTTAAAACCATCATGACCAGTTATTGTAAAGGGAGTTGATGCAAGTATTTTTATAAGTAAGTTACGCTTTTTACCCTCTACCTTATGAAATGTCATAGAGGGATCAACACAAACAGTTTGACATAGTTTGTGTATAACTGAACTTGCCAGAAGTGGAAGTAGATTTTCTTCTATCGTTGCATGAGGATTTTTGACTCTTGCTTGTTTAAAATGTTGTAAAATATCATCTTCATTCATTCCTTTAGTAAGGTTTGCAACAATAGGAACTTCTCCATATTTACTTAAAAGAGGTGTGATCTCTCGTGCAAAATCAAGGACTACAGGTCCTCGAATACCATTTTTTGTAAATATTAAATCACCTTTTGCTCGTAGTTTCTTATATTTAGGTAAAGAAACACGTAGTTCTACTTTTGAAATGGTATCAGCACGACACTCTGTCCATATTTCTTTTGTTTTTAGTGGCATCATTGCAGGTGAAAGTTCTGTGATTTTATGTCCTAACTCTTCAGCAAGTGTGTAGCCATCTCCCTCTGCCCCAAGTACTGGGTAACCAAGTCCACCTGTCGCTACAATAACATTTTTAGCTTTATATGAATTATCTTGTGTTTTCACACCATCTATATTTGAACCAACAAGAAGCAATCTTTCTACACGTTGATTTGTTATGACTTCTACACCAACTCTATCCATCTCTTTTTGAAGTCCAGAAATTATAGTAGAAGAGGAGTGTGAAGTTGGAAATATACGAAAACCATCTGGGGCATGTGTCGCAACACCTATCTGATTCATAAAGCTTGTAAGTTGTTTGTTATCAAATAAAGAGAGAGCATCTCGCATAAAACGTCCTCCTCGTCCAAATTTAGCAATGAAGTCTTCATTTGAGAGTGTATTTGTTAGATTGCAGCGACCTCCACCGGTAGCACGAAGCTTTGCTCCAATTTGAGGAAGTTTTTCTAAAAGAAGTACACTTTTTCCTTCCCGCGCTGCTGTTATGGCGGCCATTATCCCCGCAGCACCAGCACCAATAATAATAACATCGTAAATCTTTTTCATAGCGATATTTTAGTATAATTATGATTATATTCTCTGAATAATTAGATATTAGATTCTGGATCAAGTCCAGAATGACGAAACTGTCGTCACTCCAAACTTGATTTGGAGTCTAACTTATGAATTAATCAGAGGGTTCGATTATAAGTATAGGTTGGATATGCAGACACTTCATGGTGATAGAGAAAAATGTTATAAATGTTACAGACCAAAAAGCTCTTGCATGTGTTCTCATATCCATCAAGTAGATACTAAAACAAAATTTATTGTGCTGATGCATCCAAAAGAGTTTAAAAAAGTAAAAAATGGCACTGGACACCTTACTCATCTCTCTTTAAAAAACTCAAAACTGTTCATTGGGGTAGATTTTACAAACCACAAAGAAATTAATGAGATTATCTCTACATGTAAAAGTTACATCTTGTACCCCTCAAAAGACGCGATAAACATAAGCAAGCGAAACCTACATGTAGATAGAACTTCTGAAGATAAACGAGAGACAGCCATATTTATTATAGACTCTACCTGGTCATGTTCCCTAAAGATGCTAAGAGACTCTAAAAATTTAGAGTCGTTAAAGCATATCAGTTTTGATAATACAAAGCTGTCCCAGTTTAAGATAAAAGAGCAACCTCAAAATTACTGCCTTTCTACAATAGAGTCTATACTTACTGTGCTAGAACTTTTAAATAGATGGGATATTGAAAGTCTCAATAATAGTGACTTTAATGAATTTTTAAATCCTTTTCATAAGATGATTGAGTATCAAATAGAGTGCATTAATAATCCAATTGGTAACGCCGTAAGATATAAATATAAAAAACCAAATAATTAATTTAATATTAATTTTATTATTGATATAATCCAAATATAAAATTTTCTTATAAAGGGTGTTTAAATGAATATTATAAAAAATAGTATTTTAATGGGGTTGACAATAGGATTATTGTCTGTAGGTTGTATTGCGAGTGATCATGGTAAAAGTAGTCACGGGGGTGATGAAGGTATTTGTAAAGGTTTTGGTCCACAAACTCCGAGAGATATTGATGGTCTTTCCGGGGAGAATGATCGTATTTTCTCTATCGCACCGAGTTCTAAAGATATGAACTTATGTAATATTCACTTTCATGAAAATGCAGAGCATAAAGCAAAAGACTTCTCAATATATGCTGGAGAAGGTAACCATGGTTATGATAGCGGTTATAAATGTAATATGAGTAAACATCTTAATGCGTTAGAGTTAAAACCGACTAAAGAAAAAATTTGTAAAGGAAAACATGGTGATTTAGTACCAGGTGATACTATTGAAGTTCACTGGGTATTTACTTCATGCGATGTTGCTCCTGGTAAAGGTTTAGGTTCATGTGTTTCTAAAAGTTGTGCAAATCCAAATCTTCGTGTTGAGACTCAAGTATTTACTTTAGTTAATGATTCTTCTGCACAAGACTTTAATACTTTAACATATGATGGAAATAAAGTTAATGGTTTACATCAACCAAAAGCTCTTCCTGCAGGTACTGGTAAAGCAGTTGAATTTACAGGCTCTACTACTGGACCAAGTTATAATGATAGTAAATGTTCACCTTACCAAGTTTCATGGGCTGTACGTCCTAAATGTGCTAAACTAGATATCAACAGTGTTGGTAAATGGTGTGCTGATGGTAACGTATTTAAAGAAGACCATGCACATGGTGTAAGAAAACTTGTTACAGACAAAAAACTTTTATCTGAAATAAAGTAAGTTTTTAATTTCCCTTTTGGGAAATTAAAAATTATGTCGGGTCAATACTATTATCCATAAATATCTTCACAAAACTGAATTTGAATTTTAGTAACTTTATCCATATTCTGTACTAGAGTATCTACGCAATCTTTATCAAGTTGCTTTTCGGCTAGTTCATTAAGTTAACTCCGATATTAAGAGCCATAATAAACTATTCTCATTCAAATATAATTACTATATATTTTCATCGAAGTGCAACAATTCCAAAATGGAATTTGCAACATTCAAGTAAATCTACATCCTCAACAGTGTGAAATCCTGCCTTTTCAATCAACTCTTTGCATTGTTGCGGAGTTGGGCGAATTTCCAATGAGGGGCCACGAGGTACTGAAATATCACTTCTCCAATGAATAACAGATAGCCTACCTCCTTTACGCAAGACCCTGTGAGCTTCCTTTAACAGTTTTATTGGATGCTCCAGATGCAGTAGATTGAAAATCATTGCATGGGCTTGGGTTCCTGACTCAAGTCCTGTACCATCGGCCACAAAATCACGAACTTCGGCATGAATGTTTTTAATAGACTGTTCTTCTGCTTTTTGTCGAAGTAGCTCTACTAAATCAGGCTCAATGTCCAAGGCCAAAATAGTGCTTGTTGAATGTTTGGCTACTGGAATTGTGAACGTTCCATATCCGCTTCCAAATTCAATAACACCGCCTTCAGAGCTCTTTTCTCCAAACATCTTATTTATCACACATTCGGCGTTAAAGAAACTGCCCCAGTAATCCTCCTCAGGCATTCCGCTGTCTCGACCTTTCATATCTTATCTTTCGTGGAGGTCGTTCAAAAAAACTGCAAGCAATTTCATTAAACCCATCCAAATTTAATAAGAGATTTATTAACCTTTAAAGTAAATAATCCTGCCAGTCCAATTAAAACTATAGTAAGAAGAGGGCTAAAAAGATTGTAAACTTGCATTCCTAAAATAATAGTTACAATGACTAAAAAAAGACAAAACGTCGCCAGCCATTTTCGCATAACTCTATAAGGTTTTAACTGAGCTACAAGATTATCAGGTATTTTAGAATCTGCAGTAATATCTACAAGAAATGATTCGATTTTTGGCTGTAATATGAAATGAACATAGGAAAGAGTTCCAATTATAATGAACAATAAAATCATCTTTGTAAAAATAATCCAATTTGTCCAAAGCGCTTCAATCCCCAGTGGACCAAACACCAACAGTAAAACTCCTGAAACTAATACTGTTATCTGAAAGACATAACACCTGTAAGCTCCATTCTTGATAATATTTTCCATATATCTGTCAGCATAGTAATTAAACGGCACGCCAAGTAAAGCCCGCTCGTTAACCACAATCAAGTTAAATAATGGCACGGACATAAACACGAAGCTTATAATATGCAAAAATTTTAATAAATCATAAAAATTGTCCACAATAATTCCTTTTTTTGTAAATATAATTTAAAAAGCTATAACTTGATTGCTTTTAGTGACCCACTCGGCTAATTGTGACATGGTTGAAGATATTTTATCATCAAAATATGGCTCATTTTTGAAAATACCACATCGTGCATTACATGTACCGCAAACTTGAAGTTTAACTCCATCTGCGTACATTTTTTTAAGCATATCTACTAAGTCATAGTCATAGCTCTCAGGTTTAGTAGTTTTATTTCTCGCTAAATCAACAGCGTCATTCATTAAAAATATATTTACATCTTCATTGTTTTTATGAAGTGTTTTGGCTAAACGCAAAGCATTCCAAGTAATATCAGTTCCATCATAAGGTTGATGGTTTAGTATGATAGTAGTCATCTCTTACTCCTGTATAATTTTAGTGATTCCAAAACCTGTTTTAACTGGATAACCAGCCTTTGCCCAGCCTTTTAGCCCACCTTTTAGGTTTGTAGCATTTTTATAACCTAACTCTCTAAGTCTTTGTGCAGCCATAGCTCCACGACCACCACTACGACAGTATGTAACTATAAAAGAATCTCTATCTGTTACTTTATCACTTATATACCATTCTAAATTACCACGAGTTATTTGAAAGATTGTTAATGGTGTATCTTCTTCTACATAGATTAAACCCTCATCACGCTGAGAGGCTTCTCTAATGTCAAGAATAATTACATCATCATCGTCATCAATCATCTGCATAAGTTTTTGAGGTTCAATCTGTCCTGCTGCTTTTTGAGCCTCTTTTAAGACTTTAAAAAATGCTTCATCTTTTTTTGCAAATAGTGATGTAGATATACATAGCGCAGCTATCAGTAATATGTTTGTAAGTTTTGTGTTCATTTGAATTCCTTTAAGACAATAGCTAAATACGAAATTATGCATTTAGCTAAATAGATAATAGTATGGTATAATATTAAAATTAAAATGTCAAGGACTAAAATGTTAGATATGAAACAAAAAATCAAAATCTTTAAGGCTCTTGGAAATGAAACACGTTTTTTAATTTTTAAAAATGTTTTTACCAACGGCTATACTTGTTCAATAGACAAAAAACAGCCTGATATAGTAGTGGGTGCACACACTACGTGCGTCAGCACCATTGCAGAACACTTCAGTTTCTCGCTTCCTACAATATCAAAACATCTCAAAGAACTGAGAGAGGCTAATATTATTACTATGGAAAAAAAAGGAAATAAAATCTATATTGAGCCAAATCTAGAAATAGTTAAAGATCTTGCAGAGTGTTTTGCTCTTCTTGTGGAAAATTTTGAAACAAATAGAGAATTATTCTTTAAATAGGAAAAAAATGAAAATAAAAAAAGATCAGATAGAAAATATGCCAATGTCTCCAATTTGGCGTGCTAAAAGATATGATCATGAATCATTATTTGTACCTGAAAACATGATGCGAGAAGCAAGACGACAAAAGAATATTCAAGATGGGCAAATACCGTCTATTTGCATTCTTGATCCTGATGGAGATATTGTTCAAAATTTAGTTGCTAACAATATTGCTAAAATTAATCCTTATTGGGCATGTTATCATACGCAGTTATATAGTTTTGAATTTGATGGTATTGAATTTGGGATTGTTGGTTGCGGAGTTGGTGCATCATTTGCGGTGTTAATTGCTGAAGAGATGTTTGTTTCCGGTTGTCAATTATTGATTAGTGTAACGTCTTCTGGAATGATTTTACCAAAGCAAAAACCGCCATTTTTTATACTTATCGAACAGGCCTTAAGGGATGAAGGCACTAGCTACCATTATTTACCACCTTCAGATTTTTCTTTTATTGACAAAAAATTATTGAAAATATATGAAGATACTTTTACTGATTTGCATGTACCAGTTTATCAAGGAGCCACTTGGACAACGGATGCTCCTTTTCGAGAGACGGCTGTTGCTATAGAACAAGCAAAATCATATGGTATTTTAGCAGTTGAGATGGAAGCTTCGGCACTATACGCTTTTGCCAAAGCTCGCAAAAAAACAGTAATTTGTTTTGCTCATGTTACTAATCAGATGGGAAATATTGAAGGAGATTTTGAAAAAGGTGAGGCTAATGGCAGTTCAGATGCTTTAAAATTGATTGCAGTAACAGCCAAAAAGTGGCTTTTAAGCGTGTAGAATGATGATGAGCTTTTCTTATTTCATACACTTTTTTTCATTGTCTTGTATGTATAGTGCTGAGTTTTTCATTTAAAGAACTCTTTTGTGCGAGTTCGTCGAGTTTGTTATTATGTTCGAACATCTTTATGCCTTTTAAATCAATAACACAAATTACTTATTAAACAAACGTAACTCTAAAGAGTCAACTTTAGAGTGTTTAGTATGTTGCTTAGTGTTAATCATATTATTTATTAAACATAACTGAGCCGAGTCTAACCATGTTAGAACCACACTCAATCGCTAATTCAAAGTCTCCACTCATTCCCATAGAACAAATTGTTGCACCATCAAGCTCTTTATAAATATCATAAGTAGTCTCAAAACTCTTTTTAATAACCGCTCTGTCATCGCTGTGAGCACCGATACTCATAACGCCTCTCAGGTTTATGTTTGGACATTCGTCCTGAATCTGTTTGTAAATCTCACGAGCTACTTCCGGCATTACACCATGTTTAGATTCCTCTTTTGCAGAATTAATCTGAAGCAAGGTATCAAGAGTCATATCTCTAGCCTCCAGCTTCTTTTGCAACTCTAGGGCTAGTTCTACAGAGTCAAGAGCATGAAACAGAGTAGGATTGATATCTAGCAGGTTGTTTATTTTATTTTTTTGCAGATTTCCTACAAAGTGCCACTCTAGCGGTAAATCTTTAAGTTCAGTAGCCTTGACTTTTAAGTCCTGAACCTTATTTTCTCCAAAGGCTCTTTGACCTATATTATAAAGCTTCTCAATATCCTCAGATATTGAGTATTTACTGATTGCAACAATCTTAACTATATGATATCCGCTGACTCTAACTCTTGAAAACTCAACTCTTCTAATAACATCGTCAATGTATATTTTATATTCTGTTTGTGTCATCTTTACCCCATTAATCTATTAATATCGTTGAAAATTCCTAAGCCCATAAGTCCAAATAGTATTACCCAACCTGCAATCGTAAGTTTGATTATTATTGCTTCGCTCGCCTCTCTTCTAAAGATTAACTCATAAAGGTTAAACATGATATGACCACCATCAAGAGCGGGAATAGGTAGTAGATTTAAAACACCTAAGTTAACAGAGATAAGCGCTGCAAAAAATAAAACACTCATCCATCCGGCATCAGTCGCATCGGATGTAAGTTTTACAATACTTATAATGCCACCCAGTTCTTTTGCAGGAACTTCTCCAACTATTAGTTTTTTAAGTCCACTAAATATCAAAGTCGAAGCAAAAACAGTTTGTTCAGTGGCATAAGACAGAGTCTCTGAAACACCTAGGTCTAATTTATGAGAAACTCCGGCACTGCCGATTCCTATCATCTTTTTTTGAATGACTTCATTGAACATATTTGTACTGTCACTGATTTTAGGACTTAATATTATGTGTTGTATAAATCCAGCTCTCTCAACTTCTAAATTAAGCGAACCATCTGATGTTTCAATGATCTTTGCCATCTCTTTCCAAGTTGTAATTGGAGTAGCATTTATAGAGCGGATAGTGTCATTTGTCTCTAGTCCTGCAACAAATGCAGGTGAGTCTTTAACGACTTGTCCAATAACTGGAGATAAAATACTTGGACCGCCAAGAGCGATTATGAAGTATAATGCAAATGCTAAAACAAAATTAGCAAGCGGACCTGCAAGAAGGATAAATATCTTTTGTATCGGAGTCTTTACATTATAGCTGTCATCATCGTAACTTTTTTTAGTTGGATCAGCATCATCCTGACCCTTCATCTTTACATATCCGCCAAGTGGAATAATTGCTATTTTCCACTCAGTTCCCCATCTGTAAAATGAAGCAACCTTTCTACCAAAACCTATACTGAAAACTTGAACATTTACACCCATTAAACGAGCTGCATAGTAGTGACCTAACTCATGAAAAAATATAAGTGCCGAGAGGACTAAAAGAGAGACTAAAAAACTCATTAATTGTTACCTTTTAAAATTGCTTTTCTAAACCCGTAAAGGTATTCAAGACCTGAGTAAACTGTAAGAGCTACCCCAAACCATAAAAGCTCCTCTCCATATGACCAGTGCATAAGTAAAAATCCTATTGCAAACATCTGTGCCACTGTTTTTACTTTTCCTGCCCATGAAGCTTTTACATCAAGCCCTTCACTGACCGCTACTATACGAATACCCGTAATAAATAGCTCACGAATAATAATGATATAAATTGCCCATGCACTTGCTTCACCAATCATCATAAGTCCTAAAAATGCAGCAATAGTCAGCATTTTATCTGCGAGCGGGTCGATTATTGCCCCAAGCATAGTCATCTGGTTCCACTCTCTAGCTATAAAACCATCAAAGAAGTCTGTAATACTTGCTAAGACAAATAGAAGTGAAGCAAAGTAGTAGTTCCATGTTATGTCGTAACCTGCATCTGTAAAGTACTCAGGATTTAAAATTATCCAAAACATTATTGGAGCTAAAAGTATGCGTAGTGATGCCAGGGCGTTTGGAAGATTTAGCAAAATAGTCCTTGATTTTTCATTGCGATATTTTAGCTTTTTGGCTCTTAATATAGGCTTGAAATAGACTATTAATATAATGGATATTTTGGTACTTAAGAACTTATATCATTAAATATTTTAAATATTCAAGAAATTATGAGATTGTTTAGCATAATTTTTTGTTATAATTCTAAAAAAAAGGATGGTTAAATGAAAAAAATTATTATAAGTGCACTTTTAGCGGTTGTATCTGCTCATGCAGCAGATTCACTAGAGTCATGGTTTAAAGAGGGTAGTGTAAATGGTAATATTAAATATTATTACATTGAAACACAAAAAGACAAGATTGATGGTTCTCATACATCAGCACACGCGAATTCAGTTGGGGGCATGCTGAGTTATACAACTGGGGATTTAAACGGATTTCAAACAGGCTTAACATTTATGACTACAAATGGGTTTGCTCTTCCAAATACGGTAGATACTTCTATTTTAGGTAGAGATAACGGGGTAAGAGAAGAAGGCAGTGCTGGTGGGAATATCGCTCAAGACTCTTTTTCTGTTTTAGGAGAAGCTTTTATAAAGTACACTTATCAAGATTTCACAGCTACATATGGTCGTAAAGTAATTAAAACACCTTTGATTCATGCTAAAGAAGTTCGTATGCTTACTTCTGCGGTTCAAGGTCTCTTCTTTGATTATAAAATGAGTGATGAGTTAAAACTTGGTGCATCGTACCTTACTCACTTCAAGCAACGTACATCAGACAAATTTAGTAATATTATAGAGCATGCATTAGGTACAAGTACTAAACTAATAACTGGTGACGACAAAGGGGAAGTAATAGTGATGAATGCTGTGTATAACGCAAATAAAACAAAAATAAAACTCTATAATTATTATGTAGATGATTTTATGAACTCTGTTTATGTAGATGCAGGATTTAAAAACAAACTGGATGATGATTTTAAATATAGTGTTAACGCTCAATATATAAATCAAACAAGTATCGGTAATGCTGATGATTATCTAAGCACTGCAGGTTCAGTTACAGGGGGCAAAGAGATAGATGTAAATGCTTTTGGTCTTAAATTTGGAGTTGATTATAAAGAGTCAGGTCTTGTTCTTGCATACTCAAAAGTGCAAAGAAGCAGTGACAAACATGATTCATTAGTGCTTCCATGGGATGGAACACCGCTTTTTACAAATATGATTACATCAAACAGCCTTTTTATGTCTAACTATGGAAAAGGATTAACATCAGACAGCTTATATATAGGTGGTTCTAGAGGTTTGAAAATTGCTTATACACAAAAGTATAATTTTACAGGAGTAAAAGGTTTTAAAACATCTTTATCGTATCTAAATACTGACAATGACAGATTCTTAAAAACGCAAGAAGATTTCAATGCTGTTATCAGCTATGGCATTGGACAGTTCTCTGTAGCATTAAAAGGTATCTGGGTTAAATATAATACATCTTCAACGGCTAGTGGGACTATTAATGCGCAAGATGATAAACTAACACAGTATCGTGTTATTGCAAATTATAAATTTTAATTAAAATATAAAAATCTGGACATAAAGAGGATAGGATGGATTTACACAAAATTGAAGAGAATATTTTAGCCATCTCAACATTTGTTAAAGAGATTTATATTTGTATACACAATGGTGCTCCTTTTGCAGTGATGCATCCAGATTTTGAAGCACTCAAAGCTGCAAAAATAATAAATATAGAAGAAGAACTTCGTTGGTATGCAGTTGAACTATACAATATGCATGTCAAAGAAGATGAAAAAGTACGTGGTTATGTTGTCTCAAAAGATGAACTTCCAAAAACATTATCAGGTGAGATAGATTTAAACGCCATAGATGGGTTGATTAAGAACAAAGAGACTCATACAAAAGAGGAGAGTGATGAGCCTGATGATGACCTGTATGAAGCCATAAAAGGGCATCTTAAAAACTACACAGACTCACACATCTGCATATCTTCACATTTAGAACTCGACCTTGGACTTGATTCACTTGATTATGTTGAACTCTTTGCTTTTACAGAAGAGAGTTTTGATGTACATGTAGATGAAGTTATATTCTCAGACATTATGAAGCTGGAAGATTTTTATGAATATGTAAAAGAACATCAAAAAAAATTTGAACCAGTCAAAGTTGAGTGGAAGGATATTTTAAATAAAAATGCAGATCACAAGCTAATCTATTCACCATTTGTTATGCATGCGTACAAAACTCTTCTTTTGCCACTGTTTAAACTCTATTTTCGTCTTGAGATAAAAGGAAAAGAGAATATCCCTACAACGACATGTATATTCGCACCTTCACACCAGAGTATGTTAGACGGTTTTATATTAGAGGCTTCTCTGCCGTATAAAATACTCAAAAGGACATTCTTTTTAGCATTTAAACAAGTCTTTGGAACATGGTTACTTGGACCTATCTCACGCAATGGTCAGAGTATCCTGATTGATGCAAATATTAACCTGAAAAACTCTATGCAACTTGTAGCACAGCCGCTAAAAGAGGGAAGTAATGTTGTAGTTTTTCCAGAGGGAGCTAGAACCAGAGATAGAGAACTGCTGGAGTTTAGACCATTTTTTGCAATGCTTAGTAAAGAGTACAATGTCCCGGTTGTCCCAATAGTAATTGATGGTGGCTTTGAGGCATTAAACTCTGGTACTGTCATCCCAAAACCAAAAAAAGTTAAAATCGCTTTTTTAGAACCAATCTATCCTGCTGACTTAACCACTCATGAGATTATGCACCGTACAAGAAAAGCTATTTATAATGAGATGAAGAAAAATCCTGTAGTATGAAAGAGAAAATGATACTACTCATTATAATATTCAACATTATTATAATATTTGCTGAAATATTTTTTGGTTTAATCTCAAACTCTTTTGCACTAATTGCGGATGCTCTTCATAATACCGGGGATGTTATTGCTATTATTATCACATACATTGCGCTGAAGTTAGGAACTAAAAAGAGCACATTTAAATATACATTCGGTTTTATAAAATCAGAGATGATGGCAGCTTTTGTAAATACACTCTTTTTATCTCTAACTATGTTTTATATGATTTATGAAGCTATAAACAGATTTTTCAATCCAGAAATCATAGAACCGATGTATATGATTGTAGTTGGTATTATAGCTGTAATTGCAAATTCAATTAGTGCCTACATACTGCATAGGCTTGGAGTTGAAACTCATGAACACTCACATGAAGACGAGCATTACCATCACCATGAAGATGCAAATATAAGATCAGCATATCTTCACATGTTAAGCGATGCTTTAATCTCGGTGGGCGTTGTAGTAGCAGGAATATTTATATACTATTTTAAAATATACTATATTGATTCTGTTCTAACAATTGTTTTTTCAATTTATATATTGAATCACTCGTTCCCACTACTTAAAAAAAGCTTTTTATCTTTGATGGATGCGAACAGTGTAGATATATCTAAAGATGAGTTAGACGCCATTATTAAAAGTAATGAAGCAGTTGTCGAGTATCATGACCTGCATATCTCTAAACCAAGCTCAAAACACAGCTTTATCTCATTTCATATAGTTTTGAATAATGACATGTTAAGTCTCAAAGATATAGAAGAGATAACAGAGAGTATTAGGTATAAGCTCAAAGAAAATCACTTTAGTCATATAATAGTTCAAGTTGATTCTAGCAGCTCTATCAGGAACAATATAAATTGTATTGACTGCTAGTTTAAGACACCTTGTATATCAGAAGCGATGATTGACTTCAGTGACGTGAAAGTGTTCACTGCTAGGCTTTAAGAGTAGCTTCTAATCTCTGTATCATAATTTGGAAATGTATATATGCTATTTATTTGAAGTCAAAAACCACCTTGATACCCTTTTTCAGCTTTAGCTGGTTCCATTGCAACTTCTGCATTTTCAAGAAATAGCTTCTTCCAGTTTTGCAGGTTTTTTGGATTTATGTTATTTGCACTTGCAATTCATATATGGACTAATTTAATGTACTTCGTACATCAGAAGCTATTCTTTTTTCATCCACAAAATAAAGCAGTATCGCCCCTAACACAAAAAATATAGCTATTGAACCGATAGCAATGCGGGAACTCTCACTTATAAGAGCAACAGAAGCCACGAGAAGAGGTCCTAAAATGGCAGCAAATTTACCTAGGAAATTGTAAAAAGCAAAAAATTCAGCAGAGTGGTGAAGCGGAATCATCTTGGAATAGTATGAGCGGCTAAGTGCCTGAATACCACCTTGTACAAGTGCTATCACTACTGCGAGTATATAAAACTCATATTCCTGATCCATCATTGATGCCCATATAGTTATAAAAAAGTAGATTGCAATAGCGAAAAAAATAGCCTTTTTAATATCCCATCTCTGGGCGAGATAAGCAAATATAAGTGTTGCTGGAAAGCCGACAAACTGAACAATAAGCAGTGATAAAATAAGTGTGCCGTGATCAAATCCAAGAGCTATTCCGTAATCAACAGCCATTCGGATAATTGTGTCTACTCCATCAATATATAGCCAGTAAGCTACTAAAAATAGTAGCAGACCTCTTAACTTTCTTATTTTAGAAAAAGTGTTTTTTAGTCTTAGATAACCATTTTTTATTAGGGCTTTTTTTTCTACATGTAAGTTTTGTTTTTCATCTATAAATAGAAGTAGTGGAAGTGAAAATAGTGCCCACCAGATTGCCACACTGATGAATGAAGTCTTTATAGCCTCTGCTTCATTTTCAAAACCAAAAAAAGTGTAGGCTTGTAGCATCCATACATTTAAAGCAAATAAAATGCCGCCGCCAAGATAGCCAAGTGCAAAACCAAGACCAGAAACAAAATCAACATTTTTATCACTTGAGACAGATGATAAAAGACCATCGTAAAATGTATTTGAACCCATAAAACCGACGTTTCCAAGTACATATATAAAAGCTGCTAATTCCCAGTTTCCTTCGCCCACAAGAGCAAGTGTAGCACTCATAAGTATGCCTATGTAAGCAAATATAAACAAAAATCTTTTTCTCATGGAAGCTACATCTGCAATAGCACCTAAAAGAGGAGCAATAAGTACAATAATAAAACTAGAAATAGAGTTGGCAATACCGAGCTGTGCGGTACTTACTGTCGCATCAACATCGGCACTGTAATAAGCTTTAAAAAATAGAGGGAAAAAACCTGCCATGACAGTAGTTGCGTAAGCTGAATTTGCCCAGTCGTACAGAGCCCATGAGTAAATACTTTTGTTATTATTATTCATCCGGCAATTTTAGCACAAAAGCATAGAATAAATGATAGAATAGGGGATGAATTTTTTAAAACTTTTTAATAATACCGGTCTTATCGCTGCTCATAGAGGGGCCCGTTCCATAGCTCCTGAGAATACTTTATCAGCTTTAAAGAAATGTGCAGGGCATTGTGATTTTATGGAAATTGATGTGCAGTTAAGCAGTGATGGAGTTGCTGTAATAATGCATGATGATACTTTAGAACGCACTACAAATGTACAAGAGATAGAAGCTTTTAAGTCTAGGAAGCCTTACTTGCTCTCTGACTTTACATTTGAAGAACTCTCTACTCTTGATTATGGAAGTTGGTTTAACAAAGAGTATGAGTCATTATTGACACTTCATGATGCACTTAAATTTATAAAAGACAACAATCTCTATATGAATGTAGAGATTAAAGATATGCATGGAGTTTTTGACGATAAGCAAGCTGTCTCTACTGTACTTAAGGAAATTGAAAAATTACAGGTAGAAGAGCTAGTTATAATCTCATCTTTTAGACATGAGTATCTTCCGATGTGTAAGCGGATGATGCCAAATATACCAACAGCGGCCCTAGTTGAGGATGAACAACCAAAAGACCTTATTGAGCATTTAAAACGGCTACATGTAGACTCTTATAATCTTGATGATGTGCTTGTCGATGAGCAAACGGTACAAATGGTTAGAGAAGCCGGTTTCTTTGTAAATGTATATACTGTTAATGATTCGGTTAGAGCAAAAGAGCTTTTTGATATGGGTGTAAATGGCGTATTTAGTGACGTGTCAAAGATTATGATAGAGGAACTTAGAGCATGATAATTGGTATACCAAAAGAAGTTAAAACAGATGAGTTTCGTGTTGGTGTTACACCGTCAAATGTTGAACTTTTTGTAGAAGATGGACATAAAGTTATTGTGCAGAGTTGTGCAGGAGAAGGAAGCGGTTTTAGGGATGCCGATTACTTTGATGCCGGAGCAAGTATAGTATCAACTGCTTCAGAGTTATACGACAGTGCCAAACTGATTGTAAAAGTCAAAGAACCACAAGCTTCGGAATACGATTTACTAAATGAAAGTCACACTCTGTTTTGTTATTTACATCTTGCACCATTAAGAGAGCTGGCTTCTGTGTTGATAGAAAAAAAAGTTTGTGCTATTGCATATGAGACTGTAGCGGTAGGTAATCAACTTCCATTACTTAAGCCGATGAGTGAGATAGCAGGTAAGATGGCACCAATCGTAGCGGCGTATCATCTTAGTCGTTATCAGGGTGGTGAGGGTGTTCTGATAAGCGGTGCTGATGGAGTTGCACCTGCAAATGTTTTAGTCATAGGTGCCGGTAATGCCGGATTTAATGCAGCTAAAATAGCTTCAGGTATGGGTGGAAAAGTTACAGTAGTAGATCGCTCAATGCCAGCAATAGAAGAACTTCAAAAATTACTTCCACATGTCAAAATATTAATTTATTCACCAGGGATACTTAGTGAACTACTCAAAGATTTTGATATTGTTATAAGTACAGTATTGATCCACGGAGGTGCTTCAGCACCAAAACTAATTACGCGTGACATGTTAAAAGAGATGAGAGATGGAACTATTTTAGTAGATGTGGCTATTGACCAAGGTGGTATATCTGAAACTTCAAGACCTACGACACATACAAACCCGATTTATATAGAGGAGGGTGTTCTTCATTACTGCGTTGCCAATATGCCCGGAGCATATCCAAAAACTGCTACAGTTGCTTTGACTAATGCTACACTTCCTCATGTTAGAAAACTGGCTAATGAGGGCTCTGTTGATGCGATTAAAAATGACTCTTCACTTGCTCTTGGAGTAAATGTCTTTAATGGGGTAATAACAAACAAGGCTGTCGCACGAGCACAAGGTTTGGAGTTTCAAGCACTTGAGACACTCTTAGGGAGCTAAAATGATTTCAAATGACGATTTAGTCAACCATCTTCTAAACACTGGCACACTTCGTTCCAGGAATATAACAGATGCTTTTGTACATGTAGATAAGGTAGATTTTGTTTCTGACCCGACTGTTCCAGACGTATATGGAGATTATCCGCTTCTAATTGCAAAAGGGCAAACTATCTCTCAACCGACAACTGTTGCTATGATGTTGGAGATGCTCTCACCTCATAAGGGAGAAAAAATCTTAGATATTGGAAGCGGTTCAGGCTGGACAACAGCACTGCTTAGTTTTATAGTCGGAGATACAGGTTCTGTAATCGGGCTCGAAAGAGTTAGCTCTCTTGTAGAGTTTGGAAGTAAAAATCTTCAAAAATATAATTTTAAAAATTCAAAAATAATTCAAGCCGAAGATGCACTAGGTATTGTCGGTGAAACATTTGACCGTATATTAGTATCTGCTGCGGCTGATGAATTTCCGCAAGAGTTGATAAAGCAGTTGAGTATTGGCGGAAAACTTGTAGTTCCAGTTCAAAACTCAATTTTTGAAGTTACAAAAAAAGAGAGTGGAGAACTAGAAGCCATTGAGCATTATGGTTTTACATTTGTACCATTGATTTTTTAAAACTGCTCCTTTTTATTGTGATTGAACGGATAAAAGTGTTATAATAGATTTATTCAGAGTTTCTTTATTTTTTGAATGGGGGTATTTTTATGAGCATAAAAGATAAATATATTATAAAAAAGTCACAATACGACGCCGTTATATTTGACCTTGATGGTGTCATTACACAAACACAAAAGACCCATGCACTGGCATGGAAAAAAGCGTTTGATGAATTTTTAAAAAATAGGGCTGTTGCTAAAACTTTTACCCCATTTGATATCTCTGCAGATTATCTTACTTATGTGGATGGAAAGCCAAGAAGTGAAGGAATAAGAAGTTTTCTTGCATCAAGAGATATAAAACTTCCTGATGGAGCTAGCGATGACACAAAAGATATAGATAGTATCGCTGCTTTAGGAAATGTAAAAAACGGCTATTTTTTAGACCTTATATCACAAGGCATACAACCATATGAAAGTTCGATAGAACTACTTTTAAAGCTAAAAAATTTCGGTTTTTTAACCGCACTAGTCTCCTCAAGTAAAAATGCTAGATTGATACTGCAATCAGCCAATCTCAACTTATACTTTAATACTATCGTAGATGGACTTGATCTTCAAAATTTGGATCTAAAAGGAAAGCCAGAACCTGATCTTTTTTTAGAGGCTCTGAAAAGACTTAATATTGAACCAAGCAAAGCTATTGTTATAGAGGATGCCATTGCCGGAGTAGAGGCGGGAAAAAAAGGTGGGTTTGGAAAAGTTATCGGTGTTAATAGAAATAGGCATAAAAAACAGTTGATGAAAGCTGGGGCAGATTTGGTTGTTAAAGATCTCCAAGAGCTTGATATTGAGACAAAAACAACAGAACTTCCTTCGGCACTACAATCCTTTAAAAAGATAGAAAGCCAGTTTAAAGATAAAGAGGTTGTACTCTTTTTTGATTATGATGGAACGGTCACTCCTATTGTTTCACATCCAAAAGATGCAAATCTTTCTGTAGAGATGAAGAATACACTTATAGAACTCTCAAATCAGTGCACTTTGGCCGTAATAAGCGGCAGAGGGCTTAATGATATTAAAAGTAAAGTTGGTATTAAGGGAATCTATTACTCCGGTAGTCACGGTTATGAGATTGAAGGTCCCAGTATTAAAATGGAGTATCAACCTGCTTTGGAATTTGTTGAAATATTTGACGAATTGGAGATAGAACTTACCAATTTTTTATCCGGGGTAGAAGGAGCATTGGTTGAGCGTAAAAAATTCAGTATTGCTCTTCACTATAGAAATGTATCAGATAGTGAAGTTGATATTGTTGAAAAAGCAGCAGATAATGCGGTAATTAAATATCCTAAAATCCGTAAGAGCTATGGTAAAAAGGTGTACGAGCTGCAACCAGATTTAGAGTGGAATAAGGGTAAAGCCTTAGAGTGGCTTATGGAAGCACTTAATATAGAGAAGAGGGGAAGTAAAATATTCTATATAGGTGATGATATCACTGATGAAGATGCTTTTGATGCGATTAAAACATATGGAATAGGGATATTAGTTGGAGGTCAGGCACGAACTACGGGAGCCCAATATAAGTTAAAAAATACAGACCAGACCTTACATTTTTTAGAGATACTATCTTCGTCTATAGAAAAAGGTAATATTTGGTCCTTAACATATGATAATTATGCACCTAAAGAGGAGAAGTTAAGAGAGGTTCTTTGTGCGCTAGGCAATGGTTACTTTGTTACTAGGTCATCTGCAACAGAATCAAGGGCTGATGATATACATTATCCTGGAACATATATGGCCGGAGGATATAATAGACTTAGAACAGAGATTCAGGGCAAGGAGATTAAAAATGAAGATCTGGTCAACTTTCCAAACTGGTTGAGGCTGAAATTTAGAATAAAAGATGGCGATTGGTTTAACATAGATGAGACTACAATTATATCTTTTCGTCAAGAACTTGATATGCAAGACGGAGTTCTTCATAAACTTATACACTTCAGTGATGGAACAGGAAGAGAGACTAGGCTAGTAGAGAGACGTTTTGTTAATATGGGAAATAAGCATATCGCCTCAATAGAACTTACTATTATGCCAATTAACTGGGAAGGAAGCATTGAAATAGAATCTGGTATTGATGGCAATATAAAAAATACAGGGGTCGAACGCTACAGTGATTTAAGCAGTGAGCATCTTAAATGTGTGGAAAAAGAGCTACAAAGTGATAAGATCTTTTTAAAGATGGAAACGGTACAGTCAAATCTTACTGTTTCCATGGCAGCCAAAACAAAACTTTTTTTAAATGATGAGCCACTTTTTGTAGAAGCTAGATTGATAGAACGCGACTCTTATATTGCTAAACGTTTTTTTATAGAGTCTATAAGTAGCGAAGATCATCTTCATGTAGAAAAAAGTGTATCGTTATATTCATCAAAAGATAAAGCGATATCAAACTGTTATCTTGAAGCCCAACTTGCATTAGAAGATATAGGAAGATTTGAAAATATGCTTTATAGTCATAAAATGGCTTGGAAACATCTCTGGAATAATTTTGATATTGATCTAAATCTTAGAGATATAAAAAAAGATTATTTTCTAAAGAGAGTATTGCATCTTTATACTTTTCATCTTTTACAGACTGCTTCCATTCATAACATTGATATGGATGTTGGTATTCCGGCTAGAGGTTGGCACGGAGAGGCTTACCGAGGTCATATCTTTTGGGATGAGATATATATTTTTCCTTTTTTTAACTACAGGCTTCCACAAATAACACGCAGCCTTATGCTTTATCGCTATAGAAGGCTTCCTGAAGCGAGACGTGCTGCAAAGGTTTTGGGATACAAAGGTGCTATGTACCCGTGGCAAAGTGGAAGTAACGGCAAAGAGGAGACACAGACAATTCATCTCAACCCTCAGTCTAACAGATGGCTCAAAGATAATACCCATCTTCAACGGCATATAAACTCGGCTATTGTTTACAATATTTGGCAATATTATCAAGTAAGCGATGACAGCGATTTTTTATCTTTTTACGGTGCGGAGATGATACTTGAAATTGCCAGATTCTGGTCAAGTATCGCAACATATAACAGTGTCGAAGAAAGATATGAGATATTAGATGTTATTGGACCTGATGAGTATCATGATGCCTATCCAAATAGTGAAAATCCTGGAGTTAAAAACAATGCCTACACAAATATTATGGCTGTATTTGTTCTCAATAAGGCAGTAGAACTGCAAAGTATACTTTCACCAATGCAGTTTAGTGAGTTATGTGAAAAACTCCAGATAGAGAAAACAGAGATAAAAAGATGGGAAGATATACGCAAGAGAATGAAAATACCTTTTCACGATGGCAATATTATCAGCCAGTTTGAGGGATATGAGGAGCTCAAAGAGCTTGATTGGGATGCTTATCGTAATAAATACAGCAATATTCAGCGTTTGGACAGAATACTCGAAGCCGAAGGTGATAGTGCCAACAACTATAAGCTCTCAAAGCAGGCTGATGTATTAATGCTTTTTTACCTATTTTCTAATGAAGAACTCAAAAAGCTCTTTCATCAGCTTGGTTACAGGTTTTCTCAAGCTATGCATAAGAAAAATGTTAAATATTATCTGCAAAGAACCTCAAGTGGCTCCTCTTTAAGTCAAGTTGTGCACGCTTGGGTAAGCGCGCAAGTAAATAGGAAAGAGTCGTGGGAGTTTTTTAATAAAGCTCTGTTGACTGACATAGCAGACACTCAAGGAAATACCACACCTGAAGGTGTGCACATTGGTGCTATGGCAGGTACTATGGATATGATACAACGCTGTTACACCGGTTTGGAAGCTAGAGATGATATTTTGCATCTTAATCCATCCCTTCCAAAAGAGTTGCAGGAGATAAAACTTAAACTTCACTATAGAGGACAGTGGCTTAATGTTAATATCAATTCTCAGAGCGTTGTTGTAAAAGCCCAGACTTCAAATGCAAAGGTAATAACAATGGATATAAAAGGTAAGAGTTTTACGCTTAGCAGCGGTGAGACTAAAGAGATAGATTATAGTAATTTGTGAAAGGAAAAACTATGCAAGACTTAAAAAAAGGTAGATTGATTATTGCCTCAAACAGACTCCCTGTAGTAGTAAAAAAAACTATTGATGGTGGGTACAAACTTGGTCATACATCTGGAGGTCTTATTACAGCTATGAAACCGGTCTTACAAAAATATTCCGGTATCTGGGTTGGTTGGGCAGGAAACTATCTAGAAGAGAATATCGCGGTTGATGAACTTCTAAGAAAAGAAGGAGAGGATTTAAACTATAAGTACAGATCTGTAGATATAAGTTTAAAGGATTATGAACTTTATTACAAAGGCTTTTCAAATGAGATGCTCTGGCCGCTTTTTCACAATATGTCCGCCTACTGTAAGTTTGAACTAATCTCTTATAAAGCCTATCAAAAGATAAACCGAATATTTGCTCACGCGATTATAGATGAGCTTATGGAAGATGACTTTATATGGATTCATGACTACCATTTGATTAACACGGGTAAAGATTTAAGAAAAAACGGTGTTAAAAATAAGATGGCTTTTTTTCTTCATATTCCTTTTCCTCCTTTAGAGACTTTTAATCGTATGCCATGGCGTTTGAATGTGGCGAAGGCACTTCTATCGTATGATCTTATAGGCTTTCATACTGAGCTTGACAAGAAAAACTTTTTGGAAGTTGTAAAGTCATTGATAGGAGATGCTGTTATTGATGGAACTGAGCTTGATATAACTACAGTAATTACTAAAAAAAGTAAGCATAAGGTAGGAGTTTTCCCTATTAGTATCGATTATGATAAATTTTCTACACAAGCAAGAAGTGAAGAGGTTTCAAAAATTACTAATGATATAAAAAAGGGCTACTCAGGACAAAAGATCATTTTAGGAATAGACAGGTTAGATTATAGTAAAGGAATCCCCCAAAGGCTTAAGGCGTACAGAGCCCTTCTTAGTAAGAACCCAAAGTTACGAACAAAAATTAAACTGGTGCAGATTATGGTGCCAAGCCGAGAAGATATAGAGAAATATTCAGAGCTTAAAAGTGAGATAGAAGAACTTGTAGGCGAAATAAATGGTAAGTTTAGCCAACTTGGATGGATTCCGGTACAGTATAGCTACCACTCGTTAAGCAGAACAGAGCTTCTTGCTTATTACAGAGCTTCTGAAATTGCGCTGGTTACCCCTTTAAAAGATGGGATGAACCTAATAGCAAAGGAGTACTGTGCTGCAAATATAGATAAAGACGGAGTGTTGATACTCAGTGAGTTTGCCGGAGTAAAATACCAGTTTAAAGATGATGCACTTATTGTTAATCCTTATGATGAAGAGTCTGTGATCAGCACTATTAAAAAAGCTTTGTCTATGGAGCCGCAAGATAAACAACAACGGATGGAAAACATGCAAAATAATGTTAAAAAATTTGATGTATATTGGTGGGTTGATGCATTTTTGAAAGCCGCAAAAGGATAGATGATTATAGATTAAGAGGAGAACAAAATGTCAGAAAAAGCATGGTTGAGCAAAGAGCTTAAAAATGGAAAGATTTTATGTCAAGCGTGTTCACAAGCTTGTGTACTAGATGAGGGTGAGTATGGCATCTGTAGTGTTAGAAAAGTGGAAAATGGTGAGCTAAGACTACTTGTTTACGGACTTGCCGCTGCTGTAAATGTTGACCCTGTAGAAAAAAAACCGTTGTATCATTTTTTACCAAAAAGCAGAGCATTTTCAGTGGGAACAGTTGGATGTAACTTCTCTTGCAAGTTTTGTCAAAACTACGATATTTCACAATACCCAAAAGAGCATAATCGTGAGATTGTAGGTCAAGAACTTTCACCTGAGCGTATAGTTGAACTCGCACAGGAAAACGGATGTGACTCAATCGCTTATACCTACAATGAACCCATAGTCTTTTTTGAGTACACTTATGATACGGCGAAACTAGCTCATGAAAAGGGATTAAAAAATATTTATGTTACAAGTGGGTATGAGACACATAAAGCGATAGACCTGCTAGAGCCATATATAGATGGTATGAATATAGATATTAAATCTTTTAATAATGAGTTTTACAAAGAGATTTGTGGTGCAAGACTAAAACCGGTACTTGATGCAGTCAGATATGCACATGAGAAAGGGATTTGGATAGAGATAACTACACTGCTTATTCCCGGTAAGAATGATTCTGATGAAGAGATTCGTGGTATCGCAAAATTTATAGCAGAACTTGACCCGTCTATACCTTGGCATCTATCAGCCTTTCACCCTATGTATAAGATGCTCGATGTCCCCCGTACACCGGAATTTACACTGCTTAGAGCCTATAAAATAGGTCAAGAGGAGGGGCTAAAGTATCTCTATATCGGTAATATTGAGAATGAAGACTATGAATCTACATACTGTCCAAGCTGTGGAAATAGAGTTGTTGAGCGTAGCGGAAATATAGGGCAGTTTGTGACTAATAAGTTAGATGAAAAGGGAACATGTCCATATTGCGGATATGGACTTGAAGGGGTTTGGAAATAGTATCTGTCTCAACCACGGTTCCAATAGGTGTTAATTGGTAAGCAAACCCCGACTTATAAATAGCATCTACTATCTCTTTTTTTAAACCCTCGTCACAATCAAACATCTCTAATTGTATTGACATGTCAGGTGTAGATACAAAAGTCTCACCATCCTTATCATATTAGAATTCGTCTTCTGAAAGCACCATAAGTCCTAAACCTGTTTTTATAGGGTATCCAGCTTTTGTCCATGCTTTTAATCCACCTTTTAGGCTTGTGGCATTTTTATAACCTAAATGTTTAAGTGTCTGTGCCGCTAAAATACTTCTGGGACCATTACGGCAATATGTGACAATAGGAGTATTTTTATCTTCAACTAGAAACATAATTTTAAATTCTAATTGACCGCGAGTAAGCTCATATTTATCAAGTGTATCTATCCGTCCTTCTGCTCTTTGATCAATCTCTCTAATGTCAAGAACAATCACTTTTTCTTCATTTTCAAGCATTTCATGAAGTTTTTCAGGTGTAATTTCCCCAGCCTCTGCTATTGCCTCCGCTATCAATTTATTTTTGTATGTAAAATCAGCAGAAAATACTGATGTGGTTAATAGCGTGAGTAATATTAATGTACTTGCTAGTTTTATTTTCATTGTGACATCCTTATAATGTTTGACATGTAAGTTGTATTATACATTTGTATATTAAATGATATATTAGTTGCAGTAGCCCTAAAGAACTATTTTGAAAGTTTATTTATTTAAGGGCACCTCTAAAAACCCTTGTACCCTCAGAGCCAAAAAGAGAGGTAAGATTGTGCATAACTTTTTTTGAGTCATAGCCATAGCTACGGCGATGAAAAAATCTGTGCAAGATTGCCTCTCTTTTTGGCTCCCTATGGGCATTATAGCAAACACGCTACTACTGCGTTAAAATCACTTGAAGCTACTAGTAGTTCCTTCGTAATTTCGCCTTGTATTAGCATATTTGCTATAATGCTGAGAATATAAGGGTTTTTAGAGGTGCCCTTAATTATCTATCTCTTTAGAGATTAGCTTTAGTACCACAGCGGTTAGCGTAACCAAGAAGGGCTTTGCTCTTGTTGGTGTGCAAAACTATTGAAAAGTGGTTCCACCATCAATAACGATAGTCTGACCGGTTAACCATGAAGACTCACTGCTACATAAGAAAAGACAAGCACCGGTAAGGTCAGTAGCTTCTCCCATACGAGATAGTGGAGAGCGACGAACAACTTCACTTTTTACTTCTTCGTAGTTAGGGAATGCTTTTAATGCATCCGTGTCGATTGGACCACCACTTACAGCATTAACACGAATCCCCTTTTCACCAAGTTCAGCCGCAGCGTAACGAACCATAGTCTCAACAGCAGCTTTATTAGTACCGTGACCAGAGTAGTTTGGAGTATAAACAAGGTTACCAGTTGAACTCATGCTTATTATGCTACCACCGCCAACAGCTTCCATACGTTTAGCCGCTTCTTGAGCGCCAACAACAAATGCTGATACTGTTGCAGTATATATATTTGTTAGACCTTTTGGTTTAAGTCTCATAAATGGAGCAAATCCGCCAACAATCGCACGACCAGAGATGATTGCGTTTGAGATAAAGTAATCTAATCTATCAAAGTCTTCATCAAACTCTTTATACACATCTTTGTAAGTTAATGGTTCCATAATATCTAGTTTATAAGCCCTACACTTAACATTGTGTTTTGCTTCTACGTCAGCAATAATCTCGCTTGCAGTATCTGCATTTGATGCGTAAGTAAATGCTACATTACACCCTTTTGATGCAAAAGCATAAACTATAGCTTTGCCGATTCCACGAGTTCCGCCACTTATAAATAGGGTCTTTCCTTGCATATTATAGTCCTTTGATTTCATAGTTTTTCATAACTTCTTCAATTTTCTTCATGTTTTCCACACTTGGAGGAACAAGAGGAAGACGATACTCTAATGTATCTATTAAGCCTGCTATATACATAGCTGCTTTAATTGGCACAGGATTAGACTCGCAGAACATTACAGAGTTCAGTGGGTAAAGTTTATCATTTATAGCTTTTGCCCCCGCAAAATTACCGGCTAATGCTAATCTTACCAGTTCACTTTTCAAATCAGGCATAAGATTTGAAGTAACAGAAGTGATGCCGGCTCCACCGTTTGCTAAAATCGGATAGTCAATAGCATCATCACCAGAAAAAACTTTAAGCTCAGGACAACGTGATAAAAGTTCAACTGTACGCTCTAGGCTACCAGTAGCTTCTTTTACACCATATATATTTTTAATATCATTAAAAAGACGGATAGTCGTATCAGCAGATATATCAACTCCTGTACGTCCCGGCACATTATAAAGCATAAATGGAAGGTCAGAAACTGACTCTGCAATTGCTTTATAGTGCTGATAAAGACCTTCTTGAGAGGGCTTGTTGTAGTAAGGACTTACTGAAAAAATAGCATCTACGCCACATTTTTGTGCTCTTTTTGCAGTATTGATTGCTTCTGCAGTAGAATTACTGCCAGCACCAGCTAATACTTTAGTACCAGTACCTTTACAAACTTCAACTGCAATTTCCATACATCTTATATCTTCATCATATGTTAGTGTTGCACTCTCACCGGTAGTTCCAACTGGACATACTGCATCCATACCATTGTTTATCTGTCTTTTTATAAGTGCAGCATAAGACTGCTCATCTAGTTTTCCATTTTTAAATGGAGTTATCAGTGCTGTCGAAGAACCTGTTACTATATTCATCTATTTGACCTTATTAAATTGATGCGCAATTATATCGAAAATATTATTTTGTTTACTATAGTTTTTCTATTTTTTTGGCTTAATGAACACACTAAGGGTCTAATCAGAAAATATTTTCCAAAGAAAACAGAGTTTAAAAATATCACAGATAAACAAATTGTTGAATTGGCGTAATAAAGAAAATACTTTGTTTTTAACTTCTGATATTATAGCATTCTAAGCACCTTTAGTGTAGAATCCTTGAAAATATTTAATCAAGGTGTGTCTATGGCAACTATCGGAATGAGCGATATCAAAAAAAATGTTCGTATGATTGTGGGTGAAGTACCATACAAAGTAGTGGAATTTCAACATGTTAAACCAGGTAAGGGTGCGGCATTTGTTCGTATGAAAATAAAAAGCTTTTTAAATGGTAAAGTTGTTGATAAAACGGTTCATGCCGGTGATAAATTTGAAGTTCCGGTAATTGACTTTAAAACTATGCAGTACCTTTATGATGATGGCGACATGTACCAATTTATGGACAATGAGACTTATGACCAGTTAGGTCTTACTTATGAGCAGTGTGATGATGCCTCAAAATGGTTTAAAGACGGAATCAATGTTGATATTGTTTTTTTTAGAAATAAAGCTATCTCAGTACAAGCTCCTGAGACTATGGAACTTATTATTACTGAGACTCCACCAAATTTCAAAGGCGACACTTCAAGCGGAAGCAAAAAACCTGCAACTTTAGAGACTGGTGCTGTTGTTCAAGTACCTTACCATGTATTAGAGGGTGATACAGTTAAAGTAAACACTATTGAGTGCGAGTACTTAGAAAAAGTTAAATAGTTAAGATGTCTGTTAGAGATATTTATGTATAGTGTTTTGTATACTAATTATAAGGTAAGTAAATGCATAGATTAATATTTTTATCAGTTTCTTTGCTTCTTGTTTTTTCTTCACATCTAAGTGCAAGATCTACATTTTATGGTCAAAAAATTTATCTCAAAGAGTGTAGAACCTGTCATATGGGAAGTAAGATATTTTTAAATATGCATACCTTCGCTGAGTGGGATAACTTACTTGATGTTGATGGTTCATCACTCTCTTATATTCATTTGAGCAAGAGTGTGAAGAATGTAAATTCTAAAGATGGAACTATTAAAGACTCTCACTCCTATTTTAAGAGTACTAAGTACAGGAAACAGTATTGGGACCTTAAAAACTTCATAATAAGATTTGCCCAAAAGAGTGATAAAAGTTTTTATAATCAATAAAAAAATTATTTCATATTAAGACAACTTAACTATAATCAAACTAATAATTTATAATTTTTAGGACTTGATTTTGAGTGCACAACCTTTTACACATTTACATCTGCATACAGAGTACTCACTACTAGATGGGGCAAATAAACTTACAAACTTAGTATCACAGGTCAAAAAGCTAGGTATGACCTCTGTGGCAATGACAGATCATGGAAATATGTTTGGAGCTATTGACTTCTATCAGCAGATGAAAGCAGCCGGTATCAAGCCAATTATCGGGATGGAAGGTTATATTCACAATGGTGAAACTCTTGGAGACAAGAGTACAAAACAGAGATTTCATATATGCCTATTCGCTAAGAATAAAAAGGGCTATGAGAATCTTATGTATCTCTCATCAAAAGCTTATATAGAGGGTATGTACTACTTTCCTCGTATAAATAAAAATGAACTTAGAGAGCATAGCGAAGGAATTATCTGTACATCTGCTTGTCTTCAGGGTGAAGTAAACTGGCATCTAAACTTAGAGAATGAAAGAAATGTAAGAAACGGTGCCTTAGGCTATGAGGGTGCAATAGAAGTAGCACGTGAATATCAAGATATTTTTGGAGATGATTTTTATCTAGAACTTATGCGTCACGGGATAGGAGACCAGCTTTTTATTGATGATCAGATACTGAAAATCTCCAAAGAGACAGGCATAAAAGTTGTCGCTACAAATGACACACACTACACTTATCCTGGTGATGCACAGTATCATGAAGCATTTATGTGTATAGGGATGAATAAACTCTATGATGACCCAAACCGTATGCGTCACTCTGTTCATGAGTTTTATTTGAAAAGCCCTGAGCAGATGGCAAGGCTTTTTGCTGATATCCCAGAGGCACTTGCTCATACTCAAGAGATTGTTGAAAAGATAGAAGATTTTCCTCTAACAGTTAAAGAGCCAATTCCACCAAACTTTAAATTTACTCCAGAGTATGCAACAAATGATGGTTTAGATATAAACCATAAAGATGATGTTCCTCTTGCAGACGATGCTTCAGGGGAAGATAAAAAAGCTTGGAAGAGTGCTATTGATAAGAATGATGCTGAGTACTTTATATATCGTTGTGAATTAGGTCTTATTGAGAGACTTAAAATTGTACCAGAGGAAAAACACGAAGAGTATAGAGAGCGTCTAAAATTTGAGATGGACATAATTAACTCTATGAAATTTCCAGGCTACATGTTAATCGTTTGGGACTTTGTTAAAGTTGCTAAAGAGATGGGTATTGCGGTAGGACCAGGACGTGGTTCGGCTGCAGGTAGTTTAGTAGCGTATGCTCTAGATATTACAGATATTGACCCTATGAAGTACGATCTACTGTTTGAGAGATTTCTAAATCCGGAACGTGTATCAATGCCAGACATCGATATGGACTTTATGCAGGCTCGCCGTGGTGAGGTAATTGACTATGTTGTTGAGAAATATGGTCGTAATCAGGTAGCTCAAATAATCACATTCGGTTCACTCCTAGCTAAAGGGGTTATTCGAGATGTTGCACGTGTACTAGATATGCCACTTTCTCAAGCTGATAAGATGGCTAAGCTTATCCCTGATGAACTCGGTATTACTCTTAACGGTAAAGAGAAAAAGGGTGAGTATATAGACGGAGCATTTCAAAAAGAGCCAAAGCTTCGTGAACTAATTGAGAGCGATGCTAATTCTAAGAGAGTTTGGGAGTTTGCTAAAAAACTTGAAGGACTAAAACGTAATTCAGGTATTCATGCGGCAGGTGTTGTAATATCAAATGAAGAGTTATGGAAAAAAACACCTATATATAAACCATCCGGTGAAGATGTTTTTGTAACGCAATACTCACTTAACTATCTTGAAGATGTTGATCTAATTAAATTTGACTTCCTTGGTCTTAAAACACTTGATGTAATCGACAATGCAATTAAACTAATCAAAAGAAGATATGACAAAGATGTAGTTTGGCATGAGATAGATGAGAATGATCCTAAAGTATATGAGGTTATAAGAACCGGTGAGACTGTTGGAATGTTTCAGGTAGAGAGTTCTGGTATGCAGGATTTGAATAAGCGTCTTAAACCGGATAACTTTGAGGATTTGATTGCAGTCTTGGCACTATACCGTCCAGGACCAATGGAATCTGGAATGCTAGACGACTTCATAGAAAGAAAGCATGGTCGTCAAGCAGTTAATTATACATTTGATGTTATGAAACCAATTTTAGAGAACACTTACGGGGTAATAGTCTATCAAGAACAGGTAATGCAGATTGTTCAACATGTAGGCGGGTTCTCTCTTGGTTACTCTGATATTATCCGTCGTGCTATGGGTAAGAAAAAAGATATGAATGTCTACAATAAAGAGTTTTCTGAGGGTGCTGCTTCGCAGGGACATCCATACGATGAAGCTTCTAAACTTTTTGATTTGATTGAAAAGTTTGCCGGCTACGGTTTTAATAAATCTCACTCGGCAGCTTATGCAATGATTACATTCCAGACTGCATGGCTAAAGACTTACTATCCAAATGAGTTTATGGCGGCACTTTTAACATCAGACAAAGACAACACAGAAAAAGTTGTCAGATATATCGATGAGGTTAAGAGAATGGGTATTGAGCTGTCCCCACCTGATGTTAATGACTCTTATCTTGAATTTTCGGCAATAACAAAAGATGATAAAGAGATTATTCTTTTTGGTCTAGGTGCGATTAAAGGGGTAGGTGGAGCTGCGGTTGAGTCTATTATCCAAACTAGAGAAGAAGAGGGTGAGTTTACATCTATAGAAAACTTTGTAAACCGTATAGACCCATCAAAGGTAAATAAGCGTTTTATTGAGTCAAGTATAAAGTCAGGTGGTTTTGACAGGTTTGGATACTCAAGAAAGGCACTTTTAGATCAAATAGAGAAGATAGTTGAAACTGCTAAAAAAGCCAGTGATGCAAAGAAAAATGCAGTTGGCTCTCTTTTTGGTGATGACGAAGAGATAACCAGTGTAAAGTTAGAGCTTACAAACTCAGAAGAGTATGAACTCAAAGAGATTTTGGAGTTTGAAAAAGATACTTTAGGTTTTTATGTATCAGGGCATCCACTTGATGAGTTCAGAGAGAAAATGGATGAGTTGGAGTACACAATGTCATCTGAGGTTGAAGGTATAAAAGATGGTTCAACTGCTATTTTTATTGGTAAGGTAGAAGATATACAAAAGAAGATTTCTAAAAAAGGAAATCAGTTTGGTATTGTAAATCTTATGGATTTTCATGGAAATATCGAGATTATGCTTTTTGCAGATAAACTTGAACAATTAAGTGAAATGGACTTAGAAGAACCGGTAGCTTTTAAGGCTAAAATCACGCATACTGAGATGTTTACCCGCATAGGTGTAAGTAAGATAATGACACTAAAGCAAGCTGCCAAAGAGACTAGAAAGACTAAAAAAGAGGTTCGTGAAGCACCTCTTGAAGCGATACATTTAGCAATTAGGCTTGACAATGAAACTAAAATTTTAGATGAGCTGTATCTGCTTGTCAGACAAAATCCAGGGAATAGGGAACTAAAACTTACAATAATATCTAAACTACAAAATGTGCTTATTGATTCATCAATTAGAGTAGATACAAAGATATTAAGTGCCTTAGACGGCAATGAACATGTAGATATATTGTAAAGTATGTGTTATAATATGTAAGATATTACATATAATTTTACAAAAGGATAGAATATGGTAACTTATGCAAGAGATGAGATAATATCAGCAAGTGAAATAACTAGAAATTTTTCAACTGTTTTAAAAGAGTTAGCAAACCATACAAAAGAGAAGTTTGCAATCTCTAAAAATAATAAGCTTGAAGCCGTCGTTGTTCCAATAGATGAATACGAAAGAATGAAAGAGGCACTTGATATGGCTGAACATATTGAGATTTATAATATTGTTAAAGAGAGGGAAAACCAAAGTACAATTACATTTGATGAGTTATTAGATAACTTAGGTGTAGATAAAAATGAGTTATAAAATAGTTTTAAAAGATGGCGTTGAGAAAGATATAAAAAAATTTAATCATTCTCAACAACTTTTAATTTTAAAGCAAATTAATAAAATATCAATATCACCAGAGTTAGGAAGTTTACTAGGTAATAAAAATGGTTACAATCTATCTGGTTGTAGAAAAATGTATGCTGATAGTAAAAAGATACGAATAGTTTATAAAATGATAGAAGATACAATTATTATAGAAGTTGTAGCTGTTGGAAAAAGAGATAATATGGAAGTTTATGATAAAGCTTCAAAAAGGTTATAGATATGAATAAACAAGATTTTAATGAAGGTTTATTAGGCTTTTTAGATGCTTCACCTACACCTTTTCATGCAACTTTAAATATGTCAATGATGTTTGAAAATGCTGGATTCATTAAACTTGCTGAGGAGCAAAAATGGAAGTTAGTGCAGGGTAAAAAGTACTATGTTACTCGCAATGACTCTTCTATTATAGCTTTTACCTATCCTAAAAGTAATAATTATACTATGGTTGGAGCTCATACCGATTCTCCAAATTTAAAACTAAAGCCAAACCCGGTTATAAAAGAGCATGGAGTCGTGAAGTTCGGAGTTGAGCCTTATGGTGGTCTGCTTTTAAACCCTTGGTTTGACAGAGACCTGTCACTCGCTGGGAGAGTATCGTACTTAAACTCTCAAAATATTATAAAAGATGCTCTTATTGATGCTAAAAAAGCTATAGCGATTATTCCATCCCTTGCAATTCACTTGGATGATAAAGCAAATAAAGATAGAACTGTAAATAAACAGACTGACATGTGCCCGATTTTAACAACTAATGATGATTTTGAATTTGACGAGTTTATAAAATGGCAACTGTCAAAACTCGATATCTTGGATGTTAAAGAGCTTTATGCAAATGAACTTAGTTTTTATGATACGCAAAAAGCTTCACATATCGGACTTAGTGATGATTTTATAGCCAGTGCAAGAGTTGACAATCTTCTTAGTTGTTACACAGGTATGCTTAGTATCTGTAGTGTTAGTGATGATAAACCTATGCTTTTTATTGCAAGTGACCATGAAGAAGTAGGCAGTGAAAGTACAAGTGGAGCAGGTGGAAGCTTTTTAGAAAATACGCTTAAAAGAATGTATAGCGACTATGAAGAGTATATGAATATGATCAGCACATCTATTATGATTTCTGCTGATAATGCACACGCTGTTCATCCAAACTATTCAGATAAACATGATAAAAATCATGCTCCACATGTCAATAAAGGGAGTGTTATAAAAGTCAATGCAAACCAGCGTTACGCTTCAAACTCAAAAACTATTTCAAGATTTATGAATGTTGCCAATTCACTAAATGAACCATATCAAGAGTTTGTAACTAGGAGTGATATGGGTTGCGGTTCAACAATAGGACCAATAACTGCAACAAGATTGGGGATAGATACTTTAGATGTAGGACTTCCAACTTTTGCAATGCACTCTATACGAGAGCTTTGCGGTAGTGAAGATGCATATTCGCTGTATAAAATTATTCTAGGGTATAGTGACTGATGCCTGGTATTACACCCGAAGAGTTGACTTTATTAATAGAGCAGACTTATAAGGTTGAGAAAGAGTTTACAGAGCTTAAAGAGTCATATAGTCATCTGCGAGAGACGGTTGAGAATGTAGTTGAGTTCTTACCAAATCCTGTATGGGTGTTAAATGAAGACAATGATGTGTTTTTACAAAATTCACATGCTAAAGAACTTGAAGAATTACTCGAATTACTAGAACCTAGAAATGATGACTATGAAGTTAAATTTAATTCTCACTCCTACCTTGTAAAAAGCTCATTTTATAAAGATAAAATAATGATTAGTGCGACAGATATTACGGTGCAAAAAAGAAAAGAGAATCTTGCAACAATGGGACAAATGGCTGCACATTTATCTCATGAGATACGAAATCCAATAGGTTCAATATCACTTCTAAGTTCAACTCTGAAAAAGAGAGTGATTCCTGAAAATATACTTATTGTTGAAGAGATACAAAAATCAGTTTCCAGGATTGAGAGAATTATAAAAGCTACACTTATGTTTTCCAAGGGCGTTGATGCAAATATGACTTCATTTGAGTGGAGCCAACTGCAAGATGAGCTAATTGCAGGGGTTGGTTATTATGGTTATACAAAAGATATTACATTTATCTTTCCTGAGCAAAAATTTATACTAAATGCTGATAAGGATTTGTTAGAGATGCTCTTCTCTAATTTTTTAACAAATGCCATAGATGCCATAGAACTTGATGACAATGAAGATGGTGTTGTCGAGATGGTATATGAGAGGGATGAAGAGTTTCATAAGTTTTATATCTATGACAGCGGCATAATGATTGAAAATACTAAAGAGCTGTTTGAAGCATTTAAAAGCACAAAAGTAAAAGGCAATGGGCTTGGACTTGTGCTGTCAAGGCAGATAGCCGAGACGCACGGCGGCAGTGTAGAGTTATTGGATGGAGAGAAAAAAGGATTTGAGATTAAACTTGCTATTTAGTGATATTAAGCATGGAATATATATTGCTTGTACCAAAGTTATAAATATTAGGAAAGTTTTATGAAAAATACTAAGCAAGTAACCTCACTGCTAGATTTTGTAAAAATAGATAAGTTTTATGTAATTTGTCACTTCAAGTGTCAAGTAAAAAACAAAACTGTTGTTTCTACAGTTCCGTTTGAGCCATATGATGGTAAAATTGAGATTACATGGCAAGATGTGTTATTTCATCCAATAAAGTCATATAACAGATATCATCATACTCCGATAACAATATATGGAAATAATACTCATGAGACTATCGTTCTGAAGGCTTTTGAAAAAGTTTCTAAATATTTTGAGTGGAGTGCCAAAGAGCAAAAATACATTTATCACTATAAAAGGTTAATAAAACAATGAAAAAAGAATTAATAGAAGTTCCAAGAGCAACATTAGATTTTTATAAGTACGAAGAAGATGGTTTAAATTTTTATGAGTTTGATGCTACTACTTGTCAACCGCCGGAGCCAATGGTAAACACAATAGTCGGGCTTAGCATGCTTAAAACTAAAAAAGATAGGCTTGTCGGTATATTTTTTCATGAGCCGTTCCCTCTGTATGATAGAATTCCCCTCACCATATCTCATGAGGCCAAAGAGCTTGAGGGTGGAGACTTTAGAATAACTTTTAAAATAGATTAGTAAATAATACTAATTTAGTATAGTTTAACCCTCCATTAGTTAAATTTAACTAAAATATCCTTTTTTAATTAAGGAATATATCTATGAAACAACTTCTTTCCGTTATAAGTTCTATGAAAACTATGGCAGTGATGATGCTTATTTTTGCAGGCGCTATAGGGTATGCAACATTTGTTGAGAATGATTATGGCACAATAACGGCAAAAGCAGATATCTATAATGCAAGATGGTTTGAAATCCTACAAGTACTATTAGCAATCAATCTTATTTATAATATGATTAAGCACAAGATGTTCAGCGTTAAAAAAGCTCCAATTTTTATATTTCATTTATCTTTTATTATCATTCTTATTGGTGCAGCAATGACGCGCTTTATCGGCTATGAAGGCACTATGCATATCCGTGAAGGTGCAACGGCTTCTACCATGATAAGTTCAAATACTTACTTTAAAGTAAGTGCAAAACTTGATAATGAAGAAGTCTCTACTTCTCAAACAATTTACTTGTCTAAAAGATTAAAAAATTCATTGTCATCGTCTTTAACAATTAAAGATAAAGATGTACATGTAGAACTTATTGATTATATCCCTGATGCAATAGATACTTTAGTAGAAGGAACTGAAGGTGGTTCTGAAATCCTAGAAATGATGGTAGCCAGCAAAGGTTCAAGTGAGCCGGTAAAACTGAAAAAAGGTTCTTTTTATGAGAACAGTGATATTGCTTTGGACTTTGGCTCTGGAAAAATGTTTTTAAAACCTGCTGTCTCAATATTTGTCGAAGAGGGTAAACTATTTATGAAATATGACAAAACCCTTAAATATTTAAAGATGGATGACAAATCAAAGGGAGAACTAGCTCCAAGTGACAAAGAACCGCTTGTCCAAAGAACTCTATATGGACTAGATGGTGCTAACTTCGTCGTTCGTAAGCATTTCAAACATGCAATTACAAAAATTGTATCAAATCCAAAAGCTTCACCAATGAGACCGGGTATGGATGCTCTTAAATTTGCTATTATGGTAGGTGATGTTTCAAAAAATGTTATGATTTTTGGTCAAGCAGGAAGAATGGCTAAAGAGTCTCGCAATGTTATAAATGGAGTTAATGTAAATGTGTCTTATGGCGCAAAAACATTACATCTTCCATTTGGTATAAAACTTCTTGATTTTGAGCTTGATAGATATCCAGGTTCAATGTCTCCCGCTTCATACGCCAGTGAAGTTGAGCTTATAGATGAAGAGAAAAATATTCATATACCGTATAGAATTTTTATGAATAATATTTTAGAGCATCGTGGATACAGATTTTTTCAATCTTCATACGATCAAGATGAAAAAGGAACAGTTTTATCGGTAAATAACGATCCTGGAACACTACCGACATATATCGGTTATTTTCTTTTAGGTTTAGGAATGTTCTGGTCACTTTTTTCAAGAGGAAACAGATTTGAAAAACTCTCCCAAAAAGCCAAAAAAGCCAGTGAACAAAAAGCTCTAGGCTTTATTTTGTCATTAGGCTTGCTTTTTAGTGTTGCACCATCTTATGCAGAGGGACTAAATCCAACTATAAAAACCATACTGTCAATTGATAAAGAGCATGCTAAGAAATTTGGTGAGTTGATTATTCAAGATAGTGCAGGCAGAATGAAACCTATGGACACACTCTCCAAAGAGATATTGGCAAAAATTCATAGGGGTGCATATGTTCGTGTAGGAGATCAAAAATTAAATTCGAACCAAGTAATATTGGGGATGATGGCTAAACCTGACGAGTATAGAAATCTAAAAATTATTAGAACAAAAAATGAAGAGATAAATAGGCTCTTAGGTGTAAAAACTGATGTTAAGTATGCTTCGTTCTCTCAGTTTTTTACAGACCCGCAAAAAATAAGTGGCTATAAATTAGCAGAGTCAGTAGATAATGCGGTAAGAAAAGAGCCAAAACATAGAGACCTGTTTGACAAAGCAGTTTTAAAAGTTGATGAACGTGTAAATATTTCATATGCTGTATATTCAGGCGCTTTAATGAAAATTTGGCCAAAACCAAATGATGTAAATAATAAGTGGTATCCAACTGTAGAGGCACTTCAAACATTTATGCCTGAAGATGCATTAAAAATAAGAAATATTGCATTTGAATATTTTACAGCCTTAGATTCTGCAGTAAGCAGTGGAGATTGGAGCAAGGCAAATAGTTCTATTCAAAAGATAGTTGAGTATCAAAAATTTTATGGCTCATCAGTCCTTCCATCAGAGACTAGAATAAAAGCAGAGATGCTTTATAACTATGCAAATATATTTGAGACAATTTACCCTCTGTATTTTCTGCTTGGATTTGTACTGCTGATTTTCAGTTTTATTAAAATTTTAAAACCTAACTTTAACATATCTATAGTTTCTAAAATATCTTTATCGGTACTGATTCTTCTGTTTATTGCTCATACATTTGGAATGGGATTAAGATGGTATATCTCTGATCATGCACCGTGGTCAAATGGTTATGAGTCGATGATTTATATCGCATGGGCAACAGTCCTCGCAGGCTTTGTATTTTCTAAAAGATCGTCAATTACAATGGCTTCCACAGCTGTGTTAACCGGTCTGATTCTTTTTGTTGCACATCTCAACTGGATGGATCCGCAGGTTACAAACCTTGTTCCTGTTCTTAACTCATACTGGCTAAGTATACATGTTGCCATAATTACAGCAAGTTACGGTTTCCTAGGTTTGGGTGCTTTACTTGGGTTTATTGTTATATTGCTGTTTATACTTAAAAATGAAAAAAACTCTAAACAAATTTCTCTCTCTATCAAAGAGCTTAATGCCATAAATGAGATGAGCCTGATGATAGGTTTAGCATTTTTAACTCTGGGTAATTTCCTCGGCGGAGTCTGGGCAAATGAGTCTTGGGGTAGATACTGGGGTTGGGATCCAAAAGAGACGTGGGCACTTGTGACCATACTTATTTATGCTGTTGTAGTTCACTTGAGATTTATCAAGTCGATTTACAGCGAGTTTAACTATAGTGTTATCTCTTTGCTATCTTACACATCAGTTATTATGACATACTTTGGAGTGAACTATTACCTTGCCGGTATGCACTCGTATGCCAGAGGTGATCCTGTTCCTATTCCTGATTTTGTTCCTGTGACTTATGCAATTTTATTTGTTGTAATTGCTCTTGCATTTAGAAATAGAAAGCTTTCATAAAGGCTGACATGTGGAATTTAAAGGCTTTGATAAAAAAACACTTCCATTTTTAGAAGCTATCCGCAAAAACAACTCCAAGGAGTGGTTTGAAGTTCACAGAAGTGAGTATGAAAATTACATCTTAAATCCTTCGCGTGCTTTTGTAGATGAGTTTGGTGAACATCTTATGGCGCTAGAGCCAACTATTAATTTTTCGCCAAAAATCAATAAATCTCTTTTTAGAATTTATCGTGATACCCGTCGTATGGGTGCAATTAAAGTTCCCTTAAAGCATCGCATCGGAATTATCTTTTGGCAAGGCTCAGGCTCTAGAATGCAAACTTCATCTTTTTACCTGCACTTTTCGCCAGATGAACTTTTTGTAGCTGTCGGGGTCAGATGGTTTGAAAAACCAATGTTGGATGCTTATAGAGAGTATATAAAAGACTCTTACAAAAGAGAAGCCCTAAACAAACTCTTGCACTCTTTAATGGATAAAGGTTATAGTGTTATTGATAAGGGCTATAAAAGATATCCAAGAGGTGTGAATCCAGAAACTATGAATTCACATTTGTATTTATATAAAGGTATGGCAACTTATAAAATTTTAGATCCAAAACTTATAGAAGATGGTGATAAACTAATAGATACACTTTATAAAATTTATGAAGATATGCTACCATTACAACAGATAGTTTATGAAATAAGCTTGGGTGTTAAAGAGGATTAAATGGCAAAAAAAGAAGCGGTAGTTTTACTGAATATGGGTGGACCAAACAACCTCGAAGAGGTTGAGATGTTTTTAACAAATATGTTCAATGATAAAAATATTTTAACTATGAAGAGCTCTCTTTTAAGAAAATTTATAGCTACTATGATTACTTTTAGCAGAACTGAAAAAGCTCAAGAGATATATAAACAGATTGGCGGAAAGTCTCCTCTTGTCGGACATACAAAAAATCTGGTAGCTAAACTTCAAGAGAGACTTGGAGAGAATGTAATAGTTGATTTTGCTATGAGATATACTCCGCCGTTTTCTCCGGAGGTAATCCAAAGATTAAACGAAGAAAAAGTTGAGAGAATCTACTTGATTCCGCTTTATCCCCAGTTCTCAACAACAACAACCAAGTCATCACTTGAAGACTTTGAAGAGCATTATCACTCCATGGGTGATGATGCAGTTTTAGTTGAAGTTAAACACTTCTTTCAAAATAGTAGTTACAACAAAGCAATCATACAAAGAATAAAAGAGAAAATTGGAGATACTGAGTATAAAGATTTTGACATCATCTTTTCAGCTCATGGACTTCCTCAAAAGATAGTTGATGCCGGTGATGTTTACCAACGACATGTAGAGAAACATGTAGATATATTAAAGGGTATGTTTAAAGATGAAATGATGGATTTTCATGAGATACATTTAGCCTATCAGTCTAAAGTAGGACCAATGGAGTGGCTGAAGCCATCTCTGGATGATAAGCTTAGCAGTATTAGAAACAGAGGTGTAATCATCTTTCCTCTGGCATTTACAATAGATAACTCTGAGACGGATTTTGAGTTAGAGATAGAGTATAGAGAGATAGCACAGGAGCATGGCTTTAAAGACTATCGGGTATGCAGATGCCCTAATGACAGTGATTTGTTTGTCGATGCACTTGAAGAGATTTATCAAAAAATGAAGTAGAGGTTAATTGTGAAAGTTGTTATCTTTGATATGGACGGGACGCTCCTTGACTCTAAAAAAGACATAACAATATCTGTCAACCATGTACGAAAAAAACATCACAATCTTATTCCGCTTAGCGAAGAGTTTATTGTAGAAGCTATCAATATGGAAGTCAGAAATCTTTCACAGCTTTTTTATGAAACAGAGATTTATCATGATGTGGATCGTAATCTTTTTGAAGAGCATTATGAACATCAATGCATACAACACCCGTATCTTTATGATGGTGTAAGAGAGATGCTTCATAGGCTGGTGGAGTCTGGAGTGAAAATATCAGTAGCAACCAATGCACCTACAAAGTTTGCTTTTAGGATATTAAATCACTTGGAGGTAGGTCATTTGTTTGACGTGATTATTGGTGCAGACGAAGTAGATAAATCAAAGCCAAGCCCTGAGATGCTGGAAAAAATCTTAGAGCACTATAGATTTGATAAAGGTAGTCATAAAGCGTGGATGGTAGGAGACAACTCAAAAGATATATTGAGTGCGCAAAATGCCGGAATAAGCTCTATATTCGTTATTTGGGGGTTTAGCCCAAATAGTGATAATGAAATAGTTGTGAGTAAGCCTAATGATATATTAGATATAGTTTTATAAAATTTTATGATAGAATGACATCGCGCGTCACTCTCAGCTCGACTGGGAGTCTAGTTCATATTGCTTTTAGCCTAGATCCACAGTCAAGCTGAGGATGACATAGTTTAGGATATTATATGTTTGACGGTGATTTACTACTTGCTTTTGCATTTATGGCTATATTGTTTTTAAGACAAATTTTTATAATAAAACAACCAAACAAAATAAACTATGCACCACTTATGATCGGCTTAGGTGCTATTAGCAGTGTTGTTCATTTTATCGTACATCCGGAAGCTGTAGAAACTCTCATTATATTAAAAGAAAGCCTTCTCCCTCTTTTAGTATCTCTGCTTTTATACATGGTTATGAATATACTTCATCAAACCCAGCAATCCAACCAATCGAAAACTCAGCATGAATTTACAAAGGTACTGATAGAACAGATTACACAGCTAAAAGAGTTTACTTCTGAGTTAGAAAAAAAAATGATTATAAGTCAAAATGACGATAGAACAGCACAAGAAGAGGTGAGAGAGAAGTTTAAACAAGATATTAAAGCATTAGATGTAATCCAAATAAATCAAACTAAATTTTTAGAAAAATTTGAGCAGATGGAAAAGTGGCATATTAATGTTACAAAAACATTTGAAAATTTTACTAAGGTTCAGCTGCCATCTTTAGATGATGTCGTTCATAAGCACATAGATATACTCAGAATTGCTGAACAAGACCATTTTAATAAGGTTAAAGTAACACTAGCCCGTGCCGTAGAAAGTAGGGGTGACATTTCTGAAGAGCTTGATGAGCTAAAAGAAAATTTACAGAATATGAGTAGTATCTCTCAAAATATAGCCAATGATATCACAAAGGCTACAATGGACAAGCTCTCCGGAGTGACTAAGCCATATGAAACGCAGGTGATGTCACTCAAATCACATACTGAGGGTGTTAATACCTCTCTCTATGAGAGCGAGAACAGACTTAACGGCATAAAAGAGCAGAGTGAAATGATAATGAAACAGATGGTTCTTTCCTCTAAAAAGATGAAAGAACTTGAAAATCAAAATAGTGGTTTGCATGACATATATGCAACAATGAAAGAGCTGATGAGTGATATAGAAGTCATCAAATCCGAGTATGTTAAATCCCAAGCACAGCTAAGCATGATTATAAAAGATTTTAATGAGTCTAAAGATCAAGAGATAAATGGTATAAAAGAGCAAATGGAGTCCTTGATTGTTATATTGACAACCAAGGTAGACAACTCTTTAGAAAAACTTCATAACCACTATAATATTGCAAATGAAGATATGTCAAAAAGTGTGCAGTTCTTAGCTAAGCAGGCACAAGTTAAAAATAGCTACTCTGATTTAGATAGCTAGTGCAATAAGTAGCGGATAGAGTAACAGACCCATATATGGCAAAAAACTGTTTATTGGTGCCAGAAGAATTAAACTCATCTCTTGTGAAAGTTTTCTCTTTGTAAAAACTTGCTCAATCAGAAGTATTTTTGTAACTATATCTGCTGTTTTTATAAAAAGCAGAATCATTGCATACATGTTGTAATCGCTTAATATAAAAAACCCTATGCCAAATATAAAAGTTGGCTGCATAATTAAAAATAGAAATATACTCTTAGAGTAGTACTTGTGCATACGAATAATCATACCCATTATACTAGGTGCCTTTTGCCAGGTAATCTCATAAAATTCCAGAAGAATAAAAAGAAGTATGTAGTTTAAAACCAGTTCATCTATAATCATTATGTAAATCTTTTTATTATATCTTACTCCAATATTGTACAGTAAATAGTAAAAAAGTAGCATATAACATAAAATGTTATTAACAAAATCAAATAAATTAAATCAAGTCAGTACTAAAGTACTATATACATATAAATCAACATGTGTTAACATACTGAATAAACTATATTTTGGAGATGTGAAATGGCTACTGGAAAAATTATTGGACAGATAAAACTGTTGGTTGGTGATGTAAAGATTGTTGGTACAGATGGTGTTATCCGTGATGCTGTAAATGGTACTTCTTTGTATGAAGGCGAGCAAATTGTCAGTACTGATCCTGGAGCAGAGTTTCAGATTCAGTACAGTGCACTCCCAGAAGTAAGTTCTTACGAAGGTATATTTAGAGTTTTAGTTGATGGTTCAGTTGTTGCCGGTGCAGATGCGATGGAAAGTATAACTAGTGATGAGAACTTGATGGATGCTCTTGATACAGCAGCCGGTGAAGAAGGTGTGGATGGAAGTTCTGCATATATTCCAACTGATGTTGTAGCCGATTCAAGTGTACAAGACTTTAACAGAGGTCCAAATGCTGGACCTTTAGGTCTTGGTGGTGTTGGTGTAGGCGGAATATTCTCGGATGACTTGAATGATTTTGCTCCTACAGCAGAAGATGGTGTCAATACAGGACAAGAAGACAACAGAACCAATGTTACAGGACAACTTGTCGGTGCAGACCTTGATGGTAACCCTATAGAGTATGTTTTAGTAGATGGTCTTGGTGATGGTGAGGGTTCTCTTGTCTTAAACCCGGATGGAAGTTACACTTATAATGTTGAGTATGACTTTCAAGATTTGGCAGAGGGTGAGACTAGAGATGTTA
>JAKITC010000028.1 GCA_021648285.1 Sulfurimonas sp. | reverse complement strand
ATAGCATGATCAAAAAAACTTAGTTGCATATTTATCCCTCAAACTTGACTTATTAGTATATTTATTTTAGCTAAGTATTGGTTTGAAAGAGGTTAAGCTGATTTGGTTAATTGTTCAGAGGGTTCAACTATTTAAACATGGAAAGATGAAAGTTGCTTCTCTAGACTATCTGCTGTTTTTCTTAAATTTTTAGATATATTTAAAACACTTTTTACACTGTCTAAATTTAAATCTGATAATTCATTGATTTTTTCAATCTCTGAAATTATTTCAATAACTCTACTTGATAATTCAACTGTTACTTGAGTTGATTTTTCTGCCATTTCTACTGTTTCATCCATAATTAATAAAACTTCACCGGTTTTTTGATTAACACCAGTTGATATAATGACTAGATTCTCATAATCTTGCTTATTAGAAATCATCTCTATTCCTGTTGTTGTTATTGATTCAACAAAAAGTGAAATAACACTATTAATTTGATTTAATGAGCCTTGGGTTTTTTCCGCTAACTTTCTGACTTCATCAGCTACTACTGCAAAACCACGTCCATGCTCTCCAGCTCTCGCTGCTTCAATAGCAGCATTTAATGCCAATAAATTTGTTTGATCGGCTATGTCACGAATAGAACCAACAACCTCTTTCATACTGTCTATTTGTGTATTCAAGGAGTCTAATCTTTCGACTATTGCACTCTCTTTCTCCAAACCTTTTTCAATAGTGCCTATCATTGTAGATATCTCATTGTTTACATCTTTAAGTGATAACTGAGCTTTTGTAATATTATTTTTAGTAATTAGTGAGTCTTCATTGCTTGAATCCAAAATTTCTCTTACATTATGACTTGACTCAACATTAACATCTATAGCCTGAGTCATATCTTTAATATGCTTTTGCATTGAGTTTGATGTTGATGAAAGTTCTTCTACTTGTTTACAATTTTGCAAACCACTATCTTTGATGCTTAAAAATAAGCTTCTAATCTCTTCTATAAAATTATTAAAACTAAGAGATATTACACCCAACTCATCTTTATTATTAACATCAAGTCTTTTTTTAAGATTATGAACATCAGTAGATAGTATTTGTGATATCTTTACAGCTGGTTTAAGTACCATTTTCGTAGCATAAACTTGAATTAAAATAAAAACTAATACGCCGGGAAAAACTGTTGTTAGTATCATTAAAAGTATTTTAGATGTGAGATTTTTTATAGAAGAAGCATCAAATATCGCTACTATCTGTCCGCCATTATTTACTTTTAATTTTTGAGATATAATCAAGTATCCATTTTTGAGCATTGTTGCATTATTTAGTGACTTTCCAATATCTACCAACTCTTGAATTCTATTTTTATCTATATCTGTGGCAGATACAAATCTATGAAATATATGCTTAGGAGGTTGTTCTGCTGCAAAAAGTGATTTAGGCATCTTATTGCTCATACCATCAATATCAATAATCAATGCATTTGAAGCTTTAACTATTGCTTGCACATCTTTTGATTTTAATTTCATTAAGTTAGCGCCAGAAATAGAAACCTCGCTAAGCGGAACTAAGGCTGAAAATGCTGCTTTGGCGGTATTTATCATACCCTTACTTTCCGAATCATATTTCTCTACATATATAATTCTACCAACCCATAGTCCAAATATAATGGAAAATGTTACAACTGGGATAATAATCTTATATACGAGAGACATATCTTGTATAAATTTAGCAAGATTCATAATTAATTCCTAACATAAATTATTTTAACGTAGCGCATTGCCCATTTAAACAAAATGCACCATAACCTGTATGACATGTTCTGCAATCATTTGGGTTAAGTCCACTGCCTTCAACATTTGCAGCATCTTGTCCATCTTCTGTATAGATACTATATAGTGGTTTATTTCCTTTATATGTAGTTACAAAAAGTACTTTTAGATCTTTAAGATGTAAAATCATTATTGCCCCATCTGGAAATATTCCATCTCTTTTATTGAATGAATCTTTTGCTTTTGAATTAACTAAAATCTCAACTGCTCCAGGTCCACCAGGTTTTACTGCACAGTAGGTTGCTACTGTCTCTTGATAAATATCAGGTAGAGATGATACATCAGCATTACAATCCGGTAATGCACCTATAGTTGCGAGAGGTGTATTTACACTCTCAAAACTTTTCCAATCAGATGGATAACTTGACTCACTACTTGCAAATAATGCTGCTGTCATAGTAGCAACAATTAAAAATTTTCTTAACATTTAAGTTCCTTATTTTAGTTATGTTCTGTTAACGCTGTCACATTATTGTCATATTTAACTTAATTAGATATTTAAATACTATAATATTATGTTATATTATGATTTATATCAAAAATGTTACACAACTTACAATGTATTATACGAAGGATATAATTTGAAAATTAAAGTTCAACCTATGGGTGAATACCAGACAAACTGTTATATCGCGACTATCAATGGAAAAGATTTTATTATTGATCCTGGTGTTGACGCAACTAAATGGGTGATGGATAATGTAACTAATCCTATTGCTATCTTAAATACTCATGGACACTTTGATCATGTATGGTCTAATGCTGAACTTCAAGAGAAACTAAGTATCCCGCTTTATACACCAAAAGGTGATGTAATGCTACTAACTGCAAGTGAATGGATGCCAAATTTACCGCCATCAAAGCCGGATGTGGAGGTTGAACCAAATCAGGAGTTTGATTTTGATGGTGTAAAAGTAAAATTTCGCCACTTTCCGGGGCACTGTCCAGGAAATTCGACTATTGAGATAGGTGACGCTATGTTTAGCGGAGATTTTATATTTGAACGCTCTATTGGGCGAACAGATTTTCCATATTCATCTCCACAAGATATGCGAGACTCTCTTCAAAGATTTAAAGAATTAGACTATGATAAAACAATGTACCCTGGACATGGCGGTACAACAACAATAAAACAAGAGCAGCAGTATGCTGATTATTGGATAGGAAATTTATAATGCAAGACCACTTTCAAAATAAAGCAAAAGAATGGGACAAAGGTGACATACAAGTTCAAGGCGCAAAAAAAATAGCTGATGCCATTAAAGAAAATATACAACTTACTACTGAAATGGAAATTTTAGACTTTGGTGTTGGTACAGGTTTACTAGGCTTTGAAATTGCCAAACATGTCAAACAGGTTTATGGTGTAGACACATCTTCAAGTATGTTAAAAAAACTTCATGAAAAAAATTCTCCAGAGTTAAACATAGAAACTTATGCTCAAGACATTATCAAAGAACCACTAGAAAAAACTTTTGATGGACTTGTAAGTTCTATGACACTTCATCATGTAGAAGACTTAAAAGCTTTTTTTGAAACTATTTATAAAAATATAGATTCTGGCGGGTTTATAGCTATTGCTGATTTGGAAAGTGAAGATGGAACTTTTCACTCAGACAACACTGGAGTTTTTCACTTTGGATTTGATGAGACTATTCTAAAAGAAATCATCTTGACATGTGGCTTTTCACATGTTAAATTTAAAAATATTAATATTATAAATAAGCCACATGGAGATTTTGGTATATTTTTACTAACTGCTAGAAAGTAAACTACTCGTTTACTACCTCCTCCATAAGTTTAAGTTTTAAAACATGTCTATCTAATACAACCGTTTTAAATACACCATCAAAAACTTTTATGTCCAATACATATCCGGATACGTGTACATTTCTTTTTCTACCCTCTTTATGACGAACTTTAGCAATAAAATTTACTATATCACCAAACTTAACTGGTGATAAAAATTGACAATCACTAGCAACTAAAACAACATTCTTCTCATTAACAGCCAACATAGCGGCATAATCGGCAGCTGAAAAAATAAAACCACCATGAATTAAACCCTGATTATCAGCAATCATCTCATGAATTGTTACCAGTTTTGACTCTACATATCCATTTTCTAACTTCTCTATCTCACCACTTAACTCATGATTTATTTCTTCATGAGTTTGCGGCAAAATATCATCTTTATTGCTGCTACCATTAATTTTAAGCTCTTCATCTTCCTCTATATAATTATCTTCTTCAATATCTTCTTCAATATCACTCATTTTTTATCCTTAAGTAAGTTTTACATATACTCTCGCAGGTGCCGGATAGCCCTCTACAGTTTTAGTATTGTCGAGCGGATCCAAAAAATCTTCCAGAGATTGACCATCAATCCACTCTGTTTTTCTCTGCTCATCTGCCTCAGTTATAGAAGTTTCCAATACCTCAAATCCGCTAAATCCAGCTCTTAAACACCAGTTTTTCAGAGCTTTTATAGTCGGTACAAAATAGATATTTGGTATCTTAGAGTATGATGATTCTGGACATAAACACATCTCATCCTCACCCTCTATATAAAAGGTGTCTAATATAACCTCACCCTGATTATCAAGCCCTTTATAGAGAGACTTTAACATAGCAACTGGGTCACTCCTGTGATACAAAACACCTAAGCAAAAGATTGTGTCAAACTTCTCTTCATAAAATTCTAAATGTTCTACGCCTAAAAGTTCATAAACTATATCACTCTTTACAAAATGATTTATAAAATCAAACTGTGTTTTATATAATGGCGATGGATCAAAACCTACTAAAGACTTTGGTTTATCCTCCTGCATTCTAAATAGATAATACCCATTGTTACATCCTATATCGGCAACTCGCTTATCTTTTAAACTAAAGTGCTTGCGTAACAGATTATATTTTATATTACTTTTCCATTCACTGTCTATATAAATATCAAAAAGTTCAAACGGTCCTTTTCTCCATGGCATCATAATTTTAGCTATTTCTTTTATATTTTCTGGGGTCTCGCCGCTGATCTTAACAACATCACTAAATTCTATATTCCAAGTTCCATCTTCTAAACTCTCTATCGCCTCACGAAGTGGAAGTATATTTTTCCATGTCATCCATTTCTGTCTTTCTTTTCTTAACTCTTTTAGGTTCATTTTAATCACTATAATATGTAAATTTTACTATAATTGTACCTTAAAACACTAAGGAAGTTTATGCGCTTAGAAAAAAAAGCTACTCTTATATCAACATCGGTTGCCGCTCTCTTGGTATTAATAAAAATGACAGTTGGCATATTGAGTGGCTCAATTGCAGTTCTGGCATCAGCAATCGACTCTCTGCTTGACTTAACAATTTCTCTTTTTAACTATTTTGCACTAAGTCATGCTGAAAAAGATCCAGATGATGACTTCAACTTTGGGCGGAACAAGATAGAGCCACTAGCAGCAGTTATAGAGGGTACTGTTATCTCACTATCTGCAATTTTTATACTTTATGAAGCAATTAGTAAAGTTATTCATCCAAGAGAAATGGGCTTTATGACTGAAAGCATTTTAGTCATGTTAATCTCTATAGTAATTACTACTTTTTTGGTAATGTTTCTAAACAATGTTGCAAAAAAAACAAATAATATGGTCATAAGAGCAGATGCTCTTCACTATAAGACCGACCTTTTTTCAAATGGGACTGTACTCCTAGCTCTTGGGCTAGTATCATATACAGGAGAACAACTTATCGACCCTATTTTAGGTATCGGTATTGCTATTTATATGATTTATTCATCATTTCCTATCATAAAAGAGGGTGTTTTAATGCTTCTAGATGCTGCTCTGCCAGAAGAGGATATAAAAAAAATTAAAAATATTATTGAACAAGAGAGAGTAGCTACCAACTATCATAATCTTCAGACGAGAGAGTCTGGTTCGCATATATTTATTTCAGTTCATATTGTGTTTAATGTTAGCATATCCCTGTATGATGCACACTTAGTCGCAGATAGATTAGAGGCAAAAATCAAAGAACTCTTTAAAGAGAAAAAAGTTCATATACTGGTCCATATGGATCCTTATGATGACTCTGAAATTAATGAGGCTGAAGATATTTACTAATAAAAGAGAGATGAGATATAAGGCATAATTTAACTTCATATCCTTTTTATTGATTTATTCGATAGAAATTTTTTTATTTATATGCTATTATCTATTAAAATATTATTATAAAGAGTCTTTTAAAAAAATAGAAGGTTGAATATTTGCGGATATATCTAGCGATTATATTATTGTTACTGCCACAATACTTATTATCCTTTAGTGTTATAAATGGATATACCATAGAGCCAAAAGCTAATCTTAAAGAAGCAAATCTACAAGATGCAGAATTGACAAATGCTCAGCTTCAGCGTGCAAATTTATCTGGAGCAAATCTTACAAACGCACAACTTCAAGTCGCAGACCTCAGTTATGCAGACCTTCGCGGTGCTAATCTCAAAGATGCTGATATTAGTTATACGAAATTTATTGGTGCAAAACTTGGTGGTGCAACATGGGTTAACGGATTAAAATGTAGAAAAAACAGTATAGGATTTTGTCGTTATATATACAAAGTAAAAAAGAGAGTAGTTAAAACTCACGTTGATTTTAAAGGTCAAGACTTATCTGGAAAAACTCTTGATAATGCAAATTTTGTAAAAGGTGATTTAAGAGGAACAAAGTTTTTAAAATCTTCACTTGTGGGTGTAGATTTTACGGGTGCAAACTTAATGGGGGCTACTTTTAAAAGTGCAAAAATGCAAAAAGCTAATTTTACCGGAGCAAATCTTAGCGGGACAGACTTCCGATGGGCAAATCTGAAGGATGCTAACTTTAAAGATGCAATAATGAAACGAACAAGATTTGAAGGTGCTACTTGGGTAGATGGTAAAATTTGTGGAAAAAAAAGTATAGGAACATGTAAATAAGTTAATATGTGGAATTTCCACATATTAATCTATTTAGCAAATTCAACAACTCTCATTTCACGAATGACATTAACTTTTATCTCACCTGGATACTGAATTTTTTCCTCAATCTCTTTAGCAATTTCTCTTGCCAGTAAAACAGATTCATCATCATTCACCAGTGAAGCATTAACCAATACTCTTACTTCTCTTCCGGCATTTATTGCATATGCCTGTCTTACACCTGTATATTCTGAAGCAATCTCTTCTATTGCAGTAACTCTTTTTAAAAAACTCTCTAAAACTTCTCTTCTTGCTCCTGGTCTTGCAGCTGATAGAGCATCTGCGGCACAAACTGCTCCACACTCTATTGTATTTATATCTTCATGTCCATGGTGAGCATAAATTGCATTTATGACTATACTATTCTCATCATAACGGTTACATATATTTGCACCTAAGTCAACATGATTTCCGTCCTGTTCATGAGTCAGTGCTTTACCTATATCATGAAGTAAACCAGCACGTTTTGCGAGTCTGACATCTCCACCCATCTCAGCAGTCATAAGTCCAGCCAAATGAGCAACTTCAAGAGTATGAGCCAATGCATTTTGACCATAACTTGCACGGTAACGGAGTTTACCAATAAGTTTCATTAATTCAGGATGCATTACTCCCACATCCATATCGGACACAAGTTCCTCTCCTTCACTTAGCACAGAGGCTTCAAACTGATCACAAACTTTTTTATAAATTTCCTCAATCCGTGCCGGCTGTATACGGCCGTCTTCTATAAGAAGTTCTATAGTTTTTGTTGCAATTGCCCTGCGGTAAAGGTTAAAACTACTAACAAGTATAGCATTTGGTGTATCATCAATAATAATATCAACACCTAAAAGTGACTCGAGAGCTTTAATATTTCTACCCTCTTTACCAATTATACGACCCTTAAGTTCGTCATCATTCAAATGAATTAAATTAGCTAGTCTCTCTGAAGCAAAATCTCCTGCATAACGACTCGTTGCTAGAGCTAAAATATAATTAGCTTTTTTATTTGCATCTTTTTTTGCTTCATTTTCATAACGTCTAACAATATGAGCTATGTCCGCACGGGACTTCTCTTCTACCTTTTCAAGTAGAAGAGCTTTGGCTTCATCTGTTGTCATACCTGCACAATGCTCCATAGCATGAAGTGCTTCATCAATTTTTTTTTCATATCTTTTTTTTAGTGAGTCTAAAGATTTTTCATTTCTTTGTAAATCAACTTTTCTAGCTTTTATTGCACTACTCTCTTCCTGAAGTATTTTCTCTTCATTCTGCTTGTAGCGTTTAAAGCTTTGCTCTTTTCGTATTACATCATCTTCTCTTTGATGAAGGTCTTCTTTGGCTCTTTGTTTTACATTTTCAAATCTTTTTGTAGCTTCTAACTCAATCTCGCGAGATCTGATATTAGCTTTATCTAAAAGTGTATGTGCTTCATTTTCAATTGCACTAGCTTGTGCTTTGGCCTTTTCAACATAAATATCAAAATTAGCATTAGTTATTTTCCTAGATATATAAAATCCAATAAGCCCACTAATAGCGGTTGTAACACCACCTATTAGCATCCCATTTATCATCTTACTTCCTATTTATAGCTATAGCAGCATTTCGCACTTTAACATGTGGTGTGATTATCAAATCACATGTAACATCATAATCATCACAAATAAATTCTTTTGTAGAACAAAATTCTGATTGTATAAAAATTATATATGGCCTCTTCTTTAACTTGGCGAAGAAACGATCATACATCCCTTTGCCAAAACCAATTCTTTGTAAATTTCCATCAACACCAACTATTGGTACTATGGCTATATCTATTTTTTTAATATCTCTTAAAGTATTTCCCGCTTCATAAATACCAAATTTTTTTTTCTTAAGCGGTAACCTAAATGGTACCATCTTAAAACTTTCGCCTTCCATAAATGGCACAAATGTATCACATTTTTTTCGTATTATATTAATAGTTTTTCTTATATCCGGTTCAAAAGGAAGTGGTGCATAAAACAATATTTTAGGATTTTTAAACTTACTGATCTCTTGAAGTAATTGATAATTTAATTTTGCATTCTTATATAAAGCATTGTGTTTTGGACTATTTTTTATCTTTTCTAAGCAATTTTGCCTAAATATTGTTTTTGTAAGAGGCATATTAAATCTTTATGGATATAATTTCACTTATTTTACTCTAAAAACAGAAAACAAGGTAACAAATGCTAAAAAAATCTATATTATTCATCTCAATAGTATTCACTCTCTTATTTCAAGGTTGCTCTAGTGACGAAAGTTCAAATGCAAATGACATGGTATCTGAGACTAAGTATGTTCTGACAGGACTTGATAAAAAACAGTATACGGTCACAAAGCAGGGTAATGGATTTGTACTTGACGGTGCAAAAGGCAAAGTAGTTATTTTCGATATATTTGCAACTTGGTGCCCTCCTTGTCGTGCAGCAGCAACACATCTGACTTCACTTCAAAAGAAGTATAAAGATGATCTGATAATTATCGGTATTACAATAGAAGATAAAATTCTAGATTCAAAACTTTTAGAGTTTAAAAAAGAGTACAAAGCTGATTATATTATTGTAAGCTCTGATCAAAATCGTCGCCTAAGTGATGCAATAACAATAGAATTAGAACTTGGTGACAGGTACCCTATTCCAACAATGGTACTATACAAAGATGGAAAGCTTATCAACTACTTTGTTGGTGCAACAGAAGAAGAGTTTATAGATAGTGATATAAAAAGAGCTTTAGGTAAATAAATAATGAAAATATTTTTCTTGCCAATAGGCAAAGCTTCAGTGAGAGAAATTTTTACAGAATTACCTCTGGAAAAAGGAGATATATAATATGTTTGGATTTATAAAAAAATCCCTTGCTAGAACAGCAGAGGCAATAAGAACAGTAGCTCCAAAAAGAAAAATCAGTTTTACAAGAGATGAACTTGAAGATATTTTACTAGAAGCTGATATAGAATACGATTTAGCTGAGACCATGTTAACCGAGATGGATACAAATAAGATAACTAGAAGTATTTTACGGTCCAAACTATTATTTGCTCTAGATAAAACAAGTTACGAAGAGCCAAAATTTACAAAACCTTTTGTTGAACTAATTGTGGGAGTAAACGGAGCTGGAAAAACAACTACAATCTCTAAGCTTGCATCTCGTTATAAAAATGAGGGTAAGAGAGTTATACTCGGTGCCGGGGATACTTTTCGTGCGGCTGCAATTGAACAACTCACTCAATGGTCTAAAAAATTAGATATTCCAATAGTCTCTTCCAAACAAGGACATGATAGTTCTGCTGTTGCATTTGACACTATTGACTCTGCTAAATCAAAAGATTTTGATAACGTAATAATCGATACAGCTGGACGACTGCATACTCAAACAAATTTATCTAATGAACTTAAAAAAATTAGCCGAATCTGTGACAAAGCTCATCCAGGTTCTCCTCATAGAACAGTTCTTATCATTGATGGGACACAGGGCAACTCCGCAATTGCTCAGGCAAAAGCATTTAATGAGATGATTGGAATAGATGGAATTATTATTACTAAACTTGATGGGACGGCAAAAGGCGGCAGTATATTTAGTATAGCCGATGCTCTTAAGCTTCCTATTCTTTATGTAGGTACAGGTGAACAACCTGAAAACTTAACACCATTTGACAAATATGAATTTGTTGATGGTCTGCTAGATATAATCTTTGAAGAAGAAAAATAAACTCTATCTACTGAAATTTTAATCTAAAATATGACAAATTGTCATATTCCTAATCTATACATGTTAAAAATAGTATACTCTCTCATAATTAAACTATAAGGCTTGTTCTATGGCTAAGAAAAAAAATTTATTTGAGTGTCAACACTGTGGGCTTACAACACCAAAGTGGATGGGAAAATGTACTAACTGTGGTGCTTGGGACTCATTTATAGAACTCAGTGAACATCAACAAGAGGTAATCAAGCAAACAAAGTTTAATACTAGCAGTTCTGCAAAAGCTGTAAGCATAAACGACATTAAAGAAGAAGAAGTATTTAGATTTAGTTCTAAAGATAGTGAACTGGACACTGTCCTTGGCGGTGGCATTGTTCCCGGTTCACTGACCCTTATTGGCGGTAGTCCCGGGGTGGGAAAATCAACTCTGCTATTAAAGGTTGGCGGAGAGATAGCATCTGGCGGTAAGAATGTTCTTTATGTGACCGGTGAGGAATCAAGCGGTCAGATAAAACTTCGTGCAAATCGCCTTAAAGCGAACCATGACGCACTCTATCTATTAAGTGAAATAAGATTAGAACAAGTTTTAGTTGAGCTTGAGCATCGGAAGTATGATTTTATAATCATTGATTCAATTCAAACTATGTACTCTCAAAACATAACATCAGCTCCTGGCTCAGTAACACAGGTAAGGCAGATTACTTTTGAACTTATGCGTATAGCCAAGGAGAGAGGCATAGCTATATTTATCATTGGACATATCACTAAAGAGGGTTCTATTGCTGGTCCTCGTGTTCTTGAACACATGGTAGACACAGTTCTGTATTTCGAAGGAGATTCTTCTCAAGAGTTAAGAATACTAAGAGGTTTTAAAAACCGTTTTGGCCCAACAAGTGAGATTGGCGTATTTGAGATGAGAAATGATGGTCTAGTATCTGCTACAGATGTTGCTTCAAGATTTTTCAACCGTAACTCTCAACAGGCCGGCTCGGCACTTACAGTTGTTATGGAAGGCTCTCGTCCAATTATATTAGAAGTTCAAGCACTTGTTTCAGAGTCACATACACCAAATTCTAAACGACAAGCTACCGGATTTGATAATAATAGACTAAATATGCTATTAGCCCTTCTGGAAAGGAAGCTTGAAATCCCATTATCAGGCTATGACGTTTTTATAAATATAACAGGTGGTATTAAAATCACTGAAACTTCTGCCGATTTAGCAATACTAGCAGCAATTATTAGCAGCTTTAGAGACAGAGCAATATCAAAAGAGACTGTTTTTATAGGTGAGGTTTCCCTTGTTGGTGATGTTAGAGAGGTCTATGGAATGGATGTAAGGCTTAAAGAGGCAAAAATGCAAAAGATAACCAAAGCCCTTGTATCTAAAAAGCCACTTGAAAAAACTACAATTAAAACTTTTATAGTTGATGAAGTAACAAAACTCTTAGAATGGTACTGATTTAAAACCTCTTTTACCATAAAAGATGTATAATCTCACAAAAGTTGTACAAAGGAAATTTAATATGATTGATGCTGAATTTAGAAGTGAAGAAAAATTTTCAAAATTATCTTTAGCTTACGAAGGTAAAGAAGAAGGAGAACTAGTTTGCTCTACAGTTGATCATATTACATCTAAATATGAAAAAAAACCTGAAACATATACTTGTAATATATCAAACAATAGAGAAGTTCTTGTAATAGAGTACCAAGATGATAACAATCGTGAGTCAGGTGCAATTTTTGAAGAAATTATCAAAACCTTAAATATTACCGAGTGTGATTAATTATAATTTATCATTATGGCACAAATTTTGATATACTAACAAAACTGAAATCAAGGAAGAATAATGGCTGAAGAAGAAAATAAAGAAGAATCGGGACAAGAAAATAAAAAATCAAATAACAAGCTAATGATAATAATCATTAGTATTTTAGTACTCATTATTCTTGGTGGTGGTGTTACAGCTATTCTTTTGATGGGTGGAAATGACGGAGTTCAAGTACAACAAAGCACATCTCAGACTCAAAGGTCAACCACTTCAAACAGATCTAGAGGAAATGGTGAAGTAAGCTCAAGAAAATTGAGTGAAATAGGTATCTTATACCCACTTGATACATTTACTGTTAATCTAAAAAGTGATGCCGGCCGTCGTTACCTAAAGGCAACTATATCATTAGAGTTAAATGGTGAAGAGTTAAGTATTGAACTTGACAACAAATCTCCTGTAGTTAGAGATAGAATCATTAGAATTTTAACTTCTAAAACACTTGAAGAGATATCTTCTAAAAAAGGCAAGAAAAAAGTATCAGAACAGATTATAGATACACTTAATGCCATGATTGTTGATGGCCAAGTAAAAGGTATCTATTTTACAGAATTCGTTATACAGTAAGCTAATTTCAACAAATTCAATCAAATCATTCCAAGCCCCTTTACATAGGGGTTTCTCCATGTTACACTATCTTCAAATTTAAGCTAAAAACCAACTTTTGAGCAAAATGAACGGACTTATAGCGGGCTTAGAAGGTAGTTATTATGACATTACTATACCATACTTTGAACCACTTTTTAGACACCATTATTTTACTTTAAATCTTTATAGTCAAGAATCAATAAAAATTAAATGTATGCGTCAATTCTAATAACAAGTGCAATTTTTTGGTAGTAATATTGGAAAAGTGCTAAAATGGTAATAAACAAGAAGTAGAAAATCTATTGGATGTAAAATATGAAAAAATACCGTTTATAGTTGGTATTCCCTTTATACTAAGCCGGAACTCTTTGATGCATTAAAAAATCACCCACAAACAAAATCGGATAAAATTATGTAAAAAAGGCTGAGATAGCTAATTCTCAGACCACTTCAAAACTATATCCCACTATCAATCTTTTTGGGACTTATAATCATTATACAGATCCAGCAAGTATGTTGCCTATACTACCAAATAAACTTCTGCCGATGGTTCAAAATCTATCCGTAGCACAGCCCTTTAGTACTGATATTTACAAAGCTGGAGCCAATTTTTCTATTCCTATTTTTGTAGAGTCTATCTATACAATGGCTGACAAAGCAAAGGCTATGCAGAAGAGTGCTAAAGTAAAAAAGAAAATAAATTTACTTAAGAATGAGGCTTTGATGTTGGTAGTAATGCTAATCTTCTCTATCTATATGAGTTGAAAAAATCACTAGAGTTAAAAGAAAAATCTTTATAAGAGACTAAAAAAAAACTAAAATAAAAGTAGACAATGGAAGATCATCAGCTTCTGCACTCTATACGATAGATGACAGATTGAATCAGATAAATATCACTAAAAACAATATCTCGCTTCAAAAAGCAAAACTAATCAGTAGTATAGAAGCAATTACAAATATAAGACTAGACGATGCAATATCTATGGAAGAGGCTTTAGATGTAAAAGTGGGTGAGTTTGCTTCTTTGCAACCTATAAAAAAGAAAATAAATGCTTCAAGACTTGGTATTAAGGCAGAAAAAGAGAAATTATACCCATCCATAACAGCCCATGGAAACTACTATTTTTCTACTGAAAAATCTTATAATAACAATAAAGATGTAAATGAAAAATATGGAAATATTGGTATTGTTTTAAATATTCCATTACTTTCTATGAGCCAGTACAAAGAGATAGAAGAATATACCACCCCAATTAGTCAAGACAACTTTTTCAAAAATCTAATTCCCTAAACACCTGTTACCTTATGCTACATTTTCACTAGACTTAGTGTAATTTTCATCATTAATTTTTAAACTATCAGAAAAAAGTATAGAAAATAAGAAAAAACTACTTGAAATTGCAAAAGTAAATTATAAAAATGGACGATTGACAATAGAAGAGTATTTAAGATATGAAGATGATGTTGTTGATTCAAAAGCTAAACTTGGAGTGGTAACAATATTATACTTTTAAATTTTCATTCTAATTCTAATTGCATTAAATACATATCTTCTCCGTCAATTATGTCCAATTCTATACTTTTACAAACTGGACAACAATACTCCAATTTCTTTAAGGTAGACTCTTCTTTACAACTCTTACATTTTACAACAACACTCTGTATATTCATTATAAACTCTGCATCTTCACACATCGTTTTTTCTTTAAAAGTATCGAATGCTATTTTTAAAAGAGAAGGTTCTACACCACTCATTACACCTATTTTTACTACAACTTTACTTACCTTTGTTGCATCATTAGCTTTTGCATTATCTTCGCAAGCATCTAAAAGAGACTGGACTATACTATACTCATGCATCTCTCAACCTTTTTGGTGTTTTAATAGGACATACCTTATAAACAAACTCATTGCGAAGTTTGTAAAACTCGCTTGTCTGATTCCAAAACTCTGGATGCATCACTTTTAGCTCCTCTTCCTTACAGCCGTTAATATACTCTTTATTAGATTTTAGGTAATCTTGCTTAGCATATATGAACTCATCAAACTTATTTTGCGTCTTAACTAATTCTTGAGCATAATTTCTCAATTTATCAAAATAGTTTTCTTGCTCATACACTGCATCAATCATATTTATTTCTCTAGCTCTATTTGCACTTAAAGGCAGACAAGCACTCAGTATTTCATCTGATTTACTCCTACCAACTCTTTTTGGAAAAGTATAACTATGGTACTCACTACCACTTAATCCAATAGTCTTATAATGTGGATTTAAAACCGTGTTCTCACTTGCCACGACATAATCACAAGCCAGAGCTAAAAACACTCCACCCGCTCCTGCATTTTTATGAAGAGATGCGACTGTAATAACCTCATCTGAAAATATTATAGATTTTATCAAGTCGTTCATCGCATTGATATTACTCCAACCATCCTCATCTTGTTTCTTAGAATCTTCTAGTATATTTAGATGTATCCCATTGCTAAAGAATTCAGCAGCTCCAATTAGAACTATTACCTTGGCATTCTCTTTTAAGTATTCAAAAGCGTATTTAAGTCTAATACACTGCTCACTACTCATAGCGCCGTTGTGAAAGTTAAAGCACAAATATGAGACATCACTATCTTTGGTATAACCTACCTCATAAAATGTTTTATAACTCAAATCAAATATTAGTGGTAGTCTGTCCTCTTTAATACCTTTTATCTTATTTTTTAAAACATAAGTTGCTGGAAGTTTAAATCTGCCTACTTCCTGCAAATGGCTTACCCATATAGCCCCATTAATAGTGCCTAAACATATAGCACCATCTCTTTTCGCTATTATCTTTTTTGGTTCACCTCTTAATTTTTCCTCTTCCCAAACACCGAATAAAAAACATTCAATTCCAAGAAGCACTTCTTTAACACCTGGAAAACTGTCACTCAGTTTTATTTTTTTTATTATATCTTTGGTAGTGTCTCTTTGCCAATCAATCGCTCTATCGTTCTGTGTTAAATATTTATGCATAGATGATTCTATTTGAGGAGTTGGTTTAAAGTTTTCACCATCAAGATTTATAAATAACTCTTTGACCGCTTTAAGTGTGGCAGTAGCTACTTCATCTCTATATATAGAAGCTTTTGTTGCATCACGCATCTCAAACTTCACTTCACTGTATATATCACCACCGTCAAACTCAGCATTTGCTCGCAGAATCACAACACCCCACTCTTTTTTTTCATCTAGCAGAGCATGATCAAGTGCATTATGACCTCTGTCGCCACGGATGCCAGGATGAAGTATAAATGTGGGAGTATTTAAAAATATCTCTTGTGGGACAAACTTTTTTAAGTATGGACAGAAGATTATGTCAGGTTTGAAACTTGCTACTGCTTCTATCATTTCATTATCACTTATAGCAAACTGTACTGACACTGTATGGCTCATATCTTGCAAGAAACAAAACACTCTCTGCGTTAGAGAATTAAATGCCGAGACGATGAGAAGTATTTTCATATTTAGCAGATTCTAGGGAGTAGTTCACCGCTTGGAGTATCTAAAAACCTTTTTGTACCCCAAGAGCTTTTTAAAATAACTTTTTGTTTATGTTCGTCTGTAACTTTACCGATTATTGTTGCATTTGCACAAGGCTCAAAAGTTTTTAAGACCTCTATTGCTCTGTTGGCATCATCTTTATTTATAGCTAGAACAAAAGTACCTTCATTTGCTAAAGCAGCAGCTTCGAAACCTAGTATCTCACATATTCCTGAGACTTCATCACTAACTGGGATTTTATCTTCCTCAACTTCTATACAAATATTAGACTGTTTAGCCCACTCATTTAGGACAGCACTTACACCGCCTCTTGTTGCATCTCTCAAAGCTGTTATATGTATACCTGCATCTATAAGTGCTTTTACCTGAGGAAAGAGTGAGGCACAATCACTCTCTAAATTACTAGTCATCTCAATACCCTCACGAGTTGAAAAAATTGTAGCACCGTGACAACCGATATCGCGGTTTACCAGAATCAAGTCATCTTCACTTATGTTATTCGAACTGATTCCTTTTTTAAGCACCTCTCCAATTCCGGTAGTGTTTATAAAAATCTTATCTACACTTCCCCGAGGGACTACTTTTGTATCACCGCTTACAACTATAGCACCGTTAACCTCAAGCTCTTTTTTCATACTACGGACAATTTTTTCAAGCTCTCTAGTCTCAAAACCTTCTTCTATAATAACACTACAGCTAAGATATTTCGGCTTTGCACCCATCATAGCAAGATCATTACAGGTTCCACAGATAGCTAACTTGCCGATGTCTGCTCCAGGGAAAAACAGAGGACTAACAGTAAAGCTATCTGTAGAAAATGCTAACTCACCGTTATGGATTATTGCGGCATCTTCACTTTTTTCTAAAATCTCATTTTTAAACGCTTTATAAAAAACTTTAGAGATAAGTTCATTGTTCTCTTCTCCGCCATTTCCACATGCCAAGCTTATTGTTTTGTTCATATTAAATTTCCATATTTATAGTAAGCGGCACACGAACCTTCACTACTGACCATACAACTCCCAATAGGTGTTGTCGGTTTACACGCAGTTCCAAAAATAGTACACTCAGGTGGATTTGCCATACCTCTTAAAATATCTCCGCATATACATAATTTGTGGTCTTCTATCTCTTCTAATGGTAAAACATCTTTGTAAATAATTTCAGCATCATAATCTTTGTACACCTCTTTTAATTTCAAACCACTATTAACAATATTTCCAAGACCTCTCCACTTAAACAGATCAGCTTTTTCAAAGTACTTGTTTATTAGATCCTGTGCTTTAATATTTCCATCATAATTTACCAGTCTTTTATATTCAACTTCAAGTTCACATCTGTTCTCTATAAATTGTTTGACTATCATACTGATTGCTTGCATTACATCAACTGGCTCGAATCCTGCCACAACTACAGGTCTATTATAATCACGAGGAAACTCTTCATAAATCTTGCTTCCGCTTATTACGCTTACATGAGAAGGTCCCAAAAATGCGTCTATTTTATTGTTGTAACTATCTACATGTACATCTCTAGAATCTATTAGTTCTTTCATAACTTCAGGGACTGTAACATGGTTGATATGAAAGAATATATTTTTTATATCACGCTTTATAACTGTGTCCAAAAGTGCTGCGGTCATTGGAGTTGTAGTCTCAAAACCTATGGCGAAAAAGATAAGCTTAGAATTCGGATTCTCTTTTGCGATTTTAATACAATCTAATGGCGAATACACAAAACGAACATCAGCACCTTTAGCTCTTGCATCTTGAAGACTTCCGTTACTTCCCGGTACTTTTATCATGTCACCCAAAGTTACTAGAATCACATTTTCATGCATGCTTAAAACATAGGCATGATCAATTCGCTCTTTTGGCATAATACAAACTGGACAACCAGGACCATGAATAAACTTTATATTTTTAGGAAGAAGTTGGGGGATTCCATACTTCATAATAGTATGAGTATGACCACCGCAAACTTCCATTATATTAATAGGACTTTTTAATTTCTTAGAATCTTCATTTATGATTTTTGCAAAGGCTTTTATAGTCTCCCCATCTCTAAAGTCATCATAAAGATTTTTTAATTCTAAACTCACCTAAGCACCCCTGTTTGGATACTCGTCATCTTCAAGTATTGCCTTTTGCCTATCCTCTTCATTCATTAATTCTATAATCTCTTTATAGGTATCTATGGAAGCTAAAGCATCTTCTTCATCTATTTTATTCATCACAAAACCGATGTGTAGAAGTACATAATCACCAATCTTTATATCATCTTCTACCATTAGATCAAGGCTAGCGTCTCTTTGAACTCCCATAGTATCAACTGTAGCCATGTTTATGTCTTTATCTATCTTTACAACTCTTGAGGGGATAGAAAGGCACATTATCTCATCTCCATTTTAAACTTTATCCATGAAGCCACTTTTTTTAGGCTCTCTTCATCCTTAGTACTAACCTCTAAAATATCCACATTCGGTTTTAATTTTTTAGCCATCTCTTTCTCTTTTTCCATGTCATATTCAAAATATGGGAGTAGGTCGGTTTTAGTAAATAAAATCAAATCAGCCTGACGAAACATAACCGGATATTTAACGATTTTATCTTCACCTTCTGGGATACTTACTAGAACAATATTCAGATGACTTCCAACATCATAAGAGGCTGGACACACCAAGTTTCCAACATTTTCTATAAAACATACATCTATAGAATCTAAGTCCATATGGTGAAGAGCTTTGTGAACCATAAAAGCATCAAGGTGACAAGCTGAACCTGTTTGAATTTGATGAGCTTCAATTCCTTTTATTTTTAGTCTGTCTGCATCACGGCTTGTCTCTAAGTCACCTTCAACTACGCCAAATTTAAAATCACTTACATCACTTAAATGTTCAAGAAGAGTTGTTTTTCCACTTCCCGGACTACTCATAAGGTTTATACATAAAACACCTTTTGAGTTAAAATGCTCACGGTTATGTCCAGCTTCATGGTCATTTTTATCTAGAATCTTTTTTATAACTGATATAGTTTTTTTATCATTTAACTGAGGATTGTCATGCAAATGAGCATGTGCCTCTTGATGTTCATGAGAATGACTATGTTCCACGCTATCTGTTATACTACAACCGCAATCTTTACACATTTTTTATCCTATTATCATATTTGAGCCGACAACTACTGAGACTACCCCCACAGTTGCGAACACTCTTCTTAAATTTTGTTTTGAGTTTAGAAGATTTTTGTTTATGTAGAGTATCACTACACCAAAACCTACAAAAATCATCATTACCCCTAGTGCGAAAACTAAAACCATTACCAAATCCACACTTTGCCCCTCTATCATACCGAGAGTTACAAGCATACCTCTCACTCCCCCTATACCCATCAAAGCACCGATAGTAAAAGCTGAAGTCACATCTTTGTTATTGTGTTCATGCTCTTTACCAAACCAGATATGTATGTGCTCTTTGGAATTATGAATATGTTTTTTAAGTTGGATTCTATCAGTAGCAACCATAAACAGAAGATAGACACCCATTCCTAGAATCACAAGAGAAGATATCGTGTCTCCATATCCGAGAATACTCTCGCGGATATTATAAGTCTCTAAAACTTTTGCAAATACAAAAAGTGTGAGTCCGTGACCTATAGCAAATAGCACTGTTATTAAAATAGTTTTCTTTTTGTTTTTACCAATAGAAAAATCAGCTATAGCAGTTAGGTGGTCAGGTCCAAATGCATGTAAAATACCGTACCAAAATATAAGAAGTAGATCAATATTTTCCATAACATAACCTTCCATTGCGACTGTCTAACCACATTCTATATTTATTATTTAAAAGTAAGGTTAATATTGTACTTTCTTATATAGTTTTGGGACTATAATATGATAAACTAATCCTATGGAATGTATTTACTGTCATAATAAAAAATTATATAAATTAAAAACAAGACAACTAAAGTGTTCAGCATGCAAAAAAAAGTTCTCTATAAAGAATTTTCAGACAAATTCTGAGATTATAGAATATTTTATCAACAACCTTACAGCTAATCAAACAGCAAAAAAACTTGATATAAATTATGTAACTGTAAAAAAACGTTATGACCTTTTTAGACGTCTAATAGCAAACTACTTAGAAGTTGAATATAAAGATAAAACAGTTTTAGAATACGATGAATATATCTATCTGCAAAAGAGCAAAAAAAAGATAAAAGAAAACATTTTTGATGCACAAAACTTTTTGACATTCCATTATGATGAGAAAGTCTACAACCTACTTATGCAAAATTTAAATGTGTATAAAAATCAATTTTTAGAAGATGGAGCAGAAGAAATATACTTCAAAGAGTTCTCAAAGTTTATGATGATGAATAAAATCTCAAAAACAAAAGAGAGAGAGAACTTGATAACAAAGTTTTGGATATTTTTTGAAGATTCTATTTTAAAATATAAGGGTGTTGGTGATGAGAACTTTTTTTATTATCTCAAAGAGATTGAGTTTAAGTTTAATTACACAAAAAACGAACAAAAAGATGTTTTAGAAAACTTATGAGACTTCGACCCTATTACGTCCAGATTCTTTTGCTTTATATAAAGCTTTACCTGCTCTATCTATAAAGTTTCTAAAGTATCATCTTTCTAATCATTTAATGCGAAGCCTTTTGAAAAATATGGTTTAGCGAGTTGAAACTTACTGAGTATTCTACTGTATATAACACTATTTTCAAACATATCTCCCATCATTACGAAGTTTTCAATTTTAAACTTTGCTTTTAGTTGAGAGAGTGTCGTTATAGCCATATCGCCCAAGGCTTCAAAAATTGAGTAAGCTAAATAATGCTCATCAGTACCTGCAAGTTTAAAACTCATAATAGAACCTATAAAAGATACATAATCAAATCCATCGTCACTAAAGTTGGTATCTATTTTTAGCCCGCCGTTTCCATGAAATTCTAAAGATTTATCACTGACAGATTCAAAGCTTTTATCTTCTAGTTCTAAAATAGCAGAGATAGTCTCAAATAGATTGTAATCATTATTATCTGATAACTCTCTCATAATACTAGGATATTTTTTTGTAAAGTTACTAAGCAGTTTTGATTTGTTCTCATCACTTCTCATTAACTCTAAAACATCTTTAGCCTTGAACTCCTGAAAGTTTATAACCTTTTTTGCCCCAGCCTGATTTGAGACTATAAATGAGATACCGTTTCTTGTACTTAGATTAGCTGCCATTGAGCCTTTCTCAAATCCAGCCTCTTGCGAGATATTTAAAAACCTGTTTACAACACCATCACTATCTAAGTTTTGAAGTTGATTGCTCACAGCTCTAACATCTCTTATTATTGTTGTGTTTTTTTGAACTACTATAACTTTTAAATCATCACTATGCTCAAAGAATAGATACTCAATTTCACTCTCTCTTGCATTGAGTGCTACGAGATTACTTTTAATACTATGAGGAGATTTTATATTGATAAATTTTTTACCTGTTAACTCTTTGAGTGTTTCATCTTTAATAGTGACTTTGAGAGTAGGTTTTTCTATACTCAAAAGAGCTTTTATCTCATCATCTGTCATTATAAAAAGTTTATTTATTTTAGTAGAATCTGCAACTAATAAATCACTCCCATGAGAGTAGTGTGGAGAGTAGTATTTGTCATCTATATAATCTTGATTTATTTCATTAGAGTAATGATTACATTTTATAAAATCATTTAGATAGTTACTACTTGAGGGGTCAGTTAAAAGTTCTAAACATTTCGGACATGCAGATATATTGTATGACGGTGAAGTAATTTGTGATTCTACGCTATGTGTATCTACTTTTATAGTTTGTATTTCACCCAAGAACAAAGAGTGTGGTAAATACTTGCTAGATAAGATACTAAACTCTTCTAAAGCCTTTGTATCTTCGTCCTCAAGTCTTAAAACTATACTTCCATTAGATTGCGAAACACTTCCGACAACCTTACTCTCATTTATCATAGATTGTAAAAAACCTACGAAGTATTTATTATTGCTATTGTACTTGATAACTTGCTTGATAGCCATTTTTAAACTCACTTTGTGGATTTGCATATATTTGTATAATATCTTCTAACTCTACTGTCTCTTCATTTCTTTCATGTCTGATACCAGACTTGACGACCTCATCCATTGCTACTCCTATGAAACTGTCGAATCTTGTTTTCATCTCTTCGCTAAGATTTATATTTACACTCTCTATATCTTTTGGAACTATTCCGATGATGTTTACATCTGCCATTTTTTCTAGAAGTGAGCATATTTCTAACATCTCTATAATTTCTACTTCATGTGCAGTCTGTTTATAGCTTCCCAAACCTAACAACTCTTCAGATGGCAGGTTATAGATAGAACCTACTTCATCGTCCATAGTTATTGTGTCTAAGATTATCACCTTGTCATAGTCTTGATAGTATGTCATTAACTGAAAGCCTAGCACTCCTCCATCAACTAATGTCACATCATCCAAAAATACATAGTTTTTTTCTATATATTTTGAAGCATAAACCCCGATACCTTCATCTTGGTATATTACGGTACCTGCACCGACTATTGCTGTTTTCATACTTGTCCTTAACTAAATAAAATATTAGTCCTTGCCAGTTCTTCGGACATTGGCTTTGGTTCCATCGCTACAAACGATAAAAAAATATCATTTGCTTAACGCGCTTCATTTTTAACAAATTTAGTTCCACCAACAGCGATGTTGATATCTCCCTCATTCCAGAATATTGTTCTCCATATTTGGTAATAAACGTGAAACATAACCCAGACAATAATAGCATACATAGTGTAATGATGCGAAAGTCTAACATCCATAAATGTACCACCTGTCACTGCAACTGTCCAGTCAGTTGCTAAATGTAGCATCGCTGGCCACCAAGCACCGATAGAACTAATCCCGTGAGCCAATCCGTGAACATATAACTGAAGCCCTGTTAAAAGTATCCACACTAACATCATATGAAATACAAAAAAGAAGATAGAGTTAAAACTGTCAGTCTGTGATGAATCAAACTTTTTCACACGGTTGAGTGTAATAAGATTTACAAGTACATCAAAAAACTCTTTTATATTTGTCCATGTTGGAATCAGTTTCTTATACGCTTTTTCGAATCTTGAGAAAAAGTATAAATAAGCCACAACAATACTACTCACATCAAATATAATTGCCACAACAAAGTGAGCCAATCTATTCCAAGCCATAACATACTTGTCAACAGCAGGGTCTGCGATAAAACTTTGATAATATGGATGACCGATATACAGACCTGTTGTAATTGCAACGACCATAGAAACAGCAACCACCCAGTGGTTGAGTCTCATAAATCCTGTCATCCTTTCAATTTTTTTATAACTCATGGCAGGCTCCTTTAAACAGCACAACTCGTATTGACTTTAAAACTACTAAGTTCTTTACCTTTTGTGTCAACAACATGAACAGCACATGCTATACAAGGGTCAAAACTATGTATAGTTCTTAGTATCTCTAGTGGTTGTTCTGGATCAGCTACTTTAGTACCGACTAGTGCTGATTCATAAGCGCCTTTCCTACCTTTATAGTCTCTAGGAGCTGCATTCCATGTTGATGGGACAACTGCTTGATAATTTTCAATCTTACCATCTTTAATAACAACCCAGTGACCTAATCCTCCACGAGGAGCTTCAGCCATACCAAAACCTTTAGCATCTTTAGAAACTTTGTCAAAATCAAATTCTGTCCAAGTACTGACATCGCCAGACGCAACATTCGCAGCTAACTCATCTACCCATTCCATCATTACATCTGCCATAAGTTCAGTTTCGATTGCACGAGCTGCTGTTCTACCTACAGTTGAAAAGATTACAGATGCTGGAGCGGCTCCTTTTAAACCTAATGATTTTCCAAGTTTCGCTAAAAAGCCTGTAGCATATTTAGTGATATTTGCATCTCCTGCAGCAAGTCCAACAGCGATTCTAGCTAATGGACCAACTTCCATTCTCGTATCATCATATAAGGGTGATTTAATCCAAGAATATTTTTCATCAGTTTTTAAATATGAATATCCATCTTCTTTTTTCTCTAAACCAGTGTATTTAGGATTAGTAACACCTACGAATGGGTGAAGACCTTTATCATTTCCACCTTCGTACCAGGCATGTGAAACATCTTCAGTAATTTTTGTTTGATCAAGTGGATGAAGTTTAGTTAAATCACCATTAAGTACAATACCCGATGGGAATAAAGTTGTAGACTTGTAAAAATCTATGTCATCTAGTCTAAAATCACCATAACTCATATAGTTTTTAAGTCCTGAACCTGTTCCATCTAATGCCTCATCAGCATAAATAGTACCCGCCATTAATACATCAACCAGATAAGCATTCTTAATAAACTTTGTACACTTATTTAAAATTGATTTAAACTCAGCGATTCTGGCCGGATTTTGAATATCTTGAACACAGGTTACACCACCAACAACAAGTGATTGAGGGTGAGGCATTTTTCCGCCGAAGATTGCCATCATCTTAGATGCATCTCTTTGCATATCTAATGCTTGTAGGTAATGAGCTACAGCAATCAGATTTTGTTCCGGTGATAGTTTATAATTTTTATTTCCCCAGTATGCATTTGAGAAAATTCCAAGACGACCTTGTGCAACAAACTTAGCAACTCTATCTTGTATAGTTCTGAGTTCACCTTCTCCTGCTCCATGAGGAGTATCAGTCCACTTCAGTGCTTCTGCTGCTGCCAATTTCGGATCAGCTTTTAGTGCAGATGTAATATCTACCCAGTCAAGTGCATGAAGATGATAAAAGTGAACAACATGATCGTGAACATAAAGAGCACCTTGAATTAAGTTTCTAACGATTCTTGCATTTTTAGGAACAGTTACTTTAAATGCATGTTCAACTGCTTCTATACTTCTTTGATAATGTGTACCTGTACAAACTCCACAAATTCTCATAGCAAGAAGTCCAGCATCTCTCGGGTCTCTGCCTTTGAGTATTGTCTCGATTCCTCTAAACATTGTAGAGCTTGCAAATGCATCAGTAATTACATTGTTATCATCAATCACAGCTTCGATTCTTAAGTGTCCTTCGATTCTTGTAATTGGATCTACTATTATGTGCTTACTCATTATTATCTCCTTCTTTTTTTCCAGCGATAACGCTTGCCGCTGCATGGATACCAATACCGATACCTGCTGCAGTTAGTAAACCTAAACCAAATTCATCTACAGTTTTTTCTACACCGCCACCTGGAGCTTTAAAGTGTGTATCTGCCATTGGTCTCTCTTGAGCATATTTATCCCAAAATTGTGGTTCTGAACAACCTATACAGCCATGTCCAACACCAATAGGCCAATTTGTACCACTGTTATACCTAACTATAGAACAGTTGTTGAATGTCATAGGACCTTTACAACCCATTTTATATAAACAGAAGTTATTCTGAGCTCCTTCATCACCCCATTCTTCTACAAATTCACCTGCATCGAAATGTGCACGTCTTTCACAATTATCATGGATTCTATATCCAAATGCAAACTTTGGACGATTAAGATGATCTAACTCTGGAATCTGACCAGATAAAACAAAGTGTAAAATAGTACCTGTGATATTTGCAGGATTTGCAGGACAAGCAGGTATATTAATAATAGGTTTACCTTTAACAACATCCTGAACACCAACTGCACCAGTAGGATTTGGAGAAGCTGCAGGAACACCACCAAATGTAGCACAAGTTCCAACTGCTACAACAGCTGCACTATTTTTTGCAACATGCTTTAGGTGATCTACAAAAGTTTCACTTTTTGCACCAATAGTTCCATAAAAACCATCCATAGCTAAAGGAATGGAACCTTCTACCACACAAAGGTATTTACCCTTAAAGGTATGCATCGCTTCTTCTAATTGCGCTTCAGCTTGGTGACCAGCTGCTGACATTAGTGTCTCATTAAATTCTAATGAAATTGTTTCTAAAATAAGTTCATCAATAGTTGGAGCATCGCTTCTTAAAATTGCTTCTGAGTTACCTGCACAATCCTGAAGTTCAATCCATATTACAGGAATTCTATTCATTAATTCAGCTGCTTTTGCGATAAGTGGAGTAAAGTTAGATGGAAGCATTAACGCGGCGCAAGCGGCACTTGCCCACTTCATAAAGTCTCTTCTATTTAGACCTTCAGTTTCTAATACACTCTGAATATCTATCTTGGATGCTGCTGGTGATTTTGCTAATTCTTCAAGACGAAGAGTCATCATCTTCATCAAAGAATCGTAATATTCTTGACCTCGGTTTGTATTTACCTTTGACCCTTTAGCGCTGAACATTTTGGCTAAAGATTCTCTTTTTTCAATCATAACTATCCCCTCATTCGCAATTTTTTAAATAATGAAACTTATCCATTATTTACATTTTAGAAGAATAAAACTTTAATATTACTTAAGGGCACCTTTAAAAACCCAAGACAAATCAGCCCTTAACCAAAGAGACAGTATGATATAAAGAAAAATTGATTTAAAGTAAAATTCTGGGGTCTAAATCATTTCTTTTTCTTATAGTTTAAAAGATAATCATCAACCATCTTTAACTTCAGATTTTTGTTCAATCCTCTGTGAATTTAATGAGTATTTTTAATGGAGAAAAAGTTCCATCATCGAGAGTGTTTGTGGTGTTTGAATTTCAATATTTTTATGTTTTTTTCGAGTAAACAAATAAAGGTGAGTTTGCTCTTAAACTTCTATAAGCTGCTCTTATTGAAATATAGGATTTAAGATAATGGAGATCGCTGCCATTGTTGGACACTCATCACCGCAAATGATTATGACTAGGAGTCTGTCGGATAAATAAATCTCTTCCAGCAAATATCTATTCCTAAAGTCAGTTTCATAAATACTAAACATTAAATTTAGGCGTATAACACTCCAAGTCACAGTTAACCTGCCTTGTATT
>JAKITC010000027.1 GCA_021648285.1 Sulfurimonas sp. | reverse complement strand
CACATGAAAAATATGATTAATTTGCATCGTGGATTGAGTAAAAGTTTGAAGCTAAATTTAGTAGATTATTATTTGGTGAATTATAAGAAAAAGTAGAAAAGTAAGCACCCGTTTTTTTAATTAAGTCAGAAGAAATGACTCTAATGTTTGATAATTTATCGAAACAATTCACGGAAGGACAACAAAACCTTTTAAAAGAAGTGACAAAAGCCCCTCTTCCAGAAAAGAAAGTATTAACTGTTGCAGATTTTGCAAAGTTATATGAGAAAGGAAGAGATGAGCAACGCAGTTTTAGAAATCGACCTTTACAAGATGACCCGTTAAAGATCACAACTGATATTAATTCAGAAAAGAATGCAGGTGTTAATTCAAAAGTTCTCTATGATACGGTTTTTACTCAACAATGGTTTGAAAGAAACTTCCCTTCACAATATGAAAAGTTTGTAAAAGATGGTAGGTTTTAGCACAACCCACAGCATAACTAATCAAAAATACGAAAATAGCACAATTTTTTCAGCACAACTTAGCACAACTTGTCTTTTTTTTGAAAACTTAAGCGGATTTTGAATGTTGATTTTTAGTGAATATTTTTTTAATTTGATGTTTGATTTTAGAAAAAATTGAGGATTTTACAGAAGGCTTCTAAGCCCTTAAATATGGTGCGCACGAGAGGATTTGAACCTCCACACACATAAGTGCATCAGCCCCTCAAGCTGACGTGTCTACCGTTCCACCACGTGCGCATATTATCTTTTTATTTCACAAGCCCCTCAAGCCCGCGTGTCTACCGTTCCACCACGATCGCATTAAAAAAGAGTAAAAAAAAGCCTGACTCCATAAAGAGTCAAGCTTGAGGATACCTAGCTTTGTTCAAGGGTAATCGGTTTTCTTATGAAAACATCTAAGACCCCTAATTAGCTAAAAATCTCAAGAAATTGAAATTTTTTAACGCCAATTAGCCTAAGTACGGGTTAGCGTAAAGAGCGATTAATGCAATTACTAGTGCATAAATAACTTGCGCTTCGATCATTGCAAGAGCGATGAACATTGTAGTCATAAGTTTAGCCCCTAAACCTGGGTTACGTGCAGTACCAGCGATTGTTGCAGCAGCAGTATGACCCATACCGATAGCTCCACCAAGAGCAGCAAGACCAAGACCAAGACCAGCAGCGATCATTGAGTAAGCTTTAAGAGTTTGGTTAGCAACGTCACCCTCATTTGCGAATACAGTAGCAGAAAGTGCTACTAAAAGAAAAAGAATTTTTTTCATAAATATATCTCCATTAAATTATTACAATATCTTTCGGATAGCGTAACCCCATCGTTAAATGAAGCAACCCAAACATAAATGCCTAGATTTCCCTACTAGAAATTGATGGGCGATTATACATAAATAGTGCTAAAAGGGAGTTTAATGAAGTTTAAAAATTGACATGTAGATAGTTTCTACATGTCATAGAGATAATTATTATGCTCTGCCAAGAGAGATTTTATTACCTTTAAACTCTAATATCTCTACGCTTATCTCTTCGCCTTCACTTAGAACATCAGAAACTTTCTCTACTCTCTGATCAGATACTTTTGAAATATGTAAAAGTCCATCAGTTCCATCTGGAAGTTCAATAAATGCACCAAAATCAACTATTTTTTTAACAGTACCAGGATATTTGTCACCAACCTCATACTTGATCTTTGCGACTTTTGGAGTATTTACAATACCCTCAATATGCTCTCTAGCCCCTGCAACACCAGTTTTATTTTTACCGGTAATTTTAACTTTTCCTTCTTTTTTATCAATGTCTATTGCTACTTCAAACTTCTCTATCATCTCACGAATTGTTTTACCGGCCTGACCGATTATCTCTCCGATAAAACTTGGATCTATATGAAAAAAGTCTGTACTTGGAAGTACTCCGTCATTAAACTCTATTTTCTCTTCAGCCTCAAGCATAATATCAATAATATGACTTCTGCCCTCTTTGGCTTGATAAAGTGCTTCTTTTAAAACATCTAAAGAAATTCCGCCAAGTTTAATATCCATCTGCATTGCAGTAATTCCATCTTTTGAACCTGTTACTTTAAAGTCCATATCTCCATCATGATCTTCAAGACCCATAATATCTGAAAGAATCGCATAGTTCTCACCTTCAGATACCATACCCATTGCAATTCCGGCAACAGTATCAGAAGTCTCTATATCAGCTGCGCGAAAAGCCATGTAACCGCCACAAACAGTTGCCATAGAAGATGAACCATTAGATTCTAAAATTTCAGAGACCAAACGGACAGTCTGTCCATCTAAATCTACTATTGGTTCTAGTGCTCTTTTTGCTAAATTTCCATGACCTAATTCTCTTCTTTTTGTCCCCAGAATTGGAGAAGCTTCACCAACACTGAATCCCGGGAAGTTATAGTGAACCATAAAGTTCTCATTTTGAGTTCCTTCATCCGTTAGTGCTTCATACATTTGTGCATCTTTAGGTCCACCCATAGTAAGTACAACTAGAGCTTGAGTCTGACCACGGGTAAATAGACATGATGAGTGGGCAGCTGGAAGTACATTTGTACTAATAGATATAGGTCTAACCTCAGTTAAAGCTCTGCCATCTGCACGAACTCGCTCATTTAAAATCTGAGAACGGACTTGCTCTTTTTTAACTTTTTCTATTGCGTCTTTTAATTCTATTTCTTCCCAATGTTCATTAGTTACTAGTATTCTTTTTCTAAGTTGTCTTAGAGCAGTAGAACGTTCTGATTTTGCCATTTGATTCATAGCAGATTTTATGTCTGATAAGTGACTGTCTCTTACAAAAGAAACCATCTCTTCATTTATTACATGTGCTTTATACTCAATAGTTAAAGTCTTTTTTTTAAATGCTTTGAAAGACTCTTCATACTTTGCATTAGACTCAAAAAGAACTTTTTCTGTTTTCTCAAAAACTTTTATTAGTTCATCTTCGCTCATTGCATTTGAAATATGTTTAGAAAAAATTGGAGCGCTCATAGTTGGGTCCATCAGTGGGTCAACAATTAAAGTATTGTCAAACTCTTCCCCGCCAAAACTTCTCATCTCAATCATCAGAAGGTCATCTTTTGTTCCGGATAGATATAAATCTAAAGTAGAGTTTTTAAGCTGAGACAGAGTTGGATTAAGAACTAATTCTCCATCAACTTTAGCAGCTCTTACTGCCGAAACAGAAATGTTAATATCAATATCACTTACATATAGTGCTGCTGAAGCGGCATTAAGTGCCAAAACTTGTAAGTCTGACTCTTTATCAACACTAAATGTCATTATAGTTATCTGAGTTGGATGTCCAAAACCTTTTGGGAACAGTGGACGAAGAGAACGGTCAACTATACGAGATGTTAAAGTTTCAAAATCACTTGGTTTAGTCTCACGTTTGAAAAATCCACCTGGAATTTTACCTGCTGCATATGATTTTTCAATATACTGAACTGTTAGCGGTAAAAAATCATCTTTTACTATTTCTGTCTCATCTATAACAACTGTTGCTAGAATAACAGTGTCTCCACTTTTTATCCATGCTGCACCATTTGCTTGTTTTGCCACTTCTCCAAATGAGTATTCTTCACTTCTATTTTTTAACTCTACATTAACATCATATTTCATTCTTATCCCCTAGTAATTTTTCTATTCTATCTTCATCAATCTTTTCTAACTCTTCATAATATAGTGATGTTTCAACATAATCATCTATATTATAAAGATAAAATATATCATCTGCAAATGGTTCCAAAAGCTCCAACACATCGCTTGGTATAACCGGTACAGCAATATAAACTGCTTTTGGTTTCTGGGCTAATATTGTTTTAAGTGCTGTCATAAACTTCAATCCAGTCTCACTTCCCTCATCTACCAATAAAACAATCTCATTGTACATGGATTGAAATGGTAGTCCTTTTCTATATTGATATATATAACTCAGTATTTTTTCTTCATGTTTTCTATGTGCTTCACCATAGATATAATCATACTGAATATTAAATGCAGAAACTAATTTTTCATTTATAACTATCTCTTCACTTTCGGATACTCTAGCGATTTCACATTCACTATTATTAGGAGCCATTACTGCCTCTGAAAAAAGAATATCAATACTATTCTTATACTTTGTTCTTATACTGTTAGCAATCTCTAAAGCACACTTTGAAACTGAAATTATTTTCCAATCTTCATCTTTGAGTCTTTGCATTGGTATAACACCCTTAAGCTGCTCGGCAGCATCTTCACGATTCTTCAGTATATTTTTATATTTTTTCATACCTCTAATTTCCTTCTGAAGCATCAGGAAGTCTAAATGCAAAACCAGACGCCCCTCCATCTGAAGACATTATTGGCTTGAGTCTAATCGTAAAATATAAATATCTATCTCTAATAGAGTCAGGTTGACCGAGTTCATCAAGAACAGGTCTATTGGTTTCAGCATATCTGATACCAAAATCCCAACATCTTTTTTGATATAAAAATCCAATCTCAATACTCTTTTTTAGTTTTCTTTCTAAATCATAATTATATTTAAAATTATATGAGTAGTGTTTGTTATATTTGTACTCTATGCTTGAAGTCATATAGCTTGTATGTTGTAAAACAGTAACAGTAGATGGAATAAAACTATTTTTATACATGTGAGACAGAGCGATATTGAAACTATTATCCCTATAAGAAATTCTATTGAAAATTTTGGAAAAAGCACTCTCATCATAATTATAGAACAGGTTATTATAAAAATTTATACTGTCTACTATCTGATAATCTAACTCGTTTTCAAGCTCTCCGGCTCCACCATTAACATCTTCATAAGAGAAACTTTGAGCCAATCTATGATAGACTATCTGCTTCCCTAAATTATCATATATATACTGCGAGAAGTATAGCTGTAAATTTTCTTCTACATCAGTAATATTATAGAACTCACAAATTGCTTTGGATTGATTGCCTGCTATTGAACAGTAATCTTTTTGTTCTTCATAGTAACCAGCTCTTGTCTCAGTGCCACCAACCGTGTACAATGCACCAAAATCAACAACATGTGTCAATTCATCATAGGCACGAGTTTGTTGTGAAGACAGTGACAAAGTATGATAGTTTCTTGCAAAATAACCACTGTTATATCTATCGGTTGTAAGTACTTTTTCTTGACCTTTAAAGCTAGTATGCTGAGCATATATATTTGATTTATATGAGATATTCATATACTCATCAAACAGTGATGTCTGAAGTGTTATAGGAATATTAATATCTGTTTGAGTGGCACTTTTACCAACACTTCTATAATAATTATTATTTTTAATATCTAAACTGTATAGTAGATGATCTTCAAAAATTGTATCCAAATATCGATGATACTGAAGAGCTGGAAGATTTTGAAGAGTCTCTTCATTTGAATCTCGTGTTAAATCTTTATAGTGTTTAAAATATGCTCCGAAATAATTATCGTCATTATTATAAAAAAGATTGATTCTTGAGTACAGCAGTTTCGCTGTAACATTTTGTGTCGTATCATTTGTAGACAAGTTAATATAATCAACATCATTCATATTATGTATATCAGCATATAACCCAGACTGACCATCAAGATTTGTATTAAACCATTGATTAATAACATCACTATTATTATAATTAAGATTAAACCCGTAGTGTTTCTTATTTGCTAAAGAGTTTTCAAGAAAATAACTATTTTTTTCTTTAAAGTACCCAGCAGAAAGAGTGCCTTTTGAAACATTACTCTCTACAAACCTAAATGTAGAATATAAACCAAAACCACGATTAGTTCTTATCTGAGGTTTTAACTCTAAATCCCACCAATTTTGTCCAACTATGTATATAGCTTGTGAATAATAAAGCCCTTCATTTTCTGAATAGCCAACCATTGGAGGTAAAAGTCCTGTTCTTCTAGTTGTATCCAATGAATATCCAAAATAAGGAGTATAAAAAACTGGGATGTCATATATATAAATTTTAGCATTATAAAGATTTAACCACATTGTATCTGAATTATAATCGGATGAAGTAAACTCCATTTTCCATAGAGGATCAATTGGATCACATCCGCTCATAACGCCCGACTCTATTCCTACTTTTTCATCTTTTGCAAAACTATCAGAACCGCTTAGCCAAACATTTGACTCTTGTTCCAACATGTAAAATGGCTTAAAAGTTCTCTCTTTTTTAGCTATATTTAACTTTGCATAACTTCCTAGCAATTTAATATTATCGCCTTTAGTGGCACGAATATTTCCAAATAGTTCTAATTCACCACTGTTTCTATCATAAAGTGCCTTTTGTGCACTCAAATGATAATCCTGATAAATAACTACAACCTCTCCATTGGCTTCTACAAGATTATTTTTTGTATCCATAGAGGTTGCATAAACTTCAACTTTATCGTCACCGTTTAAAAATGAACCCAATATTATGAGAAAAAGAAAAAACTTAAGCATTTACAACCAACGTTTTAGCGCTTTTGTCATGCCAGGTTTGTCGAGCCGGATCCATTAAACCCCATAAAAAACCAAGATAAAAGAGCATTTCACTAACTACTCTAACGATTGAACGATTCAGTGCAACAATTACATTGGGTGTTTGCATCGTTTTTATCTCTACTACTCTTATTTTCATTGCGATTTTACCCAATGTCGCGCCATACTGCATAACAAAAAAAGCTTGATAAAAAATCTTCATTGCCATATACTCTAAGAAAAATGTATTTGTAAGAATAATCATTTCCTCCACAGTTTTAGCCTCAAGAAATGAATCTCCTAATGCCATTATAAGTAAAAAAGAGAGCAACATCTCATCTATAAAAAAACCCATTGCTCTTTTTTTAACTGATGCTAATGTCATATCTTCTCGATAAAGAATATTTTCAATCTCTTCGTTCATATTCAAACTTTCTATAGAGCTTGATAAGCAATATCGGTTCTTATCTTTTTACCTGCAAAATGAACTTGACCACATCTTAGATATGCTCTGTTTCTTGCCTCTTTTATATTCTCACCAATACCTACACATACTAAAACTCTACCACCATCAGCATATAAAACACCATCTTCTTCACTTACACCTGCATAAGAGATATGTGTATATTTTTCTATCTCTTCATGGTTAACATTATCTACAATAATCTCTGCTGGAGTAGAACTGCCATATGGATAGTTTCCACTAGCCATTACTACACCAACTGCAAATTGTTTTGAAAATTCTACCTTTATTTCAGACAATTTATTTGTTGATGCTTTATAAAACATGTCACTTACACTTGATGTCATAAGAGGCATAAGTATTTCACATTCTGGGTCTCCAAAACGAACATTAAATTCCAGTGTAATCGGTTCACCGTTTACAACCATTATTCCTAAAAAAAGAACTCCTTGAAAAGGTGCTCCCTCTTTTTTCATACCATCCAAGGTTGGACGAATAACTCTGTCTCTAACTTTTTGATATAACTCTTCATCAACCAAAGGTGTTGGAGCATAAGCACCCATTCCACCAGTATTTGGTCCTTCATCATTGTCTAAAAGTCTTTTATGGTCTTGTGCAGCCGGAAGAAGTATATAATCATCTCCATCACATACTGCAAACATAGACAACTCATAACCGTCCAAGAACTCTTCAACGATAACTTTAAGTCCTGCATCTCCAAAACTTTTCCCACTTAACATTTCAGAAATTGCAACTTTAGCTTCATCATGGTTCTGAGCGATTATTACGCCCTTGCCTCCACAAAGTCCATCAGCTTTCACTACTATAGGAGCTAATAAAGTATCTGCAAATTTAAAGGCATCTTCAATCGAAGAAGTTTCAATATAACGAGCAGTTGGAATATTATATTTTGCTAAAAAGTTTTTCATATAAACTTTTGAACCCTCAAGTTGAGCCGCCTCTTTACTCGGTCCAAAGATTATAAGTCCATGAGATTTAAAAATGTCAACAACACCATCAACAAGGGGAGCTTCAGGTCCAACTATTGTCAACTCTATCTCATTTATTTTTGCATATGCAGCTAATTCTTCATAATCTTTAATATTTAAGTTTGTTCCCAAGCTGTTTGTAGCACCATTTCCAGGCATAAAAAAAAGCTCATGTGCTTCACTTTCACTTGAAATCGCACGAGCTATTGAGTACTCTCTACCACCGCTACCTAAAATTAAAATCTTCATTCACACTCCATAATAAATTTAAAAAATAGTTAATATATTTTCAACGCTGTAATTTTGGTAATTATAGCACATTGCGGATTAAATTTTATGGTAATAAAGAGAAAAGGAATATTATTGAAAACAACCCGAGTGACCGTCTCGCATTTGGCTTGGTTCTAAAAGCCGAATTTGGGTGAAGAGAGAACTTTCTAACGGCGGCATTATCTCGACAGAGTTAACATATCTCAAACGATAGCACCGACACACAAAAATCCTACTTATTCACAGTTTGAAAATGTAGAACCCTCATTAGTGCGATATCTCGAACCACTCAGACTATTTATATCATTATACTCTTATGAAACTTTATTTTTTTTAAAACGAAAGAGCTAATTCAATACAACTCTCTATAGATGTCTTTTCTGATATATGATACTCTACCTCATCAGGCAGAAAATTTGCCGTTGTCTTACCTATTACAACAACTTTAGCATCTGGATTTATAGTGTTATTTTTTAAAAAACAACTTATTGAGGAAGGAGATGTAAAGATAAGAGTAGAGTCATCATGCACTCTTACATCTAAAATCTCTTTTGAGCACTCACTTGCATAGAGTATCTCTTCATCTATGTCATAGCCGTCATTTTGACTTCTTTGAACAAAATCAGAAGCTATAAGCTCAGCTCTTAAATATAACCATTTTGTGTCTTTTGAAAAATCTTTTATATTTTTAACAAGGTTATCACCATACCCATCCCCAATTGCTAAAATTTTACCTCCAAAGTTTTCATAAGCGGTTGCAGTTTTTACTGAAACACAAAGAGCAGGCAAATACAAAAAATCTTTTTTATCATACTTCTCTAATGCTTTTACTGTCTGTTTTGATGTGATAATAAGATAATTATATTTACTGAAATCGATAGTCGGTTTTAAAAATCTAACTTTCAGTGATTTAATACTTTTTGCATGAGGACTTTTTGAGGTGGCGAATAGGTAGATTTGTTTTGATACCCCAAGGGCATTTGTCATTTCGTTCGGGCACATGTAATTCTCCGATATCTTAATATGGAAATTATAAAAAGTTTGGTTTAGATTGTAATGTTTTTAGGCTTAGACATAGTAAACTATGTCGTTCCTAAAAACATTGCAAGATGAGCCGAAATTTTTCTTAATTTATTCCCATTCTATTGTTGCTGGCGGTTTTGAGCTGATATCGTATACTACTCTGTTGATACCATCAACTTCGTTGATAATTCTTCTGGAGATTCTCTCCAATAGATCATGCGGAAGGTGAGCAAATGTTGCTGTCATTCCATCTACCGCTTCAACAACTCTTACACATACAGTATTGTCATAAGTACGGTTATCACCCATAACACCAACAGATTTTACATTTAGTAGTACTGCAAATGCTTGCCAAGTTTTAGCGTAGTATCCGCTAGCTTTCAACTCATCTAGTAAGATAACATCAGCTTCACGAAGGATTGTTAAATCGGGTACATTAACATCACCCATAATACGAATAGCTAAACCTGGTCCAGGAAATGGATGACGGTTAATCATGCCTTCTGGAAGACCAAGCTCTAAACCGATTTTACGAACTTCGTCTTTGAAAAGTTCACGTAGTGGCTCGATTAGTTCAAAATCCATCCAGTCAGGAAGACCGCCAACATTGTGGTGAGATTTGATAACTTCAGATGGACCATTTACGGAGATAGATTCTATAACATCCGGGTACAGTGTACCTTGAGCTAAAAAATTGATGCCATCATGCTTTTTAGCTTCTTTTTCAAACTCTTCTATAAAAGTATGACCGATGATTTTACGTTTTTCTTCCGGATCAGAAACACCTGCTAGTTTTCCTAAAAAGTTATCAACAGCATCAACAGTGATTAAAGGAGTTTTTAAATTTATTTTAAAGACTTCTTCAACTTGCTCTCTCTCACCTTTTCTTAAAAGTCCATTATCTACAAATACCGGGATAAGTTGATCGCCAATCGCCTCATAAAGCATTGCAGCAACAACTGAGCTGTCAACACCTCCGCTTAGTCCACAAAGAACTTTACCTGTTCCTACTTTATCACGGATGATTTGGATCTGTTCTTTTAAGAAGTGCTCCATTTTCCATTTTTCAGTAACTCCACAAATATCTTTTGCAAAATTACGAAGCATTAAGTAACCCTCTACTGAGTGCTGAACTTCTGGGTGGTACTGCATTGCATATACACGTTTTTCTTCATTTGCAATAGCAGCAAAAGGAGAGTTGTCTGAAGTTGCAATAGGTTTAAAACCTTCAGGTAGAACATCAACCTTATCAGAGTGACTCATCCAAACTATACGACCATCATCGCAATCTTTCAGTAAAGGAGAATAATTATTTTCATCCTCTATTTTAAGTTCAGCTTTACCATACTCATGGTGGTCAGAACGAACAACGCTGCCACCAAAATCTACTGCTATTCTTTGCATACCATAGCAAATACCAAGAATTGGAAGACCCATTTCATACACACCTTGGTCAATTTTATAAGCGTCCTTATTGTAAACGGACGATGGCCCACCACTAAGAATGATACCCTTAGGATTTTTTACTTTAATCTCTTCTACTAAAGTATGATAAGGAAGAATCTCACAGTAAATCTTATCTTCACGAAGACGACGAGCGATAAGTTGAGTGTATTGAGAACCAAAATCTAGAACTATGATGCTAACATTTGTCATTTAAATGCCTTTAATAAAAGTGTTTTGAAGTGCCTATGTGGCTTTGAGAGGGAATGTACCCTTTTCACATAGTGAAAGGATACAATAATTAAGATTAATATTTGATATAAAGACCTAATATCTCATATTGAAAATACCAAATTGCGACTGATACGACATAACCTATAAAAATAGTCCATGCATATTTCATATGAGAACCAAAAGTATAGATACCTGGTAGTTTACCCATCACACCAACACCTGCAGCTGATCCAAAACTAATCAGTGAACCACCAACCCCGGCAGTAAGAGTAACTAACATCCACTGCTCAACACCCATATCTGGAGAGGCCTTTAACACAGCAGACATTACTGGAACGTTATCAACAATTGCAGATAAGAAACCAACGCCAATATTTGACCAAGTCGGTCCCAGGACTGATGGGTCATAAACTACAGCAGCTAATGCTAACCAACCGATGAAGTAAAGTGCTCCAACTGCAGCCAATATACCAAAGAAAAACAGAAGTGTATTATTTTCTATCTTACTCATCGATTCAAAGATATTAAGAGTTGAATTGTAAACTTTTTTCAATCTATACTGATAAAGTTTTAATAGTGCAAGACCAAACATCATACCCCACATAGCTGGAAGGTGAAGAAATTGATGAGACATTACTGCTGAAAAAATTGTAAAAACACCAAGTAGTACGACATTATTAGCACCTTGCATTAATTTTGGAGCTTTCTCTGTTGAAGCATCAAAATCAGGATGAGTTTTAGGCACAAATCTACTTAACAACCATGCTGTAACTAAATAGCCACTTATAGAAGCTGGGAACAAGAATAAGAAATCAACAAAATGCCCTTTACCTGCTGTCCAAGCCATTAGAGTAGTAATGTCTCCAAAGGGACTCCAAGCACCGCCTGCATTTGCAGCAACAACAATATTTATTGCTCCCGGAACTAAAAATGCTGCATTTTTACGCTCTATTGTAATTAAAACAGTAGAAAGGATCAACGCTGTTGTTAAGTTATCTGCTATTGGTGAGATAAAAAATGCTAAAAATCCTGTTAACCAAAATAGCTTTCTGTAAGTATAGCCCTTAGATACAAGATTGTATTTTAATTTTTCAAAAACATTCATGTGAATCAGTGTCTCAATATATGTCATCGCAACAAACAAGAAGAAGAAAATTTCAGCAATTTCAAGTATCAAATGCTCTGCTTGAATATGTACAAGATTCATATCTAAGTTATTTAAAGAGTAATATACTGCTATCAGCATAAACATAAATGTACCGATAAACAGAGCTGGTTTAGCTTTGTCAATATGGAACTTCTCTTCAGCAGCTACAAAATAGTAACCTATAACAAAGATAACAAGTGCGGAAATACCAACCCATGTCATTGTTATGTCTGGAATAACATCTGTAGACGCACCTGAACTTGCAAATGCAAAACTAAAACTCAACATAATAAGTAACAACTTAATCATTACTATCCTTTTTTATAAAATGTACGCCGATAGACTCTTCTCTAGCTAAAGCTGCAAGTACAATCTCTCTTGCTGTGAGTAAACGAAATTTCAGAAGTTTACCAATTTTTTCATTTAAAAGAGCATTAATTTGATTGAATGCATCATTTAAACCATTTTTTGTTCTGACAATCGAGACATTTTCCCACATTATTTTGCGAAGAAGATTCTTTTTGGCTTTATCATCTTTTTCACTCATTATCTCATCTAAAATTTCAAACTCTATAGGCTCTTTATTTTCACTGTGTTTTAAAATATCTTCTGCAGCCCTGCGAGCAAAAACCAAACCTTCTAAAAGAGAGTTTGAAGCAAGTCTGTTAGCGCCGTGAACTTTTGTAGAAGCGACTTCACCAATAGCATAAAGACCTTTTACATGTGGCACTCTACCGTTTAAATCAGTTCTTATTCCACCAATAGCATAATGAAATGCGGGAGAGATTGGTACTCTTTGCTCTGGAACATCAAATCCCAGATCTTGCAGATTTTTAAATATATTTGGAAATCTTTGCATAAAATAGTGATATTCAAAGTTATTAAAATCAATATACGCTTTTAATCCTGTTTTCTTTGAATAGTCATATATAGCTTTACTTACAATATCTCTCGAAGCAAGCTCACCTCTTTCATCATAATCAAATAAAAATCTTTTTCCATTCTCGTCTACTACCGTAGCACCCTCACCTCTTAGAGCCTCTGTTAGCAAAAGCTTCTGTGCATTCTCACTGTTTACATAAACTGTGGGATGAAACTGCATCATCTCCATGTTTTCTAACTCTATCCCTTTTAAAACACAAAGTCCTTGCAGGTCTGCACTGATACATGGTGCATTTGTATGGTACTCATAAAGTGAACCTACTCCACCACTTGCGATAATAACATTATCGGCATAGATATTTCTGCTCTCTCTATGGTCAAGGACAGTGACACCGTAACACTCACCATCTTTAATAAGCAAATCAACGACTCTGGTATCTCCAAGCATAGGATGTGGATTTTTAGAGAGTAAAAAGTGATGCATATGCCTGCCGGTAGCATCTCCGCCGGCATGCAATATTCTCTCTCTTGAGTGTGCTGCCTCTTTTGTGTATAAAAGATTTCCATCTTTGTCACTGTCAAATTCAAAGCCGCTTCTTATTAAATCGTCAATAGTGCTTCTTGAACTCTCACTCAATGTTCTTACTGCTTCTTCATCACAAAGGCCGGCTCCGGCATCAAGGGTATCTTTTACATGTGATTCAATGTCATCATCATCTACTGCCAGTGCAACTCCTCCCTGTGCATAAAAACTATTACACTTAAAGGTCTCTCGTTTATTTATAATGAGAACTTTTTTATCTCGAGGCAGGTACTGCGCTGCATATAGTCCAGCTACTCCAGCACCTACAATTATTACATCATAGTTCATTGTTTGTCATTACAACTTTTATTATTATCGTTATTATCACTACTTGGCTTTTTAATAATAAATTTTACATTATTATCACCTACGGGTGCTTTTTCTAAATAATATGGATTTGCTTTATATCCACATCCACTCAAACTTAACAAAAACGATGCTATAATTGCTAAATGAAAAATGCTAGTCAAATTATTACTTCTCTTCAATATAAACCTCAATATCAAAAACTATTGGAACAAAAATGTATCCATAGATTAAAATCTTCTCTTTTGCTAAGTATACAGAATTATATTAAAAAAGGCTATATCAAGAACAATAAGCTAATTTTTATTGTTGGTGCTACACTAGATAAGCATGATATAAGTAAAACAGTAGATTTGATAAAAACAATTTTAAGCTCATCAATGCTTTTAGAATCAGAAAAATTTTGTGATTGTTTAGATATTCAAATAGATGATGTTGAGTTTTATGTTGACCATAAACCACAAAAGAAACTGAATTTATATACAACTGTTGCACACAAATCAACTTATAAAGAACAAGCTACCGGAAATATTAAAATTGACATAAAAGATGAAAAACTAAAAGAGCTTGCAACAAATATTTTAGAAATCATAAAAGACAAGGTGAATGTCGAAGACAGAGAGGGTGCCCTGGGGTATAAAAATGACACTGATTGATACGATAAAACAACTACCTACTTCTGCTGGAATATACCAATATTTTGATAAAGATGGTCACCTGCTCTATATTGGTAAAGCAAAAAATCTCATAAAACGTGTAAAAAGCTACTTTAGTTTCACTCCAACTCTAAGTGCAAAGCCAAAACTATCAGTCAGAATAATAAAAATGATTAACCAAACAGTTTCAATGAACTATATGGTCGTAAATTCTGAACATGATGCACTTATACTTGAAAATTCGCTTATTAAACAGCTAAATCCAAAATACAATATTTTACTTCGTGATGACAAGACATATCCATATATCTATATAGACAATTCAAAGCAATATCCAAGATTTAAGATAACAAGAAAAATCATTCAATCATCAAATATTAAATATTATGGTCCATACTCCGTTGGGGCAAGAGACATTTTAAATTCCATCTATGAAATATGCAAACTAGTACAGAAAAAAGGGTCTCTAAAATCTAAAAAACTTTGTCTTTACTACCAAATTGACAAATGTCTTGGTCCATGTGAATTAGAAGTATCACATGTCAGATACCAAAAGGAGCTTGATTTAGCCAAGCAGTTAATTCAAAATAAAAAGACTCTTATAGGTAAACTTCAAGACAAGATGGCTTTTTATGCTGAAAATATGCGCTTTGAAGAAGCTGGAGAACTCAGAGACAGAATAGATAGAATAACCAAAAGTGAGATTAAAAGTGAGATTGATTTTGCTACAGATGAGAACTACGATATTTTTGTTATACAGAACATACAAAATAGAGCTGTTGTCCTTAGAATTTTTATGAGAAATGGAAAAATAATCTCATCTTCTCACGACTATATACAATTAAATGAAGGTTATGATGAGAGTGAGTTATACCAAAGAGCTTTGATGGAGTTCTACAAAAATGAGAAACCACCAATTATTGCACCTATTTTAGTTGCTTCACAATTCCACGGACTTGATGTTGTGCAAGAACATTTAACAACTGTTTTTGAAAAAAAAGCACAAATAAAAGTACCATTAAGAGGCAACAAGAAACACTTAATTGATTTAGCCATTTTAAATGCTAAGGAGCTCCTAAGCAAAGATAAAACTGGGGACAACAGACAAATATTACTAGAGATTAAAGAGCTACTTGAACTAGAACGGTTTCCATCACGTGTTGAGATATTTGACAACTCTCACATGTCGGGAGTTGCAACTGTCGGAGCAATGGCAGTTTATGAAAATGGCAAGTTTGATAAAAAAAGCTATCGAACCTATCATCTTGAGGCAAAAGATGAATACTCACAGATGAGAGAGACGTTAATAAGAAGAGTTGAAAGTTTTTCTAAAAACTATCCACCGGACTTATGGATTTTAGATGGGGGAGCGACCCTGTTAAATTTGGCATTAGAAATATTAGAATCAAATGGAATATTTCTAGATGTCATTGCCATATCAAAAGAAAAAATAGATGCGAAAGCTCATCGTGCAAAAGGCAAAGCAAATGATATATTGCATACAAAAAATGATATTTTTAAACTAAAGAACAGTGATAAAAGACTTCAATTGGTACAAAACCTAAGAGATGAAGCTCATAGATGTGCTATAAATTTTCATAAAAAAACAAAACTAAAACTTGATCAAGAGAGTAAACTTTTGACATTAAAAGGCATATCTGCTGCAAAAATTGTCAAATTACTAAATCATTATGGAACGTTTGAAGCACTTAAAAAATTAAGTGTTGAAGAGATAAGCTCTGTTTTAAACAAAAAAGATGCACAAATGATAAAGAATGTTTATAAATAAGTTTTTTTTTAAACTATTAATGATATATTTAGTGAACTTAATAACACAGCTTTAATATATAAGGTTTTTAATGGACAAAATTATACCAAAAGATGAAGAATATGTTTTTGATGGAAAAATAGCATTAGGTCAAGCAGACTTAAAAGGAAATATTACATTTGTAAACAGAAAATTTTGTGAAATATCCGGCCACGAAGCTCAAGAACTTCTTGGTAGCAATTTTAGCATTATAAAGCATCCGGATGTGCCTAAAACTGTGTTTAAAAAAATGTGGAAAACTCTTCAAAATGGACAGGTATGGGATGGCATGATTAAAAATCTTTGTAAAGATGGTCGTTATTACTGGGTTGATATGGAAATTATACCTATACGTGATAAAAAAGAAGTAGTAACAGGGTATATATCTGTGAGCAAACCAGCTCCAAGAAAAAACATTGCAGATATTGAAATAATGTACAAGCAACAAAATAGTGCAGAACAAGGAGTTTAGATGTTAATATATAATTATAAAAAAGAGTTTTTAGGAATTGATGAAAATGATTTAAAAGTTTTAGGGCTTTTAACTTTAGCAGATCTTCGCGCAGAAGCCGCAGATTTTGCGGACTTATTTGTAAAAACACCTGGTTTTATCCACAACTTTAAACATGTTCATTGGATTGACTACATTATTTGCAGCACTGGTGGAGATGCATCTAAAGCTATCATAAACATAAAAGATAAAAACTACACAACTTTTATAGATATTCAAACAATCTACTTAGTCGACAATCCATCCGAAAAAGCATTCGTAGTAAACCTGTCCAATATTAGACCACTATCTAATACTCAAAGCGAAAAAATTTCTGCTGATATACTTGAAAAACCAGCACCATTGACATCAACTGAATCTACTGAATTATTTACAACACCAGGTTCAATAGTCCATGAAGATATAGCCAAAGTCTCTTATGACCCTTATGAAGCGCAAGATGAGACACTAAATCCGAATATTGTTGAAGACATTTATGACAACGAAACTTTTGATGTAGATGTAGATTTAGACAAACTTGTTGATACCAATATGGGTTCTGATATACAAGAGGTAAAGATAGAAAGCTCGAACGAACCTGGACTTGATGAACCAAATGAGTTTAGTGAAAAAGTAACTGATGAAGAAGATGAAATTGATGCTGCTTTTGCTGATTATGTATTTGACCCGCATGTTGCATCAGATGAGCTGGGACTCCCTATTGACCTGGTAGAAGAGTTCATACAAGATTTTATTGCTCAAGCAAATAGCTTTAAAGATGAGCTTTATAAATCAGTAGAAGATGGTGATTTGGATAATTTAAAAGTACAGTCTCACAAACTTAAAGGTGTTGCTGCAAACTTAAGAGTAGAGGACGCGCTTGATACCCTGACAACAATAAACTTTTCTAGTGACATCGATGAAATCAAACATCACCTAAACATACTGTATAAAACAATTGCTAAATTGTCAAATAAAGCTCAGGGACCAACTACCAATCATAATGATACTAAAAAAGAAGATGAAGATGAAGATGAAGATGAGTTTGTTCTATCATTAAAATATGATGAACCGGAAGTAACTTTAGAAACTTCAAATGAATCGGAAACTTCATACGACAAACAACAAATTGCAAATGCAATTGGTATAGATATAGATAGTTTTAATGAGTTGTTTGAAGACTACATAGGTGAGAGTAAAAAACTAACAAACTCAATCATTACCTTGATTAAAAACGATGATTTAAACGAATGTAAAAATATTGCTGCAAACTTAAAAGGAATGAGTGAGAACATGAGAATTCATAACTTTGATGATGAGCTTAATGCTATTATTAACTCTACAGATACTAATGAACTTCATGCTGTTATTGATAACATAGTATCAAAGCTCAACCAGATTTCAAGCCAAGAGAATAAATAATGAAACTTGGTTTAAAAAATAGATTAAAAATAATTAGTCTTCTACCAATAATCGTGCTATTTTTAATTACAAGTTACTATGTTTACGGTTCATATGAAAAATATAAAGCAGCTGGACAATTACAACATAGACTAGATCAAAATAGTTATCTCAATGAAATTATTGGTAATGTCGCTCGTGAACGTGGTATGAGTTCTATATATATTGGCAATAAAACACAGGGTATTAAAACGGCCCTTGATAAACAAAGAAAAATTGTTGACGAAAAAGTAGCTAAGTATCTTGAATATTCAAAAAACAAAAAAATTCTACATACACATTCAGAAACTGACACAGGAGCTACTTGTTTAATTTGTAGAAATATAGAAAACGTGGCTTCTTCCATAGCTAAAATAAGATCTACCAGACCTCTTGTAGATGAGAACCTTATTACATTTGATGAGATGTTTATGGATGTATACAGTGCAGCTCAGATAAAATTTATTGAACAACTGGAACAAATTACTGATAATCAGTCAGATAAAGAAATTAGTGAATTATATCATTTATATATATCTATGGTTAATGCTAAAGAGTTTTCTGGAATTGAGAGAGGATATATGTCCTATATTATTTCTAGTTCAACTAAATTGACAAAATCTGATTTAAATAAATGGATACCAATTATTGGTAGAGCTGACTCACTTAAATATGAAGGGATTCAGGACAAAGATTTAATAAACAAACTTGATGCTATATTTAAGAACAGAGATAGTGTTAGATTGTTTGAAAATATAAACAGCCAAAGAGTAGCACTTATTAAAATTTCTGCAACTGGAAAATACCACATTCACTCCAGCGTCTGGTTTACGATGCAATCAGAGAAAATAAAAATTATTTCTGCTGCAGAAAAATTACTTTTAAATACCATGGATCAAAAGGCTAAAAAAGTACAAAATGAGTCATTACAAGTTTTAGTTATTGCATTCATTATCTGGATAATTGCAATTATCTTAGGAATCCTTGGGTACTTACTATCATATGAAATTTCCAATAATATAAAAAACCTTGAAAATGTACTTAAAAAAGTTGCAGAAGACACCATATCTCAAAATAAAAAAATAGATCTGGATACTGCAGATGGAACCAACAAAGCATATAGGCTTCTTGAAGAGATAATTGAACAAACCAAAAGAGATAAAATATCTGCCCAAGAAGCCAGTGAGGCAAAATCTATGTTTTTGGCAAACATGTCACATGAGATTCGTACTCCGCTAAATGGCATTGTTGGTTTTACAGAACTTCTAAAAGATTCTGGACTGAAGGAAGAACAGAGCGAATTTGTAGACATTATTGAAAAAAGCTCCGAAAACCTTCTTGAAATCATAAATAATATTCTTGACCTTTCTAAAATTGAAAGCAATAAACTTGAGATTGAAAATATCGCTTTTAATCCAATCGTCGAGTTTGAGAGTGCGGTTGAGGTTTATGCCGTAAGAGCGAGTGAAAAACATATCAATCTTGGATGTTTTATTGACCCTCAACTTGAGTTCCCACTAAAAGGTGATCCTACAAAATTAAAAGAGATTATTATTAATCTTCTTTCAAATGCGGTCAAGTTCACTGGTAATGCTGGTTCTATAAATGTTAATATCAGAAAAATCGAAAATGACATAATTGGTAAAACAACAATTGAATTTGAGATTCAAGATAGTGGTATAGGTGTTACAAGTGAGCAGAAATCAAAAATATTTGAAGCATTTTCTCAAGCTGATACATCAATTACCCGTAAATATGGCGGTACTGGTCTTGGGCTTACAATTTCAAGTAGCTTTGCTGAACTTATGGGTGGAAAACTTGACTTAAAGAGTGAGTCTGGAGAAGGTACAACATTCTTCTTTACTATTGAACTTGAAGATGTTGAGACACTAAACGAGAGTTTTCAAAATAGCTTTAACAACCTTAATGTGCTAATCTTAAATAATTCACAAAAGCCTAAAGAACAAGACAAATATTTAAGAGAATATCTTGACTATTATGGAGTAGGGTATACCACCTTTAAAGATATCAGTAAAATTCCTACTCTTGAAAAAGATACAAATTATAATATTATAATCGTCGATTATGACTATGTCACAGAAGATACACTTCGAGAGTTAACAAAACTTTCACAAAAACTTGTACTTCTAACAAAATCAAATTTGATGAAAACAATAGAGGCTAACGATTTTGATATATTTAAAGTAATATATGAGCCTATACACTCAACAAAATTAAAACAAATACTGAAAAACTACAATCAATTAAGTGGTACTGAGCAAACTATTAGGGAACTCTCTCACAAAAAGTTTGATTACAGTAGATCAAGATTTGTTGCAAATGTTTTAGTGGCTGAAGACAATATTATCAATCAAAAACTGATTCAAAGAACACTTGAAGACCTTGGTCTCACAGTCACTATTGCAAATAATGGTCTTGAAGCATTTCAAAAAAGAAAAGACGAAAAATTTGACATAATCTTTATGGATATCCAAATGCCAATTCTCGATGGTATTGAAGCAACTACAGAAATTTTAGAGTTTGAAGAGGATTATAACCAAGCTCATGTGCCTATTGTAGCACTAACAGCGAATGCTTTAAAAGGTGATAGGGAGAGATTTTTGGCAGCGGGTCTTGATGAATACACAACTAAACCACTAATCCGTTCAGAGATAGTATCTCTGCTTAATCAATTTTTATCTGAGCATATAGTTGAAGTAGTCTCGCGAAACTCTGATAACTCTGATAACTCTGATAACTCTGATAACTCTGATAACTCTGATAACTCTGATAACTCTGCAAAAACTGAAGAAATAGATGATTCAGTCAATGAAGATTCTGGATATAGAGCAGATATACTTATTGCTAAAAAAAGTGACTTTGAAACAAGACTTTACACTAAAATAATAAAAAACATGAATGGCTTAACATATGAAGTTGCTTCTTCTTTGGTAGACTTTAAAGAGTTAGTACAAAATCACTCTTACAAGGTTATACTACTTGACAAAGAATATGGTGATTTAGATCTATCGAACATAACTTCAACAATAAAAAAACTGGCTGATACAAATAAGCTTAAGTCTCACATTGTACTCATAGATAACTCTGCAGAAATTGACACTTCAGATTATATGCAACATGTAGATGAAATAATTAAAAACGCAATAGACAAAGAGTTATTAAAATCTCTCTTTAGCAAATATATATAAGAAGGAAAAATAATGTCAAAAGAATTGATAATTTTAGCGGTAGATGATGACTTGATTAATCTAAAGTTGCTAAGAGCTATGCTTATGAAGAATCCTGATGTAAAAGAAGTAATCGAAGCAAAAAATGGAGCAGATGCAATGGATTGTATCAAAGCGAGAAGTGATATAAGCTTAGTTCTTCTAGATATCATAATGCCTATAATGAATGGGTTAGAAGTGCTTAGAGTTGTTCGTGCAGATAGCAATATAGAGCAGATGCCTATTATTGTATTAACAACAGATGAAACAAAAAAAACCGAAGCTCTTGAGCTTGGTGCTAATGGCTTTTTAATGAAGCCAATTAGAAATAGTGACCTACTTGAAAAAATAAACTCTACAATAATTTAAACTAAGATTTGTTCTAAAACCTCTTCTACTCTATTAACAGCCATAATCTCTAAAGAGTCTCTTACCTCTTTAGGAATATCCTCTAAATCTCTCTCATAATTTTTTAACGGTATCAGCACTTTACTCATCCCAGCTTTATGAGCTGCAATAAGTTTCTCTCTAAGCCCTCCTATTGGTAGAACATCACCACTTAAAGAGACCTCTCCTGTCATAGCTATTTCTGAACGAATTTTCCTAGAACTTAGTATTGAAGAGATAGCACTTACCATTGCAATTCCTGCACTTGGCCCATCCTTTGGAGTTGCTCCATCAGGAACATGTATATGCAGATCGTAACGCTTGTAAACCTCACTTGAGTCTATTTTTATTTTATCTTCTTTTTCTTTTAGTGTAAGAGGGATATTTTTATCATCTATTATAAGTTTATTAGTATCTATAAGAGTTTTTACAACACTGTAGGCGATTCTTGCTGACTCTTTCATAACATCACCAAGACTACCTGTTAACTGCATAGTACCCTTGCCTTTTATTCGTATACTCTCTATTTTTAAAACATCACCACCAACGGCTGTCCATGCTAAACCATGCACAACACCAACTACTGGAACTTTTGTAGTTTTTTCTATTTCAAACACAGTTTTATCAAAATACTTTTTTAAATTTTTAAGAGTTACTGATACTTTAATGACTTCTGGGTTTTCTAAAATTTCACGAGCAACTTTTCTTGACATGTTAGCAAGGCGGTGACGAAGATTCCTCACACCTGCTTCACGAGTATAACTATGTATCAACTCTTTTAGTGCCGGCTTTGAAATATTAACTTCTGATTTTTTAAGTCCATGTTTTTTTAACTCTTGAGGAACAAGATATCTTGAAGCTATCTCAAATTTTTCCTGAGGAGTATAAGAACTTATTGTAATAAATTCCATTCTGTCACGAAGCGGTGCAGGAATTCTACCAACATCATTAGCAGTTGCTATAAAAATAACTTTACTTAAATCAATATTAAAATTAAGATAATAGTCACGAAATTCTTTGTTTTGTTCAGGGTCCAAGATTTCAAGAAGTGCTGCTGTTGGATCGCCTCTTCCTGTTTTAGCCACTTTATCTATCTCATCCAAGACCACTACAGGATTCATTTTTTTAGCATCAATTAAACCTTGTGTTATACGACCGGGCATTGCACCAACATAGGTTCTTCTGTGTCCTCTTAGCTCATTCACATCTTCTAAACCACCCAGTGCGATTCTCAGAAGTGGTCGCTTTAGTGCCTTTGCTATAGAATTTGCCAGTGAAGTTTTACCAATTCCCGGAGGTCCTGAAAAACAGAGTATTGCACCACTGTTTCCCTTAACTCCTCTTAACTCCATTAACTCTTTAACAGCAAAAAATTCTACGATTCGCTCTTTTGGTTTTTCTAATGAGAAGTGATCTTTATTTAGCTGATTCTCAACATCAGAAATTTTCAGCGCCCTCTTACTCATATCTCCAAAAGGTATTTCTAAAACCCAATCTAAATATGTTTGGGTCATAGAAGCATCTGAAGAGTCAGGATGCATACGAGAAAATCTCTCTATTTGTTTATTTATCTCTTTATAAGCCTCTTCACTCATCTTATCTTTTTTAACATCGAGCTTTTTTTGATACTCGTCTATCTCTTCTTCTCGTGAAGTATCAGATCCAAGTTCTTTTTGAATCTGTTTTAACTGCTCTTTTAAAAAATACTCTTTATTTACTTTTTCCATATGCGTATGAACTTTTGAGCGAATCTCTTTTTGAAGTTTATTCGCTTCTATTTCATCAATAAGGTATTCAATTAAATCTAAAAATCTTTTCTCTGTATCAGCCTCTACAAAGAGGCTATAAGCTTGTTCTTTTTTTAGTTTAACACTACTGCAAATCAAATCAATAATGCGATTATGGTCATGATTTTCTTCTATAGTTCTAAGTAAATCTGGTGGAAAATAGCTACTAATACTCGATAACGTTCTAACCTTTTCACGGACTATTTCTAAGATTGCATCTATCTTTAAGGAGTTCACATTTGTTGCATCAATAATATTTACTTTTGCGACTAGCGGGTTTTCGTCCACCTTAGCAAAAATTTTTGCACGAGCAAGTCCTTGAAAAAGAACTTTTACTCTACCGTCTGGAAGTAGAACTTTTCTCATAATTGAACCAACCACACCAGTGTCATAAAGCGAGTCAAACTCTCTTTCACCCTCATGTGAAGGTTTTGTTGGACATATTATGACCAAAGAGCTCTCTTCTATAGCTCTTGTTGCTGCTAGTATATTGCTCTCGTCATTTAAAAAAAGAGGAGATATCATAAACGGGTATAAAAAAAGCTCATCTTCTGCTATAACAGGTATATCGGCCGGAAAATCGCCATAATCACTTAGTTTCATCATTACTACTTTCTGGCGTTAAAAAATTATACCAACTAGAGCTATCAGCTTCTTCTGGTTCATCATTATTATCTGAAAATGGATTCATAAAATCATACCAGCTAGAACCATCATCTTCTGTCTCTATTACCTCTTCTGGAGCAGCTACTTTTTCTTCTGATTCTTCTTTTTGTACGGGTTTTGCTACCGTCTCATCTTCCTCAGATATAGAATTTCTTGAAACAACACTTTTTGTATCTGGTATCATAAACTCATACCAGCTAGAAGTACCATCACCTTCAAACCAAGCACGATACCAAGCGGCATTCGCTCTGTCAACATCATCCCAAACTATCCAAGAATCATCTTTTAAAGTTTTATAATAAGCAGCACTTTTTGGTTTATCTAATCTTTCATACAAATTTACTATAGTTTCATTAAGTACAGCCTGTGCAAGATAAAGTCTTGTTAACATGGTATTTACAACGTCCAGATACATAGAGTCTGGATAATTTCGCTTAAACTCTTCACCTTTTTTTAGCGCTTCATCTATCAAAGCCTGATCACGTCTTGGATTTGGAAGAGCCATATATTTTGCTCTTATCTTTAAAAATTCTGCCTCTTCTTTTTCATTTGGGGTTGCATACCTTTTTATATATTCATCCAAAAAATATTCACTCAGGAGATATTCTTCATAATTCATATGTGCGATTGCTAAAATCATAGTCGCTTCGGGAAGTAGAGGAGAACCTATATGCTCACCTTGAAGTGAGCTGTAGTAACTGTCTGCCTGATCCAAATCACCTTGTGACACCTGCTCTACTATCTTTGAATACCAATAAAAAGCCGGCTTGTTATACTCTTCAACCTCTTTTGAACAACCTGTAAACAATATAAAAAATAGCAATGAACTTGCTGCTATATAAGTTTTTAATTTCATAAAATAAATTCCTAATTATAAATAGATTGCTATTTTATCTAAAAGATATATAACTCATATTAAACTAGGTACATTTTATGCTTAAAGTGTTACAATAATTAAAATATATTACAAGGGTTTTTATGAAATTTGATATGCGTGTACCTATATTAGGCTTTGAAAATGTAAAACAAGTGACTTTAGAAAAAATTGATGATATCTTCATGAAAATGCAATCCCTTGATGATGAACATATATCTTTTACTCTAATTGACCCTTTTGTTCTAAGAGAATATGACTTTGAAGTTCCAGACAATACACAAGAGTTACTAGAGATAGATAAAAATTCCAATATTCTTATTTTAAATATTGTTCTTATCCAGTCACCTATTGAGGACTCCGTTATAAACTTTATTGGACCTGTGGTTTTCAATACAGACAACAGCAGAGCTGCACAAATAGTCCTGCAAGAATCTACTAAATATGGTGTTGCTGAAAAGATTTCTAGCTTTTTAAATAAATAATTATATATTTAACTTAATATAATTTTTATACTTACTTAATATAAATAGTATATTCAAAGTACTTTAAGCGTTTACTAAGCATAAATGGTAGTATAATGAAGTTATGATATGTATAATTGCTGTTGAGCCCAATACTTGTGTGCAGTAATTTTTACAAATTAGGGAGTTCATTATGAAAAACTATTCTTTAAATTTATTCTTAACTATATTCTTAGCTATGTTCCTTCCAACCTATATTTTCGGTGCAGATGTTTGTTCTCCAAGTGATAATACACATGTTATGTCAGCCGCAAATACTAATGATACCCAGACCGTGAGTATGCTTGCTGGAGAATCTATAAGCTATTATATACAAGCATCTGAAGCAGGGACATTAACCATAACAACAGACAATAGTAATAACAAAATTCATTTAAATGGATCTGAAACTATTTGTCCAACTGGGACTAATTCAGGGATAACTTCTTTAACTTATACTTATTCTTTTGCTTTTGATATAAATGTTGTTGTTTATGCCTCAAATGCAGATTCCCACACCTTAACAATAACATTTACTCCATTTAGCTCACCTTCTAAAGGTCATTTAACCAAATATGAAAATCCTTTCTCTATTATTTATGGTGGTGCAGGGACAAATGTATATGGAGATTATGCTTCTATTGCTTCTTCTGTCCAGTGTGTTAATGATTCTGGGAATTGTAACTATACTTATACCGGCGCCTTGTATGATGCAACTACTAAGTATGAAAATAGTGTTTCTACAGCAATTATTCCTCTGAACTCATCCACTGAAACATTAAGCTTACCTATAGATATTGACGGAGCAGATATACTATATGCAGGTTTATATTGGCAAGCGAATATTACTGGTCCAGATTCAAACGACTATGTAGCAGGAATAAATGGGAGAGACAGTGTTTCACTTCAAGACGCAAGCGGAACAATTCATACATTAACAGCAGACGAGATTTGGTATCAAGATTTTTGGGGTGATGGCACTGGCACTGATGGTGGTTATCGATCTTTTTATCAAGGTTATAAAGATGTAACATCAATTGTACAAACCACTTATGTACAAGGAAACACAAATAACTATACAGTCGGTAATATCAAATCAACTATTGGTTCTGATTATCCAACATATTTTTGGATTGATGATACACATGCATATGATGGCGTTAGAATTGGTTTTTGGGGGAACTGGAATCTAATTGTAGTTTATGAACACGCAAATATTGGGTCATTATCTCCAAAACCAAAACCAAAAAGTATTACTATATTTCAAGGTTTTGATTCACTCATTCCACTAGGAGTCGCTGAAAAAAGTGTCAACCTTCCATTAAGTGGATTTTTAACACCTTCTACAATGCCAATTGAGGCAAAATTACTGTTTTATGGAGCTGGAGGAGAAAAACTATTGCCTTATGATGCATTTAAAATACAAGATGGAAATACTGCAACTTATATAGACCTATCCAATGCCGTAAATCCTGTAGATAACGCATTTAATGGCTCTGTAAGTAGCTTTGGTGTTCCCATCGATCCCGCTATAAGCTACTATCCAGGTCTTGATAGTGATGAGTTTGACGTATCTGCAGCTATGGTAACAAGACAAACAGCAACAAGCCTTAGCTTAAGTGCTAAATTTATAGGTAGTTCTGGTGATCAAATTCTTCCCGGACTTATAGCCTTTTCTACTGATATATATGAACCTGAACTTTGTTATGACTACGCTTACAAACAACAAGGCATATACTTTACTGAAGATAACAATGGAACACAAGACCCAAAAATATCAGGTGATATAATAACTGGTGAACCTATAGAGGTTAGTGTGTTTATAAGAAATCTTGTCGATTCTGATATAGCCGTAACAGATATATACGTAGACATTTTAGATATAAACATATCTCAGGCTAGATATATAGCAAATTCTACGAAACTAGCAAAAATCGGTAATTTAACTCCTACTGAGTTAGTTGATGGCACTGATATCACTATA
>JAKITC010000026.1 GCA_021648285.1 Sulfurimonas sp. | reverse complement strand
CATAAGATTGTGAGTTAAATTGAAGAGCCGTATGAGGGAAATCTTCAAGTACGGTTCTGTGAGGGGCATTCTGCATCTCCGAAATAAATTAAATTTAAAGGAGGGGTAGCGATGTCTACTCTACAAAAAACAGCTTTATTATCCTTGGTTACAAGTTCCATATTAATGGCTGGCGGATATAAAATCCCAGAAGTCTCGTTAAATGCTGTAGCACTCAGTGCAGCAAATGTTGCACACTCTAGCGGTGCAGATACCGCCTACTATAATCCTGCAAATATGGTCTTTATGAAAGATGAGCAAACTGTAGAAACAGATTTTACATATATTGGTCTTAGTGATATTAATTATCAGGGTATGGCAAGTAATCCATACACTGGTGCATCAGGACCATACAATCTTAATGCACAAAGAGAGAATTTTCTAGTTCCATCACTTCATTATGTTTTAGGAGATATTAGTGGTGCCCGTTATGGTTTAAGTATTGTAGCTCCAGCTGGCTTATCTAAAAGATGGAATGAAGAACCAGCAAAAACGTCGGCAGAAGAGTTTACTCTGACAACAGTTGAGCTTAATCCAACAGTAGCACTTCCTATAGGGGATAAATTTGCAGTTGCGATTGGTATTAGAGCTATTTATTCTAAAGGTATTGTGAAAAGTAATGGTACGGCAGTATTTCCTGGACCTACACCGAGTGTTATTACTCGTGATATGAAAGGTGATTCAATTGAATTTGGATATAATTTAGCACTGGCATATAAACCTACAAGTGAACTTGAACTAGGATTAACATATCGTTCAAATATTGATTTGAAACTTGAAGGAGATGCAACGCTAACTTCATCTGCAGATGCAGCAACTTATAGTGGTGGTGCTTCAGTTTCTGTTCCTGTTCCAGCTGCACTTAGTGCAGCAGCAGCATATACATTTTCATCAGATACAACAGTTGAGTTTGTTTATGAGAGAACTTTTTGGTCCCAATATAAAGAGTTGGATTTTAACTATGATGGAGCACTTGGGGGTGCTGGTTTTCTAACTGGTGCATTTGATGACGCAAAAGCAAAAAACTGGAAAGATGTAAATGCATACCGCTTAGGAATTACACAAAAGTTGGATAAAACTACTTTAATGTGTGGTGTTGTAATCGATGAGACACCGGTTCCAAGCTCAACAATGGGTTTTGAACTGCCTGACTCAGATTCTATATCTGTGTCTTTTGGTAGTCGTTATCAAATAAATGAAAAATTAAATATTGGTCTATCGACTCTTTACTCAATGAGAGAAGACAGAATAGTTTCAAATACCAGCTTGAATGGTGAATTTACAGATACAACTGCACTGTTTATCTCGGCTGGCTTAGAGTATAAATTTTAAGGAATAATTTGGAAACATTAATAAATTTTTTAGAAACACAAGATGTTGAAAAGTCAACAATTTTTTCACAGTTAAAATGTCGTAAAACTGAAGCTTTAATCCTTCAACTTTTAACAAAAAAATATATGCAGGGACAAGATGATGTATTGATTCTTGAAGTACTTCAAGAGTTATATGGAGATAAGAATAATGAAATTGTAAATCATCTAAAAAATGTTAAAGTACTTTTGGAACTTGGTTGGTTGCATCAACAGAGTTTTACCCCTATAAAAATATCTGAGGTTACTCCATTAGAACTTTTAAATAGTGCTATTGGACTCTCTCCATCAATGCTAAAACTTCTGCAAGAGGGTACACTGGAGAGTGATTTACCGGATGTTAAACCTTACTCTGACCACTTAGAGTATCTTCAAGACCAATTTTTTCGTATAGAGCTTTATCAAAAGATGAGTACAATCCGCCAAAATGTTCATGAACACTCACTTGGTATTGACAGAACAAGGCATAAACTGAAACTTTTAGAGCAGAGAATTGCAGAAAGAGTAGAGCAAACTTCAGAAAAACTGGTTTTAGATAAATTTTTTAAACAAAAAAAGATGGATGTTAAAGAGCAAGTTATCTTTTTAGCACTGCTTCGTGAAGAGTATAGTGCTACTGATGCATCTCTTCGTGAAATGAATAATCTCATAGAGTTAATATCCTTAGATGAGTATGAGCGTATCAAAAATCGCTCACTCTTAGAAGATGGTTCAAACCTTATCAATGAGGGAATAATCGATTATGAAGAGATGCTAAACCCATTTGGCGGAATTTCTCGTGCATTTTATATTGTTGATGACGTGCTTCAAAGCATTATCCACCCTCATAAAAAGAAAACAGTTCGTCGCTTAAAACTAAATGCCCTAATAGATGAACAGGATATCTTTGAACTTGTTGAGCCTGAAACTTCACTAGATGATGTAGTTTTAGCAAATGAGACACAAGAGACACTTGGAAATCTTATGAGACAACTCGACAAGGAAGTTATTGGAAGACTTGTTGAGTGGGGCATTAAAGATAAAAAAAGTGGTATTGATGCCAGAATTATTTTTTATGGTGCAGCCGGTACCGGTAAGACTATGACGGCTTACTCCCTTGCTAAATCTCTAAAGAGACAAGTTCTTGCTTTTGATTGTTCAAAAATCTTATCCATGTATGTTGGTGAGAGTGAAAAAAATGTTCGTAAAATTTTTGATACATTTTATGACCTCTGTGAAAAAACAAAATCAGAGCCAATTCTACTTCTAAATGAAGCCGACCAATTTCTAGGTGCTCGCTCAAGTGGTGTGACTTCCAGCGCAGATCAGATGCATAATCAGATGCAAAATATTTTTCTAGAACAGATTGAGAACTTCAGAGGAATGCTCATTGCAACTACTAATTTACTTGAAAATATAGATAAAGCATTCTCAAGAAGGTTTAATTATAAGATTGAGTTTAAAAAACCAAATAAAGAACAGAGACTTGAGTTGTGGAATAAGATGTTGCCTGTAGATGCACCTTATGAGAAAAAATTTGATGTTAAAGAGTTGGCAAAATACTCTTTAACAGGTGGGCAGATTAATTTAATTATAAAAAATACTGCATATAGAGTTGCTGTTAGAGAAAAACCACTATTTTCGCTAGAAGATTTTGAGAAAGAAATCAATAAAGAAAAAGATGCGAATTTTGATGGTGAAAAATCTATGGGATTTTTGAATGAATAAGATGATTTCATGAATTATTTCAGTATAAAACAAAAATTATTTTTGATTGTAATGATTCCCTTAGTTGCCTTATTATATTTTTCTGTCTCTTCTATTGTCAATAAAGAAAAAGAATCAAAAGAGTTAGTAAATCTTAAAATCTATCTTAATTATACAAGCTATGCAAATGCTTTTCTTCACGAAATACAAAAAGAGAGAGGACTAACTACCAGATATGTTGGAAGTGGCAAAACTCTTTTTGAAGAGGAACTTAATAAACAGCGAATTATAGTAGACAAAAAACAGGAAAAACTTGTAAATTTTATATCAAGCAATGTACAATTAACTGAATTTACTATGGATAGTTCAGTACCCAATAAAAAAGAATTACAAAAGTTTAGACAAATAGTTGATAGCTCTGAATTATTACTAGAGGATATCTTACTTTTTTATAATAAAATCAATAAGAAGCTTATTGCTCATATTTCAAATATAGTATTAATAATTCATGATTTTAAGTTCTCACAGCTTAACTCTTCATATGTAAACCTTATAAAGGCAAAGGAGTATGCCGGTATTACTAGAGCTATTGTAAATTATTCTTTTGCTTCAAAAGAATTTACATCAAAAGATTTTAGTCTTTATCATACATATCAAGCCTTGTATAATTCATATATAGAAAATTTTAAAGATTTTACAATTAATGAGATAGAACAAGAGTTTAAATATGCCTCTAAAAGTGCAGTATATATAAAGTTAAATCAGTTTCATGAGCACATTGATAATAAGATGTTAAAAAATAAATTATTGTTGAAAATGCGGGCGATAGCAGGGTATGGAGGTTTGATACATGACTTTAAAAATTATCTTTTAAGAGGGGATAAGATATATGTTGAAAGATTTAATCAAAAATATATACAATTAAATGATTTACTCTTTGAATATAAACAGATATCCTCAACCAAGCAAGAGCATGAACTACTAGAGGTAATACAAAAAACATTTGAGCAATATAAAGCAAATATAAAGCAAATTAATAAATTAAAAACTACATCTGGCATAGATTCTATAGACAAACAGGTAAAGATAGATGATACTCCAGCATTAGAGGCCCTGAAAAAACTATCAGCCAGTCTTCTTGGACTAAAGGCAGAAGAGTGGTACAGCACAGCAACTGAGTGGATTAATCTATTGTCGCATTTAGAGAAGGATTCTGCTGAAGAGTTATTAGATAAAATAAATGCGAGTAAAAGTGAAGTAGACAGTAGTATAAACAGAAGTAAACTATTTATCTTTTTATTACTGCTGCTTGTTGTTTCTTTGATTATATTACTGGTAAAAAATATATTATTTAAATTACAATCATTACAAGATGGACTTATATCATTTTTAGATTATGTTTCAAAACGAAAGGATACATTTGACTTATTGCAAGTTTCAGGTAGTGATGAGGTTTCTTCTATAACAAAGGTATTAAATGAGAGCATGAGTCAAACTGCTACACATATAGCAGATGAAATAGAAAAACATAGACAACTAGATCAAGAAAAATTACATTCACAAGAGAAGCGAAAAAGATATTTAGATACGGTAATTGAGTCAAACAATAATGCCATCATCGCTATAAACTCCAAAGGGATTATCACTACATTCAATAAAAAAGCAGAGAAAATATTTGGCTGGACTAAAGATGAGATGATAGGAACTAAAAATATTTTAAATATAATTCCATCTCAATATCAAGAGCAGCATACAAAAGCCTTTAGCAACTATTTTAACAGTGGTGATTCCTGCGGTATTATTGATTCTGTACAGGAATTTGAAGGAGTAAGAAAAAGTGGTGAAATATTTCCTATCTGTATCTCTTTTGGTGCCACATATGACACCGAAAATACTATAGTAATAGCAAATATTACAGATATTACAAAAGAGAAAGTACAGCAAGCTCTAGCTAAAAAACTTGAGGAAAAAGTAGCACAAAGAACAAAAGAGTTAGAGATCGCAAGTAGGGCAAAGTCTGATTTTTTAGCAAACATGTCGCATGAAATAAGAACACCGCTCAATGGTATTATTGGCTTTGTTGATATACTCTACAAAAAAGAGTCAGACTCTGAAAAACAGCAAAAATTACAGATAATAAAAGAGTCTAGTAACTCACTTCTTACAATCATTAATGATATATTGGATTTTTCAAAGATGGAGAGCAACAAACTTTCAATAGAAAAAATACCATTTAATATACGTGAATTATTTAATAACATTGCAGAACTCTTTTTATTTAAAGCAAATGAAAAAAAGATATCAATAAGTTTAAAAATAGATAAAAAATTACCGACAAAAACCCTAGGTGACAATACTCGTGTTAAACAAGTGTTTTCTAATTTATTAAGTAATGCAATTAAATTTGCACATAGCGATACTACGATTTATGTAAATATAAATTATTTAGATAGCACAAATGAGCTATATTGTGAAATAATAGATAAAGGTATCGGTATAGACAGCAGTAAACTGAGTGCTGTGTTTAAGACATTTGAGCAAGCAGACAGCAGTACAACAAGAGAGTATGGCGGAACAGGCTTAGGTCTATCTATCTCTAAAACTCTTGTAGAGCTAATGAGTGGCAAAATAGGGGCCTCAAGTGAATTAAATGTAGGAAGTAAATTTTATTTTATTTTGCCCCTCTTTGATGTTACGGGTAAAGAAGAACAAATTGAAATCATAGAAGATAATATAAAAAAAATCAGTGGCAAAATTTTAGTTGTTGAAGACAATAAAACTAATCAGATGTTGTTTTCTGCGCTGCTGGATGACTTAGGTATTGAATATACTATAGTAAATAATGGGCTGGAAGCTGTAGAAGCTGTTAAAGATAGTAAGTATGATCTTGTATTGATGGATGAAAATATGCCGATTATGAATGGAACAGAAGCTACTAAAATAATTAGAACACTAGATGTCGGGAAAAATATACCTATTATTGCAGTAACAGCAAATGCTTTAAAGGGTGATAAAAAGATATTTATTGATAGCGGCATGAATGATTATATATCTAAGCCTATAAATGCTGTTGAATTGGAAGAGATGATAAAAAAATACTCATGAGTGAATTTTACACACTTCTTTCTAATGTTGAGAAAAGTTGTGTAGTATTTAGTAACAGCTACTCTCTCAAATGTCATCATTTTCTTTTATTTAATACTCTTTTTGATATACTCCAACTAACTGTTTTTTGTAAAAATATTTAAAAATATTTCAGCTAAACGACTGCTGTTTTTAAGTATTTGAAAACAATAATAAATAAAAGGTAGATTATATGGAGCATATTAGTACTGCAAATCCGTATTTTGGGGTATTTGTACTTTTTCTTGTAACATTTGGTGCATTTACAGCTACAACTATAATAGCTCGCTTAGCGAGTCGTGCTTTAGCAGCAAAAGATAGTGAAAAAATTAAACTGTCAGTTTATGAGTGTGGACCTGAGGTTACTAGACAACCAAATAGAATCTCGCCGCAGTTTTATCTGTTTGCGCTGCTTTTTTTACTATTTGATGTAGAGATAATCTTTATGTTTCCATGGGCAGTAGACTTTAAACTACTTGGTTGGTTCGGTTTTGCTGAGATGTTAATGTTTATTTTATTGTTAACAATTGGTTTCGTATATGCATGGAAAAAAGGAGCGCTTGAATGGCACAACATAAAGTAAATTATACACAAGATGGTGGCTTGCCTGTAGCACTTACAAGTATAGATAAAATTGTAAACTGGGGTCGTTCTAATTCAATTTGGGCGCTTACTTATGGTCTTGCTTGTTGTGGTATTGAGATGATGGCATCTGGTGCTTCAAGATATGATTTTGACCGTTTTGGAACAATCTTTAGAGCTTCTCCTCGTCAGGCTGATGTTATGGTAGTAGCTGGAACTCTTACAAAGAAACACGCTGAGTTTATTAAAAGACTTTACGACCAGATGACAGAGCCAAAGTGGGTTATATCTATGGGTTCATGTGCAAATACCGGCGGTATGTTTAATACTTACGCAACTGTTCAGGGTGTTGATAGAATTATTCCTGTTGATTTATATCTTCCTGGTTGTGCGCCTCGTCCTGAAACACTCCAGTATGGTGTAATGCTGTTACAGAAAAAGATTCGTGCTAATCACGCTTCTCGCGCGCAAAAAGCAAAAAGGTTAATGTAATGAGAGAGTATACACCTAAAGACGATGTACAAAAAAAAGCATACTACACTGATAGATTTTATGTTTCTCCGCAAGTACCTAAAAGTCCGGTAGAAAGTGATGAGGTTTTCGCAGCAGATTTAGCAGCTATTAAAGCTAAGTTTGAAGTAACAGATGCTTATATCCAAGTTGAGCAGATGGTTGTTTTCATTAAGCCTGAAGATAATTTTGGTGTACTTGAACTAATGAAAGAAGAGCTTGAATATACTCAACTTTCAGAGTTAAGTGCGATTGACTGGATAGCAAAAGAGAATAGATTTGAGATTTTCTATCAGATGTTAAGTATGAATAAGCGCAAGCGTATTCGCGTGAAGATGTTTATCGAAAATGGTCAAGCTGTGAATTCTGTTGAAAAACTTTTCCGCTCTGCTGATTGGTCTGAACGTGAGATGTTTGATATGTTCGGCATTGAAGCAAATGGACATCCATTTATGAAAAGAATCCTTATGCCTTATGATTGGCAAGGTTCTCCGCTTCTTAAAACTTACCCGCTTCAAGGTGATGAGTTTGCTGCTTGGTATGAAGTAGATAAGATTTATGGAAAAGAGTCTAGAGATATAATCGGGCCTGAAATTCGTGACACTGCACGGGTTGATCGTTATGATTCTCAAAGATTTGCCCGTCTTGGTCATGAAGTACCAAAGGGAACAAAAATCACTGGTAATGAACCTAAAAATGAGCAAAATTATCAAGAAGATGGTGGCGTTTTCATGGTTAAAAAATTCGATAAAAAAGATTCAGTCGTTATTGACGATCCTCAAAGATAAGGTGGTAAAAATATGGCACAAGTAAAAAATAGATTAAACCCATTTTTTGAAAATATCACTTTTGATAGAGAAGATAATGAGATGATTTTAAACTTTGGTCCTCAGCACCCTTCGGCGCATGGACAACTTCGTTTAATGCTTCATCTTCAACAAGAGCAGATAACAAAAGCTCATCCAGATATCGGATATCTTCATCGTGGTATGGAAAAGATGGCTGAGAACATGATTTATAATGAGTTCATGCCGACAACTGACCGCATGGATTATATTGCTTCATCTTCAAATAATTATGGATTTGCATTGGCAGTTGAGAAGCTTGTAGGTTTAGAAGTTCCTCGTCGTGCTAAAGTTATCCGTATGATGCTTTTAGAGATTAACCGTCTTATGTCGCACCTTTTCTGGTTAGCAACTACTGCACTGGATATTGGAGCTATGACGGTATTTCTTTTCGCATTCCGTGAGAGAGAATATCTTATGGATATTATTGAGGGTTATTGTGGAGCTAGACTTACACACGCTGCTATTCGTATTGGTGGTGTTCCTTTAGATATTCAAGACAGCTTTATTACTCAACTGAGAGTATTTTTAGACAAATTACCTCAAAATATTAAAGATTATGAAGACCTTCTTAACACCAACCGTATCTGGTTGATGAGAATGGAAGAAGTAGGAATTGTTTCAACAGAGATGGCGCTGTCTTGGGGTTGTACGGGTCCAATGCTTAGAGCTTCAGGGGTACAGTGGGATATCCGCAAAGAGGAACCATATGAGCTTTATGATGAAGTAGAGTTTAACGTTCCTTGGTCTGATAAAGGTGACAACTTTGCAAGATACCGTATATATATGGAAGAGATGAGAGAGTCTGCTAAGATTCTTTATCAAACAATCACTATGTATCAAAAATGTGTTAAAGATGGACAAACTGAGTTAATGGCTCACTCGCCTAAATATATCTCAGCTCCAAAGCTTGATATTATGACTCAAAACTATTCGCTTATGCAGCACTTTGTTCTTGTTACTCAAGGTATGAGACCACCGGTTGGTGAAGTATATGTAGCGACTGAATCACCAAAGGGTGAATTAGGTTTTTATATTAACTCTCAAGGTGGACCATATCCATATAGACTAAAACTTCGTGCTCCATCTTTCTGGCACACAGGAATTTTAACTGACCTTTTACCTGGTCACTATATTCCGGATGTTGTTTCTATTATTGGTACTACAAACATTGTATTTGGAGAGGTTGACCGTTAATGAAAAGATATGATTTAAGAAAACTAAAAAATGAGTTTGAACCTAGAATGAAAGAGATTCTTGGAGTTCATAAAGCTGGTGAAGTTGCAATCCTTTTATTTGAAATTGGAGATTTTACTCCTATTCAAAGATCAGCAGATATTGTAAAAGAGTGTGGTTATGAGTTAATGAACTCTTTAAAATTTAACGAAGTCGATTGGACTATCGTAGCTAAAAAATAGGAATGCAATTTGAGTAAAGTATATTTTTCTACTTGGAATGGTGAACTGATAAATAATATCAATAAACCTGAAGATGAGTGGGAAAAATCAGCTTATAATTTACCGGCACAATATGATGACCATCGTGATTCAAAAGCTTTTATTGGTTGGGATGGTGTCGCACTGTTTGATGAAGATGTAGATGTTATCCGTTTAGCTATGGAATATGCTGCGCAGTATCAAGAGTATTCTGAAGCATGTGGAAGATGTGCACCTGGAAGATGGGGTGGACAAATTCTATATGATCAATTAGATAAGATTGCTCGCGGTGAAGGTGCTGTAGCTGATTTAAATCACTTAAAAGAAATTGGTTCTAGTATGCAGGTTACTTCAAAATGTGAGATTGGTAAAACAGTTCCAAATCCTATTTTAGATTTGATGTTACACTTTGAAGATACATTTATGGAATGTATTAATGAGCAAAAAAAATCAAAGCATTATGATGATGAAATTGGTTATATTGCAAAAATCACTGCTCCATGTACAGATGCTTGTCCTTCAAGTGTAGATATTCCTGGCTATATTGAGGGTGTTAGAGACCTAAGAATGGATGATTCACTTAAAGCGACTCGTCAAACTATGCCTCTTGCACATGTTTGTGGTCGTGTTTGTCCGCATCCTTGTGAAGATGCCTGTCGTCGTACAAATCTAGATGAACCGGTATCAATTATGGCATTAAAAAGACTTGGAGCAGATTGGGAAACTGATCACGGCTTTGAATTTTTTCATCCAATGGAGAAAAAACCAAATAATGGTAAAAGAGTTGCAATTATTGGTGCAGGTCCTGCCGGTTTGACTGCAGCTTACTATTTAGCAGCTGAAGGCGTACACTGTGATGTTTATGAGGAGCTTCCGGTTCTTGGCGGAGAGGTTGCTGTTGGTGTACCAGAATATAGAATGCCGATAGACAAATATAATCAAGATATCGAATGTGTTAAAGATATGGGTGTTAATTTTATAGTTAACTCTAAAATCACGGCTGATGAGATGAGAAGATTTGAGACAGAGTATGATGCGACTATGGTTGCGACAGGAACTAGAATAAGTAAAAAAGTTCGCTGTGATAATGAAAGACCGGAAGTTGAAGGTTACTGGTCCTCTATTGAGATGCTTGATCAGATTAATCTTTGGGATAAATATGGAATTGGTGAGCCTGTTGATTTAACTGGTAAGACTGTTGTATGTGTCGGTGGTGGATTTACATCTATGGATGTTGTGCGTTGTTCAATTCGTGCAAATGCTAAAAAAGTCATTATGATTTATCGTCGTGATGAAAAGACAATTATCCGTAACACTACTTATGAAGAGTACCATGAAGCTGTAGAAGAGGGCGTGGAGTTTATCTTTCATTCAGCAGTTAATCGCATGAATGATGAAGATGATGTTCTTAAATCACTTGACTTTGACATGTTTGAACTTGTACCTAATCCTGATGGTGGTCGTGCACAATTGGTTTTAATTGAAGGAGCTGGTTTTAACTTGGAGGTTGATTACTTGATACCTGCAGTTTCTCAAGCAGCTGATTTGAAGCTACTTCCCCAGGAGTGGGATATTGAGATGACTTCATGGGGAACTATTAAAACAAATGGCAAAGACTATATGACATCAAGAGCAGGAATTTTTGCTGCTGGAGATTGTGAATATGGTCCGATGACAATTGTAAATGCTGTTGGTCAGGCTAAAAGAGCTGCTTCAGTTATTAGCAGATATGTGCAAACCGGAGAGATTACTCTTACAGATGATGAGATTATGGAAGACCATCTTCGTAAACTGAAGGTTTATGATAAAAAAGAGAAAGTAACCGGTTGGTTACCAGGACTAGCAAGAGAGCATAGTGAAGTAGTTGATGTTGATATTCGTAAATATAATAACGACGAAGTTAACTTAGGTTTTACTCAAGATGAAGCTATGAGTGAGGCAGAACGCTGTATGCGATGTTATTATATAGCTATGGTAGCGACTTAGGATATGGAGGTAATTAATGATTAATTTTAAAATTAACGATATCTCTGTAGAAGCTGAGAAGGGCGAGACTATTTTAACAGTAGCCCGCAAAAATGATATTTATATTCCGACTATGTGTTATATCTCTAAAACAACTCCATGTGCATCATGTCGCATGTGTGTTGTTGAAGCTGAAGGGGTTGAAGGTTTCGTGTTAAGCTGTAATACTCCTCCAACTGAAGGTATTGAGATTACAACTAATACAGCAGAGTTAGAGAATGAACGAACAAACATTATGAAGCTTTATGATGTAAATCACCCCTTAGAGTGTGGTGTTTGTGATAAGTCCGGTGAATGTGATTTACAAAATAAGACTTTAGAATTTAATATAGAGAGACAAAACTTTTCAGCTCGCGATCAAAACAGAGATAGACAAAATTGGGGACTTATTAATTATAACCCATCCCTTTGTATTTTATGTGAAAAATGTGTACATGTATGTAATGAAGTAATTGGTGATGATGCTATTGAAGTTAAATTTGGTGGATACTCTTCAACAATTATTCCAAAAAATGCTGATACTCTTGATTGTACTTTTTGTGGAGAGTGTATCGCAGTTTGTCCTGTTGGTGCATTAGTCAGTTCTGATTTTGAGTATACAGCAAATGCATGGGAACTTTCTCGTGTTCCTGCTACATGTGCTCACTGTTCCGCAGGCTGTTCATTAGAGTATGAAACAAGACATTCAGGCATAAACTCTGTTGATGAGATATACAGAGTTAAAAATAACTTCGAGTTTACATCACTGTGCGGTGCAGGTCGTTTTGGATATGATTTTGATAATAAGGTGGTTAAAGAAGTGGATTCATTTAAATTAGGAATTGAGGCTCTGAAAAATTCGGATGCTATCAGATTCTCTTCAATTATAACAAATGAAGAGGCTCATATATTAGAGTTACTAAAAGAGAAACTTGGCATTAAGCTTTTTAATGATGATGCGAGAAAATTTGCAGAATTTATGAAATCATATAGTTCGATAAGTGGAAAACTTCATCACAGCGGCTCACTTGATGCCATTAAACAATCTGATGCTGCTATTATTATCGGAAGCAGAATTGCAACCGATAATCCAGGTGTAAGATATGCTCTGACAACCGCTGCAAAACATAACGGAGCAAAAGTAGTTTATGCTCATCCCATGGAAGATGTTTTAATGCAAAATGTTATCACTCAATTTATGAAGTATGAAGTAGGAACTGAAGAGGGTGTTTTGGCGCTTTTAGCTCATGCACTTTTAGTTGATGCTGATTTAAATGAGAAGGAAAAAGCATTTTTTGATGATTTAGATTTAGGTTATATTTATGCTGAGACAAACTTAGGTGAAGAAGAGTTCTCATTTATGATGAAGTCATTCACAAGAACTAAAAATCGTGTACTTATTATCGGCAATGATTTGATTGCACATGAGCGCTCAGACAATATAGCAAAACTTGCAGCATTGATTGAAAAATATAGCTCGTTCTCTTTAGTTATAGTCCCTCGTGAAGTCAACACACTTGGATGTTCACTTATTAATTCACTAGATATTGATGAAGATATAGCTAATGTTGTTGGTTATAACGCTAAAGGCTCATTTGTAATCTCTTCACAAGAAGGTGCAGATTTGGCGGTAGCAGCACTTAATCAACAAGAGGGAACAGTTGTTAATATAGACAATAAAGTTCTTCCAACAAATGTTGCACTTTCATTTAATGGTTACACTCTTAATGATATTGCAAATGCTCTGGATATAAACAAAGAGAACACAGTTGATTATACTAAAGAGCTAAGTAAAAATTCTGGGTTTAAGACGGTAGAATTTGATGACTTAGAGAACTTTTTGTCAAAGATGGGTGATGATGTCCGCGGTTATCTTCTTGATGAAGTTACATGCCAAGCAGATGGTGAACTTGAGGAGCTTGATGATTTACCTGAGTTTAACGGTACTATCATATATCATGCAGATCCGGTTCTTCAGTTTAACAATCTTACAAAGCAAGCTGCACAGTTAGAAAAAGATAACTTTTTGAGAGGTTCCAAGCAGTTTAGCGTAGCAGCTAAAATTTCTGATGGAGATAAAGTAGAAGTGACTTTTGGCTCTACTACAATCCAAAGAGAGTTTAAGCTTGATAGTGAACTTAAGGGAACTGTAGCACTGAATCCAACATTTGATATAGGTGTAGATTCTAGTAGATATAGGTTTGTAAAATCCAAAATAGTGAGAGTAGTATAATGAGTAAAATTACTATAAATATTGATGGTAAAGAGGTCCAAACACAAGAGGGTGAGTTTATTCTAAATGCCGCTCGTGCAAATGATATCTTTATACCTGCTATATGTTATCTGACAAGATGTAGTCCTACGTTAGCTTGTCGTATATGTCTTGTTGAAGCAGATGGCAAACAAGTTTATGCTTGTAATGCTAAAAGTAAAGATGGCATGAAAATCACAACTTCGACTGAAAATATCGAAAAAGAGCGTCGTGCAATTATGGAAGTTTATGATGTAAATCATCCACTTCAGTGCGGTGTTTGTGACCAGTCAGGTGAGTGTGAACTTCAAAACTATACCTTAGAGATGGGTGTTGATTCTCAAAGCTATGCTGTAAAAGATGTAGACAGAAGCGATATAGATTGGGGACACTTACACTATAATCCAGGTCTATGTATAGTTTGTGAGAGATGTGTAACTACATGTAAAGATATGATTGGTGATTCATCTTTTAAAACGGTTCCTCGTGGTGCAGATGCATTAGAGGCAGAGTTTAAAGAGAGTATGCCAAAAGATGCTTATGCGATGTGGAATAAACTCAACAAATCTCTTATTGGTCTGACCTCCGGTGAAGAGATGCTTGATTGTACATCATGTGGTGAGTGTGCTGCTGTATGTCCGGTTGGTGCTTTAGTTGATACTCACTTTATATACAAATCTAATGCTTGGGAATTAACACAAATTCCTGCTACATGTGGACACTGTTCAGCTGGATGTCAAATATCTTATGATGTTAAACATACTAGTATTGAAAATACAGAAGATAAAATCTACCGTGTTATGAATGAGTGGAATTATGTATCTCTTTGTGGTGCTGGTCGTTATGGATTTGATTACCAGAACAAGGTTGAGTCTAAAGACAAAGTTGCATTTGCAAACGCAGTTGAAGCTTTCAAAAAAGCTGATACGATTGAATTCACATCTACTATCACAAATGAAGAAGCTTATATACTTCAATCACTAAAAGAAAAGCTCGGACTTAAGCTTATCAACTCTGAAGCTAAATCTTTCCAAACTTTCTTAAATGATTATAGTGAAATTAGCGGGACTAAGCTTTACGGCAATAACTTACAAAATACTCATAACTCAAACTTTGTTATCTCAGTAGGAACAGCACTTAAGAGTGATAATCCAAATGCAAGATATGCACTAAACAACTCTATGACAGTAAATAAGGGTGCTGGTTTATATTTTCATCCTGTAAAAGATCCTATTATTGAAGGTCTTGGAAAAAGTATTATGACAGTTTCTCATGCACCACTTCAAGAAGAAGCGGCTCTTTACTTAGTTCTTGATTTGTTTGGGAATAAAGAGAAACTCCCATCTGATGTTACTGATTATCTAGCTTCATTTCACTCTGAAAAGACTATTACAGTTACTGAAACTATTAAAGAAGAAGTAATTGAGATTGTAAAAGTTACAAAAGTTAATGAAGAGACAGGTGAAGAGGAAGAAGTAGAAGAAGAGAAGAAAAAAATGGTTCCTAAAAAGGTATCTAAAGAAGTACAAGTAGATGATAACCGTTTATTGGAAATTCTTGGTGCTGATGATAATTTTATGGAAGCTTTAGAGAAAAATCTTAAAAAGAAAGATACTTTCGCTCTAATTGCCGGACCTGACCTTTATGATCATCCAAACTCTAAAAATCTTGCTCGCTTACTTGGATTAATCGAAAAATATAGTGATTTTGAAATTACAATGATACCAACACTTACTAACTCACTTGGCGTTGCACTTATTTGTGAGCTTGATGATACAAAAGGTTCTTTTACAGTTGGTTATAACGTACAGGCTGACTTTACTCTATCTGCTTTAGGTGACGGAGATTTAGATATGCCTGCAATTAATCAGCAAGAAGGAACTCTTACAAGTATAAACAAAAGAGTAAACCCTACAAATGCTGCTATTGGCTATAAAGGTTATGAGCTTAATGATATTGCAAATGAGTTAGGACTAAAAGCTAAAAACATAGTAGATTATACAATCTCGCTTCCTACTGCATCTGGCTTTAAAGCACAAAATTTTGATGACTTGCCAAATCATTACGATAATGACGGTTCAGAGCATCGTGGATATGTTTTAGAGAATGTAAAAGTTAAAACACTTTCTGACGAGTCGGTAGAGAAATTTAGTGATGAAAAACTTACCCTCAACCAAGGAGGACAAGCAACCTTTATAATTTATCTTGCTAATCCAGTAAGACAATTTACTGAGTTCACACATAAAACTACTAACCTTGATGAGGTTGGCGGGCTTTATATGAGTGAAGAGTTCTTAAGTAAATCTGATTTAAATGAAGGAGACAGTGTGAAAGTTAAGAGTGAGAGAGGTGAACTTATTGTTAATATCGTAAGTGATAACAAGATAAGTGGAGATATCGCACTTCTTCCAACATTTGATTCTAAAATTAATTCAGGGGCTGTTATAAGTGGTTATCGCTTTGCAACAGCTTCGATTGAAAAGGTGTAATATATGGAAACAGCATATTTAATTGAAACGGTTATAAAAATCGTTGTAATTCTACTTATATTTTCAGCTCTTGCTGGTATAGGTACTTATTTTGAAAGAAAGGTTCTTGCCTTTATGCAGCGCCGTCTTGGACCGATGAATGTTGGACCTTTCGGATTACTGCAAGTTGCGGCAGATGGTATCAAATTATTTACAAAAGAGGATATTGTTCCTTCTGGTGTTGTTGCGCGTATCTTTAAAATAGCACCTGTAATAACTGCTGCAACAGCCTTTATGGCGGCAGCTGCTATTCCTTTCTTGCCATCATTTACGCTATTTGGATATGAAGTTCATCCGATAGTTGCCGACATAAATATAGGTATTTTATATATTTTAGGGATTATGGGTGTTGGTCTTTATGGTCCACTTCTTGGTGGTATGGCATCAGCTAATAAGTTTGCACTAATCTCTGCTGCTCGTGGTGCTGCTGTATTTATCTCTTACGAAGTTGTAACCGGTTTATCAATACTTGCGCCAATTATGATGGTTGGGTCACTTTCATTAATTGATTTTAATGAGTATCAAATCAGTAACGGCTGGATTGTATTTGCTCAACCAGTGGCATTTATATTATTTTGGATTGCTGCATTTGCTGAGACTGGCCGTACACCATTTCACCTTATTGCCAATGACCATGAAATTATTGATGGTTTTGGTACAGAGTACTCCGGTATGAGATGGGGACTATTCGCTATCGGTGAGTATGCAAATATGTTTTTTATCTCTTTTGTAATTTCTCTACTTTTCTTAGGTGGATATGGAGATGGAAGTCTACTTGGTGCTTTAGCACTGCTTGGTAAAGTTGCATTTTTCTTTTTCTTTTTCTTATGGACAAGAGCAGCTTGGCCGGATGTAAGACCAGATCAATTAATGTGGTTATGCTGGAAAGTTCTAATGCCAATAGCAGTGATTAATATTGTAATCACTGGTATAGTGATGATGTAAGGGGTGATGATGAATAATGAACAATTTAACGATAGAAACGTTAGTAACGATTACTTCTTAGTAGATATTGAAGATTATCCTACAGATGGTTGGGGTAAGTTTAAAAGAGTAATAAAAAGAAGTTTCAGAGGCGAGCTATTTGTCGGTCTTTGGGTAGTTCTTCGTGAGATGATAAGATTTGACATCCACACAGTAAAATATCCAGAAGAAAAGATGCCAATAGGTCCAAGATATCGTGCTGTACATGAGATGAAAAGACTTTGGGAATCAGATACTGAAAGATGTATTGGTTGTGGACTTTGTGAAAAGATTTGTATTTCTAACTGTATTAGAATTGACACAAAGATAGATGAAAACTCTCGTAAAGAGGTTAGCGAATACAGTATTAACTTAGGTCGTTGTATTTTTTGTGGTTATTGTGCTGAAGTTTGTCCGGAACTTGCAATTACCCATGGTGGTGAGTATGAAAATGCATCCGATCAAAGAGAGCATTTTGTGATGTATGAAGATATGCTAACACCGTTAGACAAGATGAAAGCTGCAACTCAGCTGGAGTTTGAAGGTTTTGGTGCTATTACACCACATGAAGATGAGCGTGTTAAAAAAACACCTCTAGCATATTAAGGAGTTAGATTATGTTTGAAGCAATTGCATTTTATCTATTTGCATTTTTAACAATTTCGATGTTTTACATTACGGTAACAACATCACAAGCGCTATATGCGCTAACGGCGTTAGCAGCAGGAATGATTTTTATATCAGCATTTTTCTTTATACTGGGTGCTGACTTTTTAGGTGCTGTACAGATCGTTGTTTACTCAGGTGCTGTTATGGCTCTTTATGCCTTTGGTATGATGTTCTTTGATACAACCAGAGAGGTAAAAGAGAAGCAAGGAAATAAAGCTATTATCTTCGGATTAGGCACGATTTCAGCTGTTTTAATTGTTCTTATATTCGCTGCTCCACTAGTAAGCGGTAACGCTGAGGCACTTTTCCCAATGACACCAGGTGCTGGTAATACTCAAGAAGTTGGAATGGTTCTATTTACCAAGTATCTTGTTCCATTTGAAGTTGCAGCTGTAATGTTATTAGTTGCAATGATTTCCGGTATTGTTCTTGCCGGTAAAAAGATGGATCTTTCACTTACTCTTATGAATGAAGATGAGATTAGAGAGATGAGAAGAGAAGAAAATAAAAAGGTACTATCATGATGGAAATTGGATTAAATCACTATCTTGTACTCTCAACTATCCTTTTTTCGATTGGTTTAGTTGGAGTTATGAGAAGAAAAAATCTTCTTATGCTATTTTTTGCAACCGAGATACTTCTTAACTCTGTTAATATCTCTTTTGCTGCAATTTCACACTATTACGGTGATTTGACTGGGCAGATGTTTGCATTTTTCGTGATTGCAATCGCTGCATCAGAAGTTGCTGTAGGGCTTGGTCTATTAATTGTTTGGCATAAAAAACATAATAGTATTGACCTTGATACGATGTCAATGATGAGAGGATAAGAGATGGAACTGTTTTTATATACTGCACTATTCGCACCACTCGTTGGTTCTTTGTTTGCTGCACTATTTGGCGCGTCTCCTAGAACAAAAATAGCTGGTATTGTTCCAAGTATACTTTTAGGGGTTTCGCTTATAAGTAGTACTGTACTTCTTGTTTTAGTGTTAATAACTGGGCATACTGTACATGTAGAGATGATGACTTGGATGGCAACCGGAGATTTATATATTCCATTTGGCTTTATAGTTGACCAAGTATCTGTAACTATGATGATGGTTGTAACTTTAGTTTCAACTGTTGTACATGTATATGCTATTGGTTATATGAATCATGATAAAGGTTTTAACCGTTTTTTTGCCTGGTTATCAGCATTTGTTTTTTCAATGATGGTCCTTGTAATGAGTGATAACTTCGCCGGTCTATTTATCGGTTGGGAAGGTGTTGGTCTCTGTTCATGGGGACTTATTGGCTTTTGGTACCACAAAGAGAGCGCAACTTGGGCAGCAAATGAAGCATTCATTATGAATCGTATTGCTGATCTTGGTATGCTTATCGGTATTTTCTTGATATATTGGAATACCGGTACACTCCAGTATGACGGCGCTTTTGCAGCTATGCCGGCATTAACTCCTGAGACACTGACATGGATAGGTATTTTCTTATTTATCGGTGCTATGGGTAAATCAGCTCAGTTTCCACTACACACTTGGCTTGCTGATGCAATGGAAGGTCCAACTCCGGTTTCTGCACTAATTCACGCAGCAACTATGGTAACGGCAGGTGTTTATCTTGTTGTACGTTCAAATGAATTATATTCTTTAATTCCACATGTAGGACTCTTTATAGCATCACTTGGTGCATTTGTTGCAATTTTTGCAGCATCTATGGCTCTTGTAAATCGTGATATTAAGCGAGTAATCGCTTACTCTACACTTTCACAGCTTGGTTATATGTTTGTTGCTGCTGGTCTTGGGGCTTACTGGGTTGCACTGTTCCACTTAATGGCGCATGCATTCTTTAAAGCACTTCTTTTCCTTGGTGCCGGTAACGTTATGCACGCGATGGATAGCGAACTTGATCCATTTAAAATGGGTGGTTTAGGTAAGACGATGAAGGGCACCATGATAATGATGACGCTTGCGTCAGTTGCTCTTGCTGGTATCTATCCACTTGCTGGTTTCTTCTCAAAAGATTTAATCTTAGAAGTTGCAATGATTGAACATCACTATATTATTTATTCAGTACTTCTTTTTACTGCAGGTTTAACTGCATTTTATTCATTTAGAATCGTTGCACTTATTTTTCATGGTGAAGAGAGATATAAACTATTTGGTTTTCATCCGCATGAAGCATATAAATTTATGCTTGTTGCAATGAGTCCACTTTTATTTCTTGCAGTTATAGCCGGTTCATTTAAGATGACATATTTTGAAATGGTTACTTATATACTGCCGGCTACAGAGTACCATGTACATAATCCTGCAATATACTGGATTATGACTATAGGGACACAAATTTTTGTAATTATTTCAATCTATTATGCATATAAAATATATATGTCAAGAGATATAAAGGTGCCTGATGGAACATCTAAGATGGAAAAAAGTTTTGCTTATAAACTTTTAATAAATCAATATTATATTCCTTACTTTTATGAAGAGTGTTTTGTAAAACCGTACAGAGAACTTTCAACTCTGTGTTGGACAAAAATTGATCAAAAAATTGTTGATGCAAGTGTTGATGGCATAGCCAAAGCATTCTATGCAACTGGTGAAAATACAAGAGCAATGCAGAGTGGAAACCTTTCTACCATGCTTAAGTGGATGGTAGCGGGTACGGTTGCCCTGTTATCACTAGCTGTAGTATTTGGACTAGCAGCTAGATATTCTGGTGAAATCAAAGTGATTTTATCAGGTTTAGGAGTTTAATAGATGTTAGATAATATTCTATCGATTTTAATTTTCTTCCCTGCACTCGCAGCGGTACTTGGATTTATAGTTAATAAAGAAAGCATACGTGCTTATGGTGTAGTGGTAGCTATAATAGAGTTTTCATTAGCTTTGTTGCTTTGGTTCTTTTTTGACAATAATGTTTCTGGTATGCAGTTTATGGAAACTATTGCTCTTGTCCCAACTTTTGGTATCAACTACATTGTTGGTGTTGATGGTATATCACTGTTTATTGTTATTTTAGCAGCATTTTTTACAATGATTGGTATAGCATCACTTGGTGATACTAAAGATATAAAAAACATGATAATCACACTTCTGTTTTTACAGATGACTATGGTTGGTGTTTTTGTTGCTCTTGATGCTATTGTATTTTATGTATTTTGGGAACTCTCTCTTGTCCCGATGTTATATATCATCGGTGCATGGGGTGGACCTTTGAGAATTTACGCTTCTGTTAAGTTTTTCTTATATACATTTACAGGTTCATTAGTGATGCTTGTTGGTATGCTGTTTATGGCATACTTCTACTATCAAGCAACAGGTCAATGGTCATTTGCAATTCTTGATTGGTACCGTCTGATCTTGCCTGAGAGTTTTCAGTTATGGTTATTTGTGGCATTTTTCTTTGGTTTTGCTATTAAAGTTCCAATGTTCCCATTCCATACTTGGTTGCCATATGCTCACGGTCAGGCACCGACAATAGGTTCTGTGATACTTGCGGCTATATTACTAAAAATGGGTACATATGCTTTTATCCGTTTTTCATTGCCACTCTTTCCAGATGCGTCTACATACTTTATGTTCCCGATTGCGATATTAGCAATTATTATGATTATATACACGGCAATGGTAGCATACGCTCAAAAAGATATTAAGCAGGTTGTTGCTTACTCATCTGTATCACATATGGGTGTTATTATTCTTGGTACATTCGCACTAAACGTTGAAGGGATATCTGGTTCAATCTTCTTGATGATTGCCCACGGTGTAGTTTCAGGTGCTCTATTCTTTCTTGTTGGTGTTATTTACGATAGACGCCATACTAAGATGATGGATCAGTTTGGAGGTTTAGCTTCTGTTATGCCAAAATTTGCAACAATATTCGGAATAATGATGATGGCTTCAGTCGGACTTCCGTTAACAATCAACTTTGTTGGTGAGTTTTTAAGTCTGCTTGGTTTCTATCAGCAGTCTCATATCTTAACTCTTTTAGCGGGTATGGCAATCATTGTAGGAGCTATTTATATGTTGTCAGCTTACAAAAAAATGTTCTTTGGTGAAGTTACGATAGAGGAAAATAAAAATCTTCCAGATGTGAACAAAAGAGAGCTTATCGCTTTAGTTCCATTAGTAATAATCACTATTTGGTTGGGTATCTATCCTAAACCACTTTTAGGACCAATCAATACAAGTGTTGAGGCTGTAGTTCAGCTAATGCACGAAAAATCTATAACTGAAGAAGCTAAACAAAGAATTCCCAACTTGGATATTCTTATAAATAGAACTTCAGCTAAGGAGGCAAACTAATGTTATCACCTATAAATGTTTCAATAGAGTCATTAAACTTAATGACTTTAGCACCAATGCTAATACCAATTGTAGGTGCACTGTTAATTTTAGTTATTGACCTTTTTAAAAGTGGACAAGATAAATCAATGTACGTAATGCTAAGTCTTCTTATTTTAGGAATTGATTTTATTTTCTTACTCGAAGCAGCAGGTATATTTGAGAAGAATGGCACTGTCATGGGTGTATTTGATGTAATGCTTATTGATGGTTTAGCTATTTTGTCTCAGTTCATAATAGTGAGTGCTTCTATGTTGTTTATCCCATTAGCCCTTACGCAAAAAAGATTTCACGAATTTTCTTATCCTGAGTTTTTCGCACTGTTTTTGTTTATGATTGCAGGCTTTCAGTTTATGGTTGCAACAGATAATCTGATTCTTATCTTTGTAGGGTTAGAAACAGCATCACTTGCTCTGTATACCCTTATTGCAATGCATAACCGTGACAAATCATTTGAAGCTGCTGTTAAGTACTTTACAATGGGTGCACTAGCCGCAGGTTTCTACAGTTTCGGTTCGATGGTCTTTTATGCACTTACAGGTTCTATAGAGATTAATCAAATAGCTGCAGTTCTTGAAGCTAATAACTTTGCTGATATTGGTTTTGTATTAATTGGTGTTGTGTTTATGTTAGCATCATTTGGTTTTAAACTCTCAATGGTTCCATTTCATACTTGGACACCGGATGTTTATGAGGGTTCATCTGCTGCACTTGCCGGCTACATGTCAATTGTTCCAAAAATTGCGGCATTCGTTGTAGCTATGAGACTATTTGAGTTCTTAATACACAGTGGAGTAGTCTGGTTAGAAGTTATCTTATATATCGGTGTAGTTGTTACTATGACTATGGCAAATATCTGGGCTCTGGTTCAATCAGATGTTAAAAGAATGCTTGCATACAGTTCTATCTCACATGCCGGTTTTGTTATGGCAGCAATATTGATAGGAACCACACAGTCAAACAGTGCTCTGTTCTTATACTGGATTCTGTTTAGTTTCACTAACCTTGGTTCATTTTCTATGCTTTGGATCTCTCGTCAGAAAAACCTTCCGGCAGGACAGAGTTCAGACCACAGTTATAATAAATTTGCAGGACTTGTAAAAACATCACCAGTAGCTGCATCTATTATGGCACTATTTATGTTGAGTTTAGCCGGTCTTCCTCCATTTGCTCTATTTTGGGGTAAGATGTATATGATCTCTTCCGCAGTAACAGGCGGATATACAGTTTTAGCTCTCATTATGGCATTAAACTCTGCAATAGCCGGTTATTACTACTTAAAACTAATAGTATATATGTTCATGAAAGATCCGATAATTAATCATTCAGGAAATATAAGTATGGTTAATGCAACACTTTCTTTAAAAACAATTATCGGTATCGCAGCAGTAGGAACTATATTTGCTGTTTTAGCACTAAACTCACTCTTAGAGTTTGTTACAGCATTCGTATATAATAGTGGGTACTAATTATTAAACATAGATAAGGGACTTAGTCCCCTATTTTACGCTAACGTTGATTTCTATCATCAAAGGCAAATAGTCTAGTGAAATAAAAGGGAGAAAGTGATTTGTTAAAAAAAATATTCTTGTTCCTTCTGTTTATAAATATATCTGGCTCTACTCTATTCGCTCTTGAAATATCACTTCAGGGAGCAAAAGAGAAATATCAAGCTTACTCAACACTTCATTTAAAAGATAAAGATAAATTTTTATGTCAAGAGATAAAAGACGATTTTGATATTACAGTTAAGATAGTTTGTGCTTTTTCAAAGTCTCCATTAAAAGAGTTTAAAAAAACACAAAATAGTTTTTTTGAGATAAATACAGAGATAAAGAAAAAAACTTTTTTCCTTATTATTAAGCCGTTTGAAAAAATGAAACTCTATCCGATGATATTTGATTTAACAAAAGAAGATACTGTTTTTACTCCCAATGTAGAACTGTCTCGTCACTGGATGATTGTCGGTTATAAAGATGAAATGCCATATATTAAATCTCATCCTAAATCGGATGTATCTATCAACTTTCCATTTACGCTAAATCAAGATAAATTCCCATATATTGGTAGTCTGGATGTTAAAGGGAACCCTGTATATGTTAAAAGAGTAGGGGATGTGACAGAGTATATAAAAATTAAAAAACTTTATGAAGATGAAAAATATGATTTTTGTTTAGAATTAATCAATGAGATATTGCGAACATATCCAAATTCACTTTTTAAAGCAGAATTACTATTTTATAAAATTAGAGTCCATTCAAAATTAAAAGAGAGTGAAGAAGTTATAAAAGTAGCAAGAACTTACTTAAAAAATTACTCTTCTGATGAAAATGTAGCAGAAGTACTCTCATTAATTGCTAAAGCATATTTCAAATCTGGTATGACTTCTGATGCTGATTACTTTTTTGACCGTCTGTTTAGTGAACATGCTGATTCTCCTTATCTTTATTGGGGATATATTTACAAGGGTGAGATGTTAGAAGCATCTGGAAGCTCATCCAAGGCTAGGGATATATATAAAAGGGCAATAAATAAAACAGATGATATAAATATAGCAGTAGAAGCTGCTTATAAATTAGCAAAAAATTATATGTTAGATTCAAATATTAAAGAAGCAGCTAAATATACAAAAAAGATAATAGATGTCAAGCCTGATTATTTTTCAAAAAAGATGTATAAATCAATGGATTTAATGTATGACTTTGTGGATAATGAAGATTTTATATCAGGAGCTTCTATAGCACAAGCTATATTTGATAATATAAACTCAAACTATGATGAGTATGAAGAATTATCAAAAGATATAGGTATATGGTTAAGTAAATCAGAAAATAAAAAAGAGGCACTAGTGGCTTTAAATATATATCTTGATAAGTTTTATGACGGTAGATTTGAAGAGCAAGTTCAGATTGCAAAAGATTCTCTATTTTTTGATGTCAGTGATGCAAACTTTACAACAAAACTAAGCAATTATAATAAATTAATGGATGAATACAGCGGAGACAGTATAGGGGATAAAGCTATATATGAAAAAGCTAAGCTGCTGATTGAAAATAAAAAATTTAGAGATGCCATTGAGATGAAAAAAGAGCTTCTGGGTTTAGATCCTGAAGAGTATAATGATATAGCGCAAGTAATTACCGATGCTGCTATAGGAACAATGAAACAGGCATTACGAACAAAAGAGTGTGGCAGCGTGCTTGTTATTTCATCTCAATACAGTATAGAGTTATCAGATGAATGGGATGATGGAATTTATGAGTGTGCTATGAAAGGTGCAGATTTTGTACTTGCTAAAAAAATGGCAGATAAAAATTTAAAATCAAAAGATTTAGAGCAAAGAAAAAAATGGCTCTATAGATATATAAAAATTGATTTTGCAACTGGAAACTACAGTAATGTTATTGAAGCTTCAAAAGAGTTGATAACTTTAATACAGAATGACGATAACTCCCCATACATAGATATATACAGATACCTATTTGATACTTACGAGAGATTGGAAAATAGTGATAAGATGGTTGAGGCTATTGCTGATATTCAAAAAGTATATAAAGATGATTATGTAGATATTGATAGATATGTATCTGTTATGACTGTTGGAAGTGAGAAAAAAGATAGCAACTTAGTTATAGAGTATGGCGAAAAAGTTTTAAAGATACAAAATTTGTCTGATTCATATCCTCATAGTCCTTTTATAGAGTTTACACTATATCAAGCTTACCTAGACAAGGATGAAAATAATGATGCACTCGATGTTATAAAATCATTAGATAATATAAAACTGAGTAATGCAGACAGAGCAAGACAAAAATATCTCTTAGGCAGTATACTCGAAAAGTTATGGAGAGATGATGAGGCACAAGAGGCTTACAAACAAGCTATTGATGCTGATAAAGATTCTGCTTGGGCAGAACTGGCACGAGGCGCAAAAGGCATCTAGTATAATCATATATTGAAATATTTTAATTATAATCTTGATATAAATCAAGATTATAATATTTATTATATTATTAAATAGCTCTTAAGATAAATGATTAATAAAGAAAGCATGAGAAGGTTAAAAGTTAAATCGGATAAAATTACTCTGATTTAAAAATACTAGAGCGTAATGCGCTCTTACCAAAGGATACAAAATGAAAAACATCATTTTATTAATCGCATTAACACTAGGTGCTTTACAAGCTGACAATATAGTAACATATGATACTAGAGACACTGATAAGCCTCAGACAGCTAAGCCTAACTATCCTAATAACGATTTATACTTCGTTAGATAGATTTAAATACTCTTTATCTTTCTACCTCTTCTGAGGTGGAATGCAAAAACCAAAAACTTCAGATAGTAAAATACTAAATCAACTCTCAACAAATTAAAAACTCACAATATAAATATAAAGTAATGACTCTTATGGCATAATAAATTAGATACTAGTCTATAAAATATAAACGTAAAGGTTGTTTAATGGCAAAGGTGGTTATTTTAAGTGGTGCAGGAATTAGCGCAGAGTCTGGGATAAGTACGTTTAGAGAAAGCGGCGGACTTTGGGAACAATATGATGTCACTGTTATATGTAATTATGATAGTATGCAGAAGAATGAGTCGCTAACTATAGAGTTTTATGATAAAAGAAGAGCAGATTTGGAGGATAAAGAACCAAACTACGCTCATGATGTTGTAGCCGATTTAAAAGAGAAATACCCGGATGATATTGCTGTTATCACTCAAAATGTAGATAATCTTTTTGAAAAAGCAGGACTTAAACATGAAGATGTAATTCATCTGCATGGATTTATGACAGAAGTCAGATGTCAAAATCCAGAGTGTAATAAAACATTCGATATTGGTTATAAAAGTTTATATGACGACCATAACGGTTTTTGTCTTACATGCGGCACTAGGCTTAGGCCAAATATTGTGTTTTTTGGTGAAGCGGCTCCAATGTACGAAGAGTTAAACGAGCACATCCAAGATTGTGAACTTTTCATTGTAATTGGGACAAGAGGAAATGTTGTAGGGGTAAATACTATTGCTCAATATGCACAGAGATCGATTTTAAATAACTACGAGCCAAGCCCAGCAATTGAAGACGCACTCTTCTCCAAGGTGCTTTATAAAAAAGCCACAGATGCCATTGAAGAAATAGCTGATGAAGTTGAGACTCTACTGGGGTCTAAATAAAAGGAAAATTTATGAAAATTATAATACAAGTTCTACATGTCAGTTTGTTTTTGCTCTTTTCAACAGCTGTGAATGCAGATTCAAATTCCAAAAAAGTAGAATTTTTAGGTTTATTTGATGCAGATAAAAAAAGTTATGTTATCGGCAGTGGTGATGATGCTATTGAGATTAAACGCACAATGACATCTTGCGGAAAAAACAAAGGTTGGTTTCAGCCATTAGTCCCGGTCAAAGGTATTACTCCTGTTACTGAGACAGAAATGCTACATGCACTAAATGACAAAGATGCAATAGTCGTGGATATGCGTACGCCGGATTACTATTTTGATGAAACTATACCAACAGCGATTAATATTCCTTTTGGAGATATTGAACTTCGTTTAAATGAGCTTGGATGTAAAGAAAATGGTGAAAAATGGGACTGCTCTAAGGCTGTGAGGGTATATGGTTTTTGTAATGGTCCTGTTTGTCCACAATCTCCAATCGCAATGAAAGCTATGGTAAGAAATGGTTTTCCTGTGGAAAAAATCTACTATTATCGCGGTGGTATGCTTGATTGGGATGCACTAGGAGTCTGTCGGATAAATAAATCTCTTCCAGCAAATATCTATTCCTAAAGTCAGTTTCATAAATACTAAACATTAAATTTAGGCGTATAACACTCCAAGTCACAGTTAACCTGCCTTGTATTA
>JAKITC010000005.1 GCA_021648285.1 Sulfurimonas sp. | reverse complement strand
GAGTAATACAAGGCAGGTTAACTGTGACTTGGAGTGTTATACGCCTAAATTTAATGTTTAGTATTTATGAAACTGACTTTAGGAATAGATATTTGCTGGAAGAGATTTATTTATCCGACAGACTCCTAGTTATAATAAACTATAATGAGCAAAGCACATTATAGTTGCATGGACAAAATTATCCCTACAACCCCCTTATCATGGAGTATGCCATTGGTTAGTATACCTAAAAGCTACAAAAAACTTGTTTTTTGAAAATTGATAAAGAAAGCTATATGAACTTAAATAAATTTAGAAAACTTTTCACTCCTCTACCCGGTAATCATTTTTTGCATGTAACAACATGTAAGGATGAAATAACTGAGTTGTTTCAAGATATGATGGACAGAGTAGATGGAGAGTTAAATACTGCTCTCTACATATTGAGCAGATGAAAGAAAAACTAGAAGAGTTTGAATTCCGAGCTGCAAATGATATAGATATAGTAGATGGATACGATTTAGTGATGGCAAAAAAAATGCATATGTGGGGTAACGGATTATAATTGGTAACTTTAATGAATGAGTTTAATAACAAACTTCATGAGATGGTGCTTAGCGAAGATGGTTCTTACACAGCCTACTCAAAAGAGTATAATGAGCATTATCATTCCACAAAAGACGGAGCTTTGCGGGAGTCACTTTTAAAGCATGTACTTCCTGCATTTAAAATTAAGAAAAACTTAGATGAGATAAATATTTTAGATATATGTTTTGGACTTGGTTTTAACACTTTGGCTACTATCTACTATCATAAAAAAAACTCTCTTACTTCAAAGCTAAATATCTATTCACCTGAGTTAGATGAATCGCTAATAAAAGCATTAAATGTTTTCACTTACCCAAAAGAGTTTGATGAACTCAAGCATATAATTGCCGAATTGGTAAATAAAGGAACTTACAGTGATGAAAATCTACATGTAGAACTATTTTTAGGAAATGCAAGAGAGTATATTCAAAAATTTAGTAATAAGTTTACTAAAGAAACTGAAGGTTTTGACATAGTATATCAAGATGCATTTTCTCCATCTGCAAACCCGTCTCTTTGGACAAAAGAGTACTTTAGTGATATAAAAAAATGTATGAAAAAAGATGGGCTTTTGACTACATATTCAATGGCACTCTCTACAAGACTTGCTCTTTATGAGAATGGTTTTAATATCTATATAAATAGTGGCAAAGGTTTTAGAGATGCGACTGTTGCATCAATGAATGAACTAGGTGAGTTTTCACATGTGGATATGAAACATAAAATCTCGTGTAATGCACATGTTAAACCTTTAAGAGACTAGAGTTTAAATTTTTTCTCATTTTTCATAAGCCAAATAAAAACATTCGCTATTGCCTGGTATAGTTCTGCTGGAATTTCACGATCTATCTCTAAATCAATTAAAGAGTTTACAAGTGCTTCATTTGCAAAGATGGGAACATCAAACTCCTTGGCTTTTTCAATGATATTTTGAGCGATACTTCCTTTTCCTGAAGCTATAACCTTTGGAGCATTTCCGTTGTCTTTGTCATATTTTAGGGCTGCTGCTTTATCTGCCATTATTAATATCTTGCTGTTATAGACTCAACTTCATCCCAAGATAGAGTCTGTTTTTGATGAGATATGATGTGCGAGACATAGCGAGCAAACATGTCAGTTTCAATATTGATATGTGAGCCTTTTCTATAGTTTTTAAAAAGTGTCTCTTTCATAGTATGGGGAATAATAGTAAGTCTAAAACTATCAGGGTTGACATCATTTACTGTCAGGCTGACACCATCTACTGTTATAGAACCTTTAGGAATAATAAAAGGGATAAATTTTTTATCTACATGTATAAAAACATCAAAAGAGTTTCCATTGTTTTTTATCTCTTTGATAGTGCCTATACAATCTACGTGTCCTTGAACTATATGCCCTTCAAATCTGTCACCCATCATCATGGCAGGCTCAATATGGACTTCGTTTTTATAGTTCTCCATCGCAAGGAGTTTTTGGCTTTCAGGAGATAGCTCAACACTAAAGCCATCATTTAAAACTTTTATAACTGTCAGACATGCCCCGTTTATTGCGATAGAATCACCAAGTTTTGCTTTGTGTTTTGCTTTAATTGTTAAAGTACTTCCAGCTAAGCTTTTGACATTTGCGATTTCTCTTATTAAACCAGTGAACAATTGTTCTCCTTTAAAAAACTTGTATCAAAATACTATCTTGCCCTCTTCTTGAAGGCCTTTGATAATCTCTTTTGCTTTTGCATGCCCTTTATAAGCAGCTTGTCTACATAAATCAAGTGCTTTATCATGGTCTTGCTCACAACCATAACCTTGATCATATAGTTGACCTAAATTGTAAATACCCCCTGCTAAACCACCCTCAGCTGCTTTGCTAAAACATAAAAAACATCTTGCTCTATCTTGTTCTACCCCATGACCATCTTTATATAACACACCAAGGTTATTAAAAGATTCTAAGTGACCTCTTTTTGCTCCCTCTTCGTACCAAAAAGCAGCCTCGGAGTAGTTTTGCAGACAACCAAGACCGCGCTCCAACATAAGAGCAACCTCATACATTGCAGGTGGCACTTCTTTAGTTGCAGCTTCCATATGTAAATCATGAGCTTTAAACTGATCGTGCTCTACTCCGCCAAGACCATTCATGTAAAGAATTGCAAGATTAAAAAGTGCATAGGGTTGTTTAGCCTCAGCTGCTTTTTCATAAAATTCAAATGCTTTTTTTTCATCTTTTTCACAACCTTGAGCATTTTGGTACATAAAACCAAGAGAAGTTTGAGCATCTGAATTGTTTTCATCTGCTAGCTGATTATATAATTCAAATGCAATTTTAAAATCCTGTTTGTTGTAAGCTTCGTGCGCTTTTTCTATCATCTTTATTAAAAACCTTGTTTAATTTTTCTATTCTTTGTCAAATTATACTTAAAAATGATAAAATTCGATTAAAGAAAAATATGGAATTTTTATGAACTATGATGTAATAATTATTGGTGGCGGTCATGCGGGGGTTGAAGCAGCTCTTTCTTGTGCAAGAATGGGGAACAAGACATTGATGATTTCAATGCTTGCTGAAAATGTTGGAGCAACTTCTTGTAATCCTGCAATAGGTGGTTTGGCAAAGGGACATTTAGTTCGTGAGCTTGACGCGCTTGGCGGAGAGATGGGTCTTATTACCGATGAAGCGGGTATTCAGTTTCGCATACTTAACCACACTAAAGGTCCAGCAGTTCGTGGAAGTCGTGCTCAGATTGATATGGATAAATACCGTGTAATCGCTAGAAATAAAATATTAGAGACAAAAAATTTAAATCTTACTCAAGAAACAGTAGAATCTCTAATAATTGAAAACAGTGTTGTAAAGGGAGTTAAAACGGACCTTTTAAATGAGTACATGGCGAAAAAAGTCATCATTACTTCAGGGACATTTTTAAACGGAATCATTCATATTGGAGAGGTTCAAAAAAAAGGTGGTCGCTATGGTGAAGAAAGAAGTGAAGGTCTTTGTGCTTCATTAAAAAATGATGCAGGTCTAAATTTAGCGAGACTAAAAACTGGCACATGTGCTCGTATAGATAGCTCAACAATTGACTTCTCTGTTATGGAAGAACAAGGTGGAGATGAGTTACCTAGTCCTTTTTCTTTTAGAACTTCTAGAAAAGAGTTTCGAGAGACTAAAAAACAATTGCCATGTTACATAGCTTACACAAATGAACTTACACATGAGATAATCTCTTCAAACTTTTATCGTGCACCTCTTTTCACTGGACAAATAGAAGGAAAGTCCCCTCGCTACTGTCCATCTATTGAAGATAAAGTAAGTAAATTTGCAGATAAAGATAGACATCATCTTTTTATTGAGCCACAAACCATGGATAATACAGAATGTTATATAAATGGACTCTCAACATCTTTGCCACCAGAAGTACAACGAGATATGATTAAGTCAGTCAAAGGCTTAGAAAATGCAAAAATAGTTCGTTATGGATACGCGATAGAGTATGATTTTGTAGACCCAAGAGAACTTAAGCACTCACTAGAAAGTAAAAAAATCTCAGGACTTTATTTGGCTGGTCAAATAAATGGAACTACTGGTTATGAGGAAGCGGCAGCACAAGGACTTATGGCTGGAATAAATGCAAGTTTGTCTTTACAAGGCAAAGAACCATTGGTTTTACGCCGTGATGAAGCATATATTGGTGTTTTAATAGATGATTTAGTAACTAAAGGGACTAATGAGCCTTACCGTATGTTTACAAGTAGAGCAGAGTATAGACTTTTACTTCGTGAAGAGAGTGCAGATACTAGACTTGGAAAATATGGCTATGAGCTAGGACTTTTAGACGAAAAAGAAAATGAACGCATAATATTAAAGAACAAGCAAATCCAAGATGGATTAAAACTCTTAATTGAAACCAAATATACGCCAAATAAAGAGTTTATCGCATTTTTAGAATCAATGGATGAAGAACCTATAAAAGATAGTATAACAGCACAGCAAATCATCGCTAGAAAAACATTTACAGTTTCTAAAATGGTTAAGCTTCTTCCAGAACTAGATAAGTATGACGAGTATATCAAAGATGAGATTTTGGTTGAAGGAAAATACTATCGCTATATCATTAAACAGAGTGAAGAGATTCAGAAGATGAAAAAATATCTTAAAATCAAGATACCTGAAGGGTTTGCTTTTAAAGATATCAGCGGATTATCTAAAGAGATAGTTGAAAAACTAGAGGCTTTTAACCCACCAACTCTTCAAGCAGCTTCGATGATAAGTGGGATAACACCGGCAGCAATTGAGATACTTCATATATATATAAAGATATCGGCAAGAAAGAAGTGAATAGATTCTCAATCAAGTTGGGAATGACGAGAATATCCAATTCTTGGAATTGACAAACACGTCATCTTAGTTTGATTAATACGTCATCCTAAACTTGATTTAGGATCTATCACAATAAGGAAAGAAAATGAAAATATATTATTACGTACACACAGGACACCGCATAGGTCTTGACAGATTTAGAAGAGCGTGTACAATAATCCGTGCACTTGGTGATATTGATATTACACTTTTATGTTCAGATTTTCGTATAGCACAAGTTGCACGTGATTTTGGAATAGAGAAGAGTGTTGGTATTGATGTTGTAAGAAATATACCACAGATAGCTAACCATGGTGATAAGCTTATTTTTGATTCAGATGAAGCAAATCCAATAATGCTTGAAGATATGAAAAACTTTTTTTCAACATTTATACATGTAAAAGAAAATGAAGTGGTTGTTGATGAGAAATATTTCCAAAAAAAACCAAAAACTATAAAAATAGCTTACTTTTTTGGTGATGATGATTATGAGAAAGATTTAGAGAAAAACTTCTCTTTAATTGAAGGTTTAAACCCTGATTTACTGCTTGGATTTTATTACTTTTTAGACTATGAAGATATGTTAAAGGAGAAGTTTCCCAATCACCATGAGTTTGAAGATTATGATGATGTGGTACAAAAATCAGAGATTTTAATAACTGCATCTCCTCAAGCTGTTTTAGAGAATCTCGCATCCGGCGGAAAACCGATATATATACAAAGAAATGACTATACAGGGGCATTCTTGGAACTATTTAAAAGTTTAAATATTCCAATTGTCATAAATTACGATAAATCACAACTTGAAACAATTATAAGTTTAATTGATAATCATAACTATCTTGAAATAGAACAAAACGGTAACAAATTAATAAAAATTTTAAAAGAAAACTTAAATTTATAATTACTTAAAACTATTTTAGGATACAATCAGTTTTTAAGAAAATTTATACGAAAGAGAGCAAACATGCATAACAGTAGCCGTAGAGGTTTTATGGGCAAAGCATTTGGCGCCGTAGCAGGTGTTGGTGCTGTTGGTTCATTGGTTGCAATGAAAAAAACTTGGGACCCGCTTCCAAGTGTTAAAGCTGCAGGTTTCACCACTTTGGATATGTCAATATATCCAGAGGGAAAACTGATAACAGAAAAATGGAGAGGGAAGCCAATCTTTATTTTGAGAAAGACTAAAGAGATGATTGACTCTCAAACAGAAAGTCAAGCAACGAGAGATATAGTTGTTGCTGGCATACACTACATGATTGCAATTGGTTTATGTACACACTTAGGTTGTATCCCTGCATATATTCCTGCAGAAAAAGAATTCCATTGTGCATGTCACGGCGGACAGTTTGACTGGTCTGGTCAAGTAACTAAAACACCGCCACCACGTGGTCTTGACATTCCTCCATTTAAAATTGAGGGTAATAAAATGATTCTTGGTGAAGTTGGACCGGAATTTCAGGCTATGAAAGATAGCGGCGTAACGCTTTAAGAGGGAGGAAATATGGCACATTTTACAAAAGCAACAAGCGTTAAAGATTGGTTAAACCAAAGATTAGCAGTTGAAAAAATTGAAAAAGTTATGGCATCTGAGTACTGGATTCCAAAAAATATTAACTTCTTATGGGCAATGGGTATGATTCTAGCAATCACCTTTGCACTACTTTTAGTTTCAGGTATATTCCTATTGATGTATTATAATCCAGATGTTAACTTGGCATTTGATAGTGTAAACTATACTATAATGAGAGAAGTTGATTTTGGTTGGTTATGGAGACATGTTCACGGTGTTGCTGCATCAGTTGTTTTCTTAGTTATATACATACATATGTTTACAGGTATTTACTATGGTTCTTACAAGAAGGGTCGTGAGATGATCTGGCTCTCTGGTATGCTTCTGTTTGTAACTTTTTCTGCTGAAGCATTCAGTGGTTATATGCTTCCATGGGGACAAATGTCTTACTGGGCAGGTATGGTTATTACTAATATCTTTAGTCTTGGTGGATTACATATGGATGGTTTAGTTGAATGGATTCGCGGGGATTATGTTCCTGCTCAAGCATTCTTGACTCGTTTCTTTATGCTTCACGTATTTCTTTTACCATTAGCAATCATGGGATTAATCGGGCTTCACTTTGCAGCTCTTCGTATTCCACATGTTAATAATCAAGATGGTGAAGAGATTGATTTTGACGCTGAAGCTAAAAAATATTTAGATGGTGACAAAGCTGGTTCTAAAGTTATGCGTTTTGCTAATGACTTTATGAGTAAAGATATGATGGTTGTTGGAATATACTTAATATTCTTTTTCTATCTTGTTTTTTATAACTATGGTTTTGCTATGGATCCCGTAAACTTTGATCCTGCTAACGGTCTTAAGACCCCGACACATATCTATCCTGAGTGGTATTTCCTGTGGTCGTACGAAATTCTTCGTCCGTTCTCTATTAATATCGGTCTAATGGCATTTGGTTTCGCACAAGTAATCTTTATGTTATTACCATGGTTAGATAGAAGTCCAAATGCTGTTCCGGCGTCTCGTCGTGGTAAGTTTAAAATTTGGTTTTGGTTATTACTAGTTGACATGATTGTATTGACAGCTATGGGTAAATTACCGCCTCAAGGTATTTTTAGTACGATTGGTTTAGTTGCAGCATTAGGGTTTATCGCTCTATGGATAGCACTTCCATTTATAACTATGAATGAAAAAAAAGTATAAGGAGAATAGAGATGAAAAATAAAGAACCTTTAATATTGGTTGTTGTTGTTGCTTTTACTCTCCTAACATACTGGTTAGTTGAGCCGTTCGCACACTCTCAAATGCATAAGCACGTTGAGAGTGAACACTTTGCATACGCAGATTTAGCAAAGCTTACAAAAGATGGTGACGTTGCAAACGGTAAAGTATTAGTAACTGGTGCTGCCGCTTGTGCTGGTTGTCACTCAATTACTAAAGAGGGTATAGCAGCAAATGTAGATGCTGTTACTGCTGCAGCAACATATGGTGTTAACCCACCAGATTTAAGTAATGCCGGTGTTCTTTTTGAAGCTAGGTTTTTAGCTGATTTGATTAAAAACCCTGCACATGCTCTTAAAGTTGAACATAAATTTGATGCTGCTAAAGGTCAAATGCACCCAATGGTTGCGTTTTATGGAGCTGGCGGAGATATTGATCAAGAAATTGCAGATATAGTTGCATATTTACAGTCTATCGCTGTAACTAAAGAAGAGTTGACTCCTAAAATGGCATTTGAAAATGCTTGTGGTAGATGTCATTCAATGAGTTATGAAAACTGGACACAAATCGGTGAAAAACCTAAATTTAAACATAAAAAAGATTCTTTGGCATTTGATATTAAAGTGTTAGAGTATCAAGATTCTATTGTTAAATATATGGGTAAATTACCACCGGATTTAAGTATGTATTATCGTTCTCGTAGCGAACATTTCTTAAGTACTTTTATTGAAAACCCTCAAAGTCAATTAGAAGGAACAGCAATGCCTAGAGTTGGTGTTACTGCAGAAGTTGCTGAAAAAATAATAGAGCATATGGCTGATGCTGGAGACACTAAAAGAGCAGAAAGAGCTTCAGTTGGTGCAAATGTAATGATTTATATTATTTTCTTTGCTATCTTTGCATTCCTATGGAAAAGATCAGTATGGAGAGACTTACACTAATTTAAAGCAAACAAGGAAGTAATTCCTTGTTTTTCGCTGGCACCGCTCTGCCCACTTCGTCATTCCAAACTTGATTTGGAATCTAACATATAAATTAGACTCCCAGTCAAGCTGAGAGTGACGGCATTTCTTTGCTCCGCTTGGGGCGCTCTGCCAACTTCGTCATTCCAAACTTGATTTGGAATCTTCTAGAACTCTTTCTTCTCAACTACAACAATTGTCCCACATATTAAATCGTGCAGAGCCTTTTTGTCTTTTCTGTAAAACGGGAGGATAAGTCCTAAAAGAGTTGTGGCAGTAACTAAAAATGCAATAAATCTTAAAAGTGCTCTAAAGAAACCTATATGTTTTCCACTCTTCGCATCAACAACTTTCACTTCATAAGCTTTCTTACCCGGAGTTTGTCCAAACTTACTTAAAAGGATTGCATATATAAGACCATATAGTGTTACAGCCATAAATGGTGCCAATTGTGATGATTGAAACTCATCTTTACCATTCATTACTAAATATGTAATAATGTAAAGTATTGGAGCGTATATCATAAATAAATCTATAATAAATGCTTTCACCCTGTAGATGTATTTGGCATAAACGTACTTTCGTTTTTCAATAATCGAAGAAGTTTTCTTATATTTTTTAAGTTTTCTGAATCTCATAATGCTATTATAACAGATATTACGGGGATTATAAAGTCAAATTATCACATAAAACAGTGCCTAATATAAACAATTACCTATAAATGCAAATGAATTATGAATAAATTGTATAATTTAAACTTAATTTAAAAATTACCAATGTAGAATATGGCAAGTCGTAATATTTCACATAATAAGAGGTGATATTTGAATGGCATATTTTTTGCTATCCATTCAGATATCACTTCTATATTAGGTGATAAACAAACAAAACAGGAGATATAATGAGAAAAATGTTAAAATTGTCTATAGCTGCAGCTATGGTAATGGGGATTGGTTCAGTTTCAGCTCAGGCAGACGGGATTGATATAGTAAGTAATGTTAAAGTAAAGGGTGAAGTTAGAGCTCGTTACGAGATGGTAGATGCATCTGGTAATACTCAAAATGCTAATGCATTTACAAATCGTTTAACTATCGGTGCTGGTGCTGATTTACTTGGTACTGATTGGGTATCTGCTTATGTAGAGATGACTGATGTTCGTACAATTAATGACAACTATAATGATACATATGCTGGTAATGGCGTAGAGCCTCAACAAGTAGTTGCTGATCCAGCACAGACTCGTTTAACTCAAGCTTATGTAGACTTAAAACTTGGTGCTGACACTAAACTAAGAGTTGGTCGTCAAATGATAAATCTTGATAATCAAAGATTTGTAGGAGCGGTTGGCTGGAGACAAATGTTTCAAACATTTGATGCATATACGCTTACAAACAGTAGCATTGAAAATTTAAGTATTTTTGCTTCTTACGTAAACCAAGTAAATGCAGTTAAATATGATGCTACATCTGGGACAAGAGATTTACTTTTAAATGCTTCTTATAAAGTTATGCCAGAGCTTAAAGTTACTGCTTATGGTTATTTAATAGGTACTGAAGGTGATACTTATGGTTTAGCACTTACTGGTAAACTAGCTGTTTCTGATGGAATTAAAATTAATTACCGTGCGGAGTATGCAACTCAAACAGATCCTTCAATGGAAAAATCCGGTACTAATGCTAGTGTAGTTGATGTTGATGCAGATTACTACAGACTTGCTCTTGGTGTGAATGCAAATGGTATCTTAGCTGGTGTTGGTTATGAGTCATTAAGTGGTGAAGATGGTGTTGCTGGTGGTGATACTGCATTTAAAACTCCATACGCTACTTTACATGGTCAAAATGGTTGGGCAGATAAATTCTTAGCAAATGGTGGTTCTCCAACTGCTGGTCTTGAAGATACAACTGTTTATGTTGGATACAAAGCTAAAGGTTTTGGTCTTCTTAAAGTTGTTTACCATGACTTCCAAAGCGAATACGGAAGTATTGACTATGGTACAGAAATTGATGCTGTTTATAAAAACAAAATCCCTGGTGTAAACGGTCTTGTAGGTATGCTAAAAGTAGCTGACTACAGTGGAGACGATACTGTGCTTCAAGGTAATTATGCAACTCAAGCTGCAGATGTTACTAAATTCTGGGTAATGTTAGACTATAAATTCGCTAGCAACTAGATTTTTATAATTTTCAAGTCACGCCATGTGGCTTGAAAATACCTCTTTAAACAACTTCAAAAAAATTTAACTTCACTTTTACTTCCAAAAGATATAATACTAATAAACTTATATATATTATTAAGATTCCAAATCAAGTTTGGAATGACAGGAACAAATATAATGCTAATTGATAGCTACGACAGGGTAGTTGATTATCTGCGTGTCTCTGTAACGGAGCGCTGTAACTTCAGATGTCAATACTGTATGCCAGAAAAACCTTTCTCGTGGGTTCCCAAAGAGAATCTACTCTCTTTTGAAGAGTTGTTTGAATTTATGAAGATAGCCATAGATGAAGGTGTGAATAAAATTCGTATAACAGGCGGAGAACCACTGCTGCGAGAAGGTTTAGATATCTTCATTAAGATGATTTATGATTATAAACCAACTGTAGATCTTGCTATGACTACAAATGCTTTTTTACTTAAAGGTACAGCACAAAAACTTAAAGATGCAGGACTAAAACGCATAAATGTAAGTATAGATACCCTTAAACCAGAGGTTGCTCAGAAAATCGCAGGAAAAGATGTTTTAAAAAATGTCTTGGAGGGTGTTGATGAGGCACGAAGAGTTGGTCTTAAAGTCAAAGTAAATATGGTTCCTATGAAAAATGTGAATGCAGACGAGATTGTAGATGTTTTAGAGTACTGTAAAGAGCGCGACATGTCAATACGCTTTATAGAGTATATGGAGAATCAGTTTGCTGCCAAAGAGATAAGCGGTCTGAAATCAGATGAGCTTTTAGGACTGCTTAGAGAGCACTACGAGTTTGAAGATGAAGGTTTTGACGGTTCATCGCCTTCACACTACTTTCGCATGACAGATGGCTATAGATTTGGTCTGATTGAGCCTTATGAAGACGACTTTTGTAAACAGTGTAATCGCATCAGACTAACTGCAGAAGGCAATCTAATCCCATGTCTATACTTTGATGAAGCACTAAATATCGGCAAGGCTATTAAAGCAGGTGATATTAAAGCTGCGGCAGAAGTTCTAAGAGAAGTAGTAAGAACTAAACCAGAGAAAAATCGTTGGGGCGGGGAAGATGGTGAGAGTTCATCTCGTGCTTTTTATGAGACAGGGGGATGAGTTTTGTTTAGTCAACCTCGTTCCCAAGTTCTACTTGGGAACGCATATATTAGTATAAATTCCCAAGCTTTAGCTTGGGAACTAGAGTTAAATTAAGTGTTGTATCTAGTTGAACATTTTTACTCTATACAAGGTGAAGGCAGATATACGGGTGTGCCGTCACTCTTCTTCCGTTTTGGCGGATGCAATATGAAATGCGAGGGTTTTGGCTGTGAGGAAGTTGCTTCAGATGGTGCAAAAGTCTTAGGTTGTGATACGGTTTACGCTGTGAATAAAGAACACTTCTCAAAAAACTGGATACCAATAAATAGTGCTAATGAACTCTTACTTGTTTTAAATCAGTATGATTTGCCTCCACATGTAGATATTGTATTAACAGGTGGAGAACCTTTGATATATGCAAATGAACCAATATTTATTGAGTTTCTCAAGACCTTACATGCTGATGGACATAAGATAACATTTGAGACAAATGCTTCTTTACATGTAGATTTTGAAAAATACCCAGTGTATAAAGAGTGTATATTTGCTTTGTCGGTAAAACTTTCAAACTCTGCTGAACCTTTAAATAAAAGAGTCAGAGGTGATGTCATTTACTCTATTGCATCAAATGCTAAAGAGGCATTTTTCAAGTTTTCTATTGATACAGAGTCGATTACTCTTGGACTGGAAGAAGAAATATCAAGTGTTACTATGCACTCGCCAACAACATTAGTTTACTGTATGCCACTTGGCGGAACTAAAGAAGAGGTTGAGGCAAATACAGAGCCATTGATAGAGTTTTGTAAAGTAAAAGGCTATAATTTCAGTGACAGACTTCATATACGAATATGGGATCAAAATAAGGGTGTATAGGATGTTTAAAAGATGATAATACGAAAACTTTTTAAATTTGAAAATGCTCACATAGTTAGAGGATGTTCCAGTGCTAAATGCAGAAGTTCACTTCACGGACACTCATACAAAGTAGAGCTTCTCTTTGAGTCCAATTTTTTAGATAATGGACAGATGATTTATGACTTTGGATTGATGAAGCAAAATATGAAGGCTCTGATTGACGGTTTTGACCATGGTGTAACACTTTGGAATAGTGATGACAAAGAGTATATCGAAGATATGAAAAAGCACTCTGGGAGATGGATAGAGCTTCCGGTATCTCCCTCATGTGAACAGTTTTCGCGTGTAATATTTTTAATGATAGACAAACTTTTAAAGCTTACATCAAGTGTAAATGGTGAGAAAGAGGTAAAGCTTAATAGTGTTATAGTCCACGAGACGGATACGGGTTATGCACAAGCTTTTAATGAAGATGCTTATTCTAAAACTATGGGTGAGATTAATCTAGATGAGATTGTATTTAGTGATGAAGTTAAAAATAGCTGGAGTGACAGCCAACTATGGGAGAAAGTAAAACGAGGAGAGAGTTTTTTAAACCCTCAAAGTGTTTAAGTCTCTTGAGTGCAACTAATTAAATCGAGCATAGTCTCACTGTTAAAACTAAACCTTGTCGGAATGATTTTTATATCACTTCCTTTTGTTAAAAGACCGCAATTCTCATCAATAATAATATAAGAGTTTGAAGTTGCCAATGGAGAGATCATTCCAGGTGCAAATTTTTCATATGGTTCAAAAGAAGATCCATCAAAAAAACCTGGGACTAAAGTTCTTCTTCCAAATTTTAATTTATGGTCACTTCCCATTTTTGTGTGAATAGCTTTTAAATATTTAGATTTATTACCGCTTAGTGCAAGTATTATACTCTGTCCAAACAGCTCAAAATTTAGTGCTGCTGCGAGAGGATTTCCTGGAAGGTTTAGAACTAAAGTATCTCTGATTTTTCCAAAAGTTGTAGGTTTTCCCGGTTTTATCTCTACTTTGTCAAAAAATGTTTCACATCCAAAAGCCCCAAATGCCTCTTTTGTAAAATCAGCATCACCAACACTGACTCCACCAGATGTTATGATCAGGTCACTATCTAGTGCACTTTTTATATGAACATGTATATCTTCAAGTGAGTCATGAGCCGTTCCTATAAAATCAACCTCGCATCCGAGTTCTAATGCTCTTGAGAAAAAAGTTGGTGTATTAGTATTGTAGAGTTGATAGTCTGTAACATTTTCAAAATGCATCTTAAGTTCGTTTCCGGAAGCAAAAATGGCAATCTTTGGCTTTTTATACACTTTTACGTGGCTAACACCCTGTGATGCCAAAAGAGTAATATGGTGAGCATGAAGTTTTTCACCATCACTTAGAAGATGATCTCCGTTTTTAATATCTTCGCCACAAAAACGAATATGTCTATTTTTTTCAAGGTTATCGGGTAAGATGATGTTGACTTCTGTACCTTGAGTAGATTCACCGGAGTTGTTTAAAGTTACATCCTCTATGGGAACTATACATTCGCAGCCATTTGGAATCTTTGCTCCCGTCATTATCTTTATACCAAATCCACACTCTAGTACTTCCTTTGAATCATCACCTGCAAAAATGGTATGAGTTACATTTACAAGTTTGCCGGCTCCACTTAGTTTTACAGCATATCCGTCCATTGCAGAGTTGTCATATGGCGGCAGGTTATGCGAAGCAATAATATCCTCTGCTAAAACCATTCCTAATGCTGACTCTATCGGTAGTATTTTTAGAGATTTTTTTTCAGTGTTTTCATAAATAAATTTTAGTGCTTGTTCAATAGTTACAGCCATTTAACGCCTTTTAGCAAAAATTATAGTAGAATTTCATTATGAATGCTATTAATGAAATGTATGATATGAGTATTGTAGCACATAACTATGGTGTTATGGCTGTTTTAGGTGTGATCTTGGTTAATATTTTAGTGCTTTTTAGTGCAAAAGATATAAGCAAATACACAAGAGTAATGAGAATTTGGATGCCAATCGGTTTAACAACTATTGGTGCTATTATCTTCACCGGTGTTATTATGATGGCGGCAAAACATTTAGATTTTACAATACCAAATATCGCTATGATAATCTTCGCAGTAATATTTATATTTTTAGAAGTTAAAAGAAGCTCAAAACTAAAATATATAAATAAAAAAGAGGAAGGTGTTTTAAAAAAATATAAAGTATATACTTTTAAAATTTTTGCCATTGAAATCTTTGTAATACTTTCAATATCTTTTTGGATGTGGATTTGATATATATCTTTGATGATGAGGCAGGCAAAGAGACTCTACATGTAAGAGATGATTTGTATAAATATCTGGTTAAAGTAAGACGATATGTAGAGGGCGATGAGATTAGCATTCGCTCACGAGAAGATGTTAAAACACTGCACAGTTACAGAGTTGTAGACGTAGAACCAAGAAGCCTAGAGCTCTCTTTAATATAACGAAGTGAAAAGTAAAAAAACTCTACATGTAGCTTGGTGCGCTATAGACCCAAAATCAATAGAAAAAGTCCTTCCGTTACTATGTGAGATAGGAGTTGAAAAGATCTCTTTTATATCTTGTGATAGAGGCCAGAAAAACTTTAAAATTGATTTTAAAAGATTTAATAGGATCATTGAAGTCTCGATGCAGCAAAGTGGAAGAAACTCATTTTTAGAGTTTGACATGTATAAAAGTATAAAAGATTTTATAGAAGAGTTTCCTAAGACAAAGGTATTTGATTTTTGCGATACAACTTTAGAAAACAGTTCTGATTTTGAGACTGTATTGATTGGTTGTGAGGGTGGTTTCTCAGCTGATGAAAAAAACTCTTGTCAAGTTTAGAAGTTTTTAGACTAGATACTCCAATGATTCTCCGCTCGGAGAGTGCTGTGATGGCAGTGGCTAGCAAGATCCTGCTCTAAACACAGTGTGTTTATGATATTCGGTTACAATTACGTATATTAATACTGCACAGGAATCATCGTGAAATTTCTTATTTCTTTCTTTCTTTTGTTTACTGTTTTTTTAAGAGCAGATGAGGTCTCATTTTCGGTGTTGTTTTAATGAAGACTCTACTATTGATTTTGCTATTAAATATCTCATTATTATCGGCAGAGTACGCTGTTGTAGTCAACAATGATAGCAGTATTTCAAGTTTGTCACAAAAGCAGATAAGAGATATATTTGTTATGAAGAGGCATTTTATTGATACTCAAAAGGTTGTTTCTGTCAATATGCCCTCAACTTCAAAATTAAGGGATATTTTTGAAAAAAAAATTTTAAAAATTAATAGAGATAAGTTAAGCAAATACTGGGTTAAACAACACTTTCAAGGTGTTAGACCACCTATTATACAGTCATCACACAGCTCTATGAAGCTTTTTATAAAAAATGTCAGCGGTGCAGTAGGCTATCTTCCAATATCATCAACAGATTCTGATTTAAGGATTGTTTTTGAGTTTTAGAATTAAGATTATTGCAATTATCTTTTTAGTAAGTCTTACCCCATATATCTTAATAATGATATATTCCGGTAATTTCCTTCGCGATAAGTATTTTGACAATACTCAGCAAGAGATGAAGAGACAACTCTCCGTGAGTGTTCAGAGGATAGAGCAGTATCTGACTACACTTCAACGAGATATGGAGTTTATAGGTCATTTAGATGTTATGAATGATATATTTTCAAAAGATGTAGATCGTCGTATATCTAACCTTCTAGAAGATAAAAAACGAGAATTAAATCTTGATGGGAATTTTCATCTTACAGATAAATCAGGCAAAATATTGGCGTCGAGTGATGCCAATATGATTCTTAAAACTCCTAAGAGTTCCCCACTATTTTTAGTTGACATAAAATCACCATATGATGAGTCCATTATCGGAACACTAACTTTAGAGTTCTCTTTGAAGAATATAACAAATTTTTTTGATAATTCTAAAGATAGACACTATTATATAATTTTAGATAAAACAAAAATATTATATAAAACTGACAGTTTTGAACATGAGATACATGTAAGTGAGCCATTAAAAACAAAGAAAAATATAGAAATTGTTTTAGAACAGAACCAAGATCTATTTCTAGATGTATTAAAAAAATATGAAAAATGGTTCGTTATTGCACTTATATTTGGTGTTCTGGTAATCGGAGCGGTTGCACTGTACTTGATAGATATGCTAATAAAACCTGTTTTAAAATTATCTTCTGTTGCAAAAGAGATAACCAAAACGCAAGATTATTCTCAACGCATTTTAATTAAGGGCGAAGATGAGATTGGTAAGCTAGCTGAGGCATTTGATCAAATGCTATATGGAATTGACCATGCACTTAAAGAAAATAGCTTACTAAATAAAGAGATAGAAGAGACTCAAAGGGAAGTTGTTTTTACCATGGGTGCAATTGGTGAGAGCAGATCAAAAGAGACTGGAAATCATGTTAAAAGAGTCGCTGAATATTCAAAACTATTGGCACTCTCATACGGTTTGTCGAATGAGGAAGCTGAAATGTTGAAACAGGCCTCCCCTATGCATGATATTGGCAAAATAGCAATACCTGATGCTGTACTAAATAAACCGGCACATTTTACAGAGGAAGAATATGTGATAATGCAAAAACATGCTGTATTGGGTTATGACATGTTGAAGCATTCAGATAGACCACTGCTTAAAACTGCAGCTATTGTTGCCAATGAACATCATGAAAAATGGGATGGATCAGGATATCCAAATGGTCTCTCAGGAGAAGATATACATATTTATGGTCGTATTACCGCTTTAGCTGATGTTTTTGATGCTCTAGGCAGCGATAGAGTTTATAAAAAAGCATGGGATGATGAACGTATATTTGAATTTTTTAAAGAAGAGAGAGGCAAGCATTTTGATCCTGTTCTTATAGATATATTCTTTGAACATCTGGATAAATTTTTAGCTATTAGAAATAAATTTAAAGACGATTAAATTTTGTAGTTTTTATTATTTGATAAATAAAATAAATTCAGATATAATTTCAGTTCCAAAAAATCCGCACCCATACGGATTAAAAAAATATATAGATATTCGCACCGAGACGAGTATCAAAAGGCAAAAAAATGAAAAAAGATCTTCACCCTAACTTTGTAACTTGTACTGTAACATGTGCATGTGGAAACAGCTTTGAAAATAAAGCTGCTAAAGAGACACTAAGTATTGACATCTGTAATGAGTGTCACCCATTCTTTACAGGTTCTGAGCGTATGGTAGATACAGCAGGTCGTATCGAGAAATTTAACGCACGTTACGCTAAAAAATAGTAAGATTTAAGATACTATTATGACCTTTCTCGCCAAAGGCGAAGCTTTTCTAAAGAAACGGAAACGTTTTGTGACTGAACATAATCTGGACTTATTCAGATTATGTGAGAAATGTTAAAATTAGTACCCACGCCGATTGGTAACATTGGCGATATTTCACTTAGAGCTATTGAAGCTTTAAGTGAAGCTGATACACTCCTTTGCGAAGATACTCGCGTAACAAAAAAGCTCATTCATATTTTAAAAGAGCGATACGACACTTCTTTTAAAGAGAATCAAAATTTTATCTCACTTCATTCACATAACGAAAAAGATTTTATTGAAAAATTAGAACCATCTTTTTTTGAGCAAAATGTTATTTACGTTAGTGATGCTGGTATGCCTGGCATCAGTGATCCTGGACAGGTACTAGTGCGTTATGCCCAAGATAATGAAATAGAGTATGATATCTTACCGGGTGCCAATGCGCTTCTTACAGCATTTGTTGCCAGTGGATTTGTTGAGACAAAGATGCTGTTTTGGGGATTTTTACCCCATAAAGGCAAGGATAGAGCGGCTTCACTCCAAGGAGCTCTAAATAGTGGCTTTACAACAATTGTTTATGAATCACCGCATAGGTTGGAGAAGTTTTTAAACGAACTCTCTAAAGAAGATAGTGAACGAAAAATCTTTTTAGCAAAAGAGCTTACTAAAAAATTTCAGAGGTATCTCTTTGGTACGGCTGAAGAGTGCCTTCTTAAATTGGAGAATAATTTTAGAGGTGAATGGGTCGTCATCATTGAGGCTTCGGCAGCACAAAACAGTAGTGCGGTGAGTCAAAACGATATCTTAGAACTAGACTTGCCTAAAAAGATTCAGGCAAAACTTATAAGTAAGATAACAGGTGAAAATACAAAAGCTTGTTATCAAAGACTACTAAATTTATAATAAAATCATTCTAAAACTAATTTTTTTATTTTTTTTAGGTAGAATGTCCTATGTTAATTTATGCAAAACAACCAATCAATTATATTGTTAAGAACCACTCCCAGAGAATAAAGACTCTATACCTAGCCAAAGAGATAGATAAAAAAGAGTACTCTATGCTTATGAAGATGGATTTTGAAATTAAAAGAATCCCTTCTGATGCAGCGGGAAAAATGTGTAAAAATGCCTCTCATCAAGGTATTTTAGCAGAGGTAGATGACTTTAAACTATATGATTACCAATCATTTTTGAATTGTGATTTTGTGCTTGTTTTATCAGGGTTGACCGATATAGGAAATATTGGTGCAATCGTTAGAACTGCTTATGCTTTAGGTGTTGATGCTATCGTTGCATGTGGAGTCAAACAACTTCCATTTGAAGGTATTTTACGTACAAGCACAGGTGCTCTGTATGATATGCCATTCGCAATAGAAAATAATATTCATAATGTGATGAATGACCTAAAAACTTCAGGTTATTGTACCTATGGAGCTGACATGGGCGGTACAGATATACGAAATGTTAAAGTCAAACAAAAAAGAGCTCTATTTCTTGGAAGTGAAGGCGAAGGTCTTAGTTCAAGGGTGAGTTCAAAACTAGATGAGATTGTCAGTATAAAAATGTCACATGAATTTGACTCTTTAAATGTTAGTGTGGCCGGAGCTATTTTAATGGATAGGATGAGAATATGAGTGAAGGTTTTGATAAATTAAAAGATATTGGTGCTCAAAAAATTCATGAGGCAACTCATATATCAAGAGCACATGTACAGGCTTTTTTACACGAAAGTTTTGATGATATGAATAAAATCCAATTTTTAGGTTTTATCTCTATATTAGAGAGAGAGTATGGTGTAAATTTAGATGAAGTAAAATCTAAAGGCTTAGAGTATTTTGATGAAAAGACTTTAGAAACTCAAGAAGACAGAGCCGTTGATGTTTTTGTCCCATCTAAGAAAAAAAGAAATTTAGCACTACTTTATATGACGATAGCTATAGTGATATTTTTCGCATTTTCATATTTAAATATATTTTCAACAAATTATGAAATCTCAGATGTTGTAACTATTGACAACAGTGCAATCGAGAGTGCAAAAAACAATTTATTGATAGCGGTTGCTGAGATAAAAACAGATGATATAAACGGTTCTGGAATAAAAAAAATTGAACTTAAAGAGGTAAATTTAGACAACTCTAGTGGATCTCAACAAGTTGAAGAAGTCAAAAAAGAGAGCGATGAAATAGTATCTTTTAAAATTATTCCAACAAATGAAGTATGGCTTGGTTATATTGACTTGGCTACCTATGAAAAAGGTCAAAAACTGTTTATGGATGAATTTTCTTTGGATCCAAATAAAGACTGGCTTTTAACATTTGGACATGGATATATAAGCATAGAGGTAAATGGAATTATAAAAAAGTTTAAAAATCCAAAGAATGTAAGATTTTCATACATTAATGGAGAGTTAAAAGAGATAAACATTGAAGAGTTTAAGGTTTTAAATAAAGGTAGTAGATGGTAAAAAAACTTTTAGTTTTATTATTATTATTTTCTCTTTCATATGGGGATAAAACAGAAAAAATAGATAAAAAAGATCTTTTAATCCAAAAAATAAAAAGTTTAGTAGATCCGGCAGTATTCGCTAAAGATAAAGCCTATATTGATATAATATTTTCCCAAAAAGATGATTATTACACTGCTAATGGCGAAGTGGATTCTGTAAAAATTATCCAAACTCTTAAGGAAAATGGTATTTTAAATCTATTTTTTAAAAAGCCACGTGAGATAAATATTAGTTTTAAAACAGATGGCGCACCCCTGTTCTTTGTAAAAATTATGAGTGATACACTAAGAAATATAGGCTATTACAGATATGTAACAGAAGAATCCAATTTAAAAAATTCTGAGTTTACCTGGAAAATAAACTTGACTTCCGAATATGCTACAGATCCACTGATTTTAAGTAAAGAGTTGAGTAAAAGTGGCTGTAAAATTGTGGATGTCATAAGGGAATCAGCAACTAATTGGACATATATTATAAATATGGAAAATGCAAGACTCAATACGAAGGTTCTTGAGGATGATGTAGAGTTAAGACTGAAGCGATCACTATACTCCTATTGGCTTGATGTATCTAAGATAAAAAAATTGCAAATATCAAGTTCTTATAGAAATAGTTGGTACCCATATATTGCTTATTATGATAAATCTTTAAATCTATTGAGGGTTGTAAAAAGAGATGTCAAAAGAAGAAGGATAACTCTTGATATGAAAGAGAACACTCACTATTTGAAGATTTCAGATATTTACACTCTTAAAAATATAAAGGATGCTTTGGTGTTAACACCAATAGGCTCACGAATAGAGCAAATAAAAGAAACAAATACAACGGAAGAAAATTAGAAAATTAGTTTTTTATAAACATTTTTCGCTAAAATGTCATTAATTATTTAATCAGGAATTTTGATGTTTGACGAAATACAATTTGACAAAATGAAAAGACTACCAAAGTATGTATTTGCTGAGGTAAATGACCTTAAGATGGCAGAGCGCAGAGCTGGTGCAGACGTTATTGATTTTTCTATGGGTAATCCGGATGGAGATACACCAGAACATATTAGAGAAAAACTTGTAGAATCTGCTCAAAAAACAAAAACTCATGGGTACTCAACTTCAAAAGGCATTCCTAAACTTCTTATGGCAATCTCTGATTGGTACAAAAGAAGATATGATTGTGATCTTGACCCTATGGACGAGTGTGTAGCTACTATGGGTTCAAAAGAGGGTTATGCTCACTTGACTTATGCTGTTACAAATCCAGGTGATACTGCTGTTGTTCCTGATCCTACTTATCCTATCCATGAGTACTCTTTTATATTAGCAGGTGGAAATGTTGTAAAATTTGGAATAGAATTTGATGAGCACTTCAGACTTAATGAAGATAGATTTTTCATAGACTTAGATAGAGTGTTTAAAGAGACTTCACCAAAACCAAAATATGTTTTAGTTAACTTTCCTCATAATCCTACAACTGTAACAGTAACGCAAGAGTTTTATGTGAGACTTGTTGCAATGGCAAAAAAGAAAAGATTTTATGTAATCTCTGATATCGCGTATGGAGACATAACTTTTGATGGTTATGTTACTCCTTCTATTATGAGTGTTCCAGGTGCAAAAGATGTTGCAGTTGAGAGTTTTACACTTTCAAAATCATACAATATGGCTGGTTGGCGTGTTGGTTTCTTTGTAGGAAATAAAAAACTTATAGGAGCACTTCAAAAGATTAAGTCTTGGTTAGACTATGGAATGTTTACTCCTATTCAAGTTGCAGCTACTGTAGCACTAAATGGAGACCAACAGTGTGTTAGAGACATCACAGCAAAATATGACCATCGTCAAGTTGTTCTTTTAGAAGCATTTGAGAGAGCCGGTTGGCATATAAATAAAAATGAAGCGAGTATGTTTGTTTGGGCAAAACTTCCGGAGTGTGTTGAATATTTAGGTTCTTTAGAGTTTTCAAAAAGACTTTTAACAGAAGCTAGCGTATGTGTAGCTCCAGGTATCGGTTTTGGTGCTTATGGTGAGGGTTATGTTCGTATTGCTCTTATTGAAAATGACAATCGCATACGTCAGGCTGCAAGAAATATAAAAGAGTTTTTAAAACAGTTTCAAGAGGAAAAAAAATAATATGATAAAAGTTGGAATAATCGGTGTTGGAACTGTTGGAACAAGCGTAGTAAATATTTTAAAAGATAATGCTGATGTTATTTCTGCTCGTGCTGGTCAAGATATAGTTGTAAAAAGTGGTGTTGTTAAAAATCTCAACAAAGATAGAGGGTTAGATATAACGATAACTGACAATGTGGATGACATCTTAAACGATAGTGAAATTGATATTGTAGTTGAACTTATGGGTGGAGTTGAAGAGCCATTTGAAGTTGTAAAAAAAGCGCTAAAAAGTGGTAAAGCAGTTGTTACTGCAAATAAAGCACTTTTAGCTTATCACCGCTATGAGCTTCAAGAAATCGCTGGGACAATAGCATTTGAGTATGAGGCATCAGTTGCTGGTGGTATTCCTATTATTAATGCTCTTAGAGATGGTCTATCTGCGAATCATATTGAGTCAATTATGGGAATTATGAATGGTACTAGTAATTACATGATGACAAAAATGGCTGAAGATGGTGTTGCTTATGACGATATTTTAAAAGAGGCTCAAGATTTAGGTTACGCAGAAGCTGATCCAACATTTGATGTTGGCGGATATGATGCAGCTCACAAACTTTTAATCCTTGCAAGTATTGCCTATGGAATAGATGCTAAACCTGAAGATATTCTAATCGAGGGAATTCAAAATGTTACCCAAGAAGATATCTCGTTTGCCAAAGAGTTCGGTTATGCAATAAAACTTCTTGGAATCGCTAAAAAAGATGGAAACGAAGTAGAACTTCGTGTTCACGCTTGTCTAATAAAACAAGAAGAGATGATAGCAAAAATTGACGGTGTCATGAACGGAATAAGTGTTGTTGGTGATAAAGTCGGAGAGACACTTTATTATGGACCAGGTGCTGGTGGAGATGCAACTGCTAGTGCTGTTGTTGCCAATATTATTGATATTGCAAGAAGTGGAAAATCTACTCCGATGCTAGGTTTTGATAAACCTATGGAGGGTAAGCAGCTAACACTGAAGCCAACAGAAAATATTGAGTCAAAATATTATCTACGTATAAATGTTTCAGACAAAACTGGAGTGTTAGCAAAGATTACAAAAGTTTTTGAAGATAATAGTATCTCAGTTGAGACTATGCTTCAGCGCCCTGCATCAACAAACTCAGCAAATCTTCTTATCTCAACTCATATAGCATATGAGAGAGATATTCAAAACATGATTAAAGAGATAGCGTCACTGAATTTTGTAAATTCTACTCCAGTAATGATTAGGATGGTATAGTCTTAGTGACTACCATCCTTCGGTACAAATAGAGTTCCAAGCTTATGCTCGGAGTTTAATAAATATGACTCTGCAGTGTCTAGGTTAAAACCATTACACAAAAACATTTGTTTGCCTCTCTTCATCAAAAAGTTTGCAGCTTTTAATTTTGTAACGATTCCCCCCGTAGCAAATTCATTTCCAGCTGTACTATCTTCCTTAAGAGCACTATTTGGAATAGTGTCTATAGTTTTAAAAAGTTTTGCATCTTTATGCTCACTTGGATTTTTGTCATAATAACCGTCTATGTCACTGAGTATCACAAGTAAATCTGCACCAGTTGCATATGCTACAGTTGCTGAAAGCTGATCATTATCTCCAAAGAGTTGCTCAGGAGTGGAAGTAATGTCATTTTCATTGACTATAGGAAGAATATCATTATCCAGGTGGGCATCTATTATCTCTTGAAACATTTTTGTTCTTTTTCTTGAATCAAAGTCATCTTCAGTAAGTAATATCTGTGCAGTATCAATATTGTAAATATCAAATTTTTTCTTATATGAGGTCATTAAGATTGGCTGTCCTGCAGCTGCAAGTGCTTTCTTACCAATCTGTTTTCTTTTGTCCAGTTTTAGAGCTGAATATCCAGCAGCAACTGCACCGGATGTAACTAAAATCACATCATATCTCTTTTTTACTTTTGCAATTAATGAGACAAGATTAAGCATTCTCTCTTTGGCTATATTGTTATTTTGTGTTAAAACAGCACTACCGACTTTTATCACTACTCTCTGCATTAGTTACCTTTATTGTTGTAAATGTTTTCTAATATAGCATAATAGATTTAATCAATAATTAATTATGTTCTCAACTTTCTCACATAAAACCTAACTCTTTTTGAGTATAAGCACTGAGCTTTTTAATGTAATCATTTTAATTCCTCATATAATACAAATAGTCAACATTTACACTACCAAGTAGGTAAAAATCAAATTCAGTAGTAAACTAAAGTGTTATTACTAAGTTAGAGGCATTACAGTTTAATCAAATTAAAAAGACTAACATTTTGTTTTTACTCTCTATAGTTATGAGGCTGTAAGAATAAACTAAACACTTAAATTTTAAGGTTGAAAAAATGTATTATGTAGGGATAGATATAGCAAAGCAATTTCATATAGCTTGTGTACTAGATGAGTCAAATAAATATCTAGTTAAAAATTTTAGAATAGAGTCTGAAATATCTGAGTATTCTCACCTGAATTTACTTCTTATAAATATAGATACCGATAGAAGTAAATTTTAGTCCTTGTTTAAGCTATTCTTTATAGGATGGCTTATTATATCTTACTTAACAGTTTGTGCCATATACTTACCTTTATGGGATTGAGCGATGACATTTTGTTTTATCTTTGTAGATGAAGTTTGTGGGTTATAACTAACTTGAATAATCTTTTTCCCTTTTGATTTTAGATATTTCTCCACTGCGAGATTATGCGGTTTATCTCCCCAATCTTCTCCAATTATAAAAATATCAATATCTAATTCTTTACAATTAGTTACATATTCAAGCTTATCATAGGAAACAACATCATCAACACATTTTAAAGCCTTGAGCATTTCCATTCTCTGATTTAAAGGAATAACAGGTACATTTCTTTTGTATGAACCTACTACTTCATCAGAAGCGACACCAACTACCAACTTATCACCCAATGTTTTGCAATATTCTAACAAAGCTAAGTGACCAACATGCAATAAATCAAAAGTCCCTACGGTATATACAATCATTATTTAATTTCCTTTAGTAAAAATTATTTTGATATAATAGCATTTATACTCTAAAATCTTCGTTATATTAAAGTCAACAATACCAACGAAAATATTTAAATTATTTATAGGACTTACAATGTCAATAGAAAACTCCACAGTTCAAGAATCACAACAGCCTACTATTCTTTCTTATGTAAAAGATATACCAAATCTTTTATCACTTGCAGGATTAGCCTGTACATTACTTGCTATTTATTACTCTATTTTAGGTGTCTATTCTATTGCAATGATTGGGATGGTTTGGGCTGTAGCTTTTGATTGGGCTGATGGACTAGTTGCTAGAAAACTCAAAGGAAGAACAGCTACAGATGCAAAGTTCGGAGGGCAACTTGATGTGCTTATAGATATTGTAAGTTATGGTGTTACTCCTGCCATTCTTCTTTTAAGTTATGGAAAATTTGAACCTATATTTTTAGTTGGAGCATTTATCATGATGGCCGCTGCAGCAATAAGGTTAAGTTATTTTAGTACATACGGCTTAGCTGAAGGAACAAAATATACTGGACTTGCTCTTGATAACAATAGTTTAATTTTAGTGTCCATATTTTTACTAGAGGCTTTAGTGAGTAATGGAACTTTTACAATCATTTTATATCTTAGTGGAGTAGGACTTGCAATACTGAATGTATCAGAGATTAAAACAGCAAAACTTTCAGGAAATCCTAGAAATGTTTGGCTTCTAGCTACTTATACTTTAGGAATAACTGCGGTTTATAGTTGGAAATTATTAAATTAGCACTATAATGAGCAAAGCCCATTATAGAGGCATGGGCTCAAAGTCCCTACAACCCTCTAAAGCTACAAAAAACATAGTTTTTTGAGAAAATTGAAAAGAAATTATTAGGAAAAAAAGATGAATAAAAAAGAAGAATTTTTAGAGATTATGGATTTTAGACATGCTTGTAAGATTTTTGATGAAACTAAAAAAATTAGTGATGAAGATATGCACTATATTTTGGAAGTTGCACGAAAGTCACCTAGTTCATTTGGTATGGAAGCATGGAAGTTTTTAGTAATCACTAATGACGAATTAAGAGAAAAATTAAAACCATTTTGTTGGAACCAACCACAAATTACAACCTGCTCCCATTTAGTGGTTGTTTTGGCAGGAATTGATACCTTAAAAGTAGAAAGTGGAGTAGTTCGTTCACAGCTTATGCGTCGTAGCTTACCACAAGACAAGCTAGATTCTTTTATAGAACTATATGCTTCACATTTGAGTGATACTTTAAGCAGTGATGAGAAAATATACCAATGGAGTGCAAGACAAACTTATATAGCAGCTGCAAATATGATGAATGCTGCAGCAAATATTGGGATTGATTCTTGTCCAATTGAAGGGTTTGAAAAAGAGAATGTTGAAAAAGTTTTAGAGTTAGATACCACAAAATTTCAAGTAGCAATGATACTACCTTTTGGGTATAGAATAAATGAGCAATCTTCGCAACTACGTTCAAGTTTTGAAAGTGTGGTAGAATTTATTAAATAAATCCGTCTTCACTTGTAATCATTCTGCAATAATCTATAGTTAAAATATAAAAAAAGCAGGAAAAACAAGTGAAAATAACCCCTAATGTCATAGAACAAAACAGAATCATAAATTATAATCTTACTTTAAAAGATACATCAAATATTGAATCTATAGAAGTTCTCTCAAGGGGTGACTTCTATCATAAAGATACTCTAAAATATAAAATTCAAAACAATACTATACTGTTTTCATATAAAATGCCATATCTTGGCGAATTTGTTGTAAAAATAAATTTTACTTATAAAGAGTCAAAAATAGTTTCGCTTTATTGTCTTGATGAAGTTATGATTAAACTTAGACCATTAAAGGGTGATTTGCATATGCACTCAATCTACTCAGATGGTAAAACTACACCATTTGCTCTTGTTTTGGCTTCGTTGGGTGCTGGTATGGATTTCATTAGTATTACAGACCATGATAGTTATGAGGGTTCATTAAATGCAATACAAAAAGTAAAGCAGAACAATATTGATATTTTAGTGTTAGCTGGTGAAGAGGTAAGTGTTGGCGGTAAAAAAGATATGGCAATTTCGCAAGGAAATGGACATATCCTATCTATAAATGCAAATAAATCTATAGACAATCAAAGAAAAGATACCAATAAATATGAGAAAGAACTTCAAGAGATTGTTAAAATTTTAAAAAAAGAAAATATTGATAAAAATATTGACCCTGTTCGTTATGCAAAAAATATTTGGGTTATAAATAAAATAAAAGAGGTAAAAGGTATTTCAATTCTAGCCCATCCAAATTGGGTTTATAGAGATGGCAAATATCACCTTCATCAAGCTTTTTATAAAGAGATGTTAAAAAGTTCCCATCTTGATGGTGTTGAAGTTTTTGGAGAGGAGAAAATCAAAGAGCATAATAATATGACACATTTAACAGCTCTTCAAACAAAAAATAAACATAAATACTTAGCACCATTTGCCAACTCTGATGCCCATGATAGCGACCATGAAATAGGAGATAGATTTACAGTTCTTTTTGTAAAAGACAAATCAACCTCTAGTATAATAGAAGCTATGAAAGAGGGTCGCACCTGTGCTATTTTTAAAAGAGAGAATTATGAACATCAATTTATAGGTAAAGATGAATTGGCTCAATATGTTTATTTTTTAATTAAAGAGTACTATCCTAAGCATTCTACTATGAAAAGTAGATTAGCAAAACTTTATATTGACCAACTAATAAATGGCGAAAATTTTGATAAAAAGATAAATATAGTGAAGAAAAAATTAGAAGATTATACCAATGATTTTTTCAATAGTTATGTGAGATAAGGAAATGAAAGAAAATAAATATATTGAAATAGTGACATCTCCTATTGGAGGTTTAAATTTAATGCCACAAAAGATACTGTTAAATTTGTATGAAAAATTAAGCAAACATTATAAAAAAGTTAAAATATCTAATATTAATAATTTAGATGATTTAAATAACTTAGTTGAAAAAAAACCTGATTTAGTGGTTTCTGGGATTAAATATTTACTTTTTGATGGAGATTCAAAAAAAAGAGATTCAATGAAAAAGATTTGGTTCCCCAATTTTTTAGAAAAGCATCATATTTTATATACAGGCTCATCTAAAAATGCTCTCAAACTTGAATTTGATAAAAGCATTGCCAAACAAAGGGTAATAGACTCTGGATTAAACACAGCTTTATCTTTTTTAGCAAAACCAAATCAGTATAATAAAGAGACACTACCTCTACCTTTTCCATTATTTGTAAAACCACTTTATGAAGGTGATTCACGGGGGATAGATGAAAATTCACTTGTGCATACATATAAAGAGTACAAATATAAAGTAAAATCAATATTTGATGAGCAACATACTATCTCTTTAGTTGAAACATATTTAAGTGGTAAAGAGTATACCGTAGCTATCATAGAAGATTTTAAAAATAGTTCTTACAATATCTATCCTATAGAACTTATTGCTGAGAAAAATAGTAAAGGTGATAGAATCTTAGGTTTTTATGATAAGCAAAGAGATAGAGAAAAATCTCTAAAAATCAAAAATAATAAAATCAAAAAAATAATCTCTTCATTAGCTATAGATTCATTTAAAGTATTAAAAGCAAAAGGATATGGTAGGATAGATATTAAAATGAATGATAAAGGTATCCCTTATTTTATTGAAGCTAATTTAGTTCCAGGATTAGGATATGGATATTTTTATAGATGTTACAATCTAAATACTGGACAAGAACATGAGCAAATGATTTTAGATATCGTACAAGGCACATTTTCTAAAAAGTTAAAATAGGTTTATTTTAAAATATTTTATGGCATTGAAAATTGATAATTTGGGTCAAGCATATTTTTATTGAAATAAGTTGCCCTTTCAAATTCAATCACATTAGTTCCAATATGAGGAACTAAGGGAAACATTGAAGACAAATCTTTAACTATGGTTTTTGACAAATTTGCTTTTTGTTCAATAGTTCTACCTTCCATAATATTAGCAAATACATGAATAAAATCTTCTTTTTTATCTCCAGTTGAGTATTTTTGGAAAAAATTAACTCTTACTTTTACATCATTTTTATTAAACAGCCCCGTTGAAACAGCTGAAATATGTACCTGATCAATTATTTGCTCTTGGGAATGTAATTTTAAAATATTTTCTGAGCAATCTATTATGAAATGAGGCATAATACTCCTGTGTATTTGATAGTGACTGAGTTCATTGTGTCCTACAGTTTTTTACTATTTTTATTGACTTTCTTCCAATATTCATCAAACTTAGCCTTGTAATAAACTATTGCGTCTTCTTTTGACATCTGTTTTGGAACAACCATTCTTGGTTTATCTGTTATCCATTTTCCATTCTGAAGATTTATAGCATATTTTACATGGTAATAGTATTCTCCAAAAGTCATTATTCTTCCATTCTAATGTTGTGGTTTCTATCTACACTAAATATAATTTTATACTCTTTAAGAGAGGATGTGATTTTACCTAACTCCCCTGAATATGGATTTAGACTACCATTTACTTTAATTGTGCCAGAGAGTTTATCGTAAGTATAATTACTTATTTTTAATTCATTTAATATTTCTTCAATAATTACATCTATCCTTCTGTAAGCCTCCCCTTAAACCAAACCAGTTTAAACGGAATAATTCATCTCTAAATTGTACTTATCTAAATATTCAATAGGGCTTAATTTATCTAAAGTTGAGTGAGGTCTGTAATAATTATAGTCATATACCCACTCTTCTGTCATGATTTTAACCTCTGATAATGTATCGAACAGATAAGCATCAAAGAATTCTCGACGCATTGAACCATTAAGCCTCTCCATTCTAGAGTTTTGAGTTGGTGACCCTGGCTGAATAAATTTAAGCTCTATTGAGTGAATATAACACCATTGTTCAAGTTTATGAGAGATAAATTCTGGACCATTATCAACTCTTATTGATTTTGGTTTACCTCTAAACTCAATAGCTCTTTGGAGTGTTTGAATTACTTTTATTGCAGGTAAGGACACTCCAACTTCAAACTCTATGAATTCTCTATTAAATTCATCCATAATATTTAAAATACGGTAGCGTTTGCCACCAAAAAGAGAAAGTCCATTGACCACTGTTCATTTGGCTCATATAGTTCTTGTAATGGATGTTGCACTCTTGCAGGAATTCTCTTCTTAGTTCTCTTCTTAAAATTAAGTCCTAAAGCCTTATATACACGATAAACTCGTTTATGATTCCAAATGTTCCCTGCTTTCCTCAAACGATTAAAGAGTAGTCAAAAGCCATTTCTTGGGTGTAGTTCCACTAAGTCATTAAGGGCATCAATAATTTCTGCATCATCCTTGAGCTTTTTGACATAGTAATATGATGATTTACTCAAGGTAAGTGCTTGACATGCCTGATTGATACTCAAAAAGCAGTGCTCAACTATATGTTTCACAAGCTCTCTTTTCTCATCAGGCTTTAGAGCTTTTTTTCGATAACATCCTTAAGGGCATCATTCACTAGTGCCATTTCAGCATAAAGCTTTTTCAACTTGGCATTCTCTTTTTCTAGCTCTCTCATGCGTTTAACATCACCTGTTTCCATACCACTGTATTTCCGTTTCCACTTGTAATATGTGTCCTTGCTAACACCTTTATCTCTTAAGGTTTCAACTACTGGTGCTCCATCCTCAATCTCTTTTAGAATATCTATAATCTGTTTCTCACTAAACTTACTTTTTCGCATGAATGCTCCTGATTTATTTTATCAGAATTATTCCGTTTTAGGTGGTACAGTTTTTAGGGAGGCTTACACTTCGCATGAATTATATCAAATAGTTTGTTTAGTAATCCAATAATTTAAATCTTAGTTTAATCATAGTAGAAACAATACCTATTCAAATACTTACAAAAATCTCAGAAATGGATAATATTGTCAAGGGTAATAAGGATTTATTTAGTATCATCGCTATGTTCAATGCTTACACTCAAAAAGAGTTAGGTTTTATGTGCGAAAATTGAGTTATATTGTTAAAGTTTATGTAGAATTTTAAAAAAATAGAGAATATATGAAAATTTTAATTACAGGTGCAAGTAGCGGAATAGGTAAAGGTTTAGCAAGAGCCTATGCTATAAAAGATAATGAACTTTTTTTACTTGCAAGAAGAGAAACGAATTTGAGAAAGTTACAACAAGAGTTGTCTCCACATGTCAAAAGTGTAGAAATAGTTGTATCTGACGTATCTGAATTTGAGAATTTGCAAGAAAAAATCAAAAAAATAGGTTCTGTTGACATGGTTATACTTAATGCAGGTATATCAATAGGGCACTCTTTAGAGATTACACCGTTTGATGATTTTAAAAAACTTTATGATGTGAACTTATTTGCTAATCATGCGATTTTAGAAATCTTACTGCCACTTTTTAAAGCTAAACAAAGTGGAAAAATTGTTTTTATATCTTCACTTTCTTCGCTTATAGCAATGCCAAGTTCAAAGGCTTACAGTTCGTCTAAAAGAGCCTTGAACTCTTATGCTGAATCTATTAGATATAAGTACAAAAATAGTGGGATAAAAGTTGTAAATATATTACCTGGATTCATTCAAAGTGAGATGACAGATAAAAATGAATTTAATATGCCATTTTTGTTAAGTAATAAAGATGGAGTGAAGAGAATTTACAATGCGATAGAGAAAGAGAAACGATTTTACGCTTTTCCTCTTAGATTTTATTTAATCATTAAATTTCTCAATATACTTCCACAATTCTTAAGAGATAAAATTGTAAACTCTGTCTATTAAAATCAGGAAGCTATACAATGGAAAATATTAAAACAATAGATAGTGTTTGTACTTACTGTGGAGTTGGCTGTGATATAGCTGCTCATGTTAAAGATAATAAAATTCAAAAGATTTTTGCACACCCAGATGGAGTTGTTTCTCAAGGTAAGCTTTGTATTAAAGGTAAATATGGCTTTGATTTTGTTGATTCAAAAGAACGCCTTAGAATACCAAGAGTAAGAAAAAGCTTTCTTGATAATAATCCTACTATCAAAGATGCTATATCTTCATCATTAATAGATTTTGATGATACATGGTATGAAACAGACTTGGACTCTGCAACAACAGCAGCAAGTCTGAAACTAAAAGATATTCAACAAAAGTATGGGCGTAAAAGTATTGCTTCAATTGGTGGAGCTAGAACTTCTTGTGAATCTTCTTATCTTTTTCAAAAGTTTACCCGTCATACTTTAAACTCTCCACATGTAGATAACTGTGCAAGAGTTTGTCACTCTCCGAGTCTTAAAGGTATGAGAACAACCATAGGTGAAGGTGCTGCTACAAATCCGTATAATGATATATATAACTGTGAGTTTATGATAGTAATAGGCTCAAATACAACAGAAGCCCATCCAATCATCGCAAACCGTATAATTGATGTGGCGCAAAAACATGATAATTTGGCTGTTTTTGATGTTCGTGAGATTAAACTACATAGATTTTCAAAATATCAAGCGATTATCCCTCATGAAGCAAACTTGCTTGTTTTAAATATGCTCGCATATGTGATTATGGATGAAGAGCTGTATGATGACAGTTTTATAGCTGATAGAACAAAAGGATTTACAGAGTTTAAAGATAAGATATTGAATGATCCATATGCTAATCCTAAATATTTTGAAGAAATAGAGGGTTATGAGTATCTATCTAAAATGATTCCCAAGATCGCTCGTGAGTATGCACTTAAAAAATCAATGATTTTCTGGGGGCTTGGCATTACAGAACATACAGATGGCTCATACGCGGTAATGGCGATAACTCACTTGGCGCTTATGACCGGTAATGTTGGTAAAGAGGGAGCTGGTCTTATGCCTCTAAGAGGGCAAAATAATGTTCAGGGTGCTTGTGATATGGGTATGCTTCCATATTTTGACCCTGATTATCAAGATCCAAAAGAGGTTGGTCTGATGACTCCTCAGTTGGTTGATGAAATGTTAAAAGACAAAGTTAAGGCAGTTCTGAATATTGGGGAAGATTTAACTCATATTCATCCAAATCTTAACAAGGTTGAGGCTGCAATGGGGCATCTTGAATTTGTTATGGTTCAAGATCTGTTTATGACTGATGTTACAAAGATTGCAGATATAGTGATTGGAGTGAAGTCGGCTTATGAAAAAACAGGCGTTTATGTAAATGCAATGCGTCGTCTACATCTTTCACAGCCACTTGTAGAAACTGACCTCCCAGATGATTGGGAAGTATTACAGAAACTTGATAATAAAATGGGTGGAACAGCTTCGTATAAAAATTCAAATGAAATTTGGGATGAGGTTAGAGAAGTAGCATATCGTCGTTTTAGCGGAGCTTCGTATGTTAGACTGGAACGTCACCGTAAACGTGGACTTCAATGGCCTGTTCACACAGAAGATACACCTATCCTTCATCAACTAGATTTTAGAACTGAAGATGGTTTAGGTGAGTTTCATTACCATCAGTATAAACTAAGAGGAATGATAAAAGAGATTACATCTAAAGCACTAACCGGTTATCACTTAACAACCGGTAGAACAATAGCGATGTACAATAATGCTTGGCAGACCAAGCAGAGTCCAAATTTGATGAAACGATATGATGAAGATATTCTACTTGTGAATGAAAATGATGCGACTGATTTTACATCTGAGAAAGTTATTTTAAAAACAGAGTTTGGAGAGACTACTCCACTAACAATTAAACTTACAAGCAAAGTCCAGCCAAAAACTCTTTTTGTTACTTTTCATCATGCAAAATCTAGAATCAATGCTCTTTTTGGAGATAAAAGCGATGAGCTTATTTTAACTGCAGCTTTTAAATCTATAAAAGTTGAAGTGATTAACTGCTAATCGGCATAAGATGAGCAGAGCAAAAGGAAATCTCGCTGAAGACAAAGCTTGTGAGTTTCTCTTTGAAAATGGATTTGCAGTTGTAGAGAGGAACTTCTACTCTCGTTTTGGTGAGATAGATATAATCGCTATAAAAGATGAGGTCCTTCATTTTATAGAAGTAAAAAGTGGACTGAATTATGAGTCTGCCATACAAAACATAACCCCAAAAAAACTATCTCGTCTGATTAAAACCGGTTATGTATATATGAAGAAAAATAAGCTTGATGTGGATTTTGTTTATGATGCTATTACAGTTACACCTAGAAAAACAGAAATTATAGAAAACATAACTATTTAATATAGTCGATTTTATAAATATTTAATTAATAAATGTGTATAATCAAGATTAAATAATAAAAACTAAGGATATGAAATGCAAAAAGTTATCTTGGCATTAGTTATAAGTTCAGTAATGGCTCTGGCAGATCAGACTACAATACAATCAACAATGAGTTTGATGAAACAAGGGATGAATCAGATTCAATCAGGATTTATGTATACTAATCAAAAAGATATATTGCAAGGTATCCAAATAATAGAGAATTCGAATGCAATTTTTAAAAATGTTGATGTATCTACATTTATAATGCATAACAATAAAATTCAGGTAACAAAAAACGTAAATGCTAACCTATCGGAAGATTTAAAATCACTTAGAAAAGCTGTTGAGTCACATGAGAATTCTGATGCTACAAAATTCTATGGTAAAGTAATGAATGACTGTCTTTCTTGCCATATAATTATCAGAGGCTGGTAATAGTTACACGCTCTCGATACTTAGTCGTCTTTTTTTAGATCAACTTCTTCGAGCAAATCAAAAAAGCCATCAACTTCCCTACTGCCTCTATCGGCATGTATGACTTTGCCGTCATTTGTTAAGAAGTAGTGTCTAGGCACTCCTTTTACTTCAAAGCGCTCTGGTATCTTATGTCTGTCTCTTGACATGTACAAAAGTACATAATCTTCTTTCAGAGTATTTATGACATCCTGCTTAGAAAGAGTCTCTTTTTTAAATTTATCACACCATTTACATTTGTCAGCACCGACAAAAAGATAAACATCTTTGCACTCCTTTTTTGCCTGAGCAAGAGCTTTGTCATAGTCATGTAACCAATCGAGATCGGCAGAGTAAACGGCAGATAGCAACATAGCAATAATAACAAGAATTTTCATGTTTATTTCACTTTGATAGGGTAGTTTGTAATAATATTAAGCGTAAATATCTAGTAGAATATCGGACTTTACCGTAGGTTCAACTTCTTGTACTTGAGTCTCTTTAAAAGATTGAGCCTCTTCTAAAGGTTGGTTTACAGCTTTTTGAAGTCCTGAGTCACTTTGCGCACTTTTCTGTTCGCCGCTTGAACTAACATCAGGTCTACCCACTTGAACTTGGCTAGAGTAAGGTGATTGAAATAAATAGCGAGTAACTTGCATAATATCCTCCTCTTAACTTACTACATATAGTACCATAAAATTTTGAAGCAAAAAATAAATTTTTTTTATTACTATAAAAACAACCCTTTCATGATATAATTTTCTTAATTAAAACACTCTAGCTCTAAGAGCTGATGCTTTTCTAAAGAAGCTAACGCTTTGTGACTATAGCGGTCCAAGCGGAGTAAAATGGACTAGTTCATTTTACGGAAGGAATAAAATGAATGCGAAAATATTTTTTGGCTCAATTGAGTCAGCAAAAGAAAACATTAGTGATAGAATAAGCCCATACAGCGGAGAGATAGTCTCTACTGCTCCTGTTTGTAATAAACATGATGCTCTAAAAGCATTGAGTATTGCAAGGGATGCGTGCGCAGAAGCTAAAAAATCTACACTCTCACAAAGATGTGACTGGCTTTTAGATGTTGCTTCAAAGTTAAAACAAAATAGAGAAGATATCGCTAAAACAATTACTGATGAGGTTGGTAAGCCTATCGCCTTTGCCAGGGTTGAGGTTGACAGATGTATTGAAACAGTTACTCTTGCGCACGAGACTATGAGAACAATGCATGGCGAGACGATTAGTACAGATGCAATGGCAAGTGGTAAAAAGACTACATCTTTCTTTGTTAGAGAGCCTGCAGGAGTAGTTGTGGCAATCACTCCTTTTAATTTTCCTCTAAATCTTGTCGCACATAAATTGGCACCTGCGTTAGTGGCAGGTAATACAGTTGTCCTGAAGCCTACCCCCGAAGCTCCATTAACAGCATACAAATTTGCAAAACTGTTTATTGAGAGCGAATACGCTGTAAAAGATGCACTTAGTGTAGTTTATGGTGATGCGGAAGTTGGAAATGCATTAATAACAAGTAATATACCTCGTGTGATAAGTTTCACAGGAAGTGTTCCTGTTGGAAATATTATCACAAAAAATGCTGGAATTAAAAAAGTCTCTTTAGAGCTTGGTGGAAATGCGGCAACATACATAGATAAAAGTGCAGATTTGGATCTTGCAGCTTCGAGATGTACATTAGGTGCTTTTGTAAACTCTGGCCAAGTTTGTATCTCACTTCAGAGAATTTATGTAAATGCTGATATTTATGATGAATTCGCTTCTAAAATGGCAAAAGAAACAAAAAAACTAGTAGTCGGTTCGCCGTACGAAGATGATACTTTTATGGGTCCATTGATTGATGATAATGCAGCACAGCGTGCAATGAAATGGGTTGAGAGTGCCATCGAAGAGGGCGCATCACCGCTACTTACACCAAGACATGAGGGCAGAATGTTTTATCCATGTGTAATGGTTGATGTGCGTGATGACATGGCTATAGTTTGCCAAGAGGTATTTGCACCAATTGTCTCGCTTGTTAAAGTCAACTCTTTTGATGAAGCACTTCCAAAAATGAATAACTCACCTTATGGTTTGCAGTTTTCAGTTTTTACAAATGATTTAAGTGTTACTCAACGTGCTATTAGTGAGCTTGAAGCCGGCGGGATTATTATAAATGATATGCCTACGCTTCGTTTTGATATTCAGCCTTATGGCGGGGTAAAGCTGAGTGGAGTTGGGCGCGAAGGTCCCAAGTTCGCTATAGAAGAGATGACAGAGATTAAGTCAGTCATTATCTGTTAATGAAAAAAGTTATCATAAGTGCTTGTTTATTGGGTGAATATTGTCGTTATGACGGAAAAACAAAAAAATAAACGAGATTGTAGAAGCTTATAAAGATTATGAAATAATCCCATTTTGTCCAGAAGCACATATCTTTGGAACACCAAGGGAAAGAATCAGTGTGATTGAAGTTGATGGGGAAAATAGAATTTTTACCGATGAGACAAAAATAGATGTACAAAACTACTTGAAAATGAGATTAATTCTTTTATAAAATTAAATAAAAAAATTAACGAAATAATATTAAAATCAAAGAGTCCAAGCTGTGGATTAGGAACCACTCCTATCTTAAATCTTCAAGGGAAACTACTATACCATGGGGATGGAATGGCTACTAAAATTTTTAAAAAGAAATATAAAAGTATAAATATAAAAGATGATATATTCGTAGTAAAATTAGAAAAAGTTATGATATAATCGGAGAACAATTACTTAAAAAGGTTTTTTAAATGAAAAAAATAATATTAAGTTTATCTATTTCTATGCTATTTTTAGCAAATGCAACAGCAAAAGATGCTGTCTTAGATAAAGGAAAAAGTATTTTTGAAGCAAAAAGTTGCGTGCTATGTCACAAGCCTGAGACAGAACTTATAGGACCATCTCTCAAGAGAATAGCAAAAGCTTATAAAGGTAAACAAGCTGCATTAGTAGATTATCTTAAAAGTCAAGGAAAACCAATTATTTTTCCAAAGCGTGCAGCTGTAATGAATCCGCAGCTGATAAAAACTAAAATACTGCTTGGTGATGACATAAGAGCTCTCGCTACATATCTTATTACAGTAAAGGGTAAAAAATGAAATATAAGAGTTTTAGTATAGTAAAAATCATATTAGTTTTGTTATTGACATGTGCAAGTGCTTTTGCTGTAGTGGCACCTACTCCGGCAAAAGATGCAAATAAGACTAAGGATAAAGGACCAGTTTTAACAGAATTGGAAAAGTTTTATGGAACAGACTTAAAATCAGCAAAGAAAGTTGTTCATCCTCCGTATCAATGGGGAGATTGTACAGTTTGCCATGTAGATGCTAAGGGTGAGGGTGCTTTGATTATGGACCCACCTGAACTATGTTATATGTGTCATCTGCCTAAAGATACAGGAAAGTTTATTCACGGTCCAGTTGCAGCAGGTGCATGTACTGCATGTCACAATCCACATGAATCTGATAATGCAAAACTTTTAGTTAGTTCAAGCATTAATGAGCTTTGTACAGGATGTCATCAGGCAAAAGATGAATTTTTACATAAAACTACGAATATACACCCGCCTGTAAAAGATCAGTGTACAAATTGTCATAGCCCACACACATCAGACCATCTTTATCAGCTTTATGCCGATAGAAAAAAAGATATATGTCTTATGTGTCATGTAGATAAAAAAGTTTGGATAAAAGAAGTTACGGATAAACATGGAGCATTAAACAGACCAAGAAAATGTCTTGAGTGTCACGATCCGCATGGTTCTGAGAATCCTAAATTTTTAATCAAAGATACTTCAAAAGAGTTATGTTTAACATGTCATAATCAAACATTAGTAACTGATGAAACAGGTTATAAGCTTCAAAATATGCAAAAACATCTTGATGAAAATCCAGATTGGCATGGACCTATTCTATGGGGTGATTGTGCAGCATGTCACAACCCACATGGCTCAAATAACTTAAGAATGTTGAAAAAACCATTCCCTAGAACTTTTTATGAAAAATTTGATCCAAAGAGTTACATCTGTTTTCAGTGTCATGAAAAAGAGAAGATTCAGGATGAATTTACTAAAGATATGACAAACTTTAGAAATGGTGATAGAAACATGCACTTTTTACATGTAAATAAAGTTAAAGGTCGTTCTTGTCGTGCTTGTCATGATTTCCACGGCACAAAAGAGTATCCTCACCATTTAAGAAAGAAAACAAAATTTGGTAGAATTAACTTCCCTATTCGTTATATTGAAACTGAGAATGGCGGATCTTGTGCACCGGCATGTCATGCTCGTAGACATTATGATAGAATAACACCAAAAGTTAATCTAAAATAGGATTTATTTGAAACTGGTAAATATACTTCTTTTGCTTTTTGTCGCTTTAAGCGGCAATGCAAAAGACCTTCCTTCATCAATAAAAATTATTCAGCCATTAGATAAGACACGCTACGTCGGTGAAAACAGTACTTTTGTAGTGAATGTGACTTTTGAGCAGGCTGATAAAATAGTAATCACTCAAGAGAATAACGTAACAACTACGGTAGAGGTCAATTCAACAAAAAATACATATTGTAAAAGTATAAAACTACACCCCGGACAAAACAGTGTCTCTGTTAGTCTATACAAAGATTCAAAAGTAATTAAAAAAGAAAAGCGTGATTTATTTTTTCTTTCTGAACTTTTTGAAGGTGCTGATGAAGATGCGGCAGAAGATTATTCTGTTAGATATTTTCATAAGGATGAAAAAGAGCAGAAGTGTAAACCTTGTCATACTATGAAATCAAATGTTCCAACTGATGGAGAAGCATTCGAAGATGTTACAAAGACTACTTGTTACGGATGTCACAAAAGTATGATAAATACCAGAAATACACATGCTCCTACTGCTAACTGGCTCTGTCTTGAATGTCATAATGGTAAAGTTGGTGAGTATAATGCAGATGAGAAGGGTACTTCAAAGTATTTGGCGCCAGATCCAATATCAAAAACTTGCGGAACCTGTCATGATACCGTTGAAGCTTGGCAAGCCAGTAAGTACGGGCATGGTCCTGTAAATGACGGTAGATGTGTAAGATGTCATAATCCTCATGGTTCAGATAATGAATTTTTTCTTCGAAAGAGTATTTGGTACCTTTGTACCACATGTCATTCTGAAAAGGCAAGTGGACAACATGTGATACCGCAAATCGGTTTTGGGAGAAGAACCCCAGGTGGAGGGCACCCAACAAGAGATAGAAAGGATCCAGCTCGCCCGGGAAGAGATCTTGTATGTAGCAGCTGTCACAATCCACATGGCTCAACTGGAATATATCTACTTAGAATGAAAGGTTCTTTTACTTATGGGGTATGTCAAAGATGCCACAAGAAGTAAATAGATTACAAATGTCTTTAAAAATGGCTACCTATCTTTAAAAACAGTTACTTTATGTAACTAATATATTAAAAACAACAATTAATATATACTCTTAAGTGACAGTAAGTTAAGAATTTGTTATACTTACCACATATAAAGTATAAAAGTTTCTTATGCTTCATAGAAAAAAGGAGACGAGATGTTTAATAAAAAGATTAATATTCTAGCAATATCATTGCTGATGTCCTCATCAGTGGCTTTCGGTCTAATCACTGGTAGTCCACATGATTTGTCGGGGAATACACTGTTGGATAGTAATTCAAGTGATAACGGGGAGATTTGTGTATATTGTCATACCCCTCACGCGGCCAACACAGCCTTTACCGGTGCGCCGCTTTGGAATAAAGCTAGCCCTGTCGGAAGTTTTGTTATGTATGGTACAACTATTGCGGGACTAGCAACAGATGCAACACCAGCCAATCCATCTTTAGCATGTTTGAGTTGCCATGACGGTGTTAGTGCTATTGATTCGATTCTTAATGCTCCTGGTTCAGGTATGAATACAGTAGTAGGTAGTACAAATATCACTCAGATAGGTACAACGTACGGTGGTAATATCGGTGAGAATAATGGTACAGCATCTAATATGCAAAATGACCATCCTATTTCTATCGTGTATACTGTTGGAAATGCTTCACTTAACCCAGTCAACACTGTATTAAGTTCTTGGATGGGAGCTGCTACAATTGCAGACTTGCTTCGTGGACCAGGTGCCGACAAAGTTGAGTGTGGTTCTTGTCATGACCCGCATAACGGTGGTAAAGTACAAGGTACAGATACTGAGGTTAACTTCCTTCGTCACAGTAATGTAGGAAGTGCTCTTTGTCTAGGCTGTCACAATAAATAGTACCTACTCCCAACAGAGTGGTACTTAACTTTTCAATTCACGGAGGGGAAGCTTTTTCCTCTCTGTTTTATTTCCCATTATGCTTTTTTTGATATAATACTTTAATATATTATTTAGTAAAAAACGGAGTTTTATATGAAAATTATTTTTCTATCTATATCAATATTTGCTATGCTATTTTTTCAAGCATGTGCTACAAAACCAGTTGATGTCAAGTGGACCATAACTTATCCCTCGTATCCAGAAGAGCCTAAAATTCTATACCTTAACACTTACAGAGGCGGGAGCAAGCCTGATACAACCACGGCACTTGACCTGTTTTTAGGTGAATCAACAAGAGATAATAAGTCTATGAACATCATTAAACCATACGGTGTCGGCTTGCAAGATGGTAAAGTGTATGTGGCAGACAGCGGTTCAGACATTGTATTTGTAATTGATGAAAAAACCAGAGACTTAAGTCTTATCGGTGATGGAACGAGAGGAAGACTCGCTTCTCCTGTATCCATTGCTTTTGATAAAAGTAAAAATATTTATGTAAGTGATTCCCGCCTAAAAACTATTAATGGCTATAATAAAGATGGAAATCTTATATTTATGCTTGGCGGCAAACTTGAATTTATCCATCCAACCGGCATAGCAATTGATAGAAGCCGAAACATACTTTATGTGGTTGATACCAAAGGACATCAGTTTAAAGCGTATGACATTGCTACCAAAAAACATCTTTACACAGTTGGAAAAAGAGGTAAGGGAGATGCAGAATTTAATTTTCCTACAAATATAGCAGTTGACCAAAGAAACGGCAATATAGTTATCGTTGATACCCAAAATTTTCGTGTACAGATATTTGATAAAGATGGCAAATTTATTAGTCGTTTTGGAAATGTTGGTGATAAGCCGGGAACATTCGCAAGGCCTAAGGGTGTTGGTATTGATAGCGATGGCCATATCTATGTAGCTGACAGCGCATTTAATAATATTCAAATATTTGATGAAACAGGACAAAATCTTCTTCTATATTTTGGTTCTGCCGGTTATACGGAAGGAAGATTTAGACTGGTTACAGGAGTCTACATAGATGAAACAGATAAGATAATTATAGCTGACGGCTTTAGTGGAAGAGTACAAACTTTTCAATATTTAAGTGAAAAATGGAAAAAGGACAATCCAATAAAATATGCTGAAGTTAAAAATTTTGGAAAGCCTGAATTAGAGAAAGCTCCTGAGCCAAAGAAAACTAAGGAATAAATTGAAAATATTTTTTTTAATAATATCAATAAGTACTCTTCTTATTGCGGGAAAAGTGTTGTTGCCAGAGGCAACTATTGCAGTTGTTGATGGTGTAGCGATTTCAATAGATGAGAGAGATAAGGAAGTTGGAAAATTATTGCCAAAAGCATACTTTCATGCAAGTCTGGATGAAGAGAAACTAAAAGTACTTCAAGAAAAGGCACTTAAATCATTAATAGAAAAAACTCTTTTGATCAACTATGCGGTTACAAAGAAAATTACTGTAAGTGACAGAGAAGTTGATGATGTTATGAAAAAGCTAGTTGGTATATACGGATCTAAAAAAGCTTTGGAGAGTTCAGTAAAAAAAGCAGGTTTTACTCCTGAGCAGTTCCGAAAAGCGGTAAGAAAAGATGAAATACTTAAAAAACTGCACATAAAAGAGATAGAAGTCAATCATAGTGACAGAGAACTTAAAGATTATTATGAGAAGAATAAGTATAAGTTTAGAGAGCCACAAAAAATAAGAGTCCGTCTAATCTATATAAAAAATAATCCACAAGACCCTGATGGAAATACTAAAGCAAAAAAGAGAATCGATGAAGCTTCTGTAAAATTAAAAGCCGGTGATGATTTTGCAGATGTGGCTGCTAAGTACTCAAATGCTATGAGTCGTATAAAAGGCGGTGATATGGGCTATCTTCACAAGGGCAGATTAAACAAAGCTGTTGAAGAAAAGGCGTTTAGCATGGAGATAGGCGAGATTAGTGATATTATAGAACAGGATATAGGATATTTTATTGTAAAGGTAGAAGATAAGAAAAAGCAAAATCAATTAAGCTTTGAAACAGTAAAAAAAGGTCTTAAAAAAGATCTAAAAAACAAAGAAGAAGGTAAACGAAAAGCAGAGCTTCTTAAAAAGCTAATGCTAAATTCGGTGATAATAAAGTAATACATTTATGCAAAAGCTGATTTTATTATTTTTATTTTTAGCTTTAACATCAGCACTGTCAGCTGCTGGACATAGAGACAGGGGTTTGTTTGGAAGTTTGGGATTTTTGTACTCAGAGGATGAAACAACAAATACCGGCAGTACAAGGTCTAGAGAGAACTTCACTAATAAATTAAATTTGGGTTATATAGGAAATATTTACAGTCCCCGTCTACTTCAGTATACTTTAAAGGGATCGATTAGATCTGATAAACTCAAAGATGAGACTTCATCGCAAAAAACTGACAGTAATGATTATGGAATAGAGTTAAATTTTATTAAAGGGACAAAATTCCCATTTCGCATATATGCCAATCAGCAGAACAGCCCAATATCAACACAGTACGCCAACTTTTCTACCAGTTATATTTATGAATCACAGGCTCAAGGAATATCGGGATCAGTAAATTTAACTCCATATCAGATTGCTTATGGAATGTCAAATATTAAAGGCGTATCTGAGTATGCTGATAATGTGCAAAATACACAAAACAGTAGTTATTTTGGCACATTTGATTACAGCACAAAAGCACATCAGCTAAGCATAAAATATAAGCATAATGAAGAAGAAAACGTACAAAATTATCTAAACAACAGTGTTACAAGCGTGAATCAAGTCAAAGATAAAGTGGACCTCTCTTATAAAACAGATATTTCAGAAGATTTAAAACTAAACTCTGACGCTTCTTATGAGACTGATGAGTATTATGAGACAACAAGAATGGATGCTCGTGCGGATTTGCGCTGGACTCCAAAGAGAGCAAAGTATGACGCTACACTATCTGTAAACAGCACGCAATTGCAATATCAAGAAGCTAATACTACAGAGCAGTTTAATGCAATAAATATTAATCAAACACTCAATTACAGATTATCGTCAAGTATCAATCTTGCCCAAAGCGCTATGATATATACTTTTGATACCCCTACAGTAAAAGGTGTTAATACAAATCTTAATTTAGCTGCTACTCATGCTTATACAAGAACTGTTTTTGATGATGCAAAATTTAATTTAACAACAAATCTTATAGTTCAAAAAAATGACACTACAACAAAAGAGTCTAAAGATGGCAACAGCACTAACACAAGTACCGCTGTTGAGAGGTACACTTTTAATTTAAATGCAGGAGTAACCAAAGAGCTGCCATCTATTGAGTCTAACCTCAATATAAGTGCCAGTACAAACATGTCAACAAGCTCAGAAGATTATCAACAACAAAGATTTAGTTTTAATGCAGCTCTTGTCTCAAGACTTTTTGCTATAGTCAACAATAATTTAGCTGCTGCATATTCAATAACAAGCACTTCTAACACTGGAGTAAGCAGTTCCTATTCATCAAGCAGCCTACGGGATGCTTTAAATTTTAATTTTCGTTTAGGTATGAGGGGACGTATTGCATTTAATTTTGGTATGGAGTATATAAATATGGTTAACGATGAGGAAAGCACCAGCCAAGTTAATCCAATGATGAATGTAAACTTAAATTATCGTTTTTTTAGAAGATTAATGTTTAGTTCTAGAGTAAGTGTAAAGCAATATTATGATACTCTAGATTACGCGGGTAATGCAAATTTGGTATATGAAGCGGGGAAAACCCATATATCAATGTCATATCAGTATAATAAGACTGAAACACAGAGTGAAACTAGAAAATTAGAAGTTGAGAGAACTCTTCTCAAGATACAATTGATACGAAGATTTTAAAGGATAAAAGGATGAATAAATTTTTATATATACTGCTTTTTATAGTAACTGTTGATGTTCTTAATGCTAAAGAAACTGCAAGATTAGTATGGCCGCCACTACCAGATGAACCAAAAATAGAGTATATATCTTCTGTTAGAAAAGCTGAAGATTTAGGAATAGAAAAAGGATTTTTTGCAAAAGCTTTTGAGTTTTTATTTGGTGAAGAAGATTCTGCTCTGTTTTCTCCTTTTGGCATACATGCAGATAAAAACAGAATTTATGTTACTGATATTTCATTGAAAACACTTTATATCTTTGATAAAAAAGAGGGTGAAATGATTACTGTTACAGGGTCTGATGATGAAACCTTTCTTTACCCGATAGATGTCGTATCGGACAGCAAGGGCAATATATATGTTACTGATTCAGTTCGTGCTAAAGTATATGTATTTGAAAAAAATGGAGATTTTAGTTATACAATAGCCCCGAAACAATTTCAAAGACCTGTTGGAATTGCGATAAGTGCTGATGAGAAAACTCTTTATATTGTAGATACCGTGGCAAGTAAAATTCATGTAACTACACTAAAAGGCAAGTTTATTAACTCTATTGGTTCAAAAGGTTCTGGAGATGGACAATTTAACAGACCTACATTTATAGATGTAGCAGATGATGGAAAGCTTTATGTAACAGACTCTATGAATCATCGTGTTCAAATACTTGATGAGGGTGGAAAATTTATTGATAAATTTGGTCAATTAGGTCAAAGCATTGGTGATTTTGGCAGTCCTAGAGGGATATCACTAGACAACAATGGTAATATATATGTAAGTGATACTCTCTTTAACAATATACAGATTTTTAATCAAAATAAAGAGTTATTGATGGTTCTGGGTTATTATGGAGAAGGCAGAGGTGAGTTTGCTCTTCCTGAAGATATATCTATAGATTCTGATAACAATATTTACGTTGTTGATACTAATAATGGAAGATTTCAAATCTTTAAACGACTTGAAATAAAATAAAAAAGGAGTTGAAAATGAAACTTATTATTTTTGTAATTTTAGGATTATTATTTATAAATGCTGAACTCACCGGTTCTATTATAAATACTAAACATAACCTTTCTGTTAGTAATACAGTTGTTCCTGATGCAAATGAGACTATTATTAAGGCTCAGTCTGAGCAAGAAGTGTGTGTTTTTTGTCATATACCGCATTTCACAAGACCGGTTGGAAAGCCACTTTGGAACAGAAGCATGCCAGTAACTAATTATAATATGTATGACAGTACTTACCTGCGACGCTTGGGATATCCCGCTCTTGCAACAGATCTTGGATCAGCTAACGACACTCCTGGCGCACTCTCAAGACAATGTTTAAGTTGTCATGATGGAACTATTGCTGTTGGTTCTGTTTATAAATTAAGACGAAAATATATGGGAATAGATAAGATAGCAATGGATGGTGTTGACGGGAGTGGATTTATTCCAGCATCAAAAGCAGGACTTATTGGAACAGATTTATCTGTTCATCATCCGGTCGGGGTTGAGTATGATACGACAGTTACTAAAACTTTTGGTGACGCCAGTACTCGTACATCTGAGCTGTTAAACCTGCCAACTTCTCCAATAAAGCTATATGCGTATGCTTCAAATCCAGGACAAAAATTTATAGAGTGTTCATCTTGCCATGATCCGCATAAAGATGCAGCAAATGCCAACGGCGAAAGCAATAAATTTTTACATGTAAGTTCAGGAACAACTCTTGCAGAAAATATAGTTACTACATGTATATCATGTCATGACAAACGCAATGGTATTGCCGGTACCGATAATCCACATAAATTGGCAACAGAGAGTTATACAACGACCGGAGTTTCTGCAGAATATGGAACAGCCGTAGTAGGTAAATTTTACTGTGTTAATTGCCATACACCGCACAATGCACAATCTGGACAGGCCTATCTTCAAAGAAAAGTTGAGCAAAATACCTGTTATATGGGAGTATCAAATGATCGAACTACAGCACCTTGTCATGGAACGGGATCAATCTTAGGGCGTATAGACATAGAGTCTATATTAGATAGACCATATGGACATGGATTGGTAAATACCCTAGATGGAGTTCACACTAATCTTGACACACTTTACGGAACAAATGTAACAAGATATCCGGCGACTACTAAAGGGCTGGAATTTTCTGACTCAAAACATGTGGAGTGTGTAGATTGTCACAATCCGCATAAAGTTGCAGCTTTACCTCATGTGGCAGATAATGAAATCTACCCAGCAACGCCTACAAACCTTGTTTCTGGGGTACTACAGGGAGTTAACGGCGTTGAACCAACTTGGCCAACGGCGTGGCTGCAGCCTACGACTTTTACAACGATGGAATCAGCTGAAAAAGAGTATCAGATTTGTTTTAAATGTCATTCATACTGGGGACTTGGCAACAATGTTACGGCTAATACTCCAGATTCACTTTACGCATCAGTGAGTGATCCGGTTAATGTACCTTTGACCGATGTAGCTTGGGAGATGAATAAAAACAATAGATCTGGTCATCCGGTTGTTATAAATGCTAATGGCAGAACAGGAGCATCTTATGAACCAAAAGCAATACCACAAAGAGCTCTTCTAGCACCATGGACAGCCGGAGTCAGTACTATGTACTGTTCAGACTGCCATGGATCAGATGATGAGTTGAATGTTGTTGATCCAAAAGGTCCTCATGGGTCAAATAAGAAATGGATGCTTAAGAGCTCTACGGGTAATTACTATTGGCCTTATAAGGCTGATGGAATCACCGCTTATGATACAGATGATATTAATACAGCCGGAGATACAGGTCTGTTTTGTAAAAATTGTCATGACCTGACTACACCTCATAAAGAGTGGAATTCTTGGATGAGAAGCAGAAATCTTAAGTGTATAAACTGCCATGTGGCGATACCTCACGGTTCACCGGTTTCAAGACTGATAGGATATAGCACCTTTCCAGCACCATATGACTATCAGAATAATAGTCTAATGATTACCAGATATATAAAAAATAGTGTTATAAACAGTAACGATATAGCCGGAACAAGCTGTGGTGGAATGATGTGTCATGGTGGTAATTCTGTTCCCGGGTATGATGTTAGCCCAATGCCATAAAGCAGCTAAAGTGAGAAAATATCTTTTTACTATTGTAACACTCTTTTGTGTTACAACACTTTACGCAAATGAAGACAAATATATAAAAGATGCTCTGTTAAAATATAACTATGGCATCATAAAGATGGGCAAAAGCGGAGAAACGCAGTTTTTTAAAGAATTTGTAAAAGAAGATGTTGCGGTAAAACTTCAAGTATGGTTTGAGTCTTGGAAGTTCAGCAACCTGACTTACATTGCTAAAATCAATGATTTAAGATTTTCCCCTATTGCTTATAATGAAAATAATGCAACAATAAGAACTATGGAGAATTGGACTTTTTCTTATGTGAATCTTGCAACAAAAAATGTAGAGCTTGAGCCTACAAATATATTTTACAAGATGCAGTACACTCTTCAAAAACAAAACGGCAAATGGATGATAATCGCTATAAAACATTTGGGCGAAGAAATTTTTACAAAACCAAACATTCATAAGCCGTCTGTAGAAACAAAAAAAGAGGAACCAAAAGAAAAAATTCCTACGCATTAACTATTGCTTAATAACTGTGTGCTAAACTAATTTTTTATAGAATATTATAATATTCTGTAATACTAAACTCCAAGGAAAAATATGATATTAATTAAAAAAGTATGGTCATTTTTGATTTCAATGAAATTAATGGTAACCTTGATTCTTCTGTTTGCAATTGCAAGTGCAGTGGGAACATTTGTAGAGAATGATTATGGTGTAAATACATCATGGGCACTAATCTACACGAGTAGATGGTTTGAGGCTATACAGATTCTTTTGGGAATTAGTATCATAGGAAATATTTTCCGTTATAAGATGATTCAGAAAAAGAAGATACCAGTTCTTCTTTTTCATATAGGTTTTGTAGTTGTTTTAATCGGTTCTGGGATTACACGTTACTATGGACATGAAGGTGTTATGCATATTCGTGAAGGTGCTACTGAACATCGAATGCTCTCATCAGATGCATTTCTTCAAATAGGTGCAAAAAAAGGCTCTGAAGAGTTTTACAGAGAAGATATTATTTACATGTCAGAACTTGGTGGCAGAGAGTTTGATAACGCACTTGATGTTGATGGCAAAAAAGTTGTTGTTAGCTACAAAGATTTTATTGGAAAAGCAGTTAAAACTCTGGTTGAAGATCAAAACGGAAAACCGATAGTTGAATTTCTTGTTCGTACACCACAAGGCCCTGAGAAATTTTTTCTTGCAAGTGATGAATTGTTAGATCTCGGACCGTTAGCTGTCTATTTTGATAAACAACCAACAGCAAATAATAAGCCTATAATTCAGCTTTTTAGTGAGGGTGATAATATATCTTTTGTATCAAACGTTCCTATTAAATGGTTAAAGATGGTTGATAGGTCAGAAGGTACATATGAGGCAACAAAACAATACAAATTTGAGTCTGGAAAGATGTATAATATTAACGGCATCCAACTTGTTGCAAAATCAGTATTTAGCAAAGGTTCTGTGAAGATTGTTAGTGAAAATGAGTATAAAAAGAGTGCAAAAATGCAGTTAAAAACAGACGAGAATTTACTCTCTGCATTGATAGTAGATGTTGCATATGATGGAGAGCATCGTGAGGTAGCTTTGATGGGCAAAGGAAAACGATATAAAGGTTTTACTCAAAATCTTAAGATAGGTGACACTGAACTTTCACTTGAATGGGGTTCAAAGATTCTTGAGCTACCCTTTTCATTAAGATTACGAGATTTTATATTGGCAAAATATCCTGGTTCTATGAGTCCCTCATCGTATGAGAGTGATGTTACTTTGATAGATAAAGCAAACCTTGTTCAGGAAGAGCATAAAATCTATATGAACAACGTTCTTGATTATGGTGGGTATCTATTTTTTCAATCCTCTTATGATCAAGATGAAAAAGGAACAATACTTTCAGTTAATCATGATCCCGGTAAATGGCCTACATATCTAGGTTATATGCTTTTAGCAGCAGGACTGTTTTTAAATGTTTTAAACCCAAATAGCCACTTTGGAAAACTCTCTCGTAAAAAATATGAGTATAAAGCGAGTATAGTGGCTGCTCTACTAGTATTTGCAACTCTCTTTAATACAGTACCTTTGTCTGCATCAACAGATCTGATTCAAAAAGTCAAAAATATTGACCTTGATCATGCAAATCATTATGGAACCTTACTTGTACAAAGTCGTGATGGACGTATTAAACCACTTGACACACTTACGACAGAGATGCTGAATAAGGTTGCATCAAAAGACAGTATGTTCGGTCTTAACCATAATCAAATCATATTAGGAATGGCATCAAACCCTGAACCTTGGAAACATATTAAAATGATTAAGGTTACGCATAAAAAAATTAAAAAGATACTTGGTATGAAAGAATCAGATAAAACTTTTTCTTTTGCACAAGTTTTTGATAACCAAGGACAGTATATACTGGGCAATTACGCAGAAGAAGCTCTTCGTAAGAGTAGTTCACAAAGAGGTACATATGAAAAAGAACTTATTAAGTTAGATGAAAAAATAAATGTTGCTTATATGATTTACACTGGTCGCTTTATGACTGTATTTCCACTTAAAGGGGATAGTAGTAACAAATGGTACTATCCGGAAGAGGCACTAAAAACTTTTCCTCAGGAAGCTTCTCGTGAAGTTCGTGCTCTTTTAAGAAACAACTCTATTGGATTGTCAAAAGGTTTGCAAAGCGGTGATTGGAATGATGCAAACAAGGCTATAGATGCAATTAAATCATATCAAGCTAAGTTGAGCCCCTCACTAATTCCTAGTGAGATGCTTGTTAAAGCGGAACTTTTATACAACAAACTTAATATGTTTGACAGACTTTATCCGATTTATCTTATTTCTGGACTTGTTCTTCTAATATTGATTTTTGTGCGTATAGCAAAACCAAAACTTAATCTTAAGACAGCTATGCGTATTATTCTTGCTATTTTGGTAGTTTCATTTATAGCTCATACAATAAGCATTGGATTGAGATGGTATATTTCAGGACATGCACCATGGAGTAACGGATATGAAGCAATGCTTTATATTTCATGGTCTATTATTCTTGCAGGTCTATTGTTTGCAAGAAGTTCAGAACTAGCTGTTGCAACAACGAGTATATTTGCCGGTATCACTCTGTTTGTAGCACATTTAAGTTGGCTAGATCCTCAGATTACGACAATGGTTCCAGTACTTAAATCATATTGGCTGACAATACATGTATCTATTATTACAGCCAGCTACGGTTTTCTTGGATTAAGTACTCTACTCGGTTTTGTATCGCTGATTTTTTATATTATGCTCAATGATGAAAAAAAGCGTGAGCAAATAAGTGTTAATATTTTAGAATCAACACGAATAAGTGAGATGTCAATGATTGTAGGGCTTTCACTGCTTACAATAGGAAACTTCATAGGCGGTGTATGGGCAAATGAGTCCTGGGGTCGCTATTGGGGTTGGGATCCAAAAGAGACATGGGCACTGGTAACTATTTTAGTCTATGTTTTTACGACACATATGCGTTTTGTCTCAGTTCTGAAATCAAACTTTATGTTTAATGCGGTCTCAGTTGTTGCTTACTCATCTGTTATCATGACATACTTTGGTGTTAACTTCTACTTATCTGGTTTACATTCGTATGCATCAGGTGACCCGGTGCCAATTCCAGAATGGATTTTTTATGTTATTTCTGTAATAGTTATATTAATTATTGGCGCATCATTTAATCGCAACAAGCTAGTTAAAGTTAAAGCAACATCAATTAAGTCATAAAAATGGTGTTTAAACACTCTTCTTTAAAATGGATAGTCTCACTCTTTTTACTTCTCTCTGGTAGTTCAGCTCTTATCTACCAGGTGCTTTGGGTTCGTCTGCTCAGCTTGAGTATCGGGTCTACATCTGTCTCAATAAGCACGGTTTTAGCAGCGTTCTTTCTTGGCTTGGGACTTGGTAGTTATTTTGCAGGACATATTCTAAAAAGATTTAAAAATACATTTAAAATTTATCTTGCAGTTGAGATGGGGATAGCTTTAAGTGCAATCTTGTTGCTTCCTATTCTTTTAAATCTTGATTATTATATATCTTTACTTCCAATAGTTGAGATGGGCTTGGGACTAAAGTTTTTTGTGGTTATATTACTACTTTTAGTCCCTACATTTTTAATCGGTACTACTTTTCCTCTTCTCATGTCTATTGCAATTGCCCATGAAAATGAAATAGGAACAAAATTAGCTCATTTTTATGCGTTTAATACTACCGGTGCTGTTGCAGGAGTGCTGTTCTCAGGCTTTATCTTAATACCTCATTTTGGTTTGGACGGGACTATGTATATAGCCGCTTCACTTAATATGTTTATTGTATTGATAGGGTTTGTCTTATATAACAGTCTTAACATTTCTACCAATACCCTACTAATATCTTCACCTGATATACAAGAGCCAAAAAAACTTAACAATAAAGCACTTATTGTACTTTTTGTAACTGGTTTAAGTGCTATGGCAACTGAAGTAGGTTGGATGAAGTTCCTTATTGTTTATACGGGAAATACTATTTATGGTTTCTCTTTAATTCTTGCTATGTTTCTTATGGGCATTACAATTGGTTCATTGATAGTTAAATTTAAAAAGATTTATTATTTTAATACTCAGAAGATTCTCTTTTTTGGTTTAATTTTACTTAGTATTGCACTACTTGGTGCCCGTGTAGGTTTAGGTATGTTTCCCGAAATATATGGGCAACTAAATACTTTGGATGTAGACCCTTTTGTTTACAGATGGAGTAAATATTTTGTTATGTTTTTATTGCTATTACCTGCAACTGCTTTGTTTGGGGTACTTTTTCCTATTGCACTAAAATTTTACTCTCCAAATATCACTACACTTCATTCTCATATTGGTAAAGCTTATGCAGTTAATATTATTGCAGGAATTTTTGGCTCAATCATAGCCGGTTTTTGGATTATTCCATATTTCTCTACGGATATACTATTAACCGCTGTAGCCCTCTTTGTCTTACTTTCGTCCTTTCTCTTTATTAATGATATTAAAATTATGAATGCCACCTTTCATTGGTCTATTTTTGTCATTGTATTTATATTCTCAAGCAGTCATTTGGCACATATTGATTATCGCTCAATGATAAATATTGTGTTACAGCGTCATGCTAAAGGAGACTCAGTTGAGTTTAAATCAACAATTCATTATATTAAAGAGGGTCAAACAGGAGTAATAAGTACTCAAAGTTATGATAATTATCCATGCGTTATCTATCTTTTAAACAATGGTCTGAGTGAGTCATGGGTTGATATATGCAATGAAAATGATTTACTTTTAAATGAGTTTTTATTGGGTGAAATACCACTCTTACTAAATCCTCATGCAAAAAAAGCATTTGTAGTAGGTTATGGAGGTGGAACGACAGTTAAAGCCTTGGCAATGAATGAACTAGATATTATAGATGTTGTAGAGCTTGAACCTGCGATATTAAATGCAGTAAAAACACTCTATGATGATAAGTTGCCAACAGATGGTGATGAAAGGGTTCACATAACGATTAATGATGCACGCAACAGCTTATTGATGTCGAACAACACTTATGATATTATTGTGTCACAACCATCACATCCTTGGCTCTCTGGTGCATCAAATATTATGAACAAAGATTTTTTTGAGATTGTTAAATCCAGGCTCTCAAAAGGAGGGATCAATGCACAGTGGGTACCTCTGTTTAAAATAGATGTGGCTACACTAAAGAGCATTATAAAAGCTTATACGGATACTTTTGAATATGTAGTTAGCTTTGCCAATATTTCAACCATAGATTTTTTAATGTTTGGTTCTAATCAGCCCATAATTTTTGATTATGAGATAATAAAAAGACAGATGCAAAATCCGCAAATAAAAAGTATATTTCAGCAACGTAATATACATAATCCTAACGATTTGATGCAATACTTTGCACTTTCAAGAGACCAGTTAGTGAAAATTTCCAGCTCAGCACAACCGGCAACTGATAGCAATTTACTTGCTGAAACATTTAATTCAAGATATCACGATATTAAAGGTAATAGTATTGATACATTAGGATTCTTAAAGAGCCACTTTTCACATGATATTGATAAATACCTAAAGCACTGATAATCTAAAAATTTTAAACTATTGTTAATTAAAAAACAGTAGAATATACCAATATAAGCTAACAAGATTATTTTAAACTTTCTATATGTAAAGGAGAATATATATGAAAAAGTTGTTTGTGGCAATCATTATAACAATTGTTATGGGAGGGTGTTCTACTCTCCAAGTTCAAGTTGATCATGATCCTGAATATGATTTTTCGTCACTTTCAACATTTGCTGTTGTATATACTAAAAAAGATAACGAGAAAGACTTTACCAGAGCTCGTATAAGTAAGTTATTAAATGCTTATATGCAAAATAAAGGGTATAGAGATGTGTATAAGAGTGATGCTGATTTTTATATAACTGTGCATCTGGATATTCAAAAAAGAAGTGAGATCGAGACAAACTATGAGACTATGGGAATTAGACCTGTTCCGTACATGTATCTAGGATTGAGCAAATCCTTAGATGAGTATTTTTATCTAAATGCTTCAAGTACTTTAGCCTTAGAGCCAGATGTCAGAACAACAACTAGAACTTATGAGTATGAAGAGGAAAAAATTCTTTTAGAGGTTTTTGATGTTAAACAAAATAGAGTTGTCTGGCAGGGAATAACTAAAGATGAACTTCCATTAGAATCTACACCAGAGCAAAAGAATGCTTATTTAAGTGAAGTTATTGAAAAGATTTTTGGTGATTTTCCATCACACAAGTAGATTAGAGAGCATCTTTAAGAAGATGCCCTTTCGTATTATTTAATAGATGTGAATTTTGCTTTTTCAATAATGATTGGAAATTTGTAACCATATCCAAGATCAATATTTGTTTTAACTACTCCATCAGTAGTAACTGTATCTCCAACTTTTACAGTTGAATTTACAGATGTTGCTATGATATCGTCTGTTCCTGCAGAACCAGAACCATCTTGTAAATGAATCCAATCTTTACCCATAATGCCTTTGGATACTTTAACTACTTGAGCATTTAATTTTACATTTCTATCTTTAAGAGAATCTTTTTTTGCATATAACTCTTCTACACTATACCCTTTAGTGTTTTTAGCAATTTTTATAGGTGCGGTAGGAGTAGCAACTACAGGTACAGGGTGCGCTGGCATAGCAGCAGAGGAATCCATTTTTAACTCTTTATCGTGATCGCAATCTTCGCATTTTTCACCCTTTGAAGCGGCTAGTTGAGCAGCTTGGTTAGCCGGTACAATAGCGCTTACAAACATAAGTGTATCAAATTTTTTATTGAGTGCTTTACTTGTAAAATCGCTCATTATCATCTGTTCAATATAAGATATTGAAGCTCCTACTGTAACATTTGATTTTGGTCCGGCTATCCAGTAGGCATTGCCATCTTGATCTACTTTGACGTAGGTATAACCACCGCCATCCATCGTTTCTAATACATTTCCAATATGCGGAGCGTTAAGTTGAATATCGGTTTCTGCTGGTTGTTCTGCTGAAGCACCATAGATATTTTGAGATGCTACCCCTTCAGCTGTTTTATCAACACTTTGTGTTTTTTCTGTTTTTACACCACTCTCTTGGTCTTTTGGTTTATCACTACAACCGTACATTAACAGTGTAGCAACGCTAATAGCTATCGTTATTTTATTCATTTTTTTCCTTTAACTTTTTTAAATGTTCTTTACTTAAATGTTCTTCATAGGCTTTGTTTGCAGCCTCAAATGTTTCATTTGGATCTTTAGAATCTCTAAAGTATGCATCCATAAATGTATTATAGTCAACTTCTTGTTGAGAAATCTTTTTTTTCGGTTCTTGAGTTTTATTATCATCTGATTTTACATGGGAAAAGGATTCAATATATTTAGCTACTGCTTTTATGTTTTTATGAGAAAGTTTGGTGGCTTGTCCCCGCATCATATTCCCATAACCATAAGAATCTCTTTTACCTGCTCTGTATTCTTCTAATATGTTAATAATTTCTTTTGCTTTCAATCCAGCAATTACTCTACTTACTCCGAGTGATTTTTTTTCAGCTTTTTTCCCATGACATATTGAACATCTTTTAAATATTTCTTCAGCAGAGGTTTCTTCACTTTTAGGTTTATATGTTATTTCAACTGGATGAAGTGACTCTATATATGTTGCTACTTCAACAATGTCATTATCTGAAAGCCTAGCAGTTTGTCCCTTCATTATACTTCCAAAACCATATTTATTTCTTGTACCGGCTTTATATGATTTTAATATTTTAACAATTTCTTTAACTTTTAATCCTGCAATAGGTCTTGTCAAATTTAGAGAGTGTTTCTCCCCTTTTTTTCCATGACATGTAGAACATCTTTCAAATAACGGTGATGCAGATGCTGCATAAACTATTGACACTATTATTAATAAAATTTTTTTCATTTTTTACTCCTTTGGTGAGGCTACACCATTTAATATTACATGCCAGTTCTCTTTATCTAAAATAACTTTTGCTTCTGTTTTACCATTTATATATGCATCTTTTAAAAGATCTTCTGCTTCTTCTTTATCTTGAGCTACACCATCGCCTTCCAGGTACATTTTACCAAGAGTATATTGAGCTTCGGCACAACTTTGCAGTGCAGATCTGCTTAAGTACTCTGTAGCTTTTTGGATATCTTTTTGTGTGCCTCTTCCATATTTATACATCAAACCAACTTTATGTTGTGCCATTGGATATCCTGCATCTGCAACCTTCTTGTACAGAGGAAATGCTTTGTTATAATCTCTTACTATCCCACCTCTGTTATTGTAGTATAAATCTGCAAGATGGCTGGCTGATTTATAATCCCCCTTGTCGGCCGCTTTAGTAAATAATGAGATGGCTTTTTGATTATCTTTTTCTACCCCATCTCCTTTATGATACATAACAGCTAAGTTGAACATAGCTTTAAGATGCCCTTGATCTGCTGCTTTTTGATACATAGTAGCTGCCATAAAATGATCTTTTTTAGTACTTATTCCCTGATAATACATACTGCCAAGAGCAAATTGACTGTTTGCATCACCTTTATCAGCATTCATTGAAACTCCAATAAAAACTTTTTTGCCCATATTTACATCTTCTCCGGCATTTGCAATGCTACCTGCCAATAAAAAGCTTATAACAACTGCAAGAAACGTTTTTTTCATGACTAGCTCCATTTTTATTATTGAAATATTTAGAATTTATTGATGATGATAACTATAATCATACTAATACAAGAATTATTATATCAGCAATTATCAAATTTATTTCTTAAGAAAATGTACCTATCGTTTTTGTTCTATATAATTAATTATTATTCAATAAAATAGTAAAAACAGAGCTTTTTATCACAAACTAATCACATTGTACTTGAATTTAAGCAAAAAGTAATCTTTTATTATAATTTTAGTTTATATTAATCAAAAAGGTTTAATAATACGTTTGAAGGATAAAGAAATGGAAGAAAATAAATTGTTAAATACAACCAAGAAGAAAAAATATTCTTTAGGTGTATGGGTAATTGTTGCTATGATTATAGCCGGTGTTGTAATAGGAATGGGGACTTCCTTTATTACAGTTGTTGCGGTTAAGCATACTTCGGATGTAAATTTTTGTGGTTCATGTCACTCGATGAAACCTATGGTAAAAGCTTATAGGAACAGCGTGCATGGTGGTTATGGGGATAGTGGAGTAATGGCTACATGTGCTGATTGTCACTTACCACACAAGTCTACTATAGGATATATGGTACAAAAAGTTAAAACAGGTATGTGGGATGTTTGGGTTGAAACTACTCATGACTTATCAAAAATAGACTGGCATGAGCGCCGCAGAGAGCGCCGTGAATGGGTTTATGATAGCGGTTGTTTACACTGTCATGAAAACTTATTACGTGGTACAAGACCGAATAAGAAAGCATTTATAGCTCATAGAGCATATTTCTCTAAAAAACTTTTAGTTGAGGGTAAACATGGGAAAGAGCGTGCTAAGTGTGTAGATTGTCATAGAAATATAGGGCACTACCAATTAGAAAAATATCTTCCTGAAGCACCAGAAGAAGAGATTAATTTTGAAAATGACGAGGAATAGGGAGATATGATGGAACCAAAATATATTAAACCGGCAATAGCTGGAGGCGTGGTCTTTATTCTTATCATTTTACTTGCTATGTCTGGTGCTGGCGAAAAATTCGGACGATTGATAACTATTGGAGGACTAATCGCGACTAATCTTGCCGATGCTCATCATGGTGATCCTCGTCCTGTTGATGAGATGGACAAAAAACACATAGAAGCAACTACCGGTAGTTCTCATTCGGTAGATATTGGTGAGTTGCCAAAGGCATTTGTTCCTTTAAAAAAGTATGGTCATCCGCCGTTTACTTTGGGTGCTTGTAATGTATGTCACGCTTCAAGAACAGATAAACCTGCAGCGATTACTACTCGTACAGTGGCTAAACTCTGCTATACTTGTCACTGGCCGAAAGAGAAAATTAATAAGCGTATGGCCGCATATGATTGTAATAAGTGTCACAGTCCACATCATGCAGATAGAAAAAAACTTGTTAGAAATAAAGTTACTGAGAGAAAATGCCCGGTTGGTGAGTTTACAGAAAATTAAATATTTGATATTCTAAAAGTTTAAATTTAAATGATAAAGGCAACATAGTGAAACAACGTATGATAAAAATAATAGTATTAGTATTTGTATTAGCAGTTAGTACATTTTTATTTCAGTCATATGGTGTCTCAGAAAAACTTAGCCGTTTTGTCGTTATCATGAAAAATATCGCTTATAATCTTGAGCATGCAAAACCGGCTTATGAAGATTGTAATTTTAGTATCAGTGATGATGAAATTAAAAGTATTGATGTTGATAAACATGCTAGAGAACTTGAAAGTTCTATTGACAAGAAGAAGAAAGCAAAAAGGAAAAAAGTTGTAGCTCCTGAACCACTTGCACCATTAGAAATAGCAGCTGATGAAATTAGAGAAGAAGAGAGACTTACACATGACAAGACGCGACTAGTAAAAGCTAAAATGGTTAAACTTGAAGATTTGCCAGATAAGTTTAAACCTCTAAAAAAATATCTACACGAGCCATTTAAAATGGGAGCTTGTAAAATATGTCACACATCAAAAAATAATAAACCAGGAGAGCTGGTTAGGAAAAATATTGTAGATATATGTTACTCATGTCATAAAACCAGATATACAAAAAAGTTTGACCATAAACCGGCTAAAGACGGTAGATGTATGGATTGTCACGATCCACATCAATCAAATACGAAAAGATTGTTAAAAGCTGATTCTATAAATAACTTATGTTTGAAGTGTCACGATAAAAGAAGTAAATTTAAAAATAAAGCAGAAAAACTATTTGTTGATATGACATTAAAGACTAAGCATAAGCCAATAGTAAAAAAGAGTTGTTTAGAGTGTCATGATCCTCATACAGCAGAGTACAAGTCTCTCTTGCATCTAGATGCTAAAATGGATTTATGTTTAGATTGTCATGATGATGTAAAAGAGATAGTACAGCACTCTAAATTTAAGCATGGCGGTGTTAATACAAGTAAAAGAAGATGTTTAGAGTGTCATGATCCACATGCTACCAAATATGTAAAACTGTTGAAAAAAGACAGGGTTCAAACATGTTTAGGCTGTCATGATGAAGAAGTTAAATCTGATGAAGATGGCGGAATGCTTATGAATATAAAAAAGCATCTCAAAGAAAATCCAAACTGGCATGGACCTATTAAAGATGTAAAAAAAGAGGGTGGCTGTTCAGCATGTCATGCACCGCATGGTTCAAATAACTTTAGTATTTTAAGAAAATCATTTACTAAAAACTTTTATGCTGATATAGCAAATAAAGGATTTTTTTGTTTTAAATGTCACACTGATAAGAAAATTAAAAAACAGTACATTAAATCTGATGAGCATAATATCACTTCATTCCGTGACGGAGAGGTTAATTTACATTATTTACATGTAAATGATAGAAAAGGCAGGACCTGTAGAGCATGTCATGACGAGCATGCATCTAAATATAATCATCTTATTCGCGATTATACAGATTTTAACGGTGTGAAATTTCCTCTAAGATATATAGAGACCAAAAATGGAGGTTCTTGTGCTCCAGCATGTCATAAAAGGTTTGAGTACGATCGTGTTTATCCCAAAGGGATAGGTCAGTGAAACTAACTAACTCATACACAAGAATTTTTATATTTATTTGTATGAGTTTTGTTACGCTATTTGCACAAAATAATTTATTTAATATTGTTTATCCACAAGACAATAAGCTTCATACAGAGTTAACTTTGAATGTTGTCATTGAGGCTCATTCACAAAATTTTGATACTCTTAAAATAGTTACACCAATAGAACAAATCAATATAGATTTAAATAATGATAAATCAATATATTGTAAAGGTATTTCGCTTAAACTCGGCGAAAATAGGATTACTGTACGTTCTTATAAAAATAAAAAATTTATAAGTGAAAAAATTAAACATGTCTATGTCTCATCCCAACTATCTCATCAGTATAAATATCCACCAATAAAATATAAAAACAGCTATTTTCATAATGATAAAAATGAAGCTAAGTGTTTGAGATGTCATGATATGAGTGTTAATGAGGTTAAAGATGTTGCTTTTAAAGATATTACTAAATCAAATTGTTATAAATGCCATAAAAATATCACTAAAGAGAAATATGGTCATGCTCCGGCCGTTAACTGGTTGTGTACAGAATGTCATAATATAAAAAGTAAAGATAAGTCCAAATATGGAATAACAGAATCTATAAGTAAATCGTGTTTTCATTGTCATAAAGAGAATAAAGAACTTTGGGATGCTTCAAGATACCGTCATGAACCTTTAGACTCCGGACATTGTAATAAATGTCATAACTCTCACTCGAGCCCATACGAAATGTTTTTAAGAAAACCTGTTAATGAGATATGTATGGGGTGTCATAAAGATAAACATGCTAAAGCTCTCCCTACTAAAAACTCAAAATGTGGTTTTAATGATAAAAAACAGTGTACAGATTGTCATACACCTCATGCGACAAATCGACCATTCTTATTAAAAGAAGTATTAAATAAGGTAAAAAAATGAGAAGTTGTAAATATTTTAAAAATATATTAATTATAATACTTTTTTCACTTTCTCTTTTTGCACAAGAGGCATCAATATTAAAGATTGTTAATCCTCCTAATGAGGATATTAATGATGAGGATATAGTCTCGTTTGTGGTTGAAGCAGATAAAAAATTTGTTGACTGGATTATTATAAGTAATAAAAACAAAGAGAGCAATGAAAGTAATGAGACATTCGATATTAAGGTCAAGCCTACCCTTACTCATTATTGTAAAAGTATTCACTTACATTTGGGAGAGAACAATATCAGCGTAAGTGGATATAAGAATGACATACTTGTTAAGCAGGAAAGACGGATGATTTTTCTTAAATCTAAAGTTCACAAAGAGTATAGATATCCACCAGAAAAATATAGCCGTAACTATTTTCATACTCAAAATGATGAGAAACTTTGTGCTTCATGCCATGACATGAGTGTTAATGAGGTTAAAGATGTTGCTTTTGTTGATATTACAAAATCAAACTGTTACCAGTGCCATAGTTTGGTTACAGCAAAAAAACATGGTCATGCTCCGGCAGTTAACTGGCTCTGTACCTCTTGTCATAGTGGTAAAGTCGGTAAATTTAATAAAGCAGAGCATAACAAAACAAAATACACAGTTCCAGACCCGATAGGACCACTCTGTTACTCATGTCACAAAAAAAATAAAGATAAGTGGGCTAAAAGACGCTTTAAACATGAGCCGGCAGAGTCTGGTCGTTGCAATAGATGCCATAATTCGCACTCTTCACCAAATCCATTTTTTACAAGAAAACCTGTATGGGAATTGTGTACTGGGTGTCACAAAGACAAGGTCAAAGGGATGCATATAGTAACAACCATAGGAAATACAATACACCCTACGCATAATATAAAAGATCCCTCAAGACCAGGAAAAGATTTAAGCTGCATAAGTTGTCATAACCCTCATGCATCCGAATCTTCTTCACTTTTACAGAGCAGTAGCGCTTTCTCATTATGTATCCGTTGCCATAAAAAGTAAGAGGGAGTTTTATTTAAACAGATTTGACGCCATTTTTAGGTATAATCGCGTAATTTTATATGCGAGAAATATTTATGGATATTAGAGAAGAATTTTTAAAATTTTTTGAGTCAAAAAAACATGAGAGAATAGCGAGTGCACCGCTTGTGCCTGATGATGCATCACTGCTTTTTAACAACGCCGGTATGGTGCCTTTTAAATCAATATTTACTGGAGAAATCCCAGTTCCTGCAAATCCGAGAGTAACTTCATGTCAGACATGTATTAGAGCTGGCGGAAAACATAATGATTTGGAAAATGTTGGACACACTGCCAGACATCACACCTTTTTTGAGATGCTTGGAAACTTCAGTTTCGGAGACTATTTTAAAGAGGATGCTATCTCTTACGCTTGGGAGTTTTTAACTGAAGTTATTAAACTTCCAGAAGATAAACTTTGGGTAACTATTCATGATAGTGATGATGAAGCAGAACTTATATGGCAAAAATATATCTCTAAAGATAGAATCATGAGACTTGGCGATGAAGATAACTTCTGGTCTATGGGTGATACCGGTGCATGTGGACCATGTAGTGAAATCTTTTATGACCAAGGCGAAGAGAATTTCAATGGGCCAGAAGATAGAATGGGTGGAGAGGGTGACAGATTTTTAGAGATTTGGAATCTTGTTTTTATGCAGTACGAAAGAAGTGCTGATGGAAAAATGACACCACTACCAAAACCTTCAATAGATACCGGTATGGGTTTAGAACGTGTTGTCGCAATTAAAGAGGGCAAAATAAGTAATTACGACTCATCTCTTTTCATGCCAATTATTTCACATGTAGAAAAACAAATAGGCAAAAAGTATGAGTATAAAAATGGAGCTTCTTACCGTGTAATTGCAGACCACATAAGAACAGCACTTTTCCTTTTAGCTCAAGGTATAAACTTCTCAAATGAGGGGCGTGGTTACGTTCTTCGCAGAATACTTAGACGCGCAGTAAGACATGGTTACTTGCTTGGTTTTAGAGAACCATTTATGCATAAACTGGTTGATGATGTTGTCGCTATTATGGGTGATGAGTATGATTATTTAGCTGTTAAAGCTACAGCAGTTAAAGAGCAGATAGAACTTGAAGAGGCTAGATTTTTCAAAACTATCGAGTCAGGCATTGCACTTTTTAATGAAGAGCTTAAAAATATTAAGGATACTTTCTCTGGTGAAGTTGCATTTAAACTTTATGACACTTTTGGTTTTCCCTTAGATCTGACAGAAGACATGTTAAAAGAGAAAAATCTAAAACTTGATTCTGCTAAGTTTGAAGAGCTGATGCTAGAACAGCGTACTCGTGCAAAAGCTGCTTGGAAAGGTAGTGGAGATTCTGAGACTCACGGTGATTTTAAAGAGCTATTAGAGAAGTTTGGTGAGAATACTTTTGTCGGTTATGAATTTTTAGAGCACTCAGGGGAAGTTTTAGCACTTCTTGATGAGAACTTTAAACATGCAGATAGTTTAAGTGCAGACTCAAGTGGTTGGGTTCTTTTAGATATTACTCCTTTTTATGCTGAATCTGGTGGACAAACTGGAGATATAGGTGAACTTAAAGGTTACGCAAAAGTAGAAGATACTAGAAAGTTTTTTGGTCTTAACCTTTCACAAATCTCAGTTACGTCTGAGTTGAAAGTTGGAGATGTTGTAAACTCATCTGTTGATATTTCAAGAAATGAGATAATCAAACATCACTCAGCAACGCATCTTTTACATGCTATACTTTTTGATGTTTTAGGTAATCATATTTCTCAAGCTGGCTCATTAGTTGATGCAGACAAACTTAGATTTGATTTTTCTCATCCAAAAGCTTTAAGTCATGCGGAACTAGTAGAAATTGAGACAAGAGTAAACAATGATGTTCTTCGTGCAATTAGCGGCAAAACAGAAGTTATGGGCATAGAAGATGCTAAAAAGTCCGGTGCAAAAGCTCAGTTTGGCGAGAAATACGGTGATGAAGTTCGTGTTGTAAGTTTTGGTGATGTATCAGTTGAGTTTTGTGGCGGTGTACATGTAGAAAACTCTGCACAAATCGGTTCTTTCATTATTACGAAAGAGAGTGGTGTTTCTGCCGGCGTTCGTCGTATTGAAGCAGTTTGTGGAAATGCAGCTTACAGGCATTTTACAGAGCAAAGAGTATTAATCAAACAGACTCAAGCCGAGGTTAAAAATCTTGATATTATGGCCGGTATTGCTAGAATGAAGTCAAATATCAAAGAACTAAAAGATGAGCTTGTTGAGGCTCAAAACTCTGCAAAAGTGGAGATAACTGCAAATGAAGTTAACGGTGTTGCAGTTGTAGTTGAAGAGCTGACAAGCGGCGATATCAAAGAAAAAATCGATGAGCTAAAAAATCAAAATGAAAAACTTTGTGCAATGCTTTTCCAAGTAAAAGGGGAGAAGGTATTAATAGCTGCCGGTGTAAAAGATGCATCTGCTAAAGCAGGTGACTGGATTAAAAAAATCGCACCAATACTCGGTGGTGGGGGTGGTGGTCGTCCAGACTTTGCACAAGCCGGGGGAAAAGATAAAACAAAACTTCCAGAGGCAAAAGCCGAAGCATTGAAATTTATTACGGAAGCTCTTTCTTAATGCAAGAAATATTTTTGGAAAATAAAACTATTATAGTATTTTTACATGTGATTTCTGCTGTAGTATGGGTTGGCGGGATGATTGCTATGCGTTATGCCGCTTATCAGTCATTTTTACAGATTGAATCTCCGCAAAAAAGATTAGAACACATCGCAATAGCACTTAAAAGACTTTTCTCAATAGTTCTTCCATTTGTAATAATCTTGCTTATAACGGCAATATTTATGATTAAAGGTTATGAACTTTCTCAAACTGAATTTAGTGTACTTGCCCACGTCAAAGAGGGTATCTGGTCTGTGATGTTCATCAACTTAATAGTGATGATGCAAAGAAGAAACAGAGCATCAAAAGCACTAGAAAATGGTGATTTTGTTCTTGCAAAAAATCAGTTAGGTCTTATTGGAAAAATTATGGTACCTTTAAATATCCTGCTTGGTATTATTGCTATTTTCTTGGGAACTTATCTTTCTAGCTCTTTGTAATGATACGACTAGCTTCATCATCTTCAACCCGTGCAATGCTTCTTAAAGAAGCCGGTATTGATTTTATTCAAGAGAGTGTCGATTTTGACGAAGATTCTATAAAAGCAACAACACCAAAAAACTTTGTATACCTTGCAACACTTGGAAAATATGAAGCAAATCTAAAAGCTTTTGGATGTAGTGATTATCCGCTTTTAGTTGCAGATACTGTAGTGACTAGCCAAGGTCAAATTCTTCGTAAAGCAAAATCTATAGATGATGCACGAAATATCTTAATAACACAAAGCGGAAATATAACCAGTATAATTACATGTATGATTTACCAAAGCAAAAAATTAAAACTTATAGATATTTCCAGTACGGATTACATTTTTGATGATTTTAATACAGATGATTTAGAAGTTTATCTAAAAAGTGGAGATTGGCAAGGAAAAGCCGGAGCTTGTATGGTAGAGGGTTTTTGTAAGTCTTATATTAAAGAAGTTAGAGGCTTTGAGAGTACTGCAATGGGGTTAAACACTGAAGTTTTAAAGAGATTTTTATGCCCTCAAGGAGCATCTAGTGAACTATTATGAAAATGAGCTAAAAGCTCTTAAAAAATCAGGAAGATATAGAACTAGAGAAGTGTATGACAGTTCTATTTTAGATTTTGCGTCAAATGATTATCTCGGTTTAGCTCATAACAAAGAGCTTCATAACTCTACATGTCAAACTCTTTCAAAACTCCCGCTTCATAGTTCTAAGGCCTCACTTTTAGTTAATGGATATCATCAAATACATAAAGATTTTGAATCTGCACTGTGTAAAGCAAACGGCTTTGAAGATGGAGTTGTTTTAGGTAGTGGATTTAATGCAAATATTGCTCTTATTGAATCGTTGGTACGAAAAGGCGACACTCTTTTTATGGATGAGAGGTATCATGCTTCCGGAGTTTTAGCGTCTAACTTAAACGGTCTACATGTAGAGTTTTTTGCTCACAATAATATGGATGAATTAAAGAGCCTGCTGGAGAGATCAACCGCTTCAAGAAAGATAGTTGCAGTTGAAGGAATATACTCTATGGATGGTAATTTAGTCCAAAGAGAAGTGTTTGATATTGTGGAAAAATACAGCGCACTTCTTATTGTAGATGAAGCGCATAGCAGCGGTGTTATCGGGGATAAATTAATGGGTGTTTTTGACTACTATGATATTGATATAAAACCTAATTATATAAAAATGGGAACTCTTGGAAAAGCCTATGGAAGTTTTGGGGCTTTTATTTTGGCATCTTCTCATATTGTAGAGTATTTGATTAATCGTGCAAAACCAATTATTTATGCAACTTCACTGTCTCTTTATGACACTCTTTTAGCGCATAATGCATTGGAGTACATGTTAAAAAACGCAGACACTATAAAAAGTGAAATAGAGAAAAGACAAAAAATTGTTTACGATAAATTGGGTATAAAAGTTGACGGTCTAATAGTCCCTATAATTATAGGTGACAATAAAAAAGTAATAGATATTCGAGAGGAACTTAAAAATAGAGGCTTCGCGGTTGGCGGTATAAGACAGCCAACTGTAGATAGAGCGATTATCCGACTCATAGCAAGATTGGGAACCTCATGTGATGAGTTAACTCGCTTGTGTATAAATTTAGCTAAAATAAGAGAATGAATGTTTCCAAGCTCCGTATTACTATTGATGAAAAACCTTTAGTAGATATAAATTTTACTATTGCGTCTTCATTGGCACTTGTCGGTCAGAGCGGAAGCGGTAAAAGTTTAACTCTTAAAGCACTGCTTGGAATGTTGCCCAGCAATATGGAATGTGAAATAGAGAGTGACAGTGATTTTGAATTAAGAGTAGGAGAGAGTCTTTCTTTTGTACCTCAAAACCCATTTACGGCACTTTCTCCACTTACAAAGATAAAAAAGCAATTTTTTATTCCTTTTGCTAAAGTTAAAAAACTTTTTGCTCAAGTCGGCTTAGAGATTGAACTTTTGGAGAGGTTTCCTCCAGAACTCTCTGGTGGACAACTTCAACGTGTTGTAATAGCTATGGCATTAAGTAATGAACCGGATCTGCTGTTGCTGGATGAACCGACAACAGCATTAGATCCTGAAAATAAGGTGATAATATTGGATTTATTAAAATCTTTACAGATGGAGTTTGGATTTAAAATATTATTTGTCACTCATGATATGGTCTCCGCTAATAGTTTATGCGAAGATATTTGTGTCATAAAAGATGGAGAGGTAGTGGAGAGCGGAGTTATGGAAAATATATTGAAAAATCCACATGCCGGATATACAAAAACTTTGATTGATGCAAATTTTGCAAATAGGGAATTTAGAGCATGAAAAAAGTTAAGCAAATATTTTTTTCACTTCTGTTAATTGGTTTTTTATCCCCGTTTTTACTTTTGGGATATTTTCTTTTGGGAGAGAGTTATGATGTATCGTCTTTAGTGTACTATAAGCCTTCGATAACAACAAGGATATATGATAAAAATGGTGATAAAATAGCAAATATTTTTGATAAAAAGCATCGATACTACGCCTCATTTGAGGAGATCCCACCAAGAGTGATTGAAGCACTTTTAGCCATAGAGGACACAACTTTTTTTGAACATCCCGGCATAAATATAGATGCAATTTTTCGTGCAATTATAAAAGACGTAAAAGCTGGAAAAATGGTTGAGGGTGCCAGTACAATAACTCAACAATTAGTAAAAAATAAACTTTTAACTAGAGAAAAGAAGCTCTCCAGAAAAATAAAGGAGCTTATTTACGCACTTAAAATAGAGAGACTTTTAACTAAAGAGCAGATATTAGAAAGATATCTAAATGAAATATATTTTGGTCATGGTTATTATGGTATTAAAACCGCTGCAGATGGCTACTTTCATAAAAACTTAAATGAATTAACCCTTAAAGAGATTGCTATTCTCGTCGGGTTGCCAAAAGCACCTAGCTCTTATGCTCCAACAAAAAATTATGAAATTTCAATGGGTAGAGCTAATCGTGTAATATCAAGAATGCATGTTCTTGGTTGGGTAGATGATGAGACCTATTATGAAGCTTTAGCCGAGGGTCCAAAAGTATATAATGACACACTGACACAAAATCTTGCCCCATTTATAGTTGATGAAGTTGTGAGACGCACAAAAATTTTAGGTATGCAGGATATTAGAACAGGTGGATATGAGATATATACAACTGTAAATATGAGACTCCAAGATGCTGCAAGAGAGTCACTAAAAAAAGCTTATGACATGGCTTTAAAGAGATACGAGTATTACAGAGAGAATGATGCAAAAAAATTAGCTAGAAATCCAGATTTAGAGGTCTCTTCAGATATGAACACGAGTCTATTAAATGGGGCGATTATATCATTGGACTCTAAAACAGGAGATATTTTGGCACTTGTAGGAAGCGTTGATTATAAAAAAAGTTCATATAATCGTGCCACTCAAGGTCGTCGTCAACCAGGTTCAGCTTTTAAGCCTTTTATTTATCAAGTTGCGATTGACTTGGGTTATTCTGGAGCAACAGAACTTGTAGATATTGCAAGAACATATACGTATGAAAAAAATGGTGAAGAGCTTAAGTGGCAACCAAAAAACTATGAGAAAAACTACAAGGGTCTTATAAACCTTAGAGAAGCACTTATTCACTCGAGAAACCTGGCTACGATAAACCTTGTTAATGATATTGGACTTAGAGAGCTTTTAAGAGAATTTAAAAAATTTGGTATAAAAAACCTTCCTCCTGATCTCTCTATATCGCTGGGAACGATTTCACTCTCTCCTCTTCAATTGGCAAAATATTATACATCTTTTGCAAATGGCGGAATACAGGTAGAACCGCATCTGATAAGGCATATAGATAAAGGTTCAAATACAATATATGAAAAGATAGAGAAAACACGTTTTATTACAGAAGAGACTCAAGCATATATTATGACAACAATACTGAGAGATGTTGTAAGAAGAGGAACGGGAAGACGGGCAAGGGCTAAGGGGATAGAACTTGCAGGTAAGACAGGAACCACAAATAATAATGTGGATGGATGGTTCGCGGGTTATTCACCAACTATTGAAACTGTTGTTTGGTTTGGAAATGATGATAATACACCTATGCATAAGCGTGAGACAGGTGGAAAAATCGCCGGACCTGCATTCTCGATGTATTATAAAAATATACTGAAACTATATCCTCAAATTCAGAGAAAGTTTATAGCTCCTAAGGGGATTATAGAAGTGGAAATGGATGGTAGAAAAGAGTATTTTAGTGAAATATCAAAACCGCCTCGTGCTAAGACAAAAGTTAAAGCCGAAGAGGAGCTGTTGTTTTAGTAAATATATAGTTTTTAAGGATAGAGTCGATGAGTAAAATTTTAGCACTCCTTTTAATAATTACAACGCTCTTGTCTGCTGGAGAGGCAGAAGATATTATAAAAAAACTAGATAATAATATGCGTGGTAAAAATATCTACATGCAGATAAGCATGAAAATAAGTTCACTCTCACATGTCAGAACTATGAAGATGCAAAATTGGTCACAGGGCACCAAGAAAAGTTTTGTAAAAATTATCTACCCTCCAAGAGAAAAAGGCATCACCTTTTTAAGCCTTGACAATCAGATGTGGCAATACGTTCCAAAAATAGAGAGAATCATAAAAATTCCGCCATCTATGATGCTTCAAAAATGGATGGGAAGTGACATCACTAATGACGACATGGTTAAGCAGAGCTCGATAGTAGAAGATTATAATCATAAAATCATAAAACGAGACGGCACAGTTGTCACAATTGAACTAATTCCCAAAGAAGATGCTGCTGTTGTGTGGGGTAAAATCATCACAAACATAGATACTAAAACCTACACCTCACAAAAAGATATATTTTACGATGAAGACGGCAAAGAGGTAAGATACTTTATATATGACAAGGTGAAAAAGTTCGGCAAATACTATCTTCCTACTTACTGGAGAGTACAATCAAGCGATAAAGAAAACAGGTACACTGAGATAATTTTAGAAGATGTTGAGTATGATAGAGATATGTCTGACATGTACTTTCAAAAAAGTGCTTTGAAGAGGTTTTCGATGTAGGTTTATAGAAGTTTTATACTTTTAATTTTTTTCACATAAATACAAGCTATAATAAATCAAAACTAGCGAATAGCGATTTTGTGAAACAAAAAGTTTCTTTAGAAAATATATTTTATTAAATTTGGTGTTCTATGGCATATTCAGAATCAGATACTCGTTCCAAGCTAATCGACCCTAAGATAAAGGGTAGTGATTGGCTTGAATCAAACATTGTTAGAGAATACTATTTTACTGATGGGCGAAAGCTCATCGGCGGTAAAAGAGGTAAGCGATACTTTGTTGATTATCTACTTACATACAAAAATACTAACCTTGCTATCATTGAAGCCAAAGCTGAATCAAAAGACCCACTAGACGGTTTACAACAATCTATCAACTATGCCCAGAGACTTCGCATTGATGGAGTGGTAACCTAAATTCATACAAAGAATTTAAAGATTCAACAATCCAGTTAATACTTAACAATAATGAGAGTGTTTCAAAGATAGCAGCTGATTTAGATATACATGTAAAGACATTATACAACTGGATAAGTAGTTATAAAAAAGAGCATAATATACCAATGAGAGGGATGAATATATCATCTTCAAGTGAGACGCTTGATGAAGAGAACAAACGCCTGAGAAAGGAAAACAAGCTACTCAAGCAAGAGCGTGACATATTAAAAAAGGCGACCGCGTACTTTGCCAAAGAAGTTCTATAAAGTACACATGGATGTATGAACATAAAAAAAGTTTTAGTATAAATCTAATGAGTAAGGTTTTTAAGGTAGATAGATCATCTTATTATCATTGGACGTGTGTAAGTTTCCTAACCAGAAACTTTATAAAAGCTGGTTGTGTTATTAGAAAAGAAGATAAACAACTTAATAATTTGATAAAAAGCATATTTATTCAAGGACAAAATAGGAGAATTCAAGACAAACTCAAAGAGTTGTATGGTCTTATTCTCTCACGAAAGTGTATATCAGGCATTATGAAAGATTTAAACCTAAAAGTAAAGATGAAAAGAAGATATAAAAACACAACAGATTCTAATCACAACTTACCTATAGCACCGAATCTACTAAATAGAGATTTTTATATACTAAATATGTTGGAGATATTACATATATAGCAACTGTGAAGGTTGGTTATACCTTGCTACTGTAATAGATTTGTACTCAAGAAAAATTGTTGGTTGATCTATGGATGATACGATGAAAGTATCATTGGTAAATGATGCATTAACTATGGCTATTGAGCATAGGAAACCTATGAATGTCTACCTTGAATATCTAAAAACTGTAGGATAAAGTAACAGTTGCTTATGAAATTAAATATTTGAAAAAGTTGTCTTGATTTTTAGGGGCATTATACAGCATTGAAAGCTTCCATCTTAGATAGAGCATTTAGAGGTGAGTTGTAAGATTCACTTACCAATAATCCACAACCAAAGAAAACAAAGAGTAAAATAGTTTATGTTTAGTTTCGCTCTGAAAAATATCCTATTTTACAAGGGTCGTTCTATTACGACTTTCATATTTACCTTTATATCTATTATGGATGCTTCTAATAATAAGATAAAGCTTGCAAAATTTCAGAAAAAAGTATATACTTTTCTGAAAAAAAAAGTTGGAGTCTATTGTGAAATCAATCGAAGATAAGGTACTTTCTAGAATATATGGAAGAGGAAAGGGGTATGCCTTCTTTTCAAATGATTTTATCGATGAATTTTCTCAAAATAGCATTGACAAAGCACTCTCTACTTTAACAAAAAAATCAAAGATTAGAAGAGTAGCTAGAGGCATCTACGACTACCCAAAATACAGCAAGCTTTTAGAAAAGCAACTCTCACCTGACATAGAACAAATCTCACGAGCATACGCGAGAAAGCTTAACTGGAAGATAGAAGTTAGTGGAGATACAGCTTTAAATATTTTAGGACTTTCAACTCAAGTAGTAGGTAAGTATATCTATCTTAGTAATGGTCCGAACAAGAGCTACAAACTACTTAATAATATGAGTGTAGAGTTTAAAAAGTCATCTTTAAAAAACATAGGCTTTAAACACAAAGAGAGTTCTCTCATAGTTCAAGCTTTAAAAACTCTGGGTAAAGATAGAGTAGATAGCGAGATAATCAAAAAGATAAGAAAAGAGATAGAACCAAGTAAATACTCTAAAATACTAAACGATACTAAGTCTTCTACAGTATGGATATACGAGACTATAAAAAAGATTTGTAAGGCAGATGCCAATGAATGATATTGCAAATTTATCAGCACGAGAGAGAAACGAACTATTTCAAGAAACAGCTACTTTGATGGGTACAACAAATGCCATAGTCGAGAAAGATTTTTGGGTTGTATGGACACTTGATAAACTCTTTTCAGATGCTAAGTTAAACAAGGTTTTAATGTTTAAAGGCGGTACTAGCCTCTCAAAGGTATTTAACCTCATAGGAAGATTTTCTGAAGATATAGACTTGATTCTTGACTGGAGAGAAGTAACCAAAGAAGACCCAAATAAAAAACGAGAGTCAAAAACTCAGCAAAGTAAGTTTAATGAAGCAGTAAAAGAAAGTGCTAAAGAGTATATAAAAGAGATTATACTGCCTGTTGTAGATGAGTTGTTATCTTCTCACTGTAGCTCTGGTATAGATGAAAAAGATAAATTTTCTATAAACATAAAGTACCCATCAGTATTTAAGGATGATGCTCTAAGACCACAGATATTACTTGAAATCGGACCTTTGGCATCATGGTTGCCATCAGGCAGTTATGAAATAACTCCATTTGTAGCGGAAAAATTTCCTAAACTATTTAAGCAGCCAAAGTGTAGTGTTAATGTTGTAGTTGCAAAAAGAACATTTTGGGAAAAGGCGACTATTTTACATCAAGAGTCTAACAGAGCAAAAGATAAAAAAATACCTCTGAGACACTCAAGACACTACTATGACTTAGCCATGATGGCTAGCTCAGAAGTAAAAGATGATGCTTTGAATGATTTAGAGCTTTTAAAAAATGTGGTTGAGTTTAAACAGAAGTTTTACATGAGTGCTTGGGCAAAGTATGAAGATGCAAAAGTTGGAACTCTAATGTTATTACCTCCAGAGTTTAGATATAAAGAACTAAGAGATGACTATGCTTCTATGCAAAGTATGATTTTTGATAAGTATCTCAGCTTTGATGAAATTATTTTTATGTTAAAAGAATTAGAAGATGAGATTAATTGTATCGAGACTTCAGTTGAGTAAAATAACTTATGTTTAGTTTCGCTCTTAAAAATATATTATTTTACAAGGGTCGTTCAATCACGACTTTTATACTTACCCTTGTATCTGCAATGCTTTTTATAGTCTATGTCGCATTAATGGATGGTTCCCACAACTCTATGCTTCAAAACGCTCTTAAAGTCTACACGGGGGCTATTGAGATTTATCATAAAGATTATCGTGATGTCGGTGGCAATGAATACCTTATTCGCGATGTTAAAACTATTACAGATAAACTCTTACATGTAAAGGATGTAGAAGCCTTTAGTACAAGATACGAGACTTATGGCCTGCTATCATCTAAAGAGCACTCTGCGGCTTCTATGATAGCCGGAATTGAGCCTCAAAAAGAGAAACTACTTAGTTCAATTGCACAAACTCTTAAAGAGGGTGAGTTTTTGGATGAAAATTCAGGTAATTGTCTATATATGGGCAGTGGTTTAGTTAAAAAACTAAAACTACATGTAGGCGATGAGGTGAGTTTTATAGGAGGGGCGAGTGATGACTCTTTTGCGGCAGATATTTTCAGGGTCTGCGGTACATTTAAAACTGGTTCATTTGAGTTTGATTCAAGTGCTTCGTTTATAAATAGGAAGTATTTTGACGAGTTGATGTATGCAAAAAATATGGCTTCATATATAACTATCAAGGTAAAAAATCTTGATGATGTAGATAGAGTTAACAGTGAGATTATGAAAGTTTTGGATGATGAAAATTTAGAGTCTTTAACATGGAAGACGCTTATGAAGACTATGGTTAAAGCTATGGAAGTTGACAGTGTATTTGGATATATCTCGCTCTCACTATTTTTAGTAGTAATCTTTTTTGTGATTATGATTTACGGTTTTATAAATGTAAGTTCGCGGCTAAAAGAGTTTGGGGTGCTCAAGTGCATAGGTCTCTCAAGAGCAAATATATTTTCACTTCTTTTTTATGAGATATTTATACTCTCATCTGCGGCTATTGTTTTAGCTACACCAATAGCGGGATATATATGTTACTACTATAGTATAAATCCCATAGTTATAGAGGGACTTGCGGAGATGTACAAAGATTATGGAATTGTTTCAAATGAGATGCCTTTTAACTTTGACATGTACACGATTGTTTGGAATATCGGAGTTATCTACATGTTAAACTTTTTGAGCATTTTATATCCGTACATGTATATAAACTCATTTGAACCGATTGAAGCGAGCCGACATGTATAAGCTGATACTGAAAATGGCTTGGAAAAACACATTTACAAGACCTGCCCGTACACTACTTGTCATAACAATGATAGCAGTAAGTATGAGTATGATGCTAGCGATTCAAGGACTCTATGACGGCATGGTAAAAAATATGATAGACAAGAATAAAAGAAGTGACAGTGGAGATATCAGTCTCTATGCAAAAGATTATAGAGTTCAAAAAGACATTAAATACATAATCAAAAATGCTGTAAAGATTAAAGAAGATATTGAAAAGTTGGATGGTGTCAAAGCTGTTGTCTTGCGACTAAATGCCGATGGACTTCTATCAACTGCAAGAAAATCTTCATTTGCATCTGTACATGGAATCGATTTACAAGAAGAGGAAAAATTTGGAAGCTTTAGTGAGTTTTTAAAAGATAAGGTGAATGGCAAAGCCAGAGAGGATGCCCTAGGGTTAGGGAAAATGAGCCTTGCTAAACGAGGTGCAGTTATAGGAATAGAGTTGGCTAAAACACTAAAAGTCCGTATTGGTTCAAAGCTCATCTTCTCCACTCAAGACAGTTTTGGTGAGATAAAGTCTATTGCTTTAAAAGTTAGAGGAATTGTACAGACCACAAATATCTTACTTGACTCTAATGCAATATTTGTGGATATTACATTACTTCACAACTTTTTAGGTACTTCGCCTTTAGATGCAACCCAGATTGCTATTATGAGTGAAAATGAGAAGTTGGTAAATGTACTTAAATCAAAATATTCAAATCTTGATGTAAAAAGCTTTTTAGAACTCCAACCTATGATAAAACAGATACAGGCGATGATGGTCATATTTAACTCTATCACTTTTTTTATTGTTATGAGTGTTGTATTTATCGGAATTTTTGGTGTGGTGTATGTCTCTGTATTAGACAGGATTCGTGAGTTTGGCATAGTTCTTGGTATTGGGATGCAGTATAAATATATAAGAGCACAGATATTTTTAGAGTCCATAATCGTCGGATTGATTGGTTACCTCGGTGGAGCAGTGTTGGGGATTATATTTTTAGTTTATCTTCGGGATTATGGGCTTGATTTGAGTTCTTTTTCTGATGCTTTGGAGATGTGGGGCTATGAAGCAGTTATCACAGGAACCATAAAAATCTCATACTTTACTACTACATTTGGAGCAATAATAACCGCGTCTGTTTTAAGCGTGCTAATACCGCTTAGAAAAATAAAAAAAATAAATCCAATAGATGTAATAAAGGCCCAAATATGATTAGATTAAAAAATGTAAATAAGTATTTTTATAAAGATGATCCAAGAGAAGTTCATGCTCTTTGTGATATAAATTTGACAGTTGAAAATGGAGAATTTACTCTTTTTAACGGCCCCTCAGGATGCGGAAAGACTACACTTCTAAATGCCATAGGTGCTCTTGATAGCATAGACAGCGGAAAGATATATCTAGATGAGACAGAGATAACAACTTTGAGTGAGCAAGCGCGTACAGAGTTGAGACTGACTCAGATGGGTTTTGTATTTCAATCTTACAATCTTATTCCGGTTCTTAGTGTAGAGGAAAACATAAGTTTTATTATGAGACTTCGTGGCTTCAGCGACAAAGAGATAAGTGAGAGAGTTTTAGAAATTAGTTCACTTTTGGAGATAGATAACAAGTTAAAATTATTGCCAAATGAATTAAGCGGTGGACAGCAACAGCGCGTAGCAGTAGCAAGAGCAGTAGCGGCAAAACCGAAGATAATCTTGGCAGATGAACCTACTGCAAACCTTGATTCTAAAAACTCGCAAATCTTAATGGATATGATGAGGGAACTAAACAAAAAAGAAGGCATGAGTATTCTGTTTGCCTCGCATGATAATCTTATCATGGATGGTGCTAGTAGAGTTATAGAGCTTAAAGATGGTGTTTTGGTAGATGATTATAAAAAATAAAATAGTAATACTTCTGTTTTTGTTGACAAGCTCTCTATTTGCTGAGTTTGAATACAAGGTAGACAATACAAATATTACCATCTCTCAAGACTCTTTGTTACATAACTATGACAGACTGAGGTTTCGTGGTGATTATAGTGAAAATAGTTTTTTTGCTACAGTTATTGGTGATGGTGTAAACTACTTAGGACATAATTATATAAATTCAAACAGGTTTGAGTCTATTAAATCAGTTCACTCTGATACTCCGTTTAAAACACAATCAAATTTTAAAGATTATGGTGATGGCTCAGTTTACGCAAAACTATATAGACTCTATGGTGGATACGAGGACAGTGACAATAGAGTAGTAGTCGGCTTGCAAAATATAACAATGGGAGTAGGGCGAATATGGACACCTACAAATCTCTTTAATCATAAAAATATTTACGCGATAGAAGCAGATGAGGTTTTTGGTGTTATGGCAATATCATATACTAGATATCTGGATGAGACTTCACATGTCACTTTTGTAGCAAGCCAAAAAGCTGACCATAGTTTTAAATATGCTGCAAGATATAAAGCATTTTTAGGATTTGCAGATTTCGCTATTGATGCGGTGAGCTCAAACGATACAGAGATGATTGGTTATGAGATAGAGGGAAATTTAGCTGATACAGGAGTACTTCTTAGAAGTGAAGGTGCATTCATAGAAAACTCTCTTAACACACAAACAGGCGAAAATAAAGAAAATTTCTTCCAGGGGATAGTTGGGGCTGATTATGGTTTTGAAAATGGAATTACTGTAGTTGGAGAAGCTTTATATGGTTCTAAAGAGTTTTCATATCAAGAGATACTCTTGAACCTAGACTCAGAAATATTATCAGATCTAACCAGCTCACACTTTTATACAGGTCTTACACTATCATATAGTTTTAATATCTTTTTGGATGCTTCACTGCTGTATATTGAGAGTTATAATGATAAAAATTCACGTTTTATTTCACCTAATCTTACATATACACTGAATGATAATAATTCATTTATGATAGGCGTGATGATACAAGATGGAGAAGTTGCTAGTGAATTTGGAATGTCTGATAACACCTACTATTTCAAGTGGGTGCTATCATTTTGAGAGAGTAGTAACATCTGACACATCTGTGTCAAGCTTTTAGGAATGCTAACCAATGGCATTCTCCACGATAAGTAGCCACAGCGGCTTCAGCGAAGCCAAAGGAATCAGCGTGCCCCCTTGTGGGTATACTTCCTTTGGTGGACTAATTAAAGCCCCTGTTTAAGGCACAAAACAGTGCTTTAATTGAAGCAGTGGCAATGTCGTTATCTGCACCAACACCAAAACAAGATAGCGTATCAGGAGTCTGTATCTCGATATACGATATCGCTTTTGCAGAACTTTGATCTCCAAGAGAGTGTTCTGCATATGAGTTGATAGAAAATTGGTTTTTATAGTCTTTCATTAGTGCTTTTTTACAGGCATCTACAGGACCATTCCCCTCACCATCAGCTACAATCTCTTTACCATTATATTCGTATGTCAGAGTACATCTGGATATACCTTTAACGGATGTCAGAGTAAAATCTATTAAAGATATATGTTCCTTAATCTCAAAGTAGTTCTCTTTAAAAACATTTAAAATATCATCAGCACTAAGTTCTTTGCCTTTTGCATCACTTAGAGCTTGAACTAATTTACCAATTTCTGGATGCATAGCTTTTGGTAACTGATAACCAAAGTTTTTCTCTAAGATATAAGCTACCCCACCTTTACCGGATTGAGAATTAATACGAATAATACTCTCATAAGTTCTTCCAACATCGTCAGGGTCTATAGGTAGGTATGGAACTTCCCAAAAATTATCATCAGTATTTTTTCTGTAAGCTAAACCCTTATTAATAGCATCTTGATGAGAACCTGAAAAAGCTGTATAAACCAACTCTCCAACATAAGGATGGCGAGCGTGTGTAACCATCTCTGTACATCTCTCAACAACGTTTAAAACTTCATTTATATCTGAAAAGTTTAGTTTTGAGTCAACTCCTTGAGTTAACATGTTAAGAGCAAGTGTTATTATGTCAACATTACCAGTACGCTCACCATTGCTTAAAAGTGTTCCCTCAACTCTGTCAGCTCCTGCTAAAAGTGCAAGTTCAGTTGCAGCTATAGAAGTTCCTCTGTCATTGTGAGTATGTGTTGAGATAATTACATTCTTACGGTTATCCAAATGATTAGCCATCCACTCAATCTGATCTGCATATACATTTGGCGTAGCCATCTCTACAGTTGCCGGTAAATTAATTATAACTTTTCTACTATCGGAGATTCCCCAACGCTCAGTTACGGCATTACATATAGCGCACGAGAATTCTAGCTCTGTTCCAGTAAAACTTTCAGGTGAATACTCGAAGAATATCTCTCCGTCATGCTCTTTTTCATACTTCTTAATTAAGTCAACACCCTCAAGTGCAAGAGTAATAATCTCCTCTTTGCTCTTTCCAAACACAATTTTACGTTGTGCTACAGAAGTTGAGTTGTAAAGATGAACAGTTGCTTTTTTAACACCTTTTAGTGATTGGAATGTTTTAGCTATTAAATGTTCTCTTGCCTGAACTAAAACTTGAATAGTTACATCATCAGGGATAAGGTTATCATCTACTAAACGACGTAAAAAATCAAATTCTACTGCTGAAGCTGACGGAAAGCCAACCTCTATTTCTTTAAATCCGAGCTTAAGTAAGAGTCTGAAAAGTTCAAGTTTTTTATTCATGTCCATTGGGTTGATTAGTGCTTGATTTCCATCACGTAAATCTACACTACACCATTTAGGAGCATTAGTTATAGTTTTGTTTGGCCATGTTCTATTTGGCAAAGCTATTTGTGGATATGGGCGATACTTGCCCATTTGAATATGATTCATAATGAATCCTTAACTTGAAATTTTTGCTTTAGTGACCACAGCGGTCCAAGCATAGTAAAAGGGACTTTGTTCCTTTTACTATATTTATTAATAAAAACACTCTTACATATTGCTATTATTTTCGAATTATATCAAATTTTGAATTATTTTGAGGTTTATTTTGTCACCCTGAACTTGGTTCAGGGTCTAGGTTATATTGTTATAAAATTCAGAATGACGAGGCAGTGTTAGTCTATTAACATTGATAAGTTGTTTTAAACTCGTAAGCAGTTGGACGACCTTCATCTGGCCATACGTCACGCTCAAATCTATAAGCTTGGTAAGCATCTATAAATTCTTGAGTAAATACAGGCTTTAAGAAATCATTATCACCAATAAGTCCTTCTAATGCAGAACGTAATGTATGTGGCATTTGAGGGATATTCTTTTCACGAATCTCATCAAGAGTAAGTTCAAATAGATCTTCATCCATTGGACCAACAGGAACAGTTTTTTTGTTAATTCCATCAAGACCAGCCATCATCATTACAGCAAATGCTAAATAAGGACAAGCAGTAGAATCTGGGAATCTCATCTCAATACGAGTTGCCATTTCACCAGCACCATAAGGGATACGGCAAGCAGCAGAACGGTTTTGAGAAGAGTAAGTTAAGATACTTGGAGCTTCATAACCTGGTATTAAACGCTTGTATGAGTTTGTTGATGGGTTAGTAAACGCAGCAACTGCATGTGAGTGTTGAAAGACACCACCAGCATAGTGAATCGCCATTTCAGAAAGGTTAGCATACTGACCCGGTGCATAGAAAAGATTTTTACCGTTTTTCCAAAGTGATTGGTGTACGTGCATACCGTTACCATTATCACCATAAAGTGGTTTAGGCATGAATGTAGCAGTTTTACCGTTAAGGTGAGCAATCATTTTTACAACATATTTATATTTTTGAACATTATCAGCAGCACCGATAATGTCAGAGAAAACGATACCGATTTCATGTTGACCTTGTGCAACTTCATGGTGACCAAGAACAACTTCAAGACCAACTTGCTCTAAAACTTGCATCATCTCAGCTCTCATGTCAACAGCTGAATCAGTAGGTGCTACTGGGAAGTAGCCACCCTTAGTTCCTGGACGGTGACCTGTGTTGTACATGTCATCATAAGCAGTACCTGAATTCCATTCACCCTCTTCAGTATCAACTTTGTAACCAGCTTCATTGATATTATCAACGAATTTTACATCATCAAAAACAAAGAACTCATTCTCAGGTCCAAAGTATGCAGTATCAGCAATACCGATTTCTTCAGCATGCTTAAGTGCTTTTTTAGCGATTGAACGAGGACATCTCTCGTACGCCTGATTTTTATAAATATCATAAACATCACAAAATACGATGATAGTTGGATCAGCAGTAAACGGGTCCAAAAAAGCAGTTCCGATATCTACTTTTAATAACATATCTGACTTGTTAATTGGTTGCCATGCTTCGATTGAAGAACCATCAAATGGTAATCCATTTTCTAGTTGAGCAACACTAACAGCACTCATTCTATAGCTGATATGGTGCCATGCACCTTTAATGTCTGTAAATCTAAAGTCTACAAATTGAACATCATTTTCTTCACAAAAAGCAAAAAACTCTTCTGTATTATTAACAAATTTTCCCATTCATTTTCTCCTGAAATTTAATTGCGTATAGTATATCTTAAAAAGATATAATGAAAGAGTATAAATCGATTAAAATTTAATCATATTCTTTTATTGTTTCATTTATTCTTCAAATGAAACATTTATTTACTAGAACTATCTTTGTCGTCTTTCTTTGAAAAGCCGGCACCTTTTTTAGTTTTAGCCTTTAATTCTAAAGCATTAATAATTGAATAGTAATCGACATCATGCTTATTCATTTGAGCGAAGCATGATGCTATAACAGCAATAGTATTTGGAACTTCGCCCTTCTTTTTATAAGCCTGCAGGTTCTTTTCACTTACTTTAATGAGTTTACTAAGTTTTGGAAGTGTGATTTCTGCGTCAAGTAGCAGTTTTTTAAAGTCTATAAAAGTCATATTAGTCCTAAATTTATAAATTAATATGTAAATTATAGCATATATCTATATTTTATTGACAAATAAGAATAAAACATATATAATCACTATAATTTATTACTATTAGTAAGTAATAAGTAAAAAATTGACTCAAGGAGCCACCGATGGCAAAAGTTTTAAAGAAAAAAGTTGTAAAAAGTGTTGCTAAAAAAGCTATTAAAAAAGCTGTAGCAAAAAAATCAGTAGCTAAAAAAGCTGCAAAGAAAGTAACTAAGAAAGTAGTTAAAGTAGCGACAAAGAAAAAGCCTACTGCTAAAAAATCAGTAAGAAAAGTAGCTAAGAAAGTAGTAAAAAAAGCTGCACCAAAGAAAGCTTCTAAAAAGAAATAATCTCTTAGTTACTTAGGAAGATTAGCTATAAATGCTAATCTCTCCACCCTCGTTAGCATACATCATTAAGTTTGCAATATTTACACTTCTATCACATGAACGCTCTAGTTTACGAAGAGTTCCTAGAACTTTTACATATTCTATAGAAAGTTCTTTTTCACCTATTATTTGGTTTAATATATCTTTTTCAAGAACTGAAAACAGATCGTCATTCATGCTCTCTTCAATTAGAACTTTACGATAGTTCTCTTCAAAATTACACTCATCATCTTCATTGAAACACTCTAAAATATAATTTAGAGCATTGATTGTACTTTTATGAAGAAGAACAATACTTGGCTTAAGTGGCTCTAAGTCACATTCACTTTGAGCATGAGCTCTCATGCGACGTGAATACTTTTTCACTCCCTCGCCAATAAGAATAATTTCGTTAGTCATCTTAAGGTAAGCTACTAAAAAACGAAGTTCTTTCGCCTCAGGACCAAAAAGGGCAAAGGTTTTGATAATCTCGTTATCAATTGCATCACCTTGTATACCTATTTTGTCAAGTTTGCTTTGAACCTCTTTATATTTTACTTCATCACTGTTCTTACAAGCTTCCAACGATTCTTCATTAGCAGTTGTTATCGTCTGTAATAGTGAACCAATTTTTTCTCTTATCTCATCAATTTTGTTATCGTATTTTGTTGACATGTAAACTCCTTTTATTATTTTTTATCAACCAAATTTACCGGTTATATACTCTTCTGTCAGCTTCTCTTTTGGTGTTACGAAAAGCTCCTCTGTTTTACCTAATTCTATTAACTCACCTAAATACATAAAACCTGTATAATCACTTACCCTTGCAGCTTGCTGCATATTGTGTGTAACTATAATAATCGACACTCTCTCTCTAAGTTCAACTATAAGTTCTTCAATCCCAGCAGTAGAGATTGGATCAAGTGCAGAGGTAGGTTCATCAAATAGCAGAACTTCCGGTTCAACAGCAACAGCTCTTGCAATGCAGAGTCTCTGTTGTTGACCGCCAGATAAACCGTTTGCATCATGTTTGAGTCTATCTTTAACTTCTTTCCATATTGCCGCATCTTTTAGTGCTTTTTCTACACGGTCATTTAGTTCAGTTCTATTTTTGATGCCTTGAAGCTTCATTCCATAAGCTACATTGTCAAATATACTCATAGGAAATGCAGTGGGTTTTTGAAAAATCATACCAATTTGAATTCTAAGGTTAATCAAGTCCTCATTTGGTGTTAAAATATTTCTATCTTTAAAAATAATCTCTCCTGCATATTCATTTCCAGGGTACAAATCATGCATACGGTTAAATGCTCTAAGTAGTGTTGTTTTACCACAACCAGATGGTCCAATGAGAGCAGTAATGCTATTTTTAGCAATAGGCATATCTAATTTTTTTATGCTTGGTTCATCAGCAGATGCATAAGTAAACTCAAAGTCTCTGACTTCCAGTGCTTTTTCCTCTGTAATATCAATAATAGTTGCCATTATTTTCCTTTTTTCTTCATAATAAATAATCGACCGAGTATGTTAAGAGACAGAATAAACATACTTAAAATAAATGCAGCAGCCCAACCAAGTTTTTGCCAATCTTCATAAGGGCTAGTTGCATAGTTATACATAGTAACGGTTAGTGAAGCCATAGGCTCATTCATATCTGTGTTTAAAAAGTTATCATTAAATGATGTAAACAGTAGTGGAGCAGTCTCTCCTGCAACACGAGCAACACCTAGTAAAATACCTGTAAGTATTCCAGCTTTCGCCCCACGATATACAACTTGAGTAATAACTTTGTATTTTGGTGCACCCAAAGCAAAAGCAGCTTCTCTTAGAGTTGATGGAACAAGTTGTAACATGTCATCCGTAGTTCTTAATATAATTGGAAGCATTATGATTGTTAAGGCAATTGAACCGGCCCAACCGCTAAAATGTCCCATTGGTACAACAACTATAGCATAAACAAATGCTCCAATTACAATACTTGGAGCAGACATCATAATGTCTGAAACATCTCTGATAGTCTCTGCAAGTTTTGATTTTTGACCATATTCACTTAGATATGTTCCGGCTAAAATACCAAGAGGTACACCAACAAAAGTTGCTACACCGACAATCATAAGCTGACCAATAAGTGCATGTTTTAGTCCACTATCTTCGTAACCCGGAGGTGCACCTTCTTCTGTAAATATACTCCAACTTAGCGCATCAACACCATTGATTACTAACACACTTAAAATCCAAAGTAAAAAACCGATACCAATAACTGCTGATAGTGTAGATAAAACCATTACTATATTATTTACAATAATTCTTTTTTGAGTATGAGTCATTATGCCACTCTCTTTCTTCTAAGGAAGTAGAATTTTGCGATTGAGATAATTGTAAAACTAATTACTAATAGAAGTAGTGAGAGTTCAAATAGAGATGAATAGTAAAGTCCAGAATCTGCCTCTGTAAACTCATTTGCAAGAGTTACCGGTATAGAAGTAGCAGGTGCCGTTAAATCCATAGAGATTTTATGAACATTACCCATTACAAAAGTCACTGCCATAGTCTCTCCGATTGCACGACCGAGAGCCAAGATAAATGAACCTATAATTCCAGCTTTAGCATATGGAATAACTATATCTTTTATAACATCCCATTTTGTCCCGCCAAGTGCATAAGCGGACTCTTTTAGAATGTCTGGTGTCGTATTCATAGCATCACGAGTTACAGCAGCCATAAAAGGCAAAATCATGATTGACAGTACAATACCGGCAGTAAGCATACTGATACCAATTCCGCCAAATACGTCACGAATGATAGGCACAAAGTAAAAGAGTCCCCACATACCATAGATAACAGATGGGATAGCTGCTAGAAGTTCTATAGAGACACCGACAGGTGCTTTAAGTTTTTCAGGGGCTAGTTCACTTAAAAAGATTGCTACTCCAATTGCTAATGGAACAGCTAGAATCATTGCCAAAAATGTTGAAACCACAGAACCGTAAATCGCCGGAAGGGCACCAAATTTTTCTAAGTTTGGTGCCCATTTTGACTCTGTTATAAAATTAAAGCCAAGAGCCTGTATGGATTCCATAGAGTGTTGTAAAAGAGTTGCAAAAATCCAAGCAACAATAAGTAGTATTGAAAGCGCTACAATTTTTGTCGTATTTGCAAATAGTCTATCTATTATAGTGTTCAAAAATGCTTCCTTACTATTGTTAAATCTCATATACTCTGAACAAATCCAGAGTATATTTTAGTCACTAAAGCTTCACTTTTGGTGAGAGGGAGTCATTTTGACTCCTTTAAAGTTCGCAATAATAGAAAAACTTGGTTACATATAGGTTACAAAAAGTAGTAAAAAACAGCTTCTCTTGTAATCATCTTGTAATCTTTAGAACATATAATTCTGCCAAACAAAAACACAAGGAAAAAAAATGTTAAAAAAACTAGCTTTAGTTGCACTTGTTACAGCTGCAACTGTGAGTTCTTCATTCGCAGCAGATAAAATCAATGGTGCTGGTGCATCTTTCCCAGCTCCAGTATATTATGATTGGGCATATTCATATAAAAAAGATACTAAAAACCGTGTAAATTATCAGTCAATCGGTTCAGGTGGTGGTATCAAACAAATCACTAAACGTATTGTAGACTTTGGTGCATCTGATAAACCTCTTAACTCTAAAAAATTGACTAAAGCAAAACTTTTACAGTTTCCGGCAGTTATCGGTTCAATCGTGATTGCATTTAATGTAGATGGAATTGCGGATGAGACTCTAAAACTTTCAAACGATGTTGTAGCAGATATATTTGCAGGTAAAATTACAAAATGGAATGATACAAAAATCGCAGCTAACAATAGTGGGGTAAATCTTCCAAACCAAAAAATTATTGTTGTTCACCGTTCAGACGGATCAGGTACAACATATAACTTTACATACTACTTAAGCGGAAGTTCAAAAAACTGGAAAGAAAATTTTGGTACTGGTAAAGCAATTGACTGGGCTGTTGGTATCGGTGGAAAAGGTAACGAGGGTGTTGCGAATTTAGTTAAGCAGACTCCATACTCTATCGGTTATATAGAAAATGCTTATAAAGAAAAAAATAATCTCTCAGCTGCTGTACTTAAAACCGCAAATGGCAAATGGGTCGTTGCAAATGAAAATAACTTTAAAGCTGCTGCAAAATATGCAAGCTGGACAAAAAAAGATAACTTTTATGCAATGTTAGCACTTCAACCAGGTGACACATCTTACCCTATTGTTGCAGCAACGTTTATCTTACTTCCAAAAGAGACACCTGCAATGAACAAAAAAGTAATAGCATTTTATGACTATGCTTATAAAAACGGGGATAAATCTGCTAAAAAATTAGGTTATATTCCACTTCCAGAAGCGACTAAAAAGATGATTAGAGAGTATTGGGCAGCTAATATAAAATAATCATTAAATTCATTATATCTCCTTAACAGGGCTCTTGTTACTCTCATTGCAAGGGCCTTTAAATTCTCCTTAGATCTTGTTACTCTCATAACAAGGTCTCACCTTCAATTTGATAAATCAAATTTTACTCTAGTTTTTTTCTCCACTAAAACTTTCCATATAAGGGTTGTGATTTAACAACTTTATAGATACTTCAGTAATATTATTATTTGAATATATACTTAGTTTGCCACCTTGATGCTGTTCTATAATCTGTTTACAATAATAAAGACCAAGACCGGTAGAGTTTTTCTTATTTTTAGTTGTAAAGAAAGGGTTGAATATTTTAGAAATATTTTCATCATTGATTCCCCCAGCATTATCTCTAATAACTATTTTTGTGTATATGTCATCTTGAGAGATGATAATTTGAACAGTCTTTGTTTGTTTGTTTTTGTTTTGTAAAAATGCCTCTTGAGAGTTTATTAATATATTTAAAAGTACTCTTACAAATTCATTTGGAAGCATCAGGATTTTTTTTAAATTTTCATCTTCTTTCATTTGCAAGGAAATTTTCCTATTTTTGTAACTTTTTTTTATAATATTCAGGGCATATTTAACAAGTATATTAATAGCTACTGTGGAAGTTTTTTTGTCAATATTAGATAAAGTTTTGACTTCATCTATTGCTTTGGATAACTCATGTGCATCCTTGTCTATTTTGTCAATGTTCTCTTCAAATATATATTTATCTATTTTACCAAGCTGATAAGCATCTTTTATTTTTAAGACTCTTTTACTTATATCTGCCAGAGGCTGTTTCCATTGATGAGTTATAACTTCTATGATCTCATTCACAGCGGCAGAACTAATTTGATCTTGAATCATTTTATCTTTTTCTTTGTGTAAAATAATATTTTTTATTCTACTATTTAGATTGACAAGGTTAATTGGCTTTGTTACAAAATCATTTGCGCCTGCATCAAAGCTTCTTTTTAAAGTTTCATCACTACTATCTGCTGTTATCATTATTATTGGAGTAGTTTTATGCCTATATATTTTTCGTATTGTTTGGCAAGCTTCAATACCGTCTATTTCAGGCATAGAAACATCCAGTAAAATAGCTGTAATCATATTTGTTTCTAGAATTTGATAGGCTTCTTTTGCAGATTCAGCAGTGTATATTGATTTATATCCTTCCTCTACAAGTATACTTTTTAGTAGTAGCATATCTGTTTTGTTATCATCAATAATTAAAATACTCTTATCAGTAAAAGAGTTATTTTCCTGCATAAAGTTCCCCCACATGTAGTAAGTTAATTGCTAAGTGTAGCATTTAGAATTTTAAAATAACTTAATAAATAAAACTGTAATCATTATGTAACCTAAGCATTTTATAATTCGGCAACAAAAATAAAAAGGGAATAATAAAATGAAAAAAATCGTTTTATCAACTTTAGCTGCAGTAGCTATCGGTGCAACAAGTTTAAGTGCAACACAATTTTACGTAGATGACAATGGTCAAGTATTCATCAATCCAGCAGAGGGTCGTAAGGCACTTAATACGGGAACTGATGCAGTATCAAGTGTATTATCAGCAGAAGAGAAGAAAGTAATTACAGCAGATATCAAAAAAGAGATTTTAGCTGACGTTAAAAAATCGACACCGGTATTTGCTAAATCTTCAAAACTTAAATTCAGTGGTCTTACATATTTGGGTTTTACTCATAATGATCGTAAAGATAACATAAGTACAGGGGCTAATCCTACAAACAGTGAATCTAACTTTGAACTCAGAAGATCTTACTTTCAATTAAAAGCATATCTTTTAGATGATCCTAAAAGTTATTTTCGTGTAACAATGGATATGCACCAAAATGCAGAATCAGATATGGTTATAAGAGCTAAATATGTATACCTTTTCTTAAATGATGTATTACCAAATACCGGCGTTGAACTTGGTTTAGTTCACCGTCCTTGGCATGATTATGAAGAGCATAATGCTTGGTACTACCGTAATATATCAAAAGTATTAATAGAAGCAAAAAATGGTGGGAATTTAAGTAACTCAGCTGATTTTGGTTTCAACTTTAAAACCAAAACAAAATATTTTGACAGTGAAATAGGTATTTTCAATGGTGAAGGTTATCATTCAGACTTTAATGATGATACAAAAGATAGTTCAGCCGCTAGTAATGGCTTAAGTCTTGAGTGGAGAGCTACAGCTCACCTTATGGGCGTTAACGGTAAAGATAAACAAACTAAAAAAACATATTTTGATGCTTCTTTCTTTGGTCAGTACAACACAGAGCATAAAGCAAGTGCAGACGGTACAGCTGGCAACTATGATGATTTAGTATTCATGGGGTTACATACAGTATATAATCAACCTGAGTTCTTACTATCTGCGCAGTATATATACTCTGATGACACAGCGGATAATTCTACATATGTTTCTGCTCAAGCTGGTTCTGGTTACAGTGTGAACGGTGAGTATCGCTTTGGTGAAGAGAAACAGTATAGAGCAATCGCTCGTTACGACAGCTGGACAGCTGAAAAACTTGCAGGAACAACTGAAAAAGATAATGTTGCGTATATTCTTGGTGGTGTTTGGGAACAAAATAAAAATGTTCAATGGGTAGCAAATACTATAGTTACTGATAACGAAGATGGCAGTAGTAGAGAAAAAGAGAACGGTATTCAGTATATGCTGACTGCTGAAGTAAAATTCTAATAATTAACTAAACCTTTCTCCTCTTGACAGGGCCTCTCCTGGCCTTGTTCGCTTTACATGTAGAAACATAAAGTCAATATTTTTACATCTATTTTTAATCTTTTCTTCTAAAATGAAACATAATAAAAAATTTAACTGAACTTTCGCACCTAATCAAATAAGAAAAACAATCTAAAAGAACCAACCTACAGTAAGTAAAAAGAAAATAATTTATGCCTCTTTACAAATAAAGAAACTCTATTGAAGCCCTATAATAGGTACT
>JAKITC010000025.1 GCA_021648285.1 Sulfurimonas sp. | reverse complement strand
CCAGATATGCCCGCGCCTCTAACAAAGAGCCATCAACGCGGACAATTCACTGTGTGGTTTTTTTGTGCTGAAAAAGACTAGCACAAAAAAACCACACAGCAAATTTCCGGTTATGGCAGTCGTTAGGGGTTAAATACAGCAGGTAATAAATTGGCACATATTAATATAGATAAAATGAATGAAATTATTTGGGCTCAATATGAATCAGATATTAGTCTTTATAAATTTTATGTTAATTTTGTTTTAAAAATAAATGCATTTCATTATGCAATGTCAGCAGCAATTTTTAGTTATTTATTAGCACATAAAACAGAAGAGTACTTAGAAGTATTGTTAGTATTTCCTGTAGTATTTAGTATCGCAATTATAGTGTTAAGCTGTAAAGGTTATCCAAGAGTAAAGGATCTAAATGATGGTATATCGGTAAAAGTAAAGCATTTGAATCTACCTACTTGTCCAGACTTTACAACATTAAATATTTTAATAGGGGCATCAATCTGCATTCATGTCGTAATTGTTATAGGTACTATAGCTTCATTGTATTTTCTTGCCAAATAAGCTGGTGTTGAGGTTTGACGAATTTTTTTACCTAAAAAATCTACCTCCAATCCTTCTCTTTTATTTATGCTAGTATCTATAACTATACCGCACCCTTCGCCATTTTTCATAAGCTTTATTAATGGTTTTATAACATTGGATTTTTCTAAAGATTTATTGCCAAACCTGGAGCGAGATTCTAGCAGCCAATCTTGATATTGCTGGTTTTTCATCTTTTTAAAAACCGCTGTAATAGGCTCTATAAAAGCACCAATAGATGAACCACCTAGCTCCCAAGCTGAGTAGTGAGGTGTAACATAAACAACTGGTCGACCTTCGTCATGTGCTTTTTTTACAGCTTCTATATTTTGTATAGTTACTTTACTAGCTAAATCCTCTTTACTCATGTGTCTTATTTCCATAAGATGTAAAAAGTTGAAGAGTAAATTTTTAAAACTGTATTTGACTATCTCTTTTTTTTCATTTTCGCTTATTCTATCATCAAAGATGAAGTTAAGATTTTTATAAGCCACATTTTTATATCTTGAAGATGCGAAGTAGGCAAGAGCTCCAAGCATAGAAAAAAAGCCTTTTCTTAGCCCTTTTGGTAAAACCATTAAAAGTTTTTCAAGTAGTAAAAATAGTTTAAATCCCATTTGCTAAATAATCCTTGTGAGTTAATAAATCTAATTATATCAAATTGTTATCAAGCCTTTGGTATAATCACGTTAATTTTAAATAAGGGGAGTAAAAAAGATGGTTGCATCAGATATCCAAAACTTTTCCGAAGGTCGTACCAAGGCAAGGGCATATTTTTGTTATCTATTTTCTAAAAATATTCCAAACAGATTACCATCTCTTTCCATAGAGATGATAATGCCTCGTCTTTTAAAAATAAAGGCAGATTTGCAAAATTGTGAAGGAGTCTATCTTTTAGATTATCGTGGTGTGCAAGTAACGCCAACATTTACCGCGAACACTCAAAAAGATGAAGATGCTGGAAAAATAAGAGCAGATAGAGCTTACTACTATCGTGCTGTCAGAGAAGCAAGATGTACGATAACCGATCCTTATCCATCACTTATAACTGGTGAATTGACAGTTACGGCATCACAGCCTATTTATGATGAAAATGGCGAACTGCTGTATATAGCATGTCTTGATATGCCTATTGATGAAGTTATTAAAATTGCTAGGCAAAGTACTTCAGATGTATTCTTCTCTAAGCTCTTTAAGTATGCTTATGGAAGTTTTGCTTTTGCACTGATTGCTATTGCAGTTTTACTGTTCTTTAAAAGTCTACAGAGCTTTTTTATTTATGAGATAACACCTTCGCATTTTGAGATTAAAAATGTATTTGAGGCAACTATTTTACTAACCCTAGCACTGGCTATTTTTGATTTGGCAAAAACTCTTATAGAAGAAGAGATAATGGGGCGTAATAAAGAACATAATATCTCAGGTCCTCACAAAACAATGGTAAGGTTTTTGGGCTCAATTATTATTGCCCTCTCGATTGAGGCATTGATGCTTGTATTTAAGTTTGCAATCACAGATCCAAATCAGCTTGTATATGCAATGTATATAGTTGCCGGTGTAGCGATGTTGTTGGTTACATTAGCAGTTTATATAAAATTTACAAAATTAAAGATTGAAGATTGATAGCGATAGTAGATTACAATATGGGAAATTTAGCAAGTGTACAAAATGCATTTGCAAAACTAGGCGAAGAAACAGTTGTAGAGAATGACCCCAAAAAGTTTAAAGATTACGATAAATTAATACTTCCAGGTGTCGGTGCTTTTGGCGATGCGATGGAGCACTTAAGAGAGCGAAATATGATAGATGCTCTTAAGGATTATGCTAAAAGTACAAAGTACATGTTGGGCATCTGTCTTGGCATGCAACTGCTTTTTGAGAGCAGTGAAGAGTTTGGAAAGCATGAAGGTTTGGGACTTATCAAAGGAAGTGTTACAGCTTTTGATACAAGTAAATTTAGTGAACCGCTAAAAGTTCCGCATATGGGTTGGAATAGGATGTTTACAGAAAATCATCCACTTTTTAAAAACCTAGATGACGAACATTATCTCTATTTCGTGCACACATACCATGTGAATTGTGCAAATGAAGAAGACATTATAGGTCGTACAGATTATGGATATAAGTTTACATCAGCTGTTGCTCATGACAATGTTATGGGTATTCAATCTCACCCGGAAAAAAGCCATGAAAATGGACTTAAAATTTTAGAAAACTTTATAGGGCTATAATTTGCACGCTATCAGAAGTAATTCCGCTTAGCTACGTTAACACTAGGTTCTCTTCAGCAGAGGGCTCTCACCACTTGTGGCTCTTAATTACTTACAAAAGGAAACAACTTTATTATGACTTTATACCCGGCAATTGATTTAAAAGACGGAAAAGCAGTTAGACTGACCAAGGGTCTTATGGATAGTGCAAAGATTTATTCAGATGAACCATGGACATTAGTGAAAAAATTTGAAGAGATGGGTGCAGAGTGGGTGCACTTAGTTGATTTGAATGGTGCATTTGCAGGCGAACCTAAAAACATGGAACAGATTATTAAAATCAGAGAAAATTGTAATGTTAAGCTGGAGCTTGGCGGCGGTATTCGTGATGAAGCAACAATCAAAAAAATGCTTGAAATAGGCATAAATAGAATCATACTGGGTTCAATCGCTGTGAAAGATGCACAGTTTGTTAAAGATATGGCTTCAAAATATCCAATCGCTGTTGGTATTGATGCTATTGACGGCTTTGTGGCCGTTGAAGGTTGGGGCGAGGTCAGCACAATGAAAGCAACAGATTTGGCTCGTGAGTTTGCAGATGCAGGTGTTGAAGCTATTATCTGTACCGATGTAGGAAGAGATGGAACACTAGGTGGTGTAAATGTTGAGTTTACTGTAGAAATTGCAAGAGCAAGCGGAATAAGTACAATAGCAAGCGGTGGAGTTAAAGATGAAAGCGATATTGCCGATTTGATTGACACAAAAGAAGTGGATGGAGTAATTATTGGTAAAGCGTATTATGAAGGTACTCTTAACTTGCCAAAGATGTTTAAACTGTTAAGTTAAGCGATGCTTAATCATAAAACAAATAAAATTTAGGTATTATTACTGATTAATTTATAAATATATATTAAAGAAAAGGATTTCATTTGAAATTACTTGTTGTTGACGATAGCTCTACAATGCGTCGTATTATTAAAAATACTTTAGCAAGACTTGGATATAAAGATATTTTAGAAGGTGCTGACGGTCTTGAAGGTTGGGTTGCATTAGATGCAAATCCTGATGTAGACATGCTAATTACAGATTGGAATATGCCGGAAATGAATGGTCTTGAACTTGTTGTAAAAGTTCGTGCTGATGAGCGTTTTAAAGATCTACCCATCATTATGGTAACAACTGAGGGTGGCAAAACTGAAGTTATAACGGCACTAAAAGCAGGTGTAAATAATTACATAGTAAAACCATTTACTCCACAAGTTTTAAAAGAGAAACTTGCTGCAGTTATGGGTATTGAGGTGTAATGCAAGAGCATTACGTTGAATTAGTAGTTAAGTTATCTTCTCACCATTCACTTTTTTCAGATTTTTTAGCAGATACTTTACCAGTTGGTTTTGAAGAGATAGATGATGGCTTTATAATTAGAAGTGAGGATGAACTAGACACTATTGTTTGGGGATTAGAACAGTTGGCAGAGGCTTTGCAAAAAGCACTTGGACAAGAGATAGAACTAGAGTGCACACAAACAAAACTTAAAAATAGTGATTGGGTAAAAGAGTATCAAAAGAGTATTCAACCACTGCAAATAGATAAATTTTATATTCATCCGACATGGGATGAACCAAGTAAAGATTTAATAAATATAGTAATAGACCCAGCTCTGGCTTTTGGAACCGGACACCATCCAACAACGGCATCATCATTAAAAGCAATTGCAAAATATGTAAAGCAAAATGATAGAGTTTTAGATGTTGGATGCGGAAGCGGTATCCTTGGTGTTGGAGCCTTAAAACTTGGTGCTATCGTTGATGCATGTGATACAGATATAGTCTCTGTTGAAAATAGTGAACAAAATGCAAAATTAAATGAAGTTGAGTTTGAAAATCTTTGGGAAGGCTCTTGCAGTCTTTGTAAAAGTAGTTATAATATAGTCGTAGCAAATATTGTAGCTGATGTCTTAACTTTTATAGCAAATGATTTAAAAAGTGTACTAAAAGATGATGGAATTCTTGTACTTTCGGGTATATTAGATAAATATGAGACTAAAGTGTTAAGCTTTTATAAAGATTTTAAAATTCAAGAGAAAATTACTCAAGATGAGTGGGTCACTCTAATATTAAAAAAGGGATAAGAAATAAGTATGCAAAACCAGAATAATAAAGACAACAAAGATAATAATAATTTTTTTAACAAAAATCCATTAATTACTTTCGCAATATTTTCAGTGATAATTATATTATTGTTTAAAACACTTGTTGGTGATACAGCAAATACAGATGGAACTATGGGCACTGCAAATAAAAGAGCTAAAAAAGTTAGTTACTCTGAGTTTAAATCTTTGGTTAAATCTAAAAGTTTGAAAAAAGTTGATATCGGACAGAGCTATATAAGATCTTACGCAGCAGACAGTTCTACTATTTATACTACAAGAATTGTTCCAGGTGATACAAAGTTAATTGAAGAGCTAGAGAAACAAGGTATTGAGTACACTGGTTTTAGTGAAACAAACTGGTTTACAGAGATGTTTGGATGGTTATTTCCATTTTTAATCATCATCGGTATATGGATGTTTTTTGCTGGACGCATGCAAAAAAGCATGGGTGGCGGTATACTTGGTATGGGTAACGCAAAGAAAATGATTAATTCTGAAAAACCAAAAACAAAGTTTGATGATGTTGCTGGCGTCGAAGAGGCAAAAGAAGAAGTTCAAGAGATAGTTGATTTTTTAAAATTTCCTGGTCGTTATGTAGAAATTGGTGCAAAGATTCCAAAAGGTGTCCTTTTGGTTGGCGCTCCTGGCACAGGTAAGACACTTCTAGCAAAGGCAGTTGCAGGTGAAGCGGATGTTCCTTTTTTCTCTGTAAGCGGTTCAAGTTTTATTGAGATGTTTGTTGGTGTTGGAGCTGCGCGTGTTCGTGATTTGTTTGAACAGGCTAAAAAAGATGCGCCTAGTATTATTTTCATAGATGAAATAGACGCTATTGGTAAAAGTCGTGCCGCTGGTGGAATGATGGGTGGAAATGATGAGCGTGAGCAAACGCTAAATCAACTACTTGCTGAGATGGATGGTTTTGGAACAGATACTCCTATTATTATTTTAGCTGCGACAAATAGACCAGAAGTTCTTGATGCTGCACTACTTCGTCCTGGTCGTTTCGATAGACAAGTATTGGTTGATAAACCAGATTATGAAGGTCGTGTTAAAATTTTAAAAGTACATGTTAAAAATGTAAAAATTGATGATGATGTTGAACTTGAAGAGATAGCACGTCTTACTGCAGGACTCGCTGGTGCAGATTTAGCAAATATTATCAATGAAGGTGCTCTTTTAGCGGGAAGAAAAAGTCAAAAAACTGTAAAACAGTGTGATCTTTTTGAAGCAGTTGAACGTGCTTTAGCTGGTTTAGCTAAAAAGTCGCGTCGTATAAACCCTAAAGAGAAAAGAATTGTAGCTTACCATGAGAGTGGACATGCATTGCTAGCAGAGACAACAGATGGAGCTAAGAAAGTGTCAAAAGTTTCAATAGTACCTCGTGGTTTAGCGGCTCTTGGGTATACTTTAAATGCTCCAGAAGAAAATAGATTTATGATGCAGCAACATGAGCTGTGGGCAGAGGTTGATGTTCTGCTTGGCGGTCGTGCTGCTGAACAGGTTTTCATTGGAGAGATCTCAACCGGTGCAGGAAATGATTTAGAGCGTGCAACTGATATTATTAAATCAATGGTACAAACTTACGGTATGAGCGATGTAGCAGGATTAATGGTTTTAGAAAAAAGCAGACAATCATTTTTAGGTGGTCCACAGCAAGCAACTCGTGAGTATAGTGAGAAGATGGCTGAAGATATGGATGAATTTATCAAGAAATCACTTAATGACAGATATGCTGCTGTTGTATCAAGACTCGAAGAATATAGGGATGCTGTAGAGGGTATGGTTAAACTTCTTTATAAAAAAGAGAATATTACCGGTGAAGAAGTACGAAATATAATTATTGACTTTGAAAAAGCCAATGATATAGAGTCTAAAGTAAAAATTATTGTGAACGATATAGAAGAAGAACTTAAGCAAGACGCAAAGATGTCAAAAAAAGCTGAAGATGAAGATTCTCAAACGGCTGAAGATAATAAAATTTCCCAAGAAGATATAAAGACGGAAGATGAAAAATAATCTACAGCCGGTAGCAAGAGAAGGTTGGAACTATATAGCAGGTGCCACTTTACTTTTTGTTATTTTTGTATTTTTAGATTTTGATTTTTTACAATTTTTTACATTTTTAGCAATAATATTTTTTATTTTTTTATTTAGAAATCCTGAGCGACAACATATATATTACGAAAAGAATAGCGTTGTTAGTCCTGTTGATGGGGTTGCTGTATCAATAGAAGAGTTAGAAGATGATGAATATGCTTATAAAATTAAAATAGACAGCAGTTATCTGAATGTATCTCTGCTCAGGACTCCCTTTGCCTCGTCGCTTAAATATATATCTAAACTAAATGGTGCAAGGCTTTCTCATCTCAGCTCTCTATCAAAAAGTATTAATGAGAATTCAGAGCTTGTATTTATGGATGAAAACTCTAATGCCGCAAAAGTTTCACATAGACTAAAACAGAGTTTTATGGGAATAAAGATAGAAGCTATAGTATCTCAGAAGTTAAATCAAGGTTCAAGATATGGAGTAATGGTTAATGGAGTAACAACTCTTTACCTACCTCAAAATTTCAGATTAAACATAAGTGTCGGTTCGGAACTGGTTGCCTCAGAAACTCTCATAGGATATTTTACTACAGCTATTGATTAACAGCTTGATTTTTTTCAAATAGCAACTTGTCTACATCAATATCAAAGTTAAAAAACTCAGAGCTAAAATTATTTTTGTTTACACGAGAGAGTTGAACAACAGCACCCTTGTTGTTTTTAATTTCAAGATACAGAAGCCCAAGAGCATATCTGCTTTCTAGAAAATTAGAATCTTTCATTTTAGATAATTCCAATAGTGCTATCGCATTCGCATGATGATCTGCTGCAGTAGAAGCTACAGCGCCTAAAAACAGTGTATATGAGTCTCTAATTTTAAGATTGTCAATAAGATTGTTATAGAGTGAATATGACTCTTCAAAAGCACCGTCATACAATGAAGCTAGGGCAAGAGTACTTGTTAATTCATGTGTTTGTTCAGTCGTTGATTCCAATACTTGTTTTAGTTGTTTTCTTAAGAAAAATAGTTTTCCGGTTATCAAGTTTTGTTGAATATATAGGTATCTGGTGACATACGGTCCAAAATATAAATCGTCAAAATTAAATTTTTGTACTTTTAGATAATTCATAACCTTGTCTGCATACTTATTTGGAGACAGATTATTATAGCTTGCATCTATATACATTAAATGTGGTAATATTTCATTTGGCAACAGTATAGTTAGTTTTTGTGATGATTTTTTTGCAACTTCAAGGTTGCCTTGCTTTATTGCGATTATAATATCCATTGCAAGGTACAAAGGTCGCTGCTTATATTCTTTATCCAGCCAGTCAGCGGTTGCTAGTATATTATCTTGAGATATGAATAGCAGCGTTTTGTATAAATCAATTTTTTCATTAAACTCTTCATTTGATAGAGAATCTTTAACCATTGATAAAAGTTTTTTATTCTCTTTGTTAATAAGTTGAGAAGTCATAATGGCATAAACAGCAGATAGATAATTCTTTGCGTCTAGATTATATGATCGTAAAAAATGCTTATGTGCATCTGCCATATTTCCCATTTGAGCATATGTTAGAGCTAAATTATAGTGCAGGATAGAGTGTCTTGGTTGAATCTTGACTAATTTTTGCAGCATAGTATTTGCTTTTCTAATTCTAAATGATAGAGCTTTTTTTATGGCTTTAACAATCCCTATGTTTACATTTGAAGATGAAGCACTTTTTTTCAAATATGTTTTCGCAGAGTTTATATTGTCTATAAATATATTAGCGTTCCCTTTTCGTATATAGCTTATAGTTCGATTTGCATTAAATATCTTATATGGAGAAAAGTAAAATAATTTTTGATAATTTATTGATCTGCTTGTATTTGCTATATCTCTATATCGTCTTTGAGCTTTTTTAATATCAAAAAGAGACTCTTTTAGCTTTACTTTTATAGGATATGGCAGGTATGCATTCTCTCCAAACATATCCGTTGCATTGTTTATTTCTTTTGCTCCCTCTGTAATCTGTCCTGCTTTTAAGTTTACATATCCTAAGGCAATTTGAGATTTAATCGGTTCTATATTATTTCTAATTGAATCTCTAAAATATTTTTTTGCCAAAGTTAAGTCACCAACTCTTGCATAAAGTAGTCCTAAACTAAAATCATCTGTAAAATTTTGATTTTCTTCCATATTTTCAATTGCATTATAATCATTATCAAATAGGGCATTTATCTTTGCACTTAAGTTATTTTGAACTTTTATATATTCTGATGAAGTTGGATTATTAAGAGCGCTTAATGCTTCAAGGTAGTTACCATTATAGTAGTTAATAAGTGTATAGTAGTATGAATAGAGAGGGGAGTTCCTCTCTTGTGGCAAATAGGCATACGCTAAGTCAATATAATACTTAAAGTTTTTTTCATTTTTTAGATGTATAGAGCAGACAGCAGCATTAATAGCGCTAACACATCTTTTTTCATTGTTTTGTATAGCTTTTTGAAATGTTTTTAAAGCCACTGCATACTGTTTGTCTTTGAGTTGTGCTACTCCAAGATTATATGCTGAAACAGCTTCACTAAAGTATGCAATCTTTTCATAAAGAGATAGTGCTTCACTTTTTGAACCACTAGAGTACAGATAGTCTGCCTTAGCTATCATATTTTCTATTTTGCTTGGTTCAACAGGATCTGTTATCTGTTTTTCCAGTCTATCTTCAATATACTCCATAGATGTTATATCTGAATCTTTTGATGAGCCTGGCAGAAAAGAAGATATTATCACAACAAGTAAAATTATAAAAGTGGCTATCCCAATTATAATAAGAGGCTTTTTGTTAGAAGAGACTTCGTCTAGTATTGGTTCATGAGAAGTAATGTTATTATAGGCAGCATCACTATCTTCAATGATTATTATCTCTTCTTCTAATTCCTCTGCCATTATCTACCTTAGTCTGTTTTATTTATTAAAGCAATAAAAGTGCCAATATATATATAGCTTTTCCTTTGTATATATGCTACTCGGATACTTTGATAATTGTTGATTTTTTACTATTTGCAAACTTAAATCATTATTAGATATTATTATACTTAAGCAGTTGCCAATATAACTATAACAAATAATAGTTTAATGAGTATTTAAGTATCTAAGCACTACAATACATACCAATAAACAAAGGAAGTTAAATGAAAAAAATTGTAATCTCAATTGTTGCCTTAGCAGCAACTACAGCTTTAATGGCTGGTGTTAATTCTGGAGCTTGTGCAGGTTGTCATGGTGCTGATTGGAGCAAATCTGCTCTTGGTAAATCTAAGATTGTTGCTAGCTTGAGTCATGCGGATATAGCTACTGCGCTTAAAGGTTATAAAGCTGGAACGTACGGTGGACCAATGAAAGGTCTTATGAAAGGTCAAGTTGCAAAATACTCTGATGCTGATTTAGAAGCTTTCGCACAAACTATCGGTAAATAATTTTTACCTGAATTGCCTTTATGGCAATTCTCCAATCATATAATTAACACTCTTTTTACATACGTTTAATAATATTCAATATTATTTTTTATTAATCCTTGATATTAATCAAGTGTAGGTATTTTTTAATACACTATGATTTTATCTGATTTTAATTTTAAAAGGGTGTGAAATGAAAAAAATAGTTATGTCAATTGTTGCTTTAACTGCAACTACAGCTTTGATGGCTGGTGTAAATGCAGGTGCCTGTGCAGGGTGTCACGGTGCTGACTGGAGCAAAGTTGCTCTTGGTAAATCTAAAGATGTCTCTGCAATGAGTCATGCGGATATAGCTACTGCACTTAAAGGTTATAAAGCTGGTACATATGGTGGACCAATGAAAGGTCTTATGAAGGGTCAAGTCTCAAAATATTCTGACGCTGATTTAGACGCTTTCGCACAAACTATCGGTAAGTAGTTTTACCTGAATTGCCTTTATGGCAATTCTATAATTATAAAACTTTTCTATTATGTTGTGACCTTTACATAGTTATATTACGGGAGCCAATGCATCTACCTCTGGTATAAGAGAATTATTTAATGGAACCCTGCTTATTCCTTCATCTACAATTAGCTCAATAACTTCTTCATAACTAAGACCAAGTTCCATTTCAAATGCTTTAGAAAAATAACTAGAACCATCTGTCATTTCAGGTACTAGATTTGCTTCCATAAAAAAACATTGTCCATTTCTGTTGCTTCTAATATCTATTCTTCCATAGTCCCTTATTCCTAAATCAATATATACATCTATTGCAAGATTTTTTACTCTGTCCATCATAATATTATCTTCAATTTTTTTAAGCTCTTGGGTATCGTCTTTTTTCGCTTTTTCTCCTAGAATTCTGAGTCCATTATTTGATTTAGGCGGTAAAACTTCAATAGATGAAACTAACAATTCCCCACTTTTTGTTTTTATCATGGCTACAGTAAAATCTTGCCCACCTAAATATTCTTCTACTAAAATAGGAAGTTCATACAGGTTATACAGGGACAATACTTTACTCTCAAATTCAGCAAAATTATTCACAAATGACAACTCGTCAATTCCATTTCTGTTTGCAGCATCTGATGGTTTTAAAAATAGAGGGTAGCCAATAGGTAAATCGTAATCCCGTTTATGCTCTCCTGGAATTGCAGTGAAATACCTCGCGGTATTGATACTTTTATTTTTTAAGTATGACTTGGCAAGGACTTTATCGGAATCAAACATCAAAGTATCTCTTGATGATCCTGAAAAGTTAATCCCATTTTCTTCGAAAAATTCAGAGAGCCAAATAGTTTCTTTATTTTCGGTTACAATATACTTCACTGCTAATACAACTAAGTCAGGTTTTCTTTTTACAACATCATTTAACTCTTCTATTGTTTGGCATACATCAAGTATAACATTGTGACCCATTGATTTAATGGAGTGTAAAACACTGTTGCAGGCTTTAATCGTCCCAAATCCAGTCTCTTTTAAAATTTCATTCTCTGTTGTTATAATTTCTATTTTCATGGCATCACTTTTATCTGTAGGTAAAGATGTGTATATTATGGGAATTATCCAAGTATAAGACATCTAAATATATATGAGATTTCCCAATATAGGGAAAAGAAACATGTAGAGCTCGTTACCTTAATTTGCAAATAATTTAGGTATTTGAAGGGTGCTGTTCAAAAAAGAGAGTTCAGCGTTAATAAAAAAACTATTTATAGTTAGCGCAACTTGTGAAATAATGCTATATACATAAAACAGAAGGATTTATTTCTTTAAATAATGATTAGACTTCTAAAAATATATATAATGAAATAACTTTAAATAAAAATGATAAGTACACCGTATTTCAAAAAAAGGACCTACCCACATAAGAGTATATAACAACTCATAACGGCATTATACTATATATTAGCTTATAAAGATGCTCGATAACCTAAGTAGATAGTGATTTGTTATAAAATTTTTTATATTTTAACTATGGTTTTGTAATTTATACTGAATTAAAACTAAAGAGTGGCATGCAGTTTAATAGTGCTAAAAGCACTATTTTATTGAGATATATTAATTTAAGTAAAGGTCTAAGTTTTACTAATACTTCCGTTTTTGTTATAACAATAACATCTTAAAAATGTTCATCATATTCATCATCACTATTATGATGTGCATAATGCTCATGTCCGTTATAAATATTACTTATTTTATAATGTTCATCTGCTTCATCACGATTACTTGCTTCATAACGTTCATCACACTCATCATCTATTTGATTAAGTCCATCTTTATTATTAAGATAAGGTACCGTATAACGTTCATCTATATCATCTTTATTATTATCCATATGCTTAGAAGATTTATTTAAACTTTTAGAATATTCTGTACTAGCTAAAAGGTTACTAGTACCTAAAAGCAATACTGCTACTACTGAGATTGAGATTATTTTTTTCATAATTCTCCTTTTATTTGAAATTGAGACACTTTTTACTTTAGTTAAACATCTTCGAAGATTTTACAATGTTTCCTTGTCCTCATACTGAAATTATAGCATCACATTGTAAATATATAATAACAATTAGATTACAGTTTATTTGGTATACTTATTATAATAATCAAAACGAAAGGAAACTGCTTCAATTATATTATATTTAAACACCATTTCTTAAGCAATATAGGACTAAAAAGTGAAGGAATCATTGACGTACAAGAAGACGGTGTTACACTGGTATTGGCTCAAAAGGGTGTTGACTTTATCCAATTTAAAGTAGATAGAAAATAGAGAGTTAAATCCGCTTATTTTAGGAATATTAATACTCCCGTCTTCGTTCTCTAAAAAAACTCAGACCGCAAACAAGTTCGCTTCATATTATAGATACGGAAGTAAAACTTCTGGTATCTCAATACTTCCATCTTCGTTTTGAAAATTCTCCATTATAGCTACTAATGTTCTACCAACAGCTAAAGATGAACCGTTTATCGTATGCACGAAGCTATTTTTCTTGCCATCTTTAAAACGGATTTTAGCACGTCTTGCTTGGAACTCTCTTGTGTTTGAGATAGAAGAGATTTCACGGTAAGTAGCTTGTCCAGGCAACCAAACTTCTATGTCAACTGTGTACGCTGCACTAAAACCTAAGTCGCCTGTACATAGTGTAACAAGACGGTGAGGAAGTTTAAGAGTGGTTAAAATGTCAGATGCACATGTAACCATTTCATAAAAAACTTCTTCACTCTGCTCAGGATTTGCAATTGTAACAAGTTCAACTTTGTGAAATTGGTGTTGGCGTATCATTCCTCTTGTATCACGTCCGGCTGCACCAGCTTCTTTTCTAAAACATGATGTATATGCTGTCATCTTTATAGGCAGTTGATTTTCAGAAAGTATCTCATCTTGAAAAAGGTTTGTAACAGGAACCTCAGCCGTTGGTATTAAAAACAGTTCTTGTCCCTCCATCTTGTATAAATCATCTTCGAATTTTGGAAGTTGTCCTGTTCCCTCAAGTGCAGCTCTGTTTACAAGCGCTGGAACACTAACTTCTTCAAAGCCTCTTTTAGAGTTGAAGTTAAGCATAAAGTTAATGAGTGCACGCTCGAGTTTTGCACCCATACCAAAAGATACGCTGAAACGACTTGTTGCCAGTTTTACGCCACGTTCAAAATCGATCCAGCCATTTTCTTCAGCTAGCTCCCAATGTTCTTTAGGAGTAAAGCTGAATACTTTTGGAGTCAGCACTTTTTTTATTTCTACGTTATCGTCTTCATCTTCACCATCTGGAACACTATCATCGGGCATATTTGGAATTGTCATTGCGAGAGTTTCTAGCTCTTCGTGTCTATCTCTTTGAATCTCTAGTGCTTCAGCTATTTTGATTTTATTTGCATCAACCTTAGCTTTTAGTTCACTAACGTCTTTGCCTTCTCTCTTATATACACCAAACTCTTTACTCATAGCATTTTGGTCTGCCTGAAGAGTTTCAAAACTAGCCTTAGCAAGTTTTAGTTTTTCATTTTTTTCTTTCAATATCTCGATTAGTGCTGCATCAACACCTTTGCGCATTAACTTTGCACTAACGCCATTAAAATCTTTTTGTAATAGTTTTAAATCAATCATTGTTTTCCCAGTAAATTAGTGACGTGATTATATCAAAATATAATAAAGCAAAGCTACCCAGAAAATTTAAATATAATGTGGTTATATTATGTTAAAATACAAGATTAAAATATTATATTTGGAAGAATTTATAAATGGATTTATCGCAACAGCTATTTGACAGTGAAATTATTCTTGACGCGCTTGAGCAGAATATTTTTGTAAAAGACTATAACTATGTATATCTTTATAGCAATAACACTTATGCTAAATTAATTGGTAAAAAGTCTTCCGAAATTGTTGGTAAAAATGATTACGACTTTTTTCCTAAAGAGATTGCTCAAAAATATCGTAACGATGATTCAGTTCTTATAGAAAATGGAACATCAATAGATACAGAAGAAGAAATTGTAGTCGACGGCGAAATTTTTTTTGTTAGAACTATAAAAAAGCCTATTTATTCTAATGGTAAAGTTGTTGCGCTTGTAGGTATCTTTTGGGATATAACAAAAGAAAAATTAAAAGAAAAAAATTATAAAAAACTTCAATCAGGGCTCATGCAGGCACAATCTTTAGCAAATATCGGTCACTGGGAATTAGACTTAATAACAAGTAGTTTATACTGGTCTGACGAGGTCTATCGTATATTTGGTCTTGAGCCGCAAGAATTTGGCGCCACATATGAAGCTTTTTTAGATCATATTCACCCTGATGATATTGATCTAGTTAATAGTAGTTATACAAACTCTCTTGAGCAAAAGCAGGGCTATCATGTTGAACATCGCATTATTCGTAAAAATGGCGAAGTAGGTTTTGTCCAAGAGAGATGCGAACATGAGTTTGACAGTGATGGAAATCCAATCAGGTCTATAGGTACTGTGCATGATATAACTAAACAAAAAATTGCAGAAAATGAACTTATTTTGGCTTCTACAGTTTTTGAAAAAATGACTGATGGTGTACTTATAACTGATGCTCAGCAGAATATTATTAAGATAAATAGTGCATTTAGTAAGATGTCAGGGTATACACTAGAAGATATTAAAGGCAAAAAGCCGAGTATGCTTAGCTCAGGCTGGCATGACAATATTTTTTATGAAGCTTTATGGGATGATATTATTAAAAAAGATAAATGGAACGGTGAAATAGTTGATCGTAAGAAAGATGGAGAACTATATACAGCAGAGCTCAGTATTATCGCTTTATATAATAATGATGGAATACTTACGAACTATATCTCTATAGCTAACGATGTAAGTGAAAAAAAACAACAAGAAAATCTTATTCATAATCTTGCATACTTTGATTCTCTCACAAATCTTCCAAACAGAACACTATTCGAAGAGCGCGTTATTAGCAGAATACCGGCGATAAAGCGTAGTGAGAAGAAAATGGCTTTATTCTTTATAGATATGGATAATTTCAAAAATATAAATGATACACTCGGACATTTTATTGGTGATAAGTTTTTGGTTGAAGTTGCTAAGTTGATGAGGGGAATCCTTCGTGAGTCAGATACACTCGCGCGATTGGGCGGTGATGAGTTTACAATTATGTTAGAGAATGTTGACTCAATTATTGATGTCACTTCTATTGCTGATAAGATCGTTGATACATTTAAGACACCTATTATAATAGATGGCAATAAACTATATACAGGGACAAGTATCGGTATCAGCATCTATCCAGATGATGGTGCAAGCTATGATGAACTCGTTAGGGCTGCTGATACGGCAATGTATCAGGTAAAAGAGAGTGGAAAAAACAACTATAAGTTTTATTCTCAATCAATGAATGAAAAGATTACAGGACGCCTGCTTATAGAAAACGATCTTCGCAATGCAATAAGCAATAATGAGCTATTTTTAGAATACCAGCCACAAGTCAACGTTGAGACAAAGAGCATATATGGGATGGAAGCATTAATACGCTGGAATCATCCAACTATAGGGCTTATAAGACCTGATCAGTTTATCAATATCTCTGAAGAAACAGGGCAGATATCGGAAATTGGACTGTGGGTAATAAAACAAGCTGTCAGTGATACTAAAAAACTTCATGATGAAGGGAATAGGTTAATCATATCCGTTAATGTTTCGAGCAAACAGCTAGATAATGAACATTTTGTAACCGATCTTTGTAGTATAGTTAATGATATTGGTCTTGAGAAGAGATATATCGATCTAGAGATTACCGAGAGTCATATCATGAATAATATAGACCATGCATTATCAATATTGAATGAACTGCATTCTAGAGGTTTTAAACTATCCATTGATGATTTTGGAACAGGTTATTCATCACTAAGTTATCTTAAAAAACTACCGGCTGAAACTATAAAAATAGATCGCAGTTTTGTACTGGATATTGATAAAGATGAGGAGGATCGTGCTATAGTAGCAACTGTTATAGCAATGGCCAGAGCTTTAGGCAAAGATGTTATTGCTGAAGGTTCTGAGACACGAGCACATATTGACGCATTGAAATTTTTGCATTGCCATAAAATACAAGGGTACTTTTTTAGCAAACCTCTGCCGATAGAGAAGTTCAGAGGGTTTATTCGTGATTTTACATGTGAGGAGAGTTCATTATAAAGTATTATGTATAGATTTCACATGTCAAAACTATTGACATGTAATTTATCTATACCAATATATCTTTAGCTATTTGAAACTGGTTTGCAGTCATCAGGTGAATTTTTGGATGTATCTCTTTTAAATCATCAAAAAGTTTTTTGCTAAGTTCAAACCCAACTTTATACTCTTCTTCAGCGCTCCTTGAGTTCGCAACTCTTAGAGCTTCTATCCAGTGATTTGGAACATTTATACCCGGTACATGTGCAGAAAGAAATTGAGCAGTGCGAAGTTTTGTTATAGGAAAAATACCCAAGATTAGCTCACCTTTTTTATTTTCTGAGCAACACTCTCTGTTTGCCAAGTCACGAAGCTCTAAAAGTTGTTTAGCACTTTCAACGTTATATACTGGCTGGGTTATAATTCCAATTGCACCATGCTTTATCTTTTTTTGCATCTTTTTTTGAAGTGTTTTTGGATTTTTAGCATAAGAGTTTACAACAGCAAAAGGATAAAGTGTCTCGGGCTTATGCGTAAGTGGCTTACCTGCATAGTCTATGCCACTGTTAAAACATGAGATAATATCCAAGAGCATTGAGCTGTCTGCTTCAAAAACACCTTTAGCATGAGGTTGATCAGATATAGTTGCCGGGTCACCGGTAAGTGCTAAAATAGCTCTAACATCTACTTCATTAGCACCAAGCAAATCTGATTGAAGAGCGATCTTGTTTCTGTCTCTCATACTCATAGTTGCAATAACAGGTTTATTGAACCTCTCTTGTAGCATTTTTGCAGCAAAAAGAGCATTGTACTTTAATTTAGCTAGAGGATTGTCCGTAGTTGTAAATGCATCAACATGGTTGTGAAGACCTAGCTCTTGTATTTTATCAATAATAGGAGAGAAAACAGGAGAGTGTCCAGGGGTAGTCTCTAGTGTAATATATGTATCGTTTTTTAGTTTATTTATTAGTTCATCAAACAAAAGGCATCCTAATTCGCTATAATTGCGACATTATAACTAAAGAGAGTAATATACATGTTGAAATTAGCTGTTTTTGATTTTGATTCTACGCTTATGGATGGCGAGACTATAGATTTTTTTGCACGAGAGCTTGGTCTTGGTGAACAGGTCAGTGAAATAACTGAGGCTGCAATGAGTGGAGAACTTGATTTTTTTGAGTCTCTGCAACAAAGAGTTGGACTTTTAAAAGGTTTAGACTATAGTGTAGTTGAAAAAATCAGCCACAATCTTCCTTACATGCCTGGTGCGCTAGAGACTATCGCACGACTTAAAAAAAGAGGCATGATAGTTGTATGTTTTAGCGGTGGTTTTAGAACGGCTACATCTTATGCAAAAGATATCTTAGGATATGATGCAGATTTTTCAAATGCACTACATGTAAAAGATGGAAAACTTACCGGGCTTGTTGGTGGAGATATGATGTTTAATTTTTCTAAAGGTGACATGTTAACTCGTCTTCAGAATATTTTGGGTGTAAGTGAAGAAGAAACATTGGTATGCGGTGATGGGGCAAATGATTTAAGTATGTTTGCTCATGCTGGAACAAGAGTAGCTTTTTGCGCAAGAGAGATTTTGAAAAAAGAAGCAAATATTATAATAGAGACAAAAGATTTAACAAAAATATTAGAAAAGATATAGGAGAAAATGTGCTAGATAACTCAGTGTGGAGACAGTATAACAGCGAAAATAATTTTAGAGAGATGTTGGCTAGATTTTGTAAGATGGATATTATTGGTTTAATTGAAAATGACAAAAAATTATATGCAGTTTTAAAAGCAAAACTTACAAAAAAAGAGATGAAACTTTTTGCTATGGATAGCGCTCAACTTGATAATGAAGAGATGAAATCTGCTTTTTCATACAGTGATGAAGAGTTAGAAAAGGCAAAGTTTAAATTATATAAAAAATTAAAACAAGACAAAGTGCGTTTAGATTTTAGAGCATCTGCAACAGAGTATTAAATTATTTTAGAATAATCTTGAAAGAGACCTTTCTTGATTTTTCTCTATCCTCTTTTTCGTCAATAATAATTCTTTTTGAAAACCCAAGACCACTACCTTTAACTACATTTGAAAGCCATTTTTTAGTGGCAAGATTTTGCTCTGTAAATATAAATGCAAGTGTTGAGTAAGAGCGATTCATCGATAGTTTTTCATTCTTTAAAAAAGAGTTTGAAAAATCTGTACCACCCCACTCACTTGAAGTATGACCATTGATTTCCAGTGTGTCTATATACTCTTTATGTTTATATAACAATGGCAATAATTTAGAACTAAATATTTGTAAAAATTCTTTTTGTTTATCGGTCAGTTCATATAAAGAGGTCTTAAAATATAGATCTTTATCTATAAAATCAATAGATAAATCCTCTTTTATATTAATTATATTTGTTTGAATTTCTTCTTTAAAGATAGAAGATAACTCTTCGTAAAAATTTAGTGATTTATCAGATATTTGAGCCATTGAAATATCTCTGTTTAGTTTTACAATCCACATGTTAGATTCTTGAGAATTTTTATTTGTATGAACTCCAACAACTGCTGCCTGAGAGTTGTGAAGTATAGCCACCCCATTAAACGCATCATAGTTTTCATCGCCATAATGCTCTTGGTTAAGCATCTCAAGTTCACTATTTAAAAGCATCACTAGTCCATCAGTATTATAGCTGTCTTGGACATAGCCAACTCCTATAATCTTAGAATCAGAATATTCTTTTATATCTTTTAAAACACTTGTATATGCAGTATATATTATTTTATCAAGTAAAATATTTTTTTGAAGGTCAAATTTAATAAGTCTTATTTGGTGTTTATGCATCTCGTTTTCTTGAGTAAGCGATACAATAAAATTGTTATCTCTTAATTTAATGATTTTGTATGGAGTAGTTATTTTTTCATCTTTATAATGTTTCATCCATATTTTATTGCCATTGCCTGTGATTCTCAGAATAGATATGTTTTTATATTTGTCATGATTTGTTTGGCTTAGAACTATTATGGTTCCATCACTAGCCTCTACTGCATCTATGCCTTTATCATCATACTCAGTACCAAATTTCTTACTCCAAAGTTTTGTGCCATTTTGAGAAAATCTGGTTAAGTAGATGTCGTTAAGCCCTAGTCCTCTTTCAAAAAGTTTGTCGTTTTGATTTCGTGATGTTGTAGATGAGCCAATAGCGAGTACACCACCATCGCGAAGCTGGACTAACTTACTCATTTTGTCATCATTATTTGTTCCGAATGTTTTAACAAATATTTTATTTCCGCTTGAATCAAGTTTTGCAACTAGAAGTAAGCCATCAATAGAATAGCCGCCAATAAAGTATCCGTTTGATGGTGTTTTAAGTATGGATACTGCCTCGCTGAACTTGGATAGGTTAATAGATTTTCGAAGTTTTATATCTGCGTTATTTCCTACTTTTACTAGATGTATTTGAGAACCATAACTATTGGAGATGCTTGATAGATAATCAAAAGCATTGGTATATGCAGTACCTTTTTTTGTTGAATTATTTTTGTAATTTTTAACATAACCTATAGCGCTGATAGTGCGATCATAATCCTGTGTAACATCAAATAAAGCATTATTAAAAGGTTCATCCATAACTATAGAGAACTCTGCAGATTTTGCATAAAGAGAAACTGATAATAAAATAAGAGCTAAGATATAGTGCATATGAGTACTTTTTTTATTACTCTTATAGCAAAAAATATTCCTAAATTAAAATTGGTGCTTATTAAGTGGAGTAGGGTGTTTTATAAGTGTGGTGTCCTTCGTTCATCTGTATGTCCTTTAAAATCCTCCAATCAACAATCATCTAGAAAAAACAATTCCTGGCTCCAAACTAAGAATAGGTTTAATACTAATTACTGCTGCTGTTATGCTGACAACAAACACTCCTAAAAATCCTAGTAGTGGTGCAAACCACATCATTCTAAATGGAAAATCAACACTTATACTTTCTCCTAAAATTGTACATATACCAATGCCTATTCCGCTTCCAATTACAGTACCCACAAAAGCTTGTGTAAATACCATATTTATCAGCTGATTATTTGATGCTCCCATTGCTTTTAAAACAGCATATTGTTTTAAATTTTCGTATGTAAGCATATATAACATAACACCAGTTACACCAAACCCAACGAGCATGGCAAGAATTATCATATTTATCATATCTCCTACATCTTCAGAGTTTATTAAATACCACAATACTGTTTCTTTTTTGAACTCATCACTTGTAATGGCTTTTAATCCTGTTTGCTTAGTTATATTTTGAGCTAAAACTTTTGGTGAAATATTATGTTGAGAATTTACCATGATAAAAGTTATATTCTTACCATGAGATTGGTTTATTCTTTTAAAATTTGATAGAGTTGTGTACATCAGAGGTCTTGGTGGAAATCTTGGAATGGTGCTTGATACACCAGATATAACCACTCTGCTATCATTTACAAGAAGTTCATCTCCATACCTTAATTTTCTTGTTGGCACATTTAAGTGTGATCCGTCATATGGCCACATATCTTTTTTATAAAGTGGAGTTTGAAGTTTATCGCTTGTTCCTCCACCATCTACTACTACACTATCTGGAATGCGAAGTGCATTTACTCCGAGTCCATTAGTTGGTTTAGGAACCCCACTCAAAGTTGTATCATCAACACCTATAAGCTGAAATGACTGAAAATGTCCATTTGCAAATCTAGCAGTTGCATCACCAAGATATAAAGGAGTTGCATAACTAACACCTTTTACACCTCGAACTAATCCCAAAGAGGAGTCACTTATATTTACGGTTGCCTCAGTAGAGCTTACAGCACTATCCATAACCCAAACATTAGCAGATGGATTTTCACCAATGAGAGCAAACCCTCTTGTCATAAATCCTGCAAAATAAGCCATTGCAAATGTAACCAAAAAAGCTGTAAATCCAATACCTACAAAAACACCTAAGTATTTAGTTCTATCATACATAAGCATTTCTACTGCAACTTTAAACATTATCTATCCTGAATTTTAATAAATACATCAAGTTGCTCACCTACATAAATAGGAAACTTTGTTTTGTTCTCTATGGAATAAATAATCTGCAATACTCTTGTATCTGTTTTTTCTGTACCAAGACCCGTTAAATTTGTTTTAGCAATGACATTAGGGATTGTATAATTATATTTTAAATCAACTGTTTGTTTAGTGTCTCCACGAACAAATGCAACTGCTTTTGTGTTTGGTTTAAATTTCCAAATATCATACTCATTTATACTAGCTCGTACATTTAATTTATCACTTCCTATTATAAAAGCTTTAGAATTTTTATCAAAAAATTCACCATCACTTATTTCTGATTGTAATACAATTCCATCTATTGGGCTATAAATCATATAAAGTTTTAATTCATTTTGAAGTGCGATGAGTTTTGCATTTGCAAAATCAACTAAAGCTTCTGCTTCTTTTAAATCATCTTGTGCCTTGGTATATTTTTCAGTTGTAACCATTTTGACATCTATTTTTTTAAAATCTTCAACAAGTTCAAATTGATGTTTTGCACTGAAATATTGTGTTTTACTAGCTTTAATATTTGCCTTCGCAACTAAAATTTTATATTTTATATCACTGCTATCCAGTTCAAAAAGGATATCTCCTTTTTTTATTTTATCTCCACTTTGAACATATGCTTTTCTTACAACTCCTGATACTTGTGAGCCTACATGAATATTTTTACTGCCAGATTCAACAGTTCCAGTTCCTGCTATAAAAGATTTAAATGGTAGTTTCATATATGGAATTGGTACTGTATTTGATGATTTTAAAGTATCACCATAAAATATAGTAAGTATTCCAATTGCCAACCCTAAGATAGATAAAAAGATCAATATATAAAATTTTTTCATAAATTTCCTTCAACTTTTATAATTTTACCATCTTCCATATAAGCTATTCTATCAGCATATTTATAAATTCTATCGTCATGTGTTACAACTATCATGGTAGCACCCTCTTCTTTTGTTATTTTTTTTAAAAGTTCCATAACAATTTGTCCAGATTTGTGATCTAAACTGCTTGTTGGTTCATCGCAGATAACAAAGTGTGGTTTGTGAACTAATGCTCTGGCAATTGCCACTCTTTGTTGTTGTCCACCACTTAGATTATTTGGTTTGACATTCTCTTTTGACTCTAGTCCTACAGCACTTAACATCTCTTTTGCTCTTTTTAGGGCAATTTTTCTCTTCATGCCTGCTATAATCAAAGGCAAGGCTACATTTTGGGCAGCAGTAAGAGCAGGAAGAAGATTAAACGATTGAAATACAAATCCAATTTCTTTGCCTCTCAAAGTAGTTTTTTCTTCATCACTCATGGTAGATAGATTGTTTTCTAGTATTTCACATATTCCACTATCAAAACTAAGCAAAGCGGTAATGACAGAGACAAATGTAGTCTTCCCGCAACCTGATGGACCAACAAGCATAAGTAACTCATTTTTATAAACATCAAGAGTTGTTTTTTGCAGTGCTTTCACCTCTGCTTCCCCGGAATTAAAAGTTTTTATAATGTTTTCACAATGGAGCACAACTTTATTCATAAACAACACCTGATGAGATGTTGTTTAAGATGGTTGCTTCAAGATTTCTTTGATATTTCATATCTATGATTTGCTTTTTAATATGCAATGATTGTATAAGCACTTGTAAATATATATTAAAATCAATATGTTGTTTCATATATGCTGCTTTTATTCCTTTTTCACTCTTTTTATAATCAGATAAACTCTCCTCCAACACTTTTAGTTGTTTTGTAGCATTTATATAATTTTGGTATCTTGTAATATACTGATTTTCTCTTTGCATTTTATACTTAATATTTTGGGATTCAAGACTTAAAGCTTCTACTTTTAAGGATTCTGCTTCTTTAAAAATAGAAGCATTAAATGATATATGAATTGAAATATTAAAAGAGTAGTTATCTCCATAAGATGTCGGGTCATCTAATTTTTGATAGACTAAGCCTGCATTAATTACCGGAATATAACTATCATTTAATCCTTGTGCCTCAGATCTATGTTTATCTGCACCAATTGTATTTAATTTACATAAAGGATTCTGAGTTAAAAAATCATTTTCGGCATATAAAAGTTTTGCAGTGCTTAAAGATGGTATTTGCTCATTTGGTGCATATAAGTTTAACTGTTGTTTCATCTTGGTAAGTTCACTCTCTTGTGCAATAATTTTTATTTTAAAAGAGGTGAGTGTGTTTTCAAATCTCAATATATCAAGATTTGAAATACCACCACTTTGTTCTAAAAGTTTTAACTTTTTATAAATCTCTGCTTGTTCATCAAACAATTTTTTATATAAGGATAAATACTTAAAAGTACGATTATAAAGATAAATCATATTTGTTAAAGAGATAAATAGCTGCTCTTTTTGTATGTCTAAGCTCATCTTTTTTGCTTGTAAATCTAATGAAAGGAGTTTGATTCTATAACTGTTTTTACCAAATAGGTCAAGTGTATTGTTTAGAGATAAATTAGTTGTATTAAAGCCTCTATTTAAAAGTTTTGCATTGTTTCTTGAATAAGATGCATCTACATTAAAATTTGTATATCTGCCATAAGTAATTCCACTTTGAGATATTTTATTTGAGTTCTCATAAAGTGAATATGTTTTATCGTATTGTAAAGTATTCAAAGAACTTTTATAAAAACTTATAACATCTGCATTGACTATAAACGATAATGCTGAAATAATAATAATTTTTTTTAACATGCTATCCCCAATAATTCCATATCCAATTAGACAACAAGCCAAATTGCTCTATACTTAGGTGCTTTAAAGAAGAAAAAGTCACACTCAAAAACTTCACCCAACAGGTGCAACTTTTTCCGCTACAAGAAGAATGATGCCACAAACTATATTAAACTTCAATATTGAATTAACAAATGAAAAATATTCCAACACCAAGTGCTTTCTCAAAGTTGGAATGTCTCCTATAAACTAGACAATTACAAACCCAGTAAAAACTTAACTTTCTGATTAGCTCTTTTTTTATAGTTTTGAAGAAGCTCTCAGCAACTGCATTATCATAGCAATTACTTCCGCCGTTGACACTAGTCGACCATATTTAGTATTGTGTATATGTTTTGTGTACCTAAAAGAACATTGTGGTATGATTTTGTGTGTTGAAACACAAAAAGGTACACATAAGTTGTATGGTTAGGTAGTTAATTATATATATAAAAAGCGATAGTAAATTGAATGTATTTATAAAATTGGTAGAGAAGTTAAAGAGAAGGTTGATTATATAAGCCCCACATAGTAGGGCTTTTGAAATCTATTTAAGGTTTTCGAATGGTGCAGTTACAACTGTTTTACGAGTTACAGTATATGGAACTAATGCCGCAGCACGGGCTCTTTTAATAACTGTTGATATCATATCTTGGTGACGTTTACAGTTACCTGTTAAACGGCGAGGCATGATTTTATATCTCTCTGAAAGTGAAAAACGTAGTGCTCCTACATCTTTATAATCCATGAAATCTACTTTTGCTTCACAATATTTACAAAATCTTTTTTTGTATTTTCTTCTTTCTGCCATGTTATTTCCTTTTGTTATCTATTTTCTAAAATGGAATTTCATCTTCATCAATGTCAATTACTGGAACTTGGTCACTGTTTGGCATATGCGCAGCTGCTGGCTTTTGATAGCTTTGCGACTGTTGTTGCTGTTGATAACTTGGCTTTTGATAGCTTTGTTGTTGCTGAGGTTGACTCTGCTGTGCTTGACCTTGAGGTGCTTGCTGATAATCGCCAGCACTTTGTTTGTCGCCTTTAGAATCTAACATCTTCATAGTCTCAACAGTTACAGAGTGCTTAGAGCGTTTCTGTCCATTTTGATCTACCCATTGATCCAATTTTAGTCTTCCTTCTACTAGGATTTGACTCCCTTTACGAAGGTATTGGTTAGCAATCTCTGCACTTCTTGCAAAAAATGTGATATCTGTATAACAAACTTCCTCTTTTTTTTCACCATTACTAGTGTAATTGTGGTTTGTAGCGATAGCAGTTGAAGCTATACCCATTCCAGCTTGAGAGTATCTTAGTTCAATATCACGAGTTAAACGACCAACTAATATGACTTTGTTATACATGAATTTTCCTTATTTGTTTAGGCTAATGCCAATTACTTTGCTTCAGCTTCTGCTACTGCTTTAACTTCTGCCGGAGCTTCAGCTTTAACTTCTGCTTTTTTCTGAGCTTTTTGCACTAGTTTATTAAAAGCAACGATCTCACGGTTTGTATCATATTTGATAGTTACAAAACGAAGCATATCTTCGTTAATACGAAAACGTCTTTCAATTTCAGTAATTGCTGCTGGAGCAACTGAATAATAGATAACATGGAAATAACCACGCTCATTTTTTTCAATTGAATATGCTAATTTTCTCATCCCCATAGTATCTGTTGTAGCTATTTCGCCACCATTTGAAGTAATAATTTCTTCGATAGCTTTAACGCTAGCTTGAATCTCTTCTGCTGTTAATGTTGGTTTTACGATTACTAGGTTTTCGTAATTTCTCATAGAGTATAATCTCCTTTTGGTATTTTGTCTGTAAAACAGACGTTTTGTTTCCCTTTCGGATAATGGATATATCATTAGAATTAATGATACAAAGAGAAAGGAACGCGGGATTATATCTGATATATGCTTAAACACTAATAATATGATAAAGAGGCAGATAGTTGTAATTATATGTCAATATGCAATAAAATAGTTTTTATTTTAGATTTTAGATATAGTTTTATGAATTAATGGAGAATTGATGGCAAAAAGAAGAAAGAGTAAATCTAAAAAAAAATCTAATACCTTGGTATACATAGCATGGACCTTGGCTTTTATCGCAACTGTGCTAAGTTCATTTATCATAGGTTATTATATTGGACATGATGGTGCAAAGAAAGAGTTTGTAAAAAATGACAAAGAGAAAAAAAGATTAACTGCTCTTAAAAAACTTGAAGATGTTACTGTTAAAAAAGACAAAGAGAGTGTTAGTAATAGATTAAAAGAAGTACTTAAAAAAAGAAAAACAGAGGTTATAACAGAGACAAAAAAAATTTTGAAACCTATAGGTTCTTCACACGAATATGATATTTCTACTTTACCAAAGCCACCTAAACGTGCAGAAAAAATGATTTTTGACAAGCCTAGATTAGCGATTATTATTGACGATGTCAGTGTAATATCACAAGTCAATGCTATTAAAAGTTTAAATTTACCAATAACAATGTCATTCTTACCTCCCAGTAAGTTTAGACCGAATTCTAATTTTTTAGCGGCAAAAGAGAAGTTTTATATGGTCCACCTACCAATGGAAGCTAAGAATTTTATAAAAGAAGAGCCATTTACTTTAAGGGTTGCTGATTCTCAAGAAAAGATAAATCAAAGAATTGCAAAAATAAAAATATTGTTCCCAAAAGTGAAATATATAAATAACCACACCGGAAGTAAATTCACATCTAATGAAGTAGCAGTAAACAGACTTATCTATGCATTAAAAAAGCAAAATATAAATTTTATAGATAGTAGAACTATCGCATCAACTAAGGTACCTAATGTTATGAAAAATTATGGGATAAAATATATGGCAAGAGATGTATTTTTAGATCACGAAAGTGATAAGAAATATATAAAATCACAGATAAAAGAAGCTATTAAAATAGCAAAAGCGCATGGAACAGCCATAGCTATTGGACACCCACATGCTAATACAATAATGGCTATATATGAGTCAAAAAAACTATTTAAAGATGTAGAACTAGTATTGGTAAACAGGCTTTATTAAGGTGAAGAGAGTTCAAGACAAAATCGTTGAATTATCATTAATGAAAAGCTATCCTAAAGAGCTTTATTCTGATGGAAATCTTGAACTTTTAAAAAGAGTAAAAATATCAATAGTAGGAAGCAGAAAACCATCTAAGTATTCGCGTTTGATAATTCAAAAACTCTCATCTGCTTTATCAAAAGCCGGAGTCTGTATTGTTAGCGGCGGTGCTATGGGAATTGACGCTGTAGCTCATGTAGGAGCAGGGGCTTCGAATACAATAGCAGTGCTTCCATGCGGGATTGATGTAAGATACCCGGGAGTAAATAAAAATCTCCTAAATGATATACAAAAGTGTGGACTTCTCCTTAGTCAATTTGATGCAGATTTTAAAGCTACTCCTTGGAGTTTTTTGGTTCGTAACGAACTTGT
>JAKITC010000024.1 GCA_021648285.1 Sulfurimonas sp. | reverse complement strand
GCAATCAAATGTGGTTTAAATAACTCCAGAGCCATTTTCTTAGGTAATCCACACTCATCCATTGCTAAAGATGGTCCAACAACGATTACAGAACGTCCAGAGAAGTCAACACGCTTACCAAGTAAATTTTGACGAAAACGTCCTTGCTTACCTTTAATAATCTCACTTAAAGATTTAAGAGGACGTTTATTTGCACCTTTAACGGCATTAGCACGACGACCATTATCAAATAGAGCATCAACAGACTCTTGAAGCATACGTTTTTCATTTCTAACAATAATCTCAGGAGCTTCTAGCTCAATTAGACGCTTAAGTCTTTGATTACGGTTAATAACTCTTCTGTATAAATCATTTACATCAGAAACGGCGAATTTACCGCCATCAAGTGATACAAGTGGTCTTAAATCTGGTGGAAGAACCGGTAAAACCGTTAACATCATCCATGCAGGATTATTTCCAGAATTTAAAAAAGACTCAATAACTTTAAGTCTTTTAGCAATAGTTTTTCTTTTAGCTTCACTTTTTGTAAGCTCAATGTCTTCTTTAAGCCCAGTAAATGCGTCAACTAGATCGATTGAGTCTAGTAAATCACGAATAACTTCACCACCCATACGAGCTTTAAAGTCTAACTCACCAAATCTTTGAACTAGAGTACGGTACTGCTCTTCATTTAAAACATCGTATTTTAAAACTGGGGTTTTTGATTCAGCATCATAATATGCTTCTCCACCAGATTCAACTATATATGCTTCATAGTAAAGTACACGCTCCAAATCTTTCATCTTGATACCAAGTAAAGTACCAATTCTTGAAGGTAATGAACTAACATACCAGATGTGTGCGACAGGAGTTACAAGTTCGATGTGACCCATACGGATACGACGAACTTTAGTGCTGGTTACTTCAACACCACACTTCTCACAAACAACACCTTTGTAACGCATCTTTTTGTATTTACCACAAAGACACTCATAGTCTCTTACCGGTCCAAAGATTTTTGCACAAAACAATCCATCACGCTCAGGCTTAAGCGTACGATAGTTAATAGTTTCAGGTTTTTTCACTTCTCCATGACTCCAAGACATTACCTTTTGGGGAGAAGCTAATCTAAACTGTAGCTGCTTAATATCTTTTGGTCTGTTATCTTCAGTTACTGCTATAGGTACTAATTTACTCATCGTCTTCAACCTCATCAAATATTTCTACATCAAGAGCTAGTGACTGAAGCTCTTTTGTTAATACAAATAGTGTTTCTGGAATACCAGAAGGCGGCACTAATTCACCTTTTGTAATCGCTTTATAAGCACGTACACGACCATCAACATCATCAGATTTGATGGTTAACATCTCTTTAAGAACAGCAGAGGCACCATAAGCTTCAAGAGCCCAAACTTCCATCTCTCCAAATCTCTGACCACCAAATAGTGCTTTACCACCAACAGGCTGTTGGGTTACTAAAGAGTATGGCCCAGTTGAACGAGCATGAATTTTCTCATCAACAAGGTGATGAAGTTTAAGTATGTACATGTAACCTACATTAACACGCTCTTTTATCTTCTCGCCGGTCATTCCGTTATAAAGAACAACCTTACCGTCCGTGTCCATCTTAGCTAATTCAAAAAGCTTGGCAAACTCAACAGCGTTTACCCCTTCAAAAATTGGAGTTGCAAATCTTACACCTTTTGACCAGTCACGAGCATATTTTAAGAATTTTTCATCACTCATCTCACCAATAACTTTTTTAGCATTCATCATGCGCGCAACATCAGCAATTTCTATCATTTTAGAACGAAGATTTTGGATAAAATCTTTTTGTTTAGTCTCAAACTGCTCTAAGATCTGGTTACCAAGTTCACGCCCTGCCATACCTAAGTGCATCTCTAAAATCTGCCCAATATTCATACGAGATGGAACACCAAGTGGATTAAGACATACATCTACGCCTCTTCCATCTTCCATGTATGGCATATCTACTTCAGGAACGATTATAGAAACAATACCTTTATTCCCGTGACGACCGGCCATTTTATCACCAACTTTCAGTTGGCGCTTAGTAGCAATATAAACTTTTACATACTTAACAACACCATTTGGAAGGATGTCATCTTTTTCTAAAATATTTAGTTTCTCTTCGTGCTCATCACGGAAAAGTCTTTTCTCTTTTTGAAAGTAGTTTTTAGTTTTATTATACTCATCTTGAATATTTTCACTGAATGATTTAATAATTGCATTCATAGCAAAACGGTTTACTTCTAAAAGGTCATCACCATTGATGATATCACCAGCTTTATAACTTGTGTCACCAATTTTAATATCAGCAACTAAAGCATCTTTAGTAAGAAGTTTAGTAACTCTTAACATCTCTTCTTTATCTATCATAAGAAGTCTGTCATAATGTTCACGCTCTAAATAATCACGCTCTTCTTTTTCCAGCTCAAGTGTACGAGGGTCTTTGTCATAACCTTTTTTCGTAAAGATTTTAACATCAACTACAATACCTTCCATACTTGGAGGACAGTAAAGTGATTTATTTATAACATGACCGGCTTTTTCACCAAAGATAGCACGAAGCAGACGCTCTTCTGGAGTTGGTTTCACTTCACCTTTTGGAGAAACTTTACCAACCAAGATCATACCGCCGCTAACGCTAGTACCAATTTTAATAATACCACTTTCATCTAAGTGAGCTAATTCATCATCGCGTACATTTGGAATATCACGAGTAATCTCTTCAACACCATGTTTAAGCTCTCTTGCTTCAACTTCTTTCTCATAAATATGAACTGAAGTAAATGCATCTTTACGGATTAATCTCTCTGAAATTACAATAGCATCCTCAAAGTTATAACCATTCCAAGGCATGAAAGCAACCATTGCGTTAACACCAAGTGCTAATTCACCTTGATCCATATTTGGGCCATCTGCGATTATTTGACCTTTTGACACTTCTTCACCAACATTAACAATTGGTTTTTGCGCAAAAGAAGTATTCTGATTCGTACGAAGATTTTTCTGTAATGGATAGTAATCTATATAAATATCTCCATCTTCCTCGCCCATAACATAAATATGTTTTCCATCAACTTTTTCTACTTTACCGCCACGCTTAGCCTTAACACATTCCCATGCGTCACGAGCAACAAGCTTTTCAACACCTGTTCCAACTATTGGAGCCAATGGTCTTAAAAGAGGCACTGCTTGACGTTGCATATTTGATCCCATTAGTGCACGGTTGGCATCATCATGTTCCAAGAATGGAATAAGTGAAGCTGCAACACCAACAACCATGTGAGATGAAAGATCTGCATAATCTGATTCAATATTTGGACGAAGTAATATCTCTCCATCTATTCTAGTTGTAACCAGTTCATCTATAAATTGACCATCATCATCTAACTTATTTGAAGCTGCTGCAATTTTTTTGCCCTCTTCTTGTGTAGCTGTTAGATAAACAATCTCTGAAGTAACTTTACCATCTTTAACTACTTTGTATGGAGCTTCAATAAATCCATGTTCATTAACTTTAGAGTAAGTTGCAAGAGTATTGATAAGACCAATATTTTGACCCTCTGGAGTCTCAATTGGACAGATTCTACCATAGTGAGTCGGGTGAACATCACGCACTTCAAAGCCGGCACGCTCTTTAACAAGACCACCTTCACCAAGAGCCGATAAACGACGTTTGTGAGTAACTTCTGATAATGGATTTGTTTGATCCATAAACTGTGAAAGTTGTCCACCAGAAAAGAATTCCATAATTGTAGAAGTAATCATTTTTGAGTTAATCAAATCATGTGGCATAAGTTCAGACATTGGGCCACTCATCGTTGATAATTTATCACGGATAGCTTTTTGCATTTTGATTAGACCATTATGTAACTCATTACCCAGAAGTTCACCAATTGAACGAATACGACGATTACCAAGGTGATCTCTATCATCAATATGACCTTGACCATTTTTAACTTTAATTACATATTTTACAGATTCAATAACATCTTCATGAGTTAAAACTGTTATATATTCAGGAATATCCAGTCCAAGCTTATGATTCATCTTCATACGACCAACTTTTGTCAGATCATATCTTTCAGGATCAAAGAAAAGCTGGTTAACGAAAGTTTTGGCAGCCTCTTTTGTAACTGGTTCACCAGGTCTCATTACTTTATAAATACGAATAGCAGATAAAGCATTCTCATCTTCAATATCTTCAGTCTGTTTTAGTAGTTTAAGTGAATCCGAATCAGCATTAAATGCGTTGATAATCGAGCCATCAACACCCTCAGCCAAATCATTTGCAATTTTAAACTCTGTTATACCAAGTTCAGACATTTTTTTAAGTTTAGTCTCATCAATACGAGTCATTGTATCAAAAATGATTTCTCCTGTTTCAGGGTCAATAATTGGCTGAGCTAAATTACGGTCCATTAGTACTTCAAGTGGATATTCAACTTCTTTAAGCCCATCATCTAATAATTTCTGTGCTTTTTTAGATGAAAGTCTTTTACCTGATGCTACAAGTACTTTACCATCAGTATCAACTAAGTCATAAGAAATTCTTGATGCATAATCACTTGGATTAAAATTCATTGAAAACTTATTATCTGCGATATTAATTATTTGAATTGGATAGAATAGTTTTAAAATATCTTGCTTAGAGTATCCAAGTGCACGGAACATAATAGTTACAGGAACCTTACGACGCTTATTGATTCTCATATATAAGATATCTTTAGGATCATATTCAAAGTATAACCATGAGCCGCGATCTGGAATAATCTGACCGGTATAAATTAATTTATTACCGGCTGTTGTTGATTCTTCCTCTTTAAAAATAACACCTGGTGATCTGTGAAGTTGATTTACGACAACTCTCTCTACACCATTGATGATAAATGAAGTTCTCTCTGTCATAAGTGGGATATCACGAACAAATATGCTCTGTTCTTTAATATCCTTAACACCTAATTTTTCTTTTGTATTTTCATCTCTGTCCCATAGCACAAGACGAGTTTTCATTCTTAAGCTTACTGCGTAAGTAAGACCACGCTCCATACACTCACGAACAGTATATTTAGGTTTACCGACTTCAGAACCGATGTACTCAACAGTAAGTCTGTTTTGAGCATCGTGAATAGGAAAAACTGATTGAAATACTGTTTCAACACCACTAGTTGATCTATCTTTATCATCTAGCATTAAAAAGCTATTATACGAACTTTGTTGAAGTTGTAATAAGTTTGGTACTTCTATCTGTTGAGGAGTTTTAGAGAAGTCTACACGAAGACGATTTCCGGAGTATAAAGTGTTTAACATAGGCTACCTCGATGAGTTGTTAGTTATCATATCAAGCGTCCTTGAATGATTTTTATGTGGCTCTATAACAGAGCTGTTTTTACAGTGCTTATAAACGACATAAGGGCACTTTTACAGAGAGACAAATATCTCTTTGTAAAAGCGCCCAAAATTTAAAGGATGCGCACGAGAAAAATTTACCAACTTTCATTTATTGAAAGTTGGCATAATGCTTTAGCAAAAAGTTTTTCCCGCACATCACGCCTTTAGGCGTAGTTAATTACTTAACTTCTACAGTTGCGCCAGCTTCTTCTAGAGCAGCTTTTGCTTCAGCAGCAGTATCTTTATCAACACCTTCTTTGATAATTGATGGTAAAGCTTCTGTTGCCCCTTTTGCTTCTTTTAAGCCAAGACCAGTAAGCGCACGAACAGCTTTAATAACACCGATTTTCTTAGCACCAGCATCAGTTAAAATAACGTTGAATTCAGTTTGCTCAGCAGCAACTTCACCAGCTACAGCACCACCAGCAACCGCTACAGGTTGTGCAGATACACCGAATTTTTCTTCAAATTCTTTTACTAATTCAGAAAGTTCTAATACAGAAAGTCCTGAGATAAATTCTAATACGTCTTCTTTTGTTACAGCCATAATATAGCTCCTTAATTTTATTTATAAAATGAAGTATCTACTCCATCAATTTGGTCTGAATACTCAGACATTCTCTAAAAAAGATTAGCTGACTATGCAGACTCTTCTTCTTTTTTTTGTCTAAGTGCATCAAGACCAATTGTAAAGTTAGCAACAGGTGCCATCCAAGTAGCTGCAAGCATACCAAGTAACTCTTCACGTCCTGGAAGTTTAGCGAATGCTTCAATTTTAGCTAAGTCCGCTGGTTCTTTATCTAAATAACCAGCTTTCATAATAAATAATTCATTGTCTTTAGCAAAATCTGAAGAAATTTTTGCAGCACTGACAACATCATCAGACCAAATAAAAATATTTGTATCTTTGATCTCAATACCGGTCATTCCTGCATTGTTTAATGCGATTGTTGCTAAAGTATTTTTAACAACCTGAACTTTCGTATCTTTTGCATTAGCAGCTTTTCTTAACTCTTCTAGTTTACTAACTGTAAGACCTTTATAGTCACAGATAACTACGGCAGTAGTATTAACAAATGAATCAGTTAAGTTAGCAATTACTTCTGCTTTTTTTGATTTTAACATATAATCTCCTTTCCAGACATCAAACTTCAAGTTGAGCGGTATATAACCAATTAAGCTCTCGCCTGCAACTGTCTTTAGTCTATAAAATATATGAGCCTTACTAGAGTCTCAAATCGGAAATCTGGATAGATTGCCTATATAAAATCTAAATAAGGAGTGGGATTGTATCGAAATATTATTTAGAGTTTGCTTTAATTAATATAATAATCCAATAAATTGTTTAATAAGTATATTATTAAATATAGTTCTATGAATGTAATTAAAAGAATTTAATTGATTTGAATGTAAATATTGAAACTGGTGATGTAGTGAAGAAGACTAAGCGGATAATCCGCTTAGAAATTATAATAATAATTATTTTATATCAGCTAGTTCTAATACATCAAGTTTTACAGCTGGAGACATAGTTAAACTAAGTGCAGCGTTTTTAATGTAACGACCTTTAGCAGAAGCAGGTTTTTGCTTGTTGATTGCTTGAAGAAGAGAAGTAAGATTTTCAGCTATTTGAGTAGCTTCAAAACTTGCCTTACCAATACCAACATGAATATTTCCTTTTTTATCAACACGGAAATTTACTTGACCACCCTTAACATTCTTAATAGCAGTTGCAACATCTGGAGTTACTGTACCAGTTTTAGGGTTAGGCATCATACCTTTTGGCCCTAGAATACGACCGATCTGACCAACAAGTCCCATACAGTCAGGCGCAGCAACAACTACGTCAAAGTTGAAGATTCCCTCTTTGATTTGTGCTACTAAATCATCAGTACCAACAATATCAGCACCGGCAGCTTTAGCTTCATCAGCTTTAGCACCCTTAGCGAAAACAGCAACACGAACTGTTTTACCAGTTCCATGTGGAAGTACGATTGCACCACGAACCATTTGGTCAGCGTGTCTTGGATCAACATTTAAGTTTAGTGCCACTTCAACAGTCTCGTCAAATTTTGCACTTGTTAAACTTTTTACAGTGTCTGATCCATCAGTTACACTATATGCTTTATCTGCTTCGATTTTTTCTATTAATTGTTTATATCTTTTACTCATTTTCAAATTCTCCTGTGTAATTCTGCCACATTTTGTCGTTGTGGTATACGATTAATCTCTACTCCCATAGGAGTTAGCTTTTAGGAATGCTAACCAATGATATTCTCCACGATGAGTTGCCTTAGAGGCTAGAGAAAATATTACCTAGTCTACTATTTCAATACCAATTGAACGAGCTGAACCAGCTAAAGTGTTAGCAGCCATCTCTTTATCGTCAGTATTTAAATCTTCTATTTTTGCTTCAACAACTTCCATTAATTGTGCACGAGTAATTTTTCCAACTTTATTTAAAAGTGGGTTATCCGTTCCTTTTTTTAGTCCAGCTGCTTTCATAAGAAGAGCAGATGCCGGTGGTTGTTTTGTAATAAAAGTAAAACTTCTATCTGTATAAACTGTAATAACAACAGGAACCTTAAATCCCATTTTATCTTTTGTTTTTTCATTAAATGCTTTAGTAAATTCCATGATGTTAACACCACGTTGTCCTAAAGCAGGTCCTACTGGTGGTGCAGGGTTCGCTTTACCAGCTTCAATATGTAGCTTGATATAATCCATAACTTTTTTTGCCATATTTTTTCCTTTTATTGTTTGGTACATAATCCGAACAAAGTCCAGCTTACTACGCTTTAGCGTTAAAACGCAACTTATCGCTTTAGCTACGCTGACATTAAATTTCTAATGAAATCTAATGTCAGCGGAGAAATAAAACTTATATAATTTTTTCTACCTGTGTGTAAGAGATATCAACCGGAGTTGCTCTACCAAAAATTGAAACGTTTAGTTTTAAAGTTCCATGCTCTAAGTCATACTCATCAACAGTTGCAGTAAAGTTTGCAAATGGACCATCTATAATACGAACAGTTTCACCATTATCAAAAAATACTTTTGGTTTAGGTGCAGCACGATTATTAACTCTGTCTAGAATTACATTAATATCATGTTCGCTTAAAGGAGTAGGTATATTATTTTCTCCAATGAATCCAGAAACTTTTGGAATACCTTGAATCATATGTTGAACTTCTGTATTCAAATCAATTCTTGCAAATACATAACCTGAGTATAATGAACGTTCGGTTACTTTCTTTTTTCCATCTTTTACTTCAATTACATCTTCTGTAGGAACAATTACATCTGAAATAAATTCTTGAAAACCCATTTCTTCAACCATATTAAGTATTGCATCTCTAACTTTTCTATCGCTTCCGTAAGTTTGAATAGAGTACCATTGATGATTAGAATTTGTGTCAGATTGAGTTACTTGTTCTTCTTCTGACGTATTTTCAATATTTTCTTCCATAAATAACTCCTTAACCTAAAATTGCTGACATAACAGATGACATAACTAAATCAACTAAAGCTAAAAAAGCGGCTATTACTGTTACAACTATTACAACTGAAATATAGGCTTGCTTAACTTGTCCTTTAGTAGGGAAAATCACCTTACTAAGCTCTAATTTTGCGTTTCTTATATGTGTGCTTAAATTCATTTAAATTTCCTAAAAGTGCATTAATTACAAATAAAGCTCTAAAGCTCTACAAATAATTAATGGCAGGCGTAGAGAGACTCGAACTCCCAACACCCGGATTTGGAATCCGGTGCTCTACCATTGGAGCTATACGCCTTAATCATTAAATAAACAGGACAAAGTCCCATTTAAAACTTAAAGAGTGAAACTACAGTTTCATCTCTTTGTGAACTGTATGCTCTCTACAGAATTTACAGTATTTTCTCATTGAAAATTTTTCAGTATGAGTTCTTTTATTTTTAGTTGTGTGATAATTACGTCTAGTACATTTCTCACAACCTAAGTGAATTGCTTCTCTCATAATATTAACCTTATTAAAGGATTTTGCAAATTAACACGAGGCTAATTATGCAAGAATCTCAGCTACAACACCAGCACCAACAGTTCTACCACCTTCACGGATAGCGAACTTAGTACCTTTTTCCATAGCGATTGGGTGAATTAGTTCAACAGTAATACTTACGTTATCACCTGGCATAACCATTTCAGTACCTTCTGGTAATGTAATAGCACCAGTTACGTCTGTTGTACGAACATAGAATTGTGGACGATAATTAGTGAAAAATGGAGTATGACGACCACCCTCATCTTTACTTAGTACATAGATCTCAGCAGTAAATTTTGTGTGAGGAGTAATTGTACCTGGCTTACATAGTACTTGACCACGCTCAACATCATCTTTACCGATACCACGAACTAGAATACCACAGTTGTCACCAGCAACACCCTGATCCATTTCTTTACGGAACATTTCAACACCAGTTACAGTAGTTTTTTGAGTATCACGGATACCAACGATTTCTACTTCTTCGCCAACTTTAACAGTTCCACGCTCGATACGACCAGTTACGACTGTACCACGACCAGAAATTGAGAAAACATCTTCAACAGGCATTAAGAAATCTTTATCTGTTTCACGAACAGGCTCAGGAATATACTCATCAACTGTTTTCATTAGTTGTTGAATTTTAGCTGACCATGGACCAAGAGTACCAGTTTTTGCTTCTTCAAGAGCTTTAAGAGCTGAACCAGTTGTGATTGGAGTATCATCACCTGGGAAATCATACATGTCAAGAAGTTCACGAATTTCCATCTCAACTAACTCTAATAACTCTTCATCATCAACCATATCTTCTTTGTTCATGAAAACAACGATATATGGAACACCAACTTGCTTAGAAAGAAGGATGTGCTCACGAGTTTGTGGCATTGGGCCATCCGCTGCAGAAACAACAAGAATAGCACCATCCATTTGTGCAGCACCAGTAATCATGTTCTTAACATAATCCGCGTGACCTGGACAATCAACGTGTGCATAGTGACGTTTATCAGTCTCATACTCAACATGTGAAGTAGCGATAGTAATACCACGCTCTCTCTCTTCTGGAGCATTATCGATTTGATCATAGTCCATAAGTTCTGCACCATTCGTTACTGCTAATACTGCAGTAATTGCTGCTGTTAATGTTGTTTTACCATGATCAACGTGACCAATAGTACCAATGTTTACATGCGGTTTATTACGCTCAAACTTTTCTTTTGCCATAGTGTCCTCCGACTTTAATTGTGAATTGAAACGGGATTATACCCAAAAATCATTCAATTATTGCTTAAATTTTAACTATTATTTATTTAATGGAGCTCACGAGCGGATTTGAACCGCCGGCCTCTTCCTTACCAAGGAAGTGCTCTACCCCTGAGCCACGAGAGCGCAGATAATAATAGTTAATAAGAACAAGCAATAATTGCATAATTTTTTTAAATTATTTACATATTAGATTATTTAGTGTAGTTAGCTATATAGATATTTATATAATATACTATATATTTGTTATGAAGTAAGTTGAAATTGTACTTCAGCTTCCAGAATATTCAATGGAGCGGGAGACGAGATTCGAACTCGCGACAGCCTGCTTGGAAGGCAGGAACTCTAGCCACTGAGTTACTCCCGCACACTCTATTGAAAAATGGTGGTGAGAAGAGGAGTCGAACCTCTGAACCCATAGGGAGCAGATTTACAGTCTGCCGTCGTTGGCCACTTGACTATCTCACCGATTTTATTATCTGGTATAACACTGTTTCTAATATTCTATTTCAATGGTGCTGACACGAGGATTTGAACCCCGGGCCTGTTGATTACAAATCAACTGCTCTAGCCAACTGAGCTATGTCAGCATCGAAATTGAGCCAGAATTATAGTTAAATATATTTTCAATGTCAATAGTTTTTATTAGAAATCTATAATATCTAAATCTTTTAATACGATTGGTTCCCATTTACCTCTATATTTTTCTATTTCATTCGTTATTTTTTCCAAATAAATTGGTTTTATATGGTTTATATATAATGTAATATTCTCTCTTTTTATTTTTTTAAGTCTATTAAAAAGTAATTTTGGCGTAAGATGTTTACTCTCTTTTGCTAAATCTTCAAACTCAGACGGAAATGAACACTCTATTACCATGGAAGTAATCTCTTTATTATTATTCACTTTATCTATTAAATTATCAAGGGAATATGTATCTGCCGTTATTATTACCGCTGTTTTATTTTTTTTATAGATATAACCACAACTAGGAACTGTGTGATCTGTTTTAAATGCTTCTATATATTCACTCTCTCCAACAACATGTTGTACGCCAAACTCTAATTCAACATACTTAATTGCCATCTCTTTTGAATTCATTAAGGGTATACTAGAAAAATCAGGCCATATTGAACCATTAAAGTAGTGTTTTTTAATAGCTTCAATTGTTTGGGGTAATCCAATTATATTTAGTGTCCTCTTTCTCATATGAAAATAATTATCTATTATGTAAGCAATATCACATATATGATCTAAATGAGAGTGGGTTAACCAAATATTTTCTATTTTTGCAGATCTCTCTTCTAATGATTCAAGTAAATTTCCGGCATCAATTACATTTTTTTCATTTAACTCAAATGAACTTGTTGCAAAGCCTTTAGCTTTTGTTCCATATGCTCCTAGTATTTTGACACTATTCATAGATGCTTTTTTATTCTCTGTTTCTTTGTACGCATCTTTAAACTCTTCTCTTATTTCTAGTATCTTATCTAGGTTCTCAAAAAACAGGTCAACTAATTTTGGGTCAAAATGTTCTCCTCTTTCCTCTTTAAAGAGCTTAAAAATTTTCTCATCATCCCATGCCTTTTTATACACCCTGTCAGATCCAAGTGCATCAAATACATCCGCTAGAGCAGTAATACGGCCATATATATGGATATCTTTACTGGATTTTTTCTGTGGATATCCTGTTCCATTGTATTTTTCATGATGCTCATATGCAACTATAGATGCGGCTTTTAAAAGTGGTCTTTCGGAATTCTTTATCATATTAAAACCAAGTTCAGCATGAGTGTCCATAACACGACGCTCCTGCTCATTGAACCTACCAGGTTTATTTAAAACTGCATCCGGAATCGCGACTTTACCTATATCGTGCATTGGACTAGCCTGTTTTAAAAGTTCCGCTTCCTCTTTAGGTAAACCGTAAGCAAGCGCTAATACTTTTGAATACTCGGCAACTCTTTTGACATGATTCCCTGTCTCTTTACTTCTATTCTCCCCTATTGCTCCCATAGTAAAAACAACTTCTCTTTGTGTATCGTCAATCTCTTTTGTAAGCATCGCAGATACAATACTCTCTGCCGCATATGTACTTGCCAACATCAGTCTTTTCATATCACTCTTATTAAAAACACCACCTTGAGACTTACTGTTTATCACTTGAAAAGCACCTATGATTTTATTATCATTATCAAACATCGGTATAACCATCATACTTTTAGTAGTATAACCAGTCTGCTTATCTATTTCAGGGTTAAACCTCTCATCTTTATATACATCATCAATAAGAATTTTTTCTTGTCTGCTTATTGACGCTCCGACTATTCCAGAATTTATATCTATCTCTATAGCATCCATCCCGTGAGCTACTTTAGTCCATATCTTTTTCTTGTCATCACTTACGATCCAGACTGTACATCTATCAGCACTTGTAAGCATCCTGCCCATATCAGCAAGCACATCTATAATATCATCATGTTTTCTAAGTGAAGATATCTCCGTCATATAGATAAATATTAATTCTAAAATTTCATTTGCGTTTAAACTTCTTGCATACTTCATTGTTTGACCTAATATATCGATTTTTTCTATTAGTCATTATAATTATAATTTATTAAATCAAAATTAATAAACTATAATAATTAAAAATGTTATAATGCGTAAAATCAAATCAAGAGGTGTTTTTTCATGAAAATTTTTATTATATTTTTGTTCACAATATCTATTTGCCTACAAGCATCACAAGTAGATGTTGAACAAAATATAGAAACTAATTACACTAAAGGTATGGAGTATTATAAATCTAATGATTTTAAAAATAGTTATCAACTATTTAAAAAAATATATTTAAAAAAACTCTCAGATATAAAGTTTAATTTCTGCTTTGGTAGAAGTGCGTATGAATCTGGTCATTACGAAACAGCACTTGGAGCATTTGAGAGAGTTGAGATGCAAGATGGCTCAAATCTTAGAAACAAACTTGAAATGGCACGAACATACTATATGCTAAAGATGTATGAAGATTCTCAAAATGCTTATTTAGAAGTGCTTGCGAATCCAGATATTCCAAAAAATATAAGAACAAATATAGAGCTTGCACTTTCACGAGTCTCAAAAGTTCAAAAACGCTCATTTACTTATGCGACAGTAATGGCAGATGTTATCTATGATTCCAATGTAAACTATGGTTCTCTAGGTGATTATGAATTTGGTGGTTCAAACTTTGGTAAAATCAAAGAACTCGATTCTACTGCTTTACAAATTTATGCAAATGTCACTAATATTTATGACATTGGCAAAAAAAATGGTTTTGCTGTAAAAAATAGCTTTTCATTTTACCTAAAAGACTATAATGAGTATAACGCTTATGATATCATCTACTTAACTTACAACCCTAGTCTACTCTATAAAGTAACCAAATACACAATGGAACTTGTTCTTGGCGTAGACACCTTAGAGTTAGACAAAAAGAAATACCTCTCAACCGCTTCAGTAATGCCAAAATTTGAATACAATCATTCACCTACACTTCGTAGTATCACACATTTTAAATATCAACATAAGAAATTTTCACGAGAAGCACAACAAAACTTAGATGCGAGACGCCTTGAGGCTTCGTATGGTCTACAAGATATTTTAACTCCTCGCTCATTCTTGCAAGGAAATATTTTTATCATTAACGAGCATAAACTTCGTGGTTCAAATATCTATGTAAATTTTAATGAATACAAGATCAATACTTCATATGCAAACCAATTTACTTCTACTTACAGTTTTGACGCCTATGCAGAATTGAGGAACAGAAAATACAAAGATTATAGTAGCGGTTTTTCTTCTATAAGAAGTGACTTTGGAGGTACTGCAAACTTTGGTTTAACGATGAAACTTATGCCAACACTTCGTTTGAAACTAGGTACTTCATTTGAATATATAGAATCAAATCAAGAGAGATTCTCTTATAAAAAATACACAGCGTCTGCTGGTATCATAAAAACGTTTTAGGAGTTAAATGATGAAAACAATTTTACTAACAATTTTACTACTTAGCACACAGCTTTTTGCAAATGTTGCGACAATAACTGCACTTAGAGGTCAGGCAGATATACAAAGAACAGGAAATAATATTTCCGCTTCACTTGGTGCTTCACTTGAAGAAAAAGACAATATCCTCACACAAGACAACACAAAATTACAAATCATATTTAAAGACGAAACTATCATAAGCATAGGAAAGAACAGTGACTTTTCTATTAGTGAATACCTCTTTGAAGATAACCAAACACCTATCGCTAAATTTAGCATGCTCAAAGGTGCTATGAGGACGATAACTGGTCATATAGGTGACATCGCACCTCAAAAGTTTAGTGTCACTACGAGAACTGCTACTATCGGGATTCGTGGAACAAACTTTAGTGTTGTTGTTGGGGAAGATGGTTCATATCAAGCGTATTGTACTTATGGAGCTATTAGTGTTACTATTGCTGGTATAGAGTATGTTGTACAGCAAGGTTTTTTTATCACTATAGCACCTGATGGGAAAGTACTTATAAGTGCTTTTACTCCTAAGGATTTAAAAGAGATGCGAGATACGCACTTTGGTGTAAGTACTCAAAAAGACACTCGATTATCAAAAAGTGATAAAACGAATGAGAACAATGAACAACTCAATGTTACGATTGATGATGATACGGAAGTGATTATTGCTGAGCTTGAGCGCAATATGCAAAATATCATTCAACCTACAGGAGATGTTACTACCTATGTTATGAATGATGCTTTTTATACAGGAGACTATACACTAACTTATGCTACTGCTGGTCTTCCAGCAAATGGCGATGCAGAATTATCGATTGATTTTGGTGCAGATACCCTACAATTAGTATTAGATCCTGGAAGTACAAATGCAATATTTAGTACAAATCCAACTTTTGGAACAACTACTTTTAATGTTAATGAAACTGGTGGTGGTGGTGGAGCAGCAACTGGTTCTTTTGGAGAAAGTACAGGAAATAGTGTTACTGGGAATTTCACATGGAACCCTGGTAATACTGACATTGGTACCTACAATGTAACCAGTTCTCAGACACTATACTAAACAACATGAGTAAAACAAAGGTCCTCATTCTCCTTTTTTTACTCCTGAGTATTTTACTCTCAAGTGCCTACCTTTTCCTGCCAGCTCATTTTCAATCACTTGACAACCGAGTTCGAGACTTTTATTTTAAGTTTCGTGGACCTGAGAAAGCAAGTGAGCAGATTGTTATCGTAGATATAGATGAAAAAAGCATTAAAGCTCTTGGTCAGTGGCCTTGGGAAAGAGATAAAATTGCTCAGATTCTAAATAATCTTACAGCTTATGGTGCTGGAATCATTGGACTAGATATTGTGTTTGCAGAAGCAGACAAAACCTCACCTAAAAAACTCGCACGGCAATGGGGAGTGAATTCTAAAAACCTTCCCGATTATGACTTAATCCTCTCTCAAACAATTGCAGCTACTCCTACTATTTTAAGCTATATTTTTGACTTTGACACAAAAGAGCATCTTAATGAAGCACCACAGGTTCCTGCAATTTTTATCGAAAAACACAAGAAAACTACCGAATACATTCCTCAAGCAGTTGGTGTATTAACAAACTTATCAATTATACAAGATGCAGGTTACTCAAGTGGCTACATGAATAATATTCCAGATGATTCAGGAATAATAAGAAGTGTTCCTTTGATGATAAAGTATGATGATGTAATTTATCCATCTTTAGCATTTGAGATGCATAGAATAGCATCAAGTGCAAATAAAGTCATAACTACCTATAGTAAAGCTGGTATTGAAGATATTAAAATGGGTAAGCAACATATCAAAACTGATAGATTTGGAAGATTATATTTAAACTTTAGAGGACCATTTAAAAGTTATAAATACATATCCGCTGTAGATATCTTCAATAATACCATTAAAAAAGAAGATATTGAGGGCAAATTCATTCTCATCGGTACTTCTGCGTATGGTTTAATGGATCTTCGTTCAACTCCAATGGACAGTGTAATACCAGGGATAGAGATACAAGCTAATCTAATTGATAACCTTCTTAACGATGATATGTTGGTAAAGCCATCTTGGGGAGAGATTGCAGATTTAATCATTATGATTTTAATCTTATTTATCGTTATATTTATATATTCAAGATTCAATATTTTATCTCTGCTTATAATCTATACAACCTCCTTTATATCTATCTTATTTTTAAACTACTATCTGCTATTTTCACAGCATCTTATTTTAAACTCTATCTTTCCGTTAATTACCATGATAGTATCCCTTGTAGCTATACTTGGGGTCAACTATGTGTTTGAGTTTCGTCAAAAAGAGTTAGTTAAAAACAGCTTTTCTAAAAAAGTATCTAAACAGGTTATGGATGACCTTTTAAAAAATCCAGAGAGTACAAACTTTACATCTAGAGAGGTTGAGACTAGTATATATTTTTCCGATATCAGAGGCTTTACAAGTATATCTGAAGAATTAAAATCACCAAAAAGAATAACAGATTTTTTAAATTTTTATATGGATGCTATGGTTAAATCTATAGAAAAAAATCATGGAACCATCGACAAATTCATTGGTGATGCTATCATGGCGTATTGGAATGCGCCGTTGGAAGTTGAAAATCATGCAGACAAAGCTGTACTAACTGCGCTCGAACAAATTGATAAAAGAGATATTCTAAATGAAACCATAAATGATAGATTCGGTTTTGACGTTGACTACGGGATAGGTATAAATACTGGTGATGTTGTCGTAGGTGAGATAGGTTCACAAGGACGCTCTGATTATACGATTATTGGAGATTCTGTAAACCTTGCTTCTAGGCTTGAAGGACTTTGTAAACCGTATCAGGTAAGATTGATTATATCAGAGTTTACAAAAGCACGACTAACACAAAAATATATTATTCAGCTATTAGATATAGTAAAAGTAAAAGGTAAAAATGAACCTGTAAAGATATATGAAGTTATCTCAAGCGGTATTGCTTCTGAAGACAAACAGATAGAGTTAGATACTTATAATAAAGCTCATATGTTATACTGTGAATCTAATTTTGAAGAAGCTACTAAACTTTTTGAAAATCTATACAAAACTTATGAAAAATACCTATATCAACTATATACTCAAAGGTGTAAACAACTTTTAGATACCGGAGTAAAAGACTTTGATGGTGTGTTTGAATTTACAACTAAATAATTTAAAGGTTTTGCCTACATGTTAAAAATACTATTTTCACCAGCTGAAGGGAAAAAGAGTGGTGGGGATGAGTCTTCTAAAGAGTTGCTTGGTTCTAATAGTGCAAGAGAAAATATACTAAATGAATATAACACTATTCTTCAAAATAGCAGTGAAGATGAAATCAAAGAACTGTTTGGATTTAAAAAGTTTTCTGATTGTGAGCCATACATAAACAATATATTTAACTCTCCTCTTATGTGTGCGGCAGAGAGATACCAAGGTGTTGCATATGAATATCTAGAGTTTGACTCTCTACATGTAGATGCAAAAGAGTATATAAAATCAAACACTATAATATTCTCAAATCTTTATGGTCCTATACTTGGCGGAGATACAATCGCTAACTATAAAGTTAAACAAGGAAATGATATTGGTGAATTTATCCCAGATAAATTTTACAAAGACAGGTTCTCATATCAGTTAGATTTGTATCTTGGAAATAGTGATGTCTTAGACCTTCGTGCAGGTTACTATGATAAATTTTACAAAGTAACAAAACCATATACGACTCTTAAATTTTTAAAAGATGGCAAAACCGTTAGTCACTGGGCAAAGGCATACAGAGGATTAGTTTTAAAAGCAGTGGCACAACACAACATAAACTCAATAGAAGAGTTTATGACTTTAGAGATAGATAATTTAAGTGTGCAAGAGATAAAAGTTATAAAAAACAAAACAGAGATTATCTACAATATTCTCTAGACTTAAAGACCTTTTACAAGCCCATAGCGCTCTCGAAGTGTTTTAGTATAAAACACAAATCCAGATGAGAGTGTAAAAAGAATCACACCACCAAGGATAATTGCCATTCTTGTCCATGCATATCCTATCTGCTCTCGCATTGCAATAAGATTCATTACTGTGTCAGCCCATAAAACTGCTGCTATTACCAAAGCTAATTGCAAAATTCGTACAACGATTTTACGGCGTAATAGTAAAAGAAATGGAAGAGCAATACATATAGCCACTTCTACCATATTTGCATATCTTAAAAAATGAGCACTTAGAATAAGCATACTTAAAATGACAGGTAAAAGTTGAGAAAACACAATTAGTCTTTGTTTCAATACAGACTCCTAGTTTATAAAATGTATATAATTTTTCCAACATTCTACAATCTCAATTTGGAGTTTGTAATGATTTATATCAAGATTACTCACACCTATTCAGTACATATAAACTTAATAGTAACTTTTTTAATATTTTGTTTAAAATTTTCTCCACTGCTGTTAGAGATAGAAATACTGGCACTATCCTCAATTATTTCACTCTTTACTTCATATTTTCCATTACACTCGGCATCCATTTGGTTCAAAGCATCTTGTTTTCTTTTTTCTAAAACAGCTAAGTCATCTGAATAAATATAGGTTGCTACACCATAATACTCTTCTTCAACAACTGGAACTTTTTTAGATTCATCGTCGCTCCATGGCAAATACTCTGTAACTGTGCTACAGCCAGAAAAAATCATTGTTAATATCATCGCCTGAAATATTATAAATTTCATCATCTCTCCAAATATTTTATAAAAATATTATATCACAAATATTTATATATTAAATTCAAAGAAAGGTATATTAAAAATAGTGTAAAATTCTACTTACATAAATAAGAGGCTTATATATTCTCTCACCACAAGGTGAAGCTTTAGTGGTAGGAATTTTTACTGGAGCTTTGCTTTTACAAAAATCATTTAGTGATTTTTTGCATAAGGCTTTAACCAAAAGTAAAAAGGAGCATTTAGTAATGAACGATTCACAAGAGTATTTAGATAAAAAAGCATATTTTGAAAAAATAATAACCCTGTATGGCAGAAATGTTGTTATAGAAGTTTTACAGGATGAGAGCGTTGGGGTTCATAAACTTCACATGTCAAACTCAAACCAGACTGACGGTGCAGTAAAGACCATCCTGTCTCTTGCTAAAAAAAGAGATATTGAAGTTATTTATCACGATAAAAATGCACTTAGCCGCATAAGTAAAAATGCAAAGCAGGATCAAGGTGTTGCGATAGATATTATCTCAAACTCTTATCAAAATGCTAAATCAATAAAAGATATGGATAGTTTCAGACTACTCGCTCTTGATGGAATCCAAAACCCTCAAAATCTTGGGATGATTATCCGCTCTTGCGCTGCCGGAAATGTGGATGGTATAATACTTCCCAAAAAGAGTTCTGCGAAAATATCTCCTCTTGTTATTAAAGCCAGTGCCGGAACACTTTTCAAACTTCCTATATACTACTGCAACACTCTCGATGATGTACTGCCAAATCTAAAAGATACAAAAATATACGCTCTCTCTTCACATGCAAATAATAGTATATATAATGTAAGCAAAAGTGACAAATCTATATATGTTTTAGGAAACGAAAGTGATGGGGTAAGTCCTGAGGTTGAAAAACTCTGCAATGACTCTATATCTATTCCAATGAATAGAGGTGTTGAATCACTAAATGTTGCAGTTACTGCATCGCTAATCGCTTTTATGAAATCATAATATCATAAGGGCGTTTGATTTCTCTTACAACTTCATCAACACTCATATGACGAGATTTTCTCAAAAATTCTTTAGAATCTAAAAATACTAAAACTGTTGGTATTGCATAAACATTAAAGTACGGTGCTATATCTTCGTGAACTGATATATCAACACTAACTATCTCAAACTCTTGAAAGTTCTTTTGTATTGCTTCAAGCAGTTTAGGTTTTAGTGCATGACACACATTACATGTAGGTGCTGAGATATAAACCATCACCGCTAAATTTTCTTCGATTATTTTGTTAATATTTTCAATTGTTTGCATGCGCAATTATATTATAATACAACTATGAGTTCAATAATATTTTCAATCTTGGGTATTTATATTTTTATAGTCATGGGTTACTTGGCAAAAATGAGTTTCAAAGATGCCATCGATGATAAAACTATAACACTGATAAATGTCTATTTCCTACAAGTCTTTTTAACATTCTGGGGACTCTTAGTTCGTCCTGTAGATATAACTCTGCTTTTTGCACCCACTATCTACCTTGTCATAGTGGTTTTAATTTTAATCATCTCCGCTCTGCTAGCCAAAAAACTATTTCAAAATCAAAAAGAGTACTCCATAGCAGCGGTTGCAGCAATTATAGGTAACACTGGAAATTTGGGCATCCCGCTTGGAATAGCCATCTTTGGTGAGGAGTCCATTCCATACACAACTGTTATAAACCTTGTAAATATATTTATCGTATATACAGTTGGTGTCTATTATTATTCTCGTGGGACTTTTGACGCTAAAACATCTCTCAAAAACATAGTAAAACTTCCTATTCTTTGGGCAGCTGCTATAGCAATAATACTGAGTATTAATGAATATAAACCAAATGAAGTTGTTATGAATACCCTTATGATGGGTGCTTATGCATCTATGACTATGCAACTTTTTCTTTTTGGTCTTTACCTCTACGGCGCAAAAATAAAAGAGATAAACAAGTCTTTAGTGATTTGGGTCTTGTCTTTTAAGTTTCTAATTCTGCCCCTTGTAGCATTTTTAGTACTTTATAATATAGAGTTAGACTCGATGATAAAAGGGATAATCTTCATAGAGCTTATGATGCCGTTAGCTATTGCCAATGTAAACTTTGCTTCACTCTATGACTGCTTCCCTAAAGTAGTCACTGCGCTTGTATTTATATCTTCTGTTGTGTTTTTAGGAGCTATTTTTGTTGGTGTCAGAGTTTTAACTTATCTATAGGTTTTGATGTGAATAAAATATACAAAATATATCAACTTCTATACAAAACTTATGGTCCGCAAGGCTGGTGGCCTTTTATAAGCAGTGGCTATCACGTTTTAGACTATAGTTTTCCAAAAAACAGTGATGAAATCTTTGAAGTATGTCTAGGTTCTATTCTTACTCAAAACACTACTTTTACGTCAGTAGTAAAATCACTAAACAACCTACATGTCAAAGCTGCTATAAATCCGGATAAAATAGAATCTATGGATATTGAAACACTAAAAATCGCTATAAGACCATCAGGTTATCATAATCAAAAAGCCAGATATATTTTAGAGTTTATAAAGTTTTATAAATCTCTAAATGGTGCTGTGCCTACCAGAGATGAACTTTTACATGTAGTTGGGATCGGACCTGAGACTGCTGACTCTATTCTTCTATATGGCTACAATCAACTACAGTTTAAAGTTGATGCCTATACAAAAAGAGTGTTAATAAAATTAGGTCTTATTGATGAAAAAGCAAAGTATCATGATATAAAACTCCTGATGGAAAACTCTTTAAAAGAATCTGTAAAAGACAAAAAAGAGTTACACATAGTTTACCAAGAATTCCACGCTCTAATAGTAAATCATGCTAAAGAGTTTTACTCTAAAAAGCCTTATGGTGTTGGGTGTTTTTTGAAAGATATCATTACATGAATATTTTTATTTTCTATTTATATTAATACTACCTATGGTAATATTGATTTTATGAATTTATTAAAAAACTTTTTCGATTGCAATATAGAATGCGAAAGTAACTTTTCGCAACGAAGAGTGCAACTTGTTAAGACGATTCTATTTTTAGCGATACCGATTTTTATATTTTTTAGTATTTTCAATATTATTAAGACTTATCAGTACTCAATAGCCTTTTTTGACATGTTAGCCGCAGTTTTTTCAATATATGCTATATATATTTTACGCTTAGATAAAGATCTTCCAAAAGCGGCTAAGATTGCGACAATCACTTTGATGTTGTTTCTCATCCTTTTTACTTACTCCAACGGCAGCAGTAACTATGGTTTAATATGGACAATATTTTTACCTATTTTTGCTTTTTTAGTAAATGGTAGAAAAATGGGTCTGCTCTTCTCCTTAATCTTTTACATATTTATTTATTTTATGGCATTTAATGCTATCGGTATATGGGAAGATGGCTCATGGCAAATGCAGAACTTTTTAAGACTCTTTTTCTCCTCTATAATATTGACATACATAATGTATATGAACGAAAGTCTTCTAGAAGATTCGGATAGCAAACTAATTGAAATAAGAAAAAGAGAGAAAGAACATATTGATAATTTACATGCACTGACAATAACAGACCCGCTGACAGAGTTGTACAACCGCAGATACTTTAATGTAATGGCACCAAAATTAATATCTCTTGCAAAAAGAAAAAAACACTCATTTACATTTTTTATTTTAGATCTTGACCACTTCAAACAATACAATGACAATTATGGACATATCAAGGGAGATGATGCTTTAAGAGAAATTTCCAAGGTGCTAAAAAATCATATTCAAAGAGATGATGATTTTATATTTAGACTTGGTGGTGAAGAGTTCGCCGGAATAATATTATCTGACAATACCAAAGAGACACAAGAGTGGATAAAAAATATTTGTAAAATAATTGAAAACTTAAAAATTGAGCATAATTATTCATCAGCTTCAAAATACATAACAGCCAGTATAGGTGTAGCATGCACCGATGATGATAGATATTTAGATATAGACAAACTCTATGCCTTTGCAGATGAAGCTCTATACGCTGCAAAAGAGAGTGGGAAGAATAGGGTTAAATTCAGTGCAAAATATACAGGTGGCGATAAAACTCTATTTGATTTTTATTAAGCTTTCGTAGCTTTTAGAAAATTTACCCATACAAAATATATATTTCCAATAATTGCTATAACAACTCCAATAACCGGTATTACAACAGCTACATTGAGTAAAAAATGGATAAAGGTCGGCAATATAGTTTTTGCAAATGGATCTTTAACTATCCCTATTCTAACAATAAATGTTCCTATAAAGCCTAAGAAAAATGTTAACAATCCCGCAATAATACCTACAAGCATAATAGATCCTCAATTTTTAAAATAACTTAATTATATCCAAATATGCTCTACTAAAAATGTGAAATTTATACTGTTTAATCAAAATATTTTTAACCAATATTAACATTCAATAGTGTAGAATGTGTTATCAAGTTTAAAAGGGAATTTATGAGTAAAAACAAACATATGGAAAATCTTTATGATAGTGCTGACAAGTTTATAAATCTTGCGAATATACTTGTTCAAGAAGACAACTCTGGTACAGTTGGTGCAGCGATGCGTTTCGCGTCTGCACGCTACAGTGTATTTGAGTTATCATTAACAAGGAATATAGCTAAGGAAAAAGAGGCTATTAAAGAAGAACTTTTAAAAGATTATACTTTAATGATTGAAGAAAATCTAAATGTATACATTCGTCACCAAGCTGAAAAAGCTAAAACATCAAAACTAAAAGTTTTCGCATAAGTAAAACTTAGATGCCAGAAACTGGCATCTAAAAAAGATGTTACTTTATTTTTTCTAAAATAGAATCTACTGTGAAACCAAACTTCTCAAAAAGCTGACCGGCTGGAGCAGATGCACCAAAGCTGTCCATTGCTATTACTTCATCGGCAAATCTGTACCACTCTAAACCTCTTGCAGCTTCAATAGCTACTTTTTTCGTATCTGGTTTGATGATAGAGTCAATATACTCTTTATCTTGCTCTATGAAAAGATCGTAACATGGAACTGACACAACATTAACTGGCACAGACTTCTTATTCAACGCTTCTTTAACTTTAAGAGCAAGTTCCACTTCAGAACCTGATGCCATTAAAGTTATAACTGCGTTTTCATCACTCGCAAGAAGGTATCCACCTTGGCTAACAAATCCTTTTACTTTCATAGGAAGAAGTGCAAGGTTTTGACGTGAACATACAAATGCAGATGGAGATTTTTTCATCTCTAGTGCCGTTTTCCAAGCTTCAATATTTTCTTTACCATCTGCTGGCCTCCAAACATAGAAGTTTGGAAGTGCACGAAATTGACTTAAGTGCTCAATTGGTTGATGAGTCGGACCATCTTCACCAACACCGATACTATCGTGAGTCCAGATAAAAAACTGCTGGATACCACTAAGGGCCGCCATTCTGGCTGCTGGTTTTAAGTAGTCTGAAAAAACAAAAAATGTAGCAGAAAAAGGTATTAATGGACCATAAAGTGCCATCGCATTTACTATAGATGCCATTGCATGTTCACGGATACCAAAGTAGATGTTTCTACCTTTTGGAAATACACCCATATCATTTAAGTTAGTTTTATTTGATGGACTTAAATCTGCTGAACCGCCTAAAAAACTGGGAATTGCTTTTGCAATTGCATTCATAATTTTACCGTTAGTACCTCTTGTAGCCTCAGCCTTGTCAAACATCGGCCACTGTATACGAGAAAAATCAGGATTCTCTAAAGCCCCAAGAGCTTCATTTTGCTCCATTAGTGGAAAAGTTTTTTGTCTGTGAATCCACTCACGCTCTAACAAGTCACCCTCCTCTATTGCACATCTAAATCTTGCCATAACATCTTCGTCTACATGAAAAGTTTTAAATGGATCAAATCCAGCCTTAGTCTTCGCTTCAATAATGATATCGGTACCAAGTGGAGCACCGTGAGCATGGTGAGAACCCTCTAGTTTACCGGCACCTTTTGCGATGATAGTGTTTGCAATGATAATAGTTGGCTTTTTGTTAGATTTTGCAGTAGTTAAACACTCATCAATCTCATCAAAGTTATGACCATCGCACTCTAAAACATCCCAACCTTGAGACTCAAATCTCATACGGATATTCTCAGAGATACTCAAATCAGTAGAACCCTCGATAGTAATACGATTTGAATCATAGATAAGAACTAAATTATCAAGTTTATTGTGACCTGCAATTGAACAGGCTTCATAAGAGATACCCTCTTCTAAATCACCATCACCACATAAACAGTAAACGTTATGGTCGATTAATTTAGCAGTCTCAGAGTTAGTTTGAGCACCAACAAATTTTGAACCCATTGCAAAACCAACAGCATTAGCGATACCCTGACCTAATGGACCGGTAGTAATCTCTATACCTTCAGTGTGACCATACTCAGGATGACCCGGTGTTTTGGAGTCTAACTGACGGAAATTTTTAAGATCATCAATCTCTAAGCCATATCCCCAAAGATAATAAAGTGAATAGATAAGACCGGTAGCATGACCACCAGAGAAAACTAATCTGTCACGATTCAACCAATTAGGATTTTTAGGGTTGTGGTTTAAGTGTTCACTTAAAACTACAGCAATATCTGCAAGACCCATTGGAGCACCTGGATGACCTGAATTTGCCGCCTGAACCATATCTGCTGCTAAAAATCTTATACTGTCTGCCATTTTTTGACGCATTTGATTACTCATTTCATTACCTTATTTATAATTTATTTACTAGATCCTGAACTTGATTCAGGATCTCATTTATGTCTATTTATATATTTCATTAGTAAAGGTGACAATTCCCTCTGTAAATTCTCATCAAAACTATTTAACTCTATTGTTAGCTCGCTTGCTAACTCATTAGCTTCTCTCATAGTTTCATCAAGACCTAAAAGTGTTACGAAACTATTTTTATCTTCATCATTTCCTGTAAGCTTTCCAGCCTCCTCAGAACTTTGTGTTACATCTAAAATATCATCTTGGATTTGAAAAAGAAGTCCAAGTTTTATACCAAAGTCATAAAGTTTTTCACCTAACTCTTCAAGTCCGACTATAATAGCGCCCATCTTAAGCGAAGTAGCAATCAGCTTTGCGGTTTTGTTAGTATGAAGAATTTTTACATCTTCTATTGCTAACGGTTTATTCTCAAAGTAACAGTCAATCGCTTGACCTAAAACCATGCCATTTAAACCACCGTTACTTGCAAGTTCTCTTATTAACTGAACCCTTGTGTAATCAGAAAAAGGAGCATTGCTCAAAACCTCAAAAGAGTAAGTGTTCAAAGCATCTCCTACAAGAATTGCAGTTACCTCATCATAAGCTACATGTAGAGTCGGTTTAGAGCGACGAAGTGGCGAATCATCCATTGCCGGCAGGTCATCATGAATAAGTGAATAAGTGTGCAAAAGCTCAATTGCGTAAGCTGCATGCATTGCGCCATCAATCATTAGAGAGTTATATGATTTCACAACACCAAGCAAAAGGGCAGGACGAAATCTTTTTCCACCGGCGACAAGCATCTTGCATAAAGCCTCTTCATAAGTAGGGTGAATACTTTTTGATACAGGCAGGTTTTTTAATAAAAAATTCTCAAAGTTTTGCATATGGAATTTTATTATCTTTGTAGTTAAATGCTGTTTAAATTTTTAAACAGATTTACTATTATTTTGTTTAACTAAAAACTTCTCCATATCAACTGCCTCAATAGGCTTAGAATAGAGATATCCTTGAATATTTACACATTCATTCTCAAGAAGAAAGGTTTTTTGCTCCTCGGTCTCAACACCCTCTGCTATAACTTTTAAATTAAGACTTTTGGCTAGAGCAATAATAGCTTTGCTAATAGATACATCTTCTTCGTCATCCGGTAAATTATTGATAAAAGATTTATCAATTTTGAGTTTATCTATTGGAAGACGCTTAAGAGATGAAAGAGATGAATATCCTGTTCCAAAATCATCAATAGCTATTTCAATTTTCATATCGCTTACCTCTTTTAATTTGGCAATAGCATGTTCCGGATTTGTCATTATTTGACTCTCAGTTACTTCAAGTTCAAGCCACTCCGTCTTGCATGTAGTCTCTTCTATCAACTTCTTTAATACGTCAATAAAATCTTTTTGTTGAAGTAATTTAATCGCAAGGTTAAGTGCTAAAACTCCAGGATTCAAACCTTGCTTGTACCATTTTGAAACCTGATTCATAGCAGTCTTCATGACCCACTTGTCTAACTCTACAATAAGTCCTGTCTCTTCGGCCAAAGGAATGAATTCAGCAGGACTGATTAAGCCTCTTGTGGGATGTTGCCATCTAACCAACGCTTCCATCCCGATTAGTTCATCATTTGTTCCATTCATCTGCGGCTGATAATACAGAACAAACTCTTCATTTTCAAGAGCCTTGCGCATATTTGATTCCATCACTAGTTTGCTTAAAGCCAATGCCGTCATCTCTGCTGAATAGAATTGAAAGTTATTTCTTCCTTCCTCTTTAGCTTTATACATTGCATTGTCAGCATACATTAAAAGTTCGTTACTCTTTGTACCATCTTTGGGATACAGACTTATACCTATACTGGCTGTAACATAAAGAGTATGCTCTTCTATGTATACTGGTTGGGCTGCAACCTCAATAACTTTTTCTGCTAATAGTGCTGCATCGTCTCCTTTTTCTAACTCCTGCATTAAGACAGTAAATTCATCGCCGCCTAAACGAGCCAGGGTGTCTTCTTCACGCATTACCAACTGTAGTCTTGTAGCTATTACCTTAAGAACTTTATCTCCTACTATATGACCTAGGAGTCTGTCGGATTAAGCTAAATCAAGATAACAGCGAAAAGTAGATAAAATAAATATAAATACAAGAGAAGTAGAGCAATATTTATACATGAAACAATTCAAAGCATCCAATCGGAATCAG
>JAKITC010000023.1 GCA_021648285.1 Sulfurimonas sp. | reverse complement strand
CCAGATACTCAAAAAAATCTCTGAAATAGAGAATGTTTGCAAGGATAATAAGAATTTACTTCAGATTATCGCTGTGTTAAGTGCATATACTCAAAAAGAGTTAGGTTTTATGTGCGAAAGTTGAGTAATATAAATAAAAAAATTGTTAAATATGAAGCATTAGTTAGAATAGTTGAGTTTGATAGTGGTGAAAAAAATATTTTAACTCCAGATAAATTTTTGGATATATCAATGCAGAGTGGATTATATATTAAAATAGCGAATAAAATGCTAGAACAGAGTTTAGACTTTTTCGCAAATAGAGAAGAGAAGATTTCTGTAAATTTTTTACCAAATGATTTTTTTGATCAATCCATAATGAATACTCTGATGAAGGGTATAGAAAAGTTTGATTCACCAAGCAGAATAGTAGTTGAAATAACGGAACAAGACAGTGTAGAGGATTTTGAAAAACTAAGAGGTGTTGTTAAAAAACTAAGAGATATAGGTGTCCAAATTGCTATTGATGATTTTGGCAGTGGTTATGCCAACTATACTCATATATTAAAAATTAGACCTGATTACCTTAAAATAGATGGTTCCCTGATAAAAAACATATTAACAGATAATGATTCAAAAATATTAGTTAAAAGTATTGTCCGCTTTGCTAAAGAGCTAAATATTACAACTATTGCAGAATATGTTGAAAATGAAAATATATTTAATCTACTAAAAGAGTATGGTATAGACGAGTATCAAGGTTATTATTTTGGAAAACCTGATAATCTTTTAAATAGATAAATTTTTTAATTTAATAAGATTAAGATAAAATCCCATTATGAATTTACAAGAGTACAAAAAAGCAGTAGAGCTATTAAATCTATATTCACGCCACTACTATGTATTGGATGATCCAATTACAACTGATGAGGTGTATGACAAGCTTTATCATGAAGTTGTAGAGTTTGAAGAAAAAAATAGCGAAAATATATTAAAAAATTCTCCGACTCAGAGAGTGGGTGATGTTGTGTCAAGTGGCTTCACAAAAGTACCGCATTTGTCTCGTATGTGGTCTTTAGAAGATGTTTTTGATTCTGAGGGATTGCAAAAATGGCTTACAAAAACTTATAAACTTGATGAAAATATTTCATTTTACTGCGAACCAAAATTTGATGGTGCATCTCTTAATCTTGTATATGAAAATGGTGAATTATCTCAAGGAATAACTCGCGGTGACGGGACTGTCGGTGAGCTAATCACTCAAAATGTAAAAACAATAAAGTCAGTACCGCTGATAATCGAACATAAAGAACGTATTGAGATTCGCGGTGAAGTCGTAATCTTTAAAGATGAGTTTGAAAAAATCAACGAAGCCAGACTAGAAGAGGGTGAAGCAGTTTTCGCTAACCCTAGAAATGCGGCAGCAGGCAGTCTGCGACAGCTTGATTCAAGCATAACAGCATCTAGAAACTTGGTGTTTTTACCTTATGGAGTCGGAGAGAACCAACTTAAACATAAACTACTTAGCGAGAAGATGGAGTATATTTACTCTTTAGGCTTCAGAAAACCGCCGCACAGGTCTACATGTCAAGGATACGAAGAGATAGAAGCCATTTATGAAGAGATGAATAGAGACAGAGACTCTTACCCTATGATGCTTGACGGGATGGTTATAAAAGTTAATGAAATAGCTTCTCAGATTGATATGGGTTATACGGTTAAAAACCCTCGTTTTTCTGTCGCATATAAGTTTCCTGCAGTTGAGAAGATAACCACTGTAAAAGAGATAATCCTTCAAGTTGGAAGAACGGGTGCTGTTACACCGGTTGCCATTGTTGAGCCGACAGATATAGACGGCGTTGTAGTTGAGCGTGCAACTCTGCATAATTTTGATGAAATAGATAGAAAAGATATAAGACTAAATGACAAGGTTATTATTTTAAGAAGTGGTGATGTAATACCTAAGATTATAAAAGTCTTGACTCATGAACGTGATGGAAGTGAAGTAGAGTATAAAAGACCTACATGTTGTCCCGTATGTAACAGTGAGCTTTTGGACGAGGGTGTTCTTTTAAAGTGTCAAAATCTGACATGTGAAGCTAGGGTTATAAATTCTATCTACTATTTTGCTTCAAAGCCATGTCTAAATATAGATGGATTAGGCACCAAGATAGTTGAGGCTCTTTTTAACTCAGGACTTGTTAAAAGTGTAGTCGATTTGTTTGATTTAACACTTGAAAAACTTTTAAAACTTGAAGGCTTTAAAGAGAAGAAGTCTCAAAATCTTTTAGACTCATTAGAGAATGCAAAAGGTTGTGATTACTGGCGTTTTATCAACTCACTGGGAATTGAACATGTAGGAGAAGTTGCATCTAAAACACTCAGTGAAAATTTTGGAAGCAGCTTTATAGATGCTACCAAAGAAAAGATAATAGCTTGTGATGGGATAGGCGAAGAGATGGCAGAATCTGTTTTAGAGTTTGTTAGGGTAAACAGAGATACAATTCTAAAATTGCAAGATATTTTACAACCACTAGAGCCTATTAAAAAAGAAGAAGCAAAAGACAATCCTTTTAAAGACAAAACTGCTGTTTTAACTGGAACGATGAGTGAATCACGCGGAGTTATAAAAGAGATGTTAGAAGCACTCGGTGCAAAGGTCTCTGGAAGTGTTTCAAAAAAGACAGACTTTTTGATTTACGGTGAAGATGCCGGAAGCAAATATGACAAGGCAATCAGTCTTGGTGTAGAGTGTTTAACAGAAAAAGAAATGAGAGAGAAAATTGATTAGATTAGATAATTACCTTGTAGAGAACTCACTAGTACAAAGTAGAAATAAAGCACAAGCCCTTATAAAAGAGGGACTAGTAAGTGTAAATGGTAAAGTTATACTGAAAAGCTCATTGAAAATAGAAGCGAATGATAATGTACATGTAAAAGAGCACAAAGAGTATGTATCACGTTCTGCTTTTAAATTAAGTGCTTTTTTGGATGAACTTTCTCTACATGTAGAAGGTAAAGTGGCTTTAGATATAGGCTCGTCAACTGGTGGTTTTACGCAAGTGCTTTTAGAGTATGGAGCTGCGGAAGTTACGGCAGTTGATGTAGGTAAAGAGCAGTTACATGTAAGCTTGAGAAATGATAATAGAATCCACTCTTTTGAGAGTTGTGACATAAGAGATTTTAAGAGTGATAAGAAATTTGATATAGTAGTAAGTGATGTAGCTTTTATATCTCTGCTTAATATCTTGGATAATGTAGACAGACTGGCAACAAAAACAATTATTTTGCTATTTAAACCACAGTTTGAAGTTGGACGTGAAGCCAAAAGAGACAATAACGGTGTGGTCACTGATGAGAAAGCGATACTTATGGCGATGATAAAATTTGAAGATGCGTGTAAGTTAAAGGGTTGGAAGAGAGTTCTGAAATCTCCATCACAACTGACGGGCAAAGAGGGAAATCTTGAGTATTGTTACTGTTTTGGGAAGTAATATATGAGCGAAAAATATATGCAATTTTCAGAAATAGAAAAAAATTTATTAGAGTTAGAAATATATAAAAATTCGGGAGTCTAAATCATTTTTTTTCTTATAGTTTAAGAGATAATCATCAACCATCTTTTTGAAGATAATTTCTTGTAGACTTTTTGGTCTTCTTTTTGAACTAAACCAACTGTCGCATTCATGACAAAATTTATCTTGTAGTGAGTCTTTTCATCTCTTTAACTGCGTCAGCTAATCCAGAAAAAACACTTCTTGCAATGATGCTTTGTCCAATATTTAATTCTGTAATCTCATCAATACCCATCATATGAGAAACATTATGATAATTAAGACCATGTCCGGCTGCAACTTCAAGTCCAAGTTTTTTAGCATGTTTTGCAGCAGCAGTAATATCTTCTAAAGATTTTTCGAGTCTGCTTTGTAGTTCATAACGAGGAAGTTCCAACTCTTTAATCGAGTGCTTTGAATGACTGAGTGAAGAGTTAAGCATAGCAAATATATTTGCAAATGAACCGGTGTGAAGCTCGACCATCTCTGCACCCAACTCCTTTGATTTTTCCATAGCTTCTATAGTAGGGTCTACAAACAGTGAAACAGGTATTATAGAATCATGAAGTTGTTCAATAGCATATGATATCTCATCTTCATATGTGAAAACATCAAGTCCGCCCTCTGTGGTGACTTCTTCTCTTTTTTCAGGAACTAAGGTAGCACGATGTGGTTTTAGATTGCTCACTATATTTAAAATATCTTTATCTATTGCACACTCAAGGTTTACGGGAAGAGTGGAGTGATTCATAATATTTTTAACATCTATATCTTGAATATGCCGTCTGTCTTCTCGTAAGTGTATTGTAATCTGGTCAGCACCGCTTGCACAAGCCACATAGAGTGCATTTAAAATATCCGGGTCATTAACTCTTCTTGCTTCTCTTAAAACCGCTACATGGTCTATGTTTACACCCAATGTCATTTTACTCATTTTTTATTTAGAGCGGTGTAATGGGTGCTGATAATCATTACGTTCACAGCCGGTAAAGATTGATGCAAGTCCAAGTATTAATATAGCCATTAGTATTAATTTTTTCATGTTTATCCTTATTTAATCAAAAAGTATCGGTTATTATATCATTTATTTTATTTATATTATTTGTATTTGAAAAACAGCTTTTATCTCCACAAATCATATATTTCATATCATTAGTAGCTTTTTTTTGAATAAACGGATATTCAAGTGAAGCAAGTTCAAAGGAGTTTGTCTCTAAATTGGTTTGATTAGATTTTATAACTCTATCACCTTTTAAGTGTCTGAGCGTTTGACTCAACATGTACGGATATATTACAGGTCTTCGCCCTAGTTCGTAAGAGTTGTACTCAAGTGTTTTAAATGCAAAGTGAGTGTATTTGTCATCTTCAAGGAGTGTACCCAGTGATAGTAGGACATCAATCATGATACTTACTGAACTGGTGTATGTGTTATCTGCGATGTCAGCTTTTGTCTCAAATTCCCCTGTACTAAACTTCCAAGTCCCATTTTTGTAAAACTCTTCAAGTGCAATATTTGCAAAGTGTTGAGCTTTTATTAAGTAAACTTCATCTTGTGTAGAGTTGAAAGCCGCTATTAAAGCTTGAGAAAGGAATGCATAATCTTCTAAAAAAGCCTCAACTTTTGGTTGTTTATGTATAAGAGTTGTGTGATAAAGTTTGCCATCAATATACATAGTGTCCAGAAGAGCATTAAGACTTTTTACAGCTTTGTCTTTGTAAGCTTTATCAATATTTCCTAAAGCTAACAGAGCCTTTATCATCATGCCTGACCATGAAGTCTGAACTTTTTTATCTATAAACGGATACTCTCTTTTTCCTCTGATATTACTAAGTAGAATTTTTATATCCTCGTAGTTCTCAGGGGTTTCTCCATTCTCAAAGCGAATGATATTTTTACCTTCAAAGTTTCCATCTTTTGTAATGCTGAGTTGTTTTAAAATATCTTCAATATTTTCATAAGAGTTTTCATTTAAAGCCTGATACACTTCATCATAACTGTATATAAAGTAAGTTCCCTCTTCACCTTCACTATCAGCATCACTTGCACTATAAAAAAGATCGTCTTCAGTCATGAAGTTAAACCAAAAATCAGCAATCTCTTTTGCTACATGTAGATATGTCTCGTCTTTATAAGTCAAGTAAGCATTTGTATAGAGTTCACAAAGCAGTGCGTTGTCATAAAGCATCTTTTCAAAGTGTGGGACTTTCCACTCACTATCCACTGAGTAACGGCAAAATCCACCATCAACAAGATCATACATTCCGCCTTTTTTCATGCTGTTTAAAGTGTGAAGAAGCATTGCTTTTGCAGCTTTGTCATCATATAGCTTGTCAATAGTAAGCAGAGTACCAAGTGTGCTTGCATGTGGAAACTTTGGTGAAATAGAGAATCCGCCATCTTTTGTCTCATAGTTGTTTTTAACTTGAAGCATAAAGTTTTTAACAAAATCTTCTTTTAAAATTGTTGCCTCTTTTGGATGCTCTTCGTGACTTAAAAAACCTTCAACTTCGTCTGCATTTTTATAGATTTCCTCATCATTTTGAGATATCTTTTCACCTATAAGTTTTGTCAGTTCTTTAAATCCCATTCCTTCTATACTTCCCGCACGAGACTCTGGCGGTATGTAAGTTCCCGCAAAAAACGGTTTGTTCTGAGGTGTACAAAAGATTGATGTGGGCCACCCGCCTGCTCGACGGTTAAGTAACATGTGAACCTCTTGATAGTGCTTGTCAATGTCCGGTCTCTCTTCACGATCTACTTTAATACACACAAAATGCTCATTTAAGATATCTGCACACTCTTGGTTTTCAAATACCGTCTCTTCCATAACATGACACCAGTGACATGAGCTGTAGCCTACAGATATAAATATAGCTTTATTTTCTTTCTCTGCTTTAGCAAACGCCTCGTTACCCCAAGCAAACCAATCAACCGGATTGTTTTTGTGTTGTTGTAAATATGGTGAATCTTCTGTAGATAGTCTATTTGACATGTTAATTTCTTTATATTGATTTATTATTTTTATGTAGAGTAGGGAAATATTGATGATAATTTGCTTAATATTTTAACTTTGATAGAAGAGCTTATGTAAAAGTAATATTATATTATGTTATCTGTTTTTTTGAGTAGCTATAGCAACACATAAATTTAGATATTTCTTGATATATTCAGAGAATTCAATTCTATTTTAGTCCATTTTGGTTACCCTCCTAGGAAATGCAACTTTTTAGGATAAACGATGAACATATCAACAGATACATTTGAAAAAGCAAAGACCTTATCTAAAATTTGGCAAAAAACAATCTCACACAGCCGTGAAGCAGAAGAGATAAAATTTCATCAGATGATGATAAAAATGTTACAAGATCCACAAAATAAACTTTTTCTCATAGAGTTGCTAGACCAAAGCTTTAGAACCACTAATACAAAAAGAATCGCCGATCAGTTAGAGTTCTTGTTTAGTAAATATGAAAATACAAAGTTCTTCACCAAATTAGAGGATATATTGATTTGGTTGTTTCGCCATATTGGGATATGTGTCACTAGTGTATCAGTTCCTCTCTTTATCCAATACCTTAGAGATGATATTAGCTCCATCGTGATAAAAGGAGAGGAAAATCTACTCTCACAGCATCTAAAAAATAGAAAAGCCGAGAACACAAGGGTAAATATCAATATCATCGGTGAAGCTGTTTTAGGAGAAGGTGAGGCGAAAGATAGAATCGAGAAATATATCAAAGCGCTTCAAAATCCAGATATAGACTATATCTCCATAAAAATTTCCACAATTTTCTCCCAAATAGTCCCACTCGCCCACGATTGGAGTGTGGAGCAGATATCACAGCGTATTGCCCTTATTTATGATGCTGCTATGGAAAATAGATTTATGAACTCTTATGGAGAGTTAGAAAATAAGTTTGTTAATCTTGATATGGAAGAGTATAAAGATTTAGGTCTTACAATAGACTCGTTTATCACAACACTCTCTGAAGAGCGATACAAAAATCTTCATGCCGGTATAGTTTTGCAAACATATATACCGGATGCACTTGGCTATGCAAAAAAACTTGCATTGTGGGCGAAAGAGCGTGTTGATAATGGTGGTGCACCTATTAAAATCAGGGTTGTCAAAGGGGCAAACCAAGAAATGGAGCTCACAGAAGCAAGTCTAAAAGGGTGGGCATGTGTAACGTATCAGCATAAGAGCCAGAGTGATGCAAACTTCAAAGTTCTGCTTGACTTTTTACTCTCACCACATATTGCTCCCTACGTACATGTTGGTGTTGCGTCACACAACCTGTTTGATCAAGCATTTGCACACGAACTAGCAGTAGAGAGAGGAGTAGAGGAGTATTATTGTGCTGAGATGCTAGAGGGTATGAGTGAGAGTGCATACAAGGCGCTCAAAAATGATGGTATAAATGTTATCCTTTATGCTCCAACAGCAACAAAAACGACTTTTACCAATGCTATTGCCTACCTTGTACGACGATTTGATGAGAATACAGCAGAGCAAAATTTCTTACGACATAGTTTTGGATTGAATGTTGAAGGTAAAACCTGGGAGAAGTTAGTAAAAAGTTTTGACACATCAATAGCAGCAATAGAAGACCTCCAATTAACACCATACAGAACACAAGACAGATTAAACGAGACAATAGAGTCAAGTAAAGATATTGCAAACTATGAGTTTAATAATAATAGTGATACAGATTTTTCCATTGAGGCAAATATGGTTTGGGCACAGACTATAGTCGATAAATGGTCTAATATTCATAAAGCGGGTGGATATCACGCCCACTCTGTTATTGGTGGAGATGAGGTGAAGGGTGAAGAGAAGGTAATAGTCATCGATAAATCACAGTTTCATGAAAATATAGAAGTGGGAAGCTACACAAAAGTTTCGAATAATGAATTAGTAAAAGCACTCAATATTGCTCAGCAAGATGCTGATGGGTGGGGTAATATGACTTCACTCCAAAGAGCTCAAATCCTCATGAATGTGGCAAATGAGTTTAAAAAAGCACGAGGCGATTTAATAGGGGTTGCAGCTGCTGAGGTTGGTAAAGTGTTTAGTGAGACCGATGTTGAGGTGAGTGAAGCCATCGATTTTCTCAATTTCTATCCATACTCGTATAGTAAACTAGAAGCCCTAGACGGTATAGAGTTAGGCCCAAAAGGGGTTGGATTGGTTGTGAGTCCTTGGAACTTCCCTATTGCGATACCGGCAGGCGGTGTTGCGGCAACGCTGGCAACAGGAAACACAGTGATACTTAAAGCCTCATCTAGTTCAGTGCTCTGTGCCCATAGATTGTGTCAATGTTTTTGGGATGGAGGCGTGAGTAAAAACACTCTCCAGCTTGTTATTGCTGATGGCGATATCATCAGCAGTGAGTTAGTGGCAAATGAAGCGGTTAAGTTTGTGATATTTACCGGTTCTGAAGCAACGGCATACAGTATGATTAAAACACGTCCAAATCTCCACATAAGTGCAGAGACGGGTGGAAAAGATGCAACAATAGTGACGGCACTTGCAGATAGAGATCAAGCTATCAAAAATGTTATCGCTTCTGCGTTTAACAACTCTGGTCAGAAGTGCTCGGCAACTTCACTCCTTGTCTTAGAGGAAGAGCTTTATCATGATGAAATTTTCAAGAAAACTTTAGTCGATGCGGCTGAGTCACTGGAAGTTGGTAGTGTTTGGGATTTACAAAATAAGATAGGCACACTTAGTTCTCTTGCAAATGGGAAATTAGAAAAAGCACTTGATTATCTCGATGATGGGGAGGAGTGGCTGATTAAGCCTAGCTACGCAACTAATAATCCATACATGTTAAAACCATCTATAAGATGGGGGACAAAGAGGGGTGATTATTGTCATATGAATGAGCTTTTTGGTCCGGTGTTGAGCGTGATGTGTGCCAAGAGTCTTGAAGATGCGATAGATATTGTCAATGCTACCGGATATGGTTTAACATCTGGGTTGGAGAGTTTGGATGAGAGAGAAAAAGCAATATTTAAAGATAAGATGTTAGCTGGTAATCTCTATATAAATCGCATGACAACAGGAGCTATTGTAAGAAGACAACCATTTGGCGGTATGAGAAAATCAAGCATCGGAAGTGGTCGAAAAGCAGGTGGTTTTAACTATGTATCACAGTTTGCGAACATCACTACAATTGCATCAACTAAAAGAGAGACAAAAAACAACGAACTCATAGAACACTATAGAGTAAGCCTTAATATAGATGGCTTAGACAATATGCTTGATATTTGTGGTAACTTCGTTTATTGGGTAGATAAAGAATTCTCCAAAGAGCACGACTATTCAAACATAAGGGGGGAGAGCAATCATATCAAATATCTTGGAGTCAAGAGTGTTCTTCTTAGAATCGAGAACAGTGCGACTATTGAGGAGATAATATGCTCAATATTTGCTGTCAAACTTATCGGTGCAAAGCTACATCTATCACTACCTGCTGAGGCAAAAAGCAGTGCAATTGAAATGCTGATAGATAATAAATCTATACTTTTTGATGATAAAGAGCTGTTTTTTGAAAATGAGGATGAACTTATTAACTCAATCAAAGTCTACGAGCGGGTAAGATTTCTCACTCATGAACCAATTAGTCAAACTATATATGAAGTGCTTAGCAGTGATGCAATATATATTTCAGATGAACCTTTTGTAGAGCAGGGTAGAGTGGAGATGTTGCACTACTATATCGGGCAAAGTATCTCAGACAGCTACCATAGATATGGTAACCTTGGCGAGCATGGATTAAAAAAAGAATTTGTATACGCGGCTACGCAAGATTAGATTAAGTAGATAAATATATGCGTCATACATATACAAAAAATTGCCTATAACAAGTTTCAAAATCACATCAATTTTAACTACCCATATGAAAAAAAATAAAACAAAAGACCATCGGAAACTACAAGACAGTACTCCTGTAATAAATTTTCAAGAGGTGGTTTGTAGTCTAGAAGATACCTTTCTTGTTATAGGTGTTGGTTTCAGTAGCTTTAGTTAATGAAGGGAAGGAGATTAAATGACTGATGTTACGATAAAAAGAATTTAAACATTTACAACAAGTAACATCAGATTTCCAAAAGGCACCGAGATTGCTTTACTTTAAGTATGTCAAACAAGTTGTCAAAAACGGCGATGATGGCGAATCTACTTATCTGTATCTTGTTACAAATGATATGGGCTTATCTTTCCAAGAGGTACTCGAAATCTATAAAAGACGGTGGAAAATGGAGGAATACCATAAGTCACTCAAACAAAATCTACACATAGAACACTCTCTAACAAAAGTTGAAACATCACAACGAAACCATATTCACCTAAGTGTATGTGGATTTATAAAGTTAGAAAAACTTCGACTTAATTATAAAATGAATCATTTTTCTATTAAGGAAAAATATATATTGAGGCTCTCAAAGTAGCCTATAAAAAAGTTGGAGAATTGATGGTTGCATTAAATTGTAACATATTTAGAATTTGAATTTTTTGGGTTATCGTAACATCAGTAATAATATAAATTTCTTTTACCTTAATCTTTTTAAATTGTAAAGAAATTGTAAATAGATAGTCAAAGCAAACTTGACACTCTTCCTTTATACTTTCAATATCTAAGAAGTTTAAGGAGCTTAAGATGATGAAGATATTAATCGCTTCACTAATTATGGTTTCATTAACTCAGGCAAAAGAGTTAAATACTCAAATGCAGGACTTTATGAATACCCTGAGAGTAGAAGCAAAAAAACAGAATCCAAATTTCAAAGATTTTGATTACAAACGAGGTGAAAAAATTTTCACAACTGAGTATATCGGTAAAAAAGGACAATTAATTTCTTGTGTTGCATGTCATACAAATGATTTGTCTAAAGATGGATTAAACGAACATACAAACAAAGTTATAAAACCACTTTCTCCATCAGCAAATGCTGATAGATTTACTACAGTAAAAGAAGTAAAGAAATGGTTACGCAGAAACTTTAAAGATGTTTATGTAAGAGCAGGTACGGCAGAAGAAAAAGGCGATGTAGTAACTTATATTATAAGTAAAAAATAAAAGGATAAATGATGAAAAAATTAATATTACTATCACTATTGGTAGCAGGAAGTCTATATGCGAGTTCATTGGGCTTTGGCGAAAGAAGAGGTGTAGCTCCGGTTACAGATAAATTTTATGAAAAAGAGTGTGGAAGTTGTCACTTTGCATTTCAACCAGGTCTTCTTCCAAGCAGATCTTGGAAAAAAGTTATGGGTGATTTAGAAAATCACTTTGATACAGATGCATCATTAGAGCTTGAGGATAATAAGAAGATACTAAGATATCTTGTTAATAACTCGGCGGAAAAGTTTACTAACTACAAAAGAAGTAGAAAAATCAATAATAGTATATATCGTGATGAAATACCAATAGCCGTAACAGATACACGATACTTTATAGATAAGCATAGAGATATTCGTAAAAGACTTATTACACAAAAAGAGGTTGGTTCATTGTCAAACTGTATGGCTTGTCACACAACAGCAGATAGAGGTTCATATAGTGAAAGAGATATAAATATCCCAAACTATGGTAAATGGAACGATGACTAAAATATATGTATGGAGCTTTTTTACAAGGCTCTTTCATACACTACTTATTATTGCTGTTTCAGTTGTGTTTGTAATAGCAGAGTTTGAAAACCTATTAAGCTACCACGCTATAGTCGGTTATACAATAGCTTTACTATTTGTATTTCGAATTATTTGGGGTTTTATGGATGTTAAATATTCAAGATTTGAAGATTTCAATTTCAACTTGAAGGATTTAAGAGAGTACATGTTAAATGTTTTTGGAGATAAAAAAGAATACACAGGACATAACCCAGCATCTAGTTGGGCGATAATAGCTATGATTATTTTAGGTCTACTCTCTGTAGCAAGTGGAATTATCGTTTATGGTACGCAAGAAGGCATGGGGATACTCTCTTTTTTGAATATTTCACTATTTAAAGAGATGGATTTATTTGAAGATATTCACGAACTTTTCTCAAATGCTTTTATGGCTGTAATATTTGCACATATAGCCGGTGTAGTTACAGATAAAGTTGTGCATAAATCAAAAGTAGTAGAGTCTATGATAGATGGCTATAAAAATGGTGATGAGGATGGTTTAGAACTAACACTGTTACAAAAGTTATTTGGCACTTTATGGATAGGTTCATCTATATTTTTATTAATCTATCTTTTGATAAGTCCATCAAATCTTTTAATTGCAGATGCTAACAAGGCTATTGATTATAAAGTAGAACATAAACTCTTCTACGATGAGTGTATAAGTTGTCATACTCTTTATTCACCACACTTGCTGCCAAAAAAATCTTGGGTGAAGATGATGGATAATTTAGAAAATCACTTCGGTGATGATGCTTCATTGGAGCAAGAAGATGTAGACTCAATTAAAAAGTATTTGGTAAATAACAGTGCTGAGGATTCAACAAAAGAATCGGCATTTAAAATTTTCAAAAGTATGGAAGCTAATGATACTATAGCTATTACAGAAACTCCATACTGGAAAAAGAGACATAAAGATATAGAAAAAAGTGTCTTTAAGCGTAAAAAAATAGGTAATATATCAAATTGTAAGGCTTGTCATAAAAATATTGAACAAGGTTTATTAAATGATAAAGATATTAAAATACCTGAATAAGGATGTATATTATGAAATTTTTATTAATAATTTTAATTTTTACCGGCTTATATGCAGATGATCATAAGTATGATAACGAGCGCCATCTAAATAAAGAGCTTTCACATTTAAGTTTATCAAAACAACAAAACATAAACATAAAAAGGGTTCTAAAAAATTTTAGATTTGATCTTAAAGAGTATAGAGAGTATAAAGAGGAGATAGAAGCAAAAAGGGAAAGTCTGTTTATACAAGATGTATTTGATATTGAAAAATTAAATGAATTAAATATAGCATTAGATGCGAGGTCACATGAGATTGAAAATAGACTGTTAAAGAGTATGCACTCTATTTTAAGTCAAAAGCAAAGACGTGAGTTTATATATTATTTTGATGACTGGGAAGTAGAATAATGGAAAAGATCCTACTTATCGAAGATGATTTAGATATGCAAACGCTAATTAGTGATTATCTTAAAAACTATGATTTTGAAGTTACTGCATATGACAAACCAAAAGAAGCATTGGAGCATCTTAAAAAAAATAGTGACGCGTATGTTATTGTAGTACTTGACTTAATGTTACCTCAGATGGATGGTTTTGATGTATGCAAAAGGATTAGACAGCTTAGCTCTGTGCCAATTATTATCTCATCAGCCAGGGGTGAGCTTAGTGATAAAATCTTAGGTTTTGATTTGGGCGCTGATGATTATTTGGCAAAACCATATGAACCAAGAGAGTTGGTCATTAGAATAAACGCAATTTTACGCAGGTCACTCAGCATTGTCAAAACTGTAGGTGATTTTGAAATTGATGCAGATAAGCATGAGATAAAAATAGATGCTTTGCTGCTTGATTTAACTAAAATAGAGTATGATATTTTACATCTTTTTTTACTAAACAACGGTAAAGTTTTATCAAGAGAATCTATATCAAACAGCGTAACCGGTATAGAGTATAACTCTAAAGATAGAACAATAGATATGCACATAAGTAATATAAGACAAAAAATAGGCGATGATTCAAAAGACCCGCAATATATAAAGTCTATATGGGGTATAGGGTATAAGTTTATAGGTTGATAGGGCGGTATTTAGATGTCTATTTTTAATAAAGTTTTAATTCTTTTTTTAATTAGTTTCTCTTTAATGATATTTGTATCAAGTGAAACAAACAAGCTAACTCAAAATACTATAGAGTCTCTCTTAAAAGAGAAGTATATTCAGGTGTCAGGCGAACTGTTTACATATTTATCTAACAATGATAAAAATGCTTTAAAGAAAAAATTAAATGAACTGCAGTTTAAAACTATAGAAGACAAAGAGCACTACTTTGAATCATCTACAATAATATATAAACATGAAACTCTACTCTCAACCATAAATATTTTAAGACACGAGGATGATAAATACATGCTTTATATGAAATATCTTGATGATGATATTTTAGTTGTAGATATGTCTCAAGATAAGAGTTTCGCTAAAAAAGAGCTTTTGAACTACATGATTGTGGCTGATATAGCTATTTTAATAATTCTTTTTTTGATTATCTTAAAAATGATATATCCGCTTAGAGGGATATCAAAAAGTATAAAGAAATTTGGAGATGGAGACTATAGTTTAAGAATCAAAAATAACTCTAAAGATGAAATAGGGGAAGTCACCAATACTTTTAACTCAATGGCTATAAATATTGAGGAACTGATAACATCCAGACAAAGACTCCTGCGAGATATAGGACATGAACTAAAAACACCTATAACTAAGTCTAAACTGGCAGCTGAGATGATTGAGGACTCTAAATATAAAAGCATTCTAAACAGAGCACTTTTACAAATAGACGAGATGACAAGCGAGCTTTTGGATTTAGAAAAATTAAATGCAAACCAGTATAAACTAGAGGTGAAAAAAATCTCTTGTGAGACACTTGTAGCTGAATCACTTTCAAAATTATTCATAGAAGATGAAACTCTTATTGATGTAAAAATAGAATCAAATTTCAATATCAACGCAGACTTAAATTATCTCTCAATTGCACTAAAAAATTTAATAGACAATGGACTCAAGTATGGTTTAGAAAAACCTGTCTATTTACTTGCAAAAGATAAACAAATATTTGTAAAAAGCAGAGGTAAAAAGCTGGATAACTCTTTGCAATATTATTGTGAGGCTTTTACGCAAGGTGATAATTCCAGAAATCAAGAGGGCTATGGACTGGGACTTAGCCTGGTAAAAAGGATTTTAGATAAACATGGCTTTGAGTTTTTATATTTTTATGAAGAAGGATTTAATGTGTTTAATATTAACATGAACAGTATTTCTAGGACTTCGTAAATAGATTGTTTAATGTAAATCATAGTTTAAAGCTAAATATTAGTATTTCATAATATAATTGACGTTTTACATTTAATGGTAGCAATAATACGTATGAAATTTATCACCTTCTAGGTTTGAAGAAATAAACGATGTGTTACAAATTAAAATAGCTGCTTAGGAATTGATAAAAAAGTGTATGAATTTAGGTTACCACTCCAAGCATGGAGAATTTTTTAAAAAGAGTATAGTTAATTTTCTATAATTTCTATAATATTATTAATATCATTAATAATGGATTTTTGCAACATAAAAGCTCTTTTGACATTGTTCTCTTCCAAGCTATCTCTCCATATTTTGAGAACATATATTAAACTCTCTAAAAATTTAAATGTATTTTCTATTGTTAACAGAAATTTTTCTGGTTTATTAGCTATGGTATTTCCGAGCAATTCTATTTTTTGCTTAAGATCGTTGTAATCTTGATAGGGAGATAAGACTTTAGCATAATTGAGAAATACATAACCAAGCAGTTTAATATTTAATGGATTTGAATTTTTTGATAATTCGGTCAATAGCACTGCTCCAGAGACATCTTCTTCAAACTCTTTAAGTTCATTAATTGATTTTATATCAAGTGCTGATTTGGAAAAATCACTGTCTGCATAATTATTTATATTTTCTGTAGATATTTGAGTTAGTTTTATGTTTAAAATTCTTTTTACTTTTTGAAGTTCTGCATTTTTATCTTTACAGTCGTTATTGATTTGTTCAAGATTTGTTCTATACTCCTCTATCATCTTGTTGTTAAAAATATTTTTTGCCTCAAAATATAGTATTGAAAGAATATTTTCAAATATAAGTGGTTTTCGGATAAATTGACTGATATTAAGATTTATAAACTCAATAAGGTGCTCCGGTTCGTTATGTGCTGAAACAACAATAATCGGCTGGTGAGTATTTATCTCTCTGATTTTTTGGCAAAGTTCCAATCCGTTCATATTTGGCATAACAATATCTGTGATGACAATATCAAACACCCTTTGTTCATAGATGCTTAAAGCTTCTTCACCATCGCTCGCTATTGTAACAGATTTAAATAGTCTGGTAAAAAATTTTTTTGATTCTTCTTGAATGTTTAAATCATCTTCAACATATAAAATTGTTAAATTACTTGTGTATTGTAAAACAGTTTGAATATTAATATCTTCCATAATTGCGCCTTTTATAAATATTTATAATACTTAATGAAGAATTCTTCATTTACTTTTTAAAGATATCTCTTGAACAATGTGATAATAATATAATAACATCTCAAAAGTATATTGTACCCAAGTATAATATTATTCGGTAGTCAGTATTTGAACTGGTATTGTCAATTAAAATAGAGTTATAATAAAACAGGCACCACCTATTTCATTGTTTTTTGCTATAAGTTTGCCGTTTAGGTGTTTTTCCACGATAGTTTTACTAATATAGAGACCCAGACCTGTACCTGTTTTCTCATTTTTTGTACTTAGGTATGGCTCAAATATATTATTTATAATATTATTATTAATTCCACCACCGTTATCACAGATTTCTATTACAATACTTTTTTCTTTTTCTTTTACATTAATGAATATTTTTTTCTCATCATTTGGATTTTCATCTATCGCTTCTTTTGCATTATTTAAAATATTTATAAGAACTTGAATAAATTCCCGTTTATATGTTTTAACAATAGGTTTTGAAGAGAATGTTGTATTGATTTCAATGTTATCGTTTTGCAGAGTTTTTCCAATAATACTTAATGCATCATTGATTATATCTTCAATGTATGCAAACTCTTTTTCTTTTTTTGGACGAAAAAAATCTCTAAAGTCATCTATAGTATCTGATAAATAATTTACCTGTTTAATAATTAAGCCAAGTGTCTCTTTAAAAGAAGAATCCTCAACATTGTTTAGCTTTATATCTAGAAGTAGATTATTGGCTCCCATGGATATTGTAGAGAGTGGTTGACGCCATTGATGTGCTATCATACCTATCATCTCACCCATAGCTGCATGGCGAGATTGTACAATCATTAATTCCTCTTGATCTTTTATTAAACTCTCAAGAGCAATTTTTTCAGAAATATCCTGCTTTACACCAATATAGTTTACAATATTACCATCTGTATCTTTTATTGGAGAGATAACAGCAGTTTCCCAGTACTCTTCACCATTTTTCTTAAGATTTTTAAATATTCCGGACCAGGTTTCATTATTGTTTAATTTATTCCATAATTCAACATACTCTTCCTTATTGGTGTATCCTGATGCTAGTATGCTTGGATTTTTACCAATAACCTCTTCTTCTGTATAACCGGTAACTTTTAAAAACTGAGGATTAACATATTCAAGATTACCATCGGTATCAGTAATGACTATAGAGATAGGAGCCTGCTCTATTGCAATATGAAGTTTTTTTAGCTCTTGTTGGGCAAGCTTGTCTTTTGACATGTCAATACATACCTGAATGGCTCCTGTAGATTTATTTGACAACTTAATTGGACTTATTGTAAAACTATATGTATGAGGGTCTCTAAAAACTTCATAAGATTCAAATTTCTCTCCACTTTTAATTGCTTGACAGATCTGACACGCTGACTCTTTTAAATTTTTATCATGAAATAATTCATGATTTGACCGATGAATAATCTCCTTTTTTGTTAAATTTAAGAAGGATTCAGTTATATGATTTATTTGACGAATAATACCATCATTGTCAACAACAACAGACGGTATCGGAATAGTATTGTACGTGTTAGATTCCTGTTGCATAAACATAAATGGTTTTTGTAGTGATGTTTGAACAATAGCTAAAAATATCATCCAGAACGATAAGAACTTAAATAGATGACCAAACATAGTAATATAGTCATGTAGATCAAAATATAATGTAAAAGTCAATTCAGAAAAAATTGTAAATACAATAGAAAAGATCATATATCTGTAAACAGATATGTCAAAAAGATTTTTCTTTTTTTTATATAAAAATAGTGCGGCAAGCAGCAAGCAGACTATTATATATTCAGATACAATTTTTAAAAATGTTAATCCGATACCTTCTACAAGAAAATTTGGGCGGTATGGTGAAAGTGCCAGCCAATATACAAAGATAAAATAGAGACCAAATAGTGAGAAGAACTTTATTTTAGATATACGAGAGAAAGTAATAAAAGGAGCAGTTATTAATATTAAAGCTTCAAAAATACGAGCAGATATCCAAAATGTTAATGTTATATTTGAGTCATTTACTGAGAAAATCATCATATCTTTGAATGTTAACATATGAAATAGATCAAGTAAAGCGACCCAAAAATAACCGATTCCAAGATATAGTAAAAAATTATTTTTTGTAAATTGATATGTAAAGTAAGAAACAATTGTTATCGTTATTCCAATAATTATTGTAAAAATTTCTGCTAAAGAGTGAAAGAGCAGATTTCCCTCTGTGTACCTAACAAATAGTATAGAGATAATAAAAATAAAAGGAACAATACTGATTAAATAAAATTGTTTTACTGCTTCACTCATGTAATGTGCCTTTATAAGTTTTGGTTCGATTTTAGCATCTTTTATATAAAATAAATTGTACTTAATTAAATTAGGTAATAATAATAAAAGTTACTATATTATCTGTTATAATTTTGTCACACTATATAAACTGGAAAATATACAATGAAAAAAATTATTTTATTTCTATTCTCATCTATTTTACTTTTTGGAGCACAGCCAAAATTTTTAATGCCAGATGAAGCTTTTGTTCCAACTGCTAAGCTTAACGAAAAGATGCAGATTGAAGCTACGATTTCAATTGCCAAAGATATATATTTATATGAGCAAGAGATAAACCTGAAAGTTAAAAGTGGAAGCGGGATAAGCATTTTAGATTTCACAACTTCTAAGAGTGTAAATCATGATGGAGATATGGTTTACCTTGATTCACCAACTTTTATAGTTAATCTAAAAAAAGATATTACTACAACAGGCATTAAATCCATAAACTTTGAACTTTCATATCAGGGCTGTTCAGAGCAGGGGTTGTGCTATGAGCCATATACTAAAGCATTTAAGTTTGATGTTGACAGTTCACAGCTTCCAGCTGCTACAGCTACCATTAAAAAGAATATATTGGACAAAGAGATAAAGCCTCAAGAACAAAAAAAAGAACTCTCGCAAACAGACAGTATCGCTGATAGTATAAAATCAGGTAGTGTATTAATAGTTCTCTTGACATTTTTTGGTTTTGGACTTCTTTTATCTCTTACTCCCTGTGTGTTTCCGATGATACCTATTATCTCCGGTGTTATAATAAGTCAAGGAGAGGGGATAACAACTAAAAAAGCATTTATACTCTCCATTATTTATGTTCTTGCTATGGCGGTTGCATATACAATTGCCGGAGTTTTAGCGGGTCTCTTTGGCTCAAACTTACAAGCGGCCCTTCAAACTCCATGGGTGATATACTCTTTTTCAGGAATATTTGTTGTACTTGCCATGAGTATGTTTGGGCTTTATGAACTTAAATTACCTGATTCTTTGGTTGCAAAAGTAAGCTCTACCGGTAACCAAAGTGGCTATATTGGCGTAGCAATTATGGGATTTTTATCAGCACTTATAGTTGGACCATGCGTTGCTGCCCCGCTTGCCGGTGCATTAGTATATATTGGTCAGACAGGCGATGCTGTTTTAGGTGGTGCAGCACTTTTTTCCATGAGTATAGGAATGGGACTTCCTCTTATTGCAATTGGTGTTAGTGCGGGTAAGTTTATGCCTCGTCCTGGTGCATGGATGAATATGGTAAGTGCAATATTTGGTTTTATGATGCTTGGAGTGGCTATATGGATGCTAGAGCGTGTTGTAGATAGTTATGTGACTATGCTCCTTTACTCTATATTAGGAATATGTTTTGCGACCTATTTGGGAACTTTTGAGAAGCAGGAGTCTCATATATTTAGAAAGAGTATGGCTATAATAATTTTTATCTACTCTGTATCTCTGTTTATTGGTGTGTTAGGCGGCTCAAATAGTCTGACAAGACCATTGGAGTTTTTAACACCAAAAGTTGTCTCTTCTGTTTCAAATCCCACTACTGAACATGTCAAATTTATTAAGGTTACTTCAATAGAACAATTGGATATTGTTTTAGCTAAAAACAGTGGTAAAAAGATTATGCTTGATTTTAGTGCTCAGTGGTGTGCTGTATGTAAAGAGTTGGATGAAGTCACATTTTCAGATGAAAAAGTAAAAGCTAAAATGAGAGAGCTTGTTCTTATTCAAGCAGATGTTACAGATAATAACAAAGAGCAAAAAGAATTAAGTAAAAAGTATGGTGTGTTTGGTCCACCGGTAATGATATTTTTTGACAAAGAGTCTAATATAATTAAGTCAAAGACTATTGTTGGATTTATAGAGCCAGATGAGTTTTTAGCTCATCTAGATGGTATATAGTATATTTAGTTAAATATTACTATTTGCAACAAATGAAGTGAACTCTTTCACATATTCGTTTTCGTGAGTATCTGCTATTTTACGAGCAAGCTCTTTATCTACACCATCGCCTAAAACTTTTTTATATATAGCTTTTATCTCTTCTATGTCATCCTTATTTTCTAGCCTTCTTCTAAGCCCGATTACATTAAGACCTTTTACAGTGGCATTATTACCCTCAACAAGAGTAAATGGAGGTATGTCATGAGTAACAACAGATGCTCCTCCTATCATAACTCCTGTACCGATTGTGTTATTCGCTTGAACTATGCTAAGTCCGCCGACTATAACTCTCTGCGCACACTTTACGTTTTCGTAAAGCTTAACAGCATTTGTGAGTATACAGAAATTACCAATCTCTACGCCGGATAGTATTTGAACATAGCCCATCAGAAAATTATTATTACCAATTATAATTTTTTTATTACTCCCATCTCCAGCCTCTTGAGCACCTATTTGAGAAAACTCTCTAATGTGTGTTTTTTCACCTATCTCTATCTCTGAATTTTCATTCCCGATAGTAGTGAAACTAAATATTTTTACATTTTCATCAACTCTGAGTTTACCTTTTAAGATAACGTTTGATTCTAGTCTGCATCCAGATTTTAGTCTTACATTTTTACCTATAGTACAAAATGGACCGATAATTACATCCGGAGCTATTTCTGCACCATCTTCAATAATAATTGTTTTATGGATATTAGTTGTTGTCTTTGACATTATTTACTCGCAATTTCTAGTGTTATTATGCTGTCTAACACAGAAGCCAGTGAACCTCTGTCGCCAGTTTCTAGGTAGTTTATAAATGCTTTAAGTTCATCACTTAAAGCATTGCTTCTTTGTACGAAACAGTTTTTTGTTATATGAGAGTCGGCATTAATATTTATGCGTTCTTTGAGACTTTGGGATAATAAATCAGCTTCAAAGTATTTTATCTTACTCTCTGCATCAACTCTACATGCCACAGCAATACTTCTTTTTCTGTATGGAGTAAGCCAGTTTGTTATTATGTCTCCAACAATTTCTCCTTCAAGTTCAAATGCAAGTATTGCATTATCTTCATGAGTTTTATGGATTTTTTGAGATTTAAATACAGCACTTTTTACAATATCTTTGTTTGTGATAAATCTAATCAAGTCGCTGTCGTGAACGGAAAGGTCAGTAAGGATTCCGACATCTGATATACGCTCTGGGAAAGCTCCGCTTCTGGTAATAGAGATAGAGAGTATTTCATGATCTTGAATCTCATTTATTAGAGATTTTACAACAGGGTTGTATCTCTCAATATGCCCTACACAGCTTTTAACGTTGTTAACTTCTATAGACTTTAGCATCTCTTTAGCGTCTTCAACGCTTGAAGCAGCTGGTTTTTCAATAAACATGTGGATTTTTCTATTTGCACAGTTTATAGCTATATCTTTATGTAAAAAAGTTGGAGTGACTATGACAATGGCATCTGGCGAGGTCTCATCAAGCATTGTGTCTAAGTCTGTAAAAAATGGTTCTTCAAAGTTACCTTTGTCTGTAATATCACAAAGTCCCACAATTTTAACGTTATCCATATTTTTAAGAGTATTGTAATGGTTTTTCCCCATTACACCAAGTCCCGCTATTACTATATTTTTCATGTTAACCTTTGATTGCTTTAACGATATAATCTTGCTCGGTTTCTGTTAAGTAAGGACTCATTGGAAGTGACATAATTTGAGAGGAGATTTTTTCACTGACAGGAAAATCTCCTTCACTGTAGCCCAGGCTTTTAAATGCTTCTTGTAGATGAAGAGGAATAGGATAATAAACAGCAGTCGGAATCTCCAAAGCGGTTAGTTTTTCAACCATGGCTTCTCTGTCTTTTACTCTTATGGAGTACTGCGCATACACACTTGTATTAAATTCAGAGATTTTTGGAGTAATTACATCTGCTTCTTCCAGTAAGTCACTGTATCTTTCACCAATCTCATCTCTTAGTTGAACTTCTTTGTCAAAGTGCTTTAATTTTACACCAAGTACAGCCGCCTGTACCGCGTCAAGACGACCATTAATACCAATATATTTATGTTTGTATCTTTCATTTTGACCATGATTGAGCAGCATTCTTATCTTTGCAGCCAGTTCATCATCGTTAGTAAATATTGCTCCACCATCACCATATGCACCAAGAGGTTTAGATGGGAAAAAACTTGTACAGCCAATAGTTGAGAGGTTACAAGATTTTTTATTGTTATAAGAAGCACCAAAACTTTGGCATGCATCCTCTATAACCGGAATATCAAACTCTTGAGCCAGTTCATTAATAGCATCCATATCTGCACATTGACCGTAGAGTGAAACAGGAATAATAGCTTTTGTTCTGTCTGTGATAACATTTTTTATTTTTGAAGCATCTATGTTGTAGCTCTCTTCATCTATATCCACAAAGACACTTTTAGCACCTAAAAATGCAATAACTTCAGCAGTTGAAATAAAAGTAAAAGGAGTAGTAATGACTTCATCACCTGGACCAATATCTAGAGCCATTAACGACAATAAAAGAGCATCGGTACCACTACTGCATCCAATAGCGTGTTTAGCGCCCGTATATGTAGCCAAATTCTTCTCAAGAGAGTTTAGTTTCTCTCCGCCGATAAACTGTGCGGTAGAAAAAACTTCTAAAACTTCACTATCTATCTCTTTTTGGTACTCTTTGTATTGTGCTTTTAAATCTATAAAATTAATCTTCATATTTTTTCCATTATTAAATCTCATATGACTTGAACAAGTCCAAATCATATTCACTCACTAAAGCTTTGCCTTCTAGCAAGACTCTTCTATAATTTTTGCTACTGTTTTTGAACTACCATGTTTCAAGTAAGCTCTTAATACTTTTGAATCACTTAAAAATTTATCTCTGTCATAACTGTTATAAGCTTCTATAAGGTTGCCAGTTGTTACGTCTTCTTGAATAAATTCAGGATGCAACTCTCTATCATTAAACTGAGTGAACATTATATTACTTAGACCTATGTGGCTCAACTTAACCAGTTTACTCGCAATGAAGTAGTCCAGCGGCTTTGCAATATAAGTCAAAATAAATGGTATTCCTATTAGGGCTGCCTCTAGTGTGGCTGTCCCGCTGCATATAAATGCAAAATCTGCTTCAAGAAGCGTTTTGTGCGAATCATGAGCTATTTTAAAACCTGAAAGGTTACCATAAAGTTCTTTTATATCTGCTTTGTCAAAGTGCTTTGGGATAATAATACTTGCTTCAATATCCAACTTTTCTTCTCGAAGAGTATGTAGTAGCTCTTTAAAGATAGGCATAAGCTTTTTTATCTCGCCCTTTCTACTGCCGGGCATAAAAGCGACATGTTGTACTTTCGGATTTAAATCCTCTTTATACTCTTTAATAATATCCAATAAAGGATGCCCTACATAAGTTATTGGAGCACTTTTGGAGTAGTAATCTTTTTCAAAAGGAAGAATAGAAGCAAGATGATCTATTGTACGCTCTAAAACTGGAATTCTCTTTTTTTTCCAAGCCCATGCTTGAGGTAAAATATAGTAGATTATTTCTTTGTCCGGATATCTATTTTTGATTTTTTTAGCAAGTGGAAGATTAAAGCCTGACGAGTCAATAAGTAAAACCTTATCAGCATCTTTTGCTAATTCAGCCATCTGTGTATTTAGTTTAAAGAAGAACCTGAGTTTTTTTATGGCATCAACAAACCCCATGATAGCAAGGCTCCTCAGGTCAATTATACTATCGCCCAATTCACTGTCAAATATGCCAATAAATTCTACATCTTCACTTAGCTCTTTTTTTAAAGATTTAAGGTGAATGTTTGCAGAGTGCTCCAAAGCGCTTACTAATATTTTCATTTATGAACCACCATCTCCTGATACTTGAAAACTGTCATCATATCTCTCTTCGCTCTCTTCATCTACAAACTCTGTAAAAAAAGTTGTTAAATTATCTATATCATTATCACTTAAATTTACTGCAAAAGTAATCATCATCTCTTGTTGCTGATTATCAGAGAGTTTAGAACGAAATCTTTTTAGTTTATAAGTCATGTAGCCTTTAGCTCGATTAGCAAGTGCAGGATAAGCGAGAATACCTTCTGCTTTGTGACCGTGACAACTATAACACCCTTTTTGTATATATAGTTTTTTACCTAACTCATAAGGAGTTTTAGCATAAGTACATGTAAGTATTAAAAAAAATATGAGTAAATAATGCAATTTATTGAGCCCTAATAATTAGATTATTACTAATCTGAGTTGATATATTTTCTTAGAATATCAAAAAGTTCTTTAACATCCAATGGTTTACCAGATGTTCAATTATAACAAAAAAAAACTTAAAGCAAAAAAATATCTTAATTGCATATTTCTGTCTTTTATAAGGCATAATAAACTATAATTTCAACAATATATCAAAGGTAGATTGAATATGGTAATTTTAAGTGCGATTGTATGCGATGTAAATTGTGAAAAAGAAGTTGACGTTCGTATTGAAGATGGAATCATCACTGAGATAGGTTCAGGCTTATCTGACAGTGAGACTATTGATGCAAAAGGTTTGTACTTTATGCCGCTCTTGGTAGATACAAATGTTAGGCTCCAAGACTCTACGCTTAACTCTAAAAATATTAAACTTATTTCTGAAGAAGCACTTTGTGGTGGAATCGGAGAAGTAGTCTTAAATGCCGACAGCTCTCCTGCAATAGACAGTGAAATTGTTTTAGAGTTTGCTCAGAATGGACTACATAACTTAAGTGGAGCTAAAGTTGAGTTAATGTTAAACACTCTAAAAGAGGATGCTACTCTTAGTAATATAGCGATTCTGCTAAAAAGAGGAGCAATAACCCCATATATGAGTACTATAGCTAAAAATGATTTAGCTATAAAAATAGCCCAATACTGTAAGATGTACGATGTGACACTCTTTTGTAAAGCAGAGGATAATTCTCTGATTAGAAGTGGCGTAATGCTGGATGGGGATATAAGTTCAAAACTTGGACTTGCCGGAATACCTGACCTTAGTGAAGTTTTACATGTATCTCGCATGATAGAGATAGCAAGACATTTTAAAATAAAAATACTTTTTAAGTCTATTGCCTCACCTCGCTCAATATATCTGATAAATCAGGCAAAAAAAGATGGTGTTAATGTTAGATGTGAAGTATCTATCCATCATCTTGTCAATTCAGATGAAGCTTGTGAAAACTTTAATACTACAGCAAAATTAGATCCTCCGTTAGCTTCTAACAGTGATATGCTACTTCTTCAAGAAGCACTAAAAAATAATCAAATAGATGTATTAACGACTCTGCATCAGCCAAGTTCTCCTATAAACAAAGAAGTTGCATTTTTTGATTCTGCTTACGGCTGTGAAGCACTTAGTGATGCATTGCCACTTTACTATACAAAGTTAGTTAAGAGTGGAATGGTAAGTATGAGTGAATTATTGAGATTAACAGTCCAAAACAGTGCTAAAAGTATTGGCAAAAAAGCAGGTATTATTGAAGTTGGTCAGAGTGCTAATGCAGTGCTGTTTAATCCAGATGCTAAATCAACTCTCAATAATGAGCAGTCTCTTTATAATAAAGAAGAACTCAATGGTAAAGTTCTTATGAGTTTTCAAAATAAAACAATAACTGATTTTAACTAGTTTTTATTATAATCATTTAAGAGAATATTGATACAATTTGCTCATGAAAATAGTAATATTAGATGACTCGGCAACAATTAGAATGATTTTAGAATCTTTTTTGGAAGATATTGGTGTTAGAGATGATGAGATGTTTTTGTTTGAGAATGGACATGATGCAGTAGAGTTTATAAAAGAAAATGGTGCTGATATAATTTTTACAGATATTAACATGCCAAATATGGATGGGTATGAATTTGCATCATCAGTTTTTAAGATGCAGCCAAATCTTAAGAATTCATTGTTTGCCATTAGCGGCGATGAAAATCGTGAAAGTTACCAAAAAATGAAAAAGAGCGGTGTACATCGCTTTTTAAGAAAACCTATAAATGCTGAACATTTTAATCATTTTGTTGAGCCAATAGTGCTCAAGTCCCGTATGATGAAGAGATAAGTCTTATAGCCTAACTTCTCTTTTTATAAAATTCCGTTTTAAACTCAGCAAACCTCTCTTGGAGTATAGCCTCTCTTACCTCTCTCATAAGATTCAGATAGTAGTGAAGATTATGTATAGTCGCTAATCTAAAATATGTGATTTCTCTAGCACGAAATAGATGGTTTAGATATGCCCTGGTATATCTTTGACATGTAATACATGTACACTTGCTATCTACTGGAGCTTCATCCTCTTTAAACCTGGCACCTTTGATATTTATTTTACCAAATGACGTAAAAAGAGTACCGTTTCTTGCGTTTCTAGTCGGCATAACACAGTCAAACATGTCAATCCCACGCTCGATATTTTCTATGAGATCTTCAGGAGTTCCTACCCCCATCAAATAACGAGGTTTATCTTTTGGCATATACTGCACTGTATGTTCAACCGTGTTATACATCTCTTCATTTAATTCGCCGACACTTAAACCGCCAATAGCAAAACCGTCATAGTCAGTTAATGCACAAAGTTCTGTTGCACTTTTAGTTCTAAATGCTTTATCAGTTCCACCTTGAATAATAGCAAAAATATTTTGGTCTACACCAATACCTTTAGCTTGATTTGCTTTATGATATTCAATTGATTCTTTCGCCCACTTGGTTGTTCTGTCAATTGATAATGCGATACGTTCCCCAGTAGAAGGTAAGGCAACTAAATCATCTAAAATCATCATAATGTCTGAGCCAAGGTTGTTTTGAATATCTATAACTTTAGTAGGTGTAAAGAAGTGTTTCGAACCATCTATGTGACTTCTGAACTCTATTCCATTTTCAGACGCTTTAGAGATATCACTAAGACTAAATGCTTGAAATCCACCGCTATCTGTTAAAAAACTTTTAGGGTAGGTTGTAAACTTATGAAGTCCACCCATTTTAGCAACTGTTTTATCTCCTGGACGTAAGTACATGTGATAAGTGTTTGCTAAAATAATTTCAGCTCCCAACATGTCAACAACATCTTGCATATCTAAAGCTTTAACACTGCCTATGGTACCAACTGGCATGAAAACTGGTGTAGTTATAGTTGAGTGCTTGGTTTTAATTGTACAAGCACGAGCATTGCCTGAAGTTTTTTCTAAAGTAAATTTCATATATTATAAATCCATAAATATTTTTTGACATTATAACAATATAATGCCTATTCTCCTCACTTTCAATTTTAATCAAAATGAAAACTGGAAATCTTGTATTTAATAAAGATACAAAGGTCTCCGATATCTCCTGATATATTTCTCTTATAATTTGCTCCTTATTTTTGTAGTGGCAGTAAAGATTTCCAGAGGATATTCCCGCAGCCTTTGCTATGTGGTTAGTAGTAACCGAGAATAATTGCACTATTATGAAGACAAAAGAGATCAGTTCTATCCTTGGTGTTGCTCCTACTACTTTATTTGATTGGAGTAAACCAAATCATAAAAAGAAGTAGAAGATTTTGCAACTTATTATAAAATACCTATGAGTAGAGTAGAAAAAGTATTGTTGGCATGATAAAAGATGTCTCAAGATTATTTAAGGGCACCTCTAAAAACCCTTGTACCTTCAGAGCCAAAAAGAGAGGTAAGATTGTGCATAACTTTTTTTGAGTCATAGCCATAGCTACGGCGATGAAAAAATCTGTGCAAGATTGCCTCTCTTTTTGGCTCCCTATGGGCATTATAGCAAACAC
>JAKITC010000004.1 GCA_021648285.1 Sulfurimonas sp. | reverse complement strand
TCATAAGATTGTGAGTTAAATTGAAGAGCCGTATGAGGGAAATCTTCAAGTACGGTTCTGTGAGGGGCATTCTGCATCTCCGAAATAAATTAAATTTAAAGGAGGGGTAGCGATGTCTACTCTACAAAGTGATGTTTTAATTATTGGTGCCGGAGGAGCAGGTCTTGTTGCAGCAATAAATGCTCATGAGAATGGAGCCAAAGTAAGAGTTATAACGAAAGAGTACCCGACAGGAAGTCAAACTTGTATGGCTCAGGGCGGTATAAATGCAGCTCTTGGTAATGTTGGTGAAGATAGTGTTGAAGCACATATAAAAAATACTCTAAAGTCTGCTCATGGGATTGCAAGCAAAGAGGCGATTAAACTTTTGTGTGAAGAAGCTCCAAATGCAGTTGAATGGCTGGATAGCATCGGAGTACCATTCAGTAGAACTACAGAGTCCAAAATTGCTCAAAGAACACTTGGTGGAGCATCGGCTCCTCGTGCTTGCTATGCTCAGGATTACACAGGTCTAAAAATACTTCATACTCTTTATGACAGATGTCTCGCTTTGGGAATAGAGATTTTAAGTGAAAGATATTTGCTGGAGTGTCTAACAAATAAAGCTGATAACAAGATTATTATTTGTGGTGTTAGTGTTTTAAATAAGAGAAGCGGTGAAATCGAAGTTTATGAAGCTCCAAGTGTAATTATAGCGACCGGTGGATATAGCAGAATCTTTCATATACACTCTACCAATTCGGTCTCAACAACTGGTGATGGAATTGCTGCCGCATTTAGAGCAGGGGCTAGAGTTAGCGATATGGAATTTATTCAGTTTCATCCAACGGCTATGAAAAATTCTGCAATACTTATAAGTGAGTCAGCTCGTGGTGCAGGTGGATATCTACTCAATTCAAAAGGAGAGCGATTTACAAATGAGTTAGCACCTCGTGATGAAGTGGCTCGTGCAATTGATATTGAGATGGACAAGGGTGAGGATATATTTTTAGATATAAGACATCTTGGAGCAGAGTTTATTGATGAGGAACTTCCACAAGAGAGAAAGCTAGCAAAACTATATGAAAATGTTGATCCGGTATATGATTTAATACCAATAAAGCCGGTTGCTCATTACACTATGGGAGGTATTGAAGTTGATGAAAACTCACAAACAAATATAGCGGGACTGTTTGCAGTCGGAGAGTGTGCCAACCATAGAGTTCATGGGGCAAATCGTCTTGGCGGAAACTCACTTTTAGAACTGGTTGTTTTTGGAAAGCAGGTTGGAGAGAGTGCGGCAGAATTTAGTAAAAACACTCATGTAAATACACTACATGTAGATTCTACATGTAGTGTATTGGATGATATAAAAGAGTTTACAAATGAAATAAACTTTTATGAAAAGCAGGAGTTTTTAGGAGATCTTTTTTATCTACATGTAGGAATAAAAAGAGATAAAAAATCTTTGCAAAAAGTTTTAAATGAACTTGAAAAACTGCTTCAAGAACTGCCAAAAATGGGTGTCGGGGATAAATCAAAAAAATACAATACAAATCTAATAGAATTTCTAGAATTTAAAAATATGTTAGAACTAAGTGAGATGGTTTTATTAAGTGCAATTTCTCGTGATGAGAGCAGGGGTGCTCACTTTAGAACAGATTACATAAATGAAGACGAATCATTTGCAAGACATACTGTTATGAGCCGTGAAGGGGTAGTTAAATATGAAGATTAAAATTCAAAGAGAAGAACTGAGGGAGTACGAAATAACTTCAAAAAATGTAACCCTTTTAGAGACACTAAACGAGATAAAAACTACACAAGACAGTTCACTTACTTTTGCAAGTGGGTGCAGAAGCAGTATTTGCGGAAGTTGTTCTGTGAGAGTTAACGGCAGAGAAGTTTTAGCTTGCAGCTATCATGCCAAAGATGGTGATTTAATTGAACCTCTAAAAAATAGTGAAGTTATTCGTGATTTAGTTGTAAACATGGATAAAGCTTTAGAGTTTAACGCAAGGGCCAAAGCTTGGCAAAGTTCACTATCACAAAATGTTTTGCTAAGTCAGGAAGATGAAAAAATAAATGAAGTTCAAAGTGACTGTATCTTGTGTGGTTTATGCTACAGTGCTTGTCCCATATACGCAGTAAATAGTGAGTTTCTGGGACCATTTTCACTAACAAGAGTTTGGAGATATGTTAGTGACAAAAGAGAGCAAGACCCAAAAGAGAAGATAGATACTATACAAACAAACGGTGTGTGGGACTGCACTCTTTGTAATGAATGCACACTTGTATGTCCGCAAGATATTTCGAGTAAGGCAGATATAGAAAAACTTCGCGCAAGAAGTTCTATGGCAGGATATGTGGATCCTAACTTTACCAATTTTGGCGGTGGCTTTGATGGCAGTCCTGCCTTTTAAAACAATTAACATATTTCAAATATGTTATAATCTATAAAAGTGTTATAAAAATAAATAAAAAGAACTAGTTCTTTGAGCTTTACGCTGAGTAAAACTAAGCATTCAAAAAAAAATTTAGTTTTTTTCTAAGTCATGCTTTAGCATAGAAGCGAAGGTAGAGGAATCAGCGTGCCCCATAGTGGGTATACTTCCGATGCCGTGATAAATAGATGAAGGGTTGCTTCATTTTACTAGGTGCCCCTTGAGGGTATGAAATAAAATTAAGGAATAAAGATGGCAAAAGAACACTCGTTTGATATAAGTGCAAAAATAGATATGCAAAACTTCAAAAATGCTATAAATATGGTAGATAAAGAAGTGGCCAATCGTTATGACTTCAAGGGAACAGCTTATGAGGTCAACTATAATGAGAAAGCTAAGACTTTAGTTTTAATAGCGTCCAGTGATAATAAGCTTGACGCTCTAAAAGATATAACAGTAGCAAAATTTTTAAAACAGGGACTAAGTTCTAAGGTTTTAGAAGAGTTAAAAGTAGAGGACTCTAGTGGCAATAATAGAAAAGTCACATTCAAGGTTGTTGATTATATAGAGTCAAAAGAAGCTAAAAAGATAACTGCTGAGATAAAAAAGATGAAGTTAAAAGTAAATGCTCAAATAGAGGGTGATGCTATACGCGTTAAAGGGACAAAGCTTGATGACTTACAAAAAGTGATGAAGATGGTTAAAGAAGCAGAGTGGGACGCTCCACTTGTTTTTGAAAATATGAGATAGAGAGGTACTGACATGTCAAAATTAACTGTTGGAGATGCTGCTCAAAGATTTGGTGTATCAAAAGAAGCTATTCATAATCGTATAAGAAGAGGCTCTTTGCAAAGTGTAGTTGAAAATGGAGTGAAGTTGGTGATATTAGAGCCTGGCATAAGTGCCAAATCAGCACCAAGAAGAGCAATTAATAAAAAGTCGGCACCTCAAGTTGATGATAGATACTATAAACTTTTAGAAGAGCAAAATGCTAAACTTCAACAAAAAATAGAAACTCTTGAAGGTGAAACAAGAACACTTAGAGACCAAAAAGAGCAGATGTTAATTGATGAGAGAAAAAAAATCGAACAGATTTATAAAGATAAAGATGAACAGTTAAAAAATATACTAAATGCCATATCTTCAAAGTTTATGTTGAATGCCCCTGTGGATGATTTAGTACTCCATGAAGAGCCAGTAGAAGCGGAGATTGAGGAGAGTCAATTTGACAAGGACAATAGACTAATATCATTAAATAAATATTTAAAAACTCAAGAAATTTCAAAGAAGAAGACTTCCAAGATAAAAGAGAAGTTTAAAAAAAGAGCAAAAACAGATGCCAGGATTATTACTATTGGAAAAAAGTATTATATAGATTTAGACAAGTATGACTATAGCGATCTTTCGCTATAAATCTTTACTCTTCATCGTCAAGCCTTTAAGGTGAGAGACTGGATAAGAATAAGATAAGCCATCTCCCCGTCCAACAATGTCAAGTTTATGCATTACAGCGTAAATGATATCATCAACCTTTTTACTGGGAACTATAAACATCAAGTTTACGTCGGTGGCCTCACCGTTGAGTCTATTGTAAAAGTTATCCATCTCCGCTAGTCCCATGCCGTGAGCATCCGTTATTGTAACTCCACTTGCCCCTGCCTCTTTGGCGGCAAGCAGTGCCCTGTCCTGATTCTTTCTAGGTACTATGACATGTACCGCAGAAAACGGCATTTTATATGAGTGTCTTTTATCCGTTCCGTGTATGTGAACGGTAGAGAGATCCATATCATCTGCATCTTCAAGAGCATGACGAAGCTGATCAAGTTTAATCTCTTGAAGTTCATGTTCACCCTTAATACCCATACTCTCTGTGGCTATACCGTAAAACATTACTGTAAGCATTGGGAAAAGTGAGGCAAAGGCAATAAGCCCAAAACCATCTATAAGCGGGTCTCTTCCTGATATATTTGTAGCAAGACCAAGACCAAGAGCTGCTACAAGAGGAACAGTTACGGTAGAAGTTGTAACACCCCCACTGTCATAAGCGATTGGGATGATATACTTTGGAGCCATAAAAGTAAGAACGATTACAAATATATACCCAACCATAATGTAGTAAACAATCTCTCCACCGACAACAATACGGTAAGCTCCCAGAGATATACCGATAGCAACACCAAGGGCAACAAAAAGGCGAAGAACAAAGTCATTTATCTTTCCATCACTAATCTCTTTGGCTTTTTTAGCAATGGCTGTAAGAGATGGCTCTGCCATAGTTGTTGAAAATCCTATGGCAAAGGCAAAAGAGTAGATAATAATGTTGTTGTCATACTGAGTAAGCTCATAAGCCATTGTCTCGCCGAGTGAGAAAAGACCCATCTCAAGACCAACAATAAACATATCAAGACCAATTATAACTAGTCCAAAACCTATCATTACTTCTTTTAGGTTGTCTATATGTTTTTTAAGTACAACATATTGAAAAACAAGGATTACAGCAAGAATAGGAATAACATCCATTATGATGCTAATTAGACCTTTTAGCAGGTCTAATATTTTAAAGTCATAACTTGTTGTTGCTGTTGGTGTTGCTATTGGCGATACTTGAGTTACTACAGATGTGATAGTTTGACTTACGTCTACAAATTCATATACAAAAATCCCATAAAACTGTACAAAAATCATAGGAGTTAGTGAGGCAAAAGCAATAAGACCAAACCCATCTAAAATAGGATTTCTTCCTTTAATGGTTGAAGCGAGACCAATTCCTAAAGCTGCTACTAAAGGGACTGTTACCGTAGATGTTGTTACTCCACCGAGGTCAAAGGCAAGACCCACTATCTCTTTTGGCGAAAAAGCAGTTGCCGTGACAACTAATATGTAGCCGGCAATGATATAGTAGTGGATAGGATGACCTTTTATAATCCTCCAAACACCTAAAACTATAGCAAATCCAACAGAAAAGGCAACAACAAGTCTAAGAATTGTTGCATCAATCCTACCGCCACTAATATCTGCTGCTTTATGGGCGATTACAAGCAGAGCAGGTTCTGCGATTGTTGTACCAAAACCAACCATAAATGCAAAAATAATAATCCAAAAAGTGGATCCTTTTTTTGCAAAATCACGTGCTAATCCCTCTCCAACAGGAAATACTCCAACCTCTAAACCTAGAAGAAAAACAGCTAAACCAACACCAACAATAGCTAAACCTATGGCAGTACTCAACCAATTATGCGGAACACTTTGGATGATGGCCAACTGAAAAAATATGATTACCAAGATAATGGGTAATAAGTCTCTAAAAGACTCTTTTAGCAGTTTTAAAAATGAAACAAAATTTAGCATTCTTTACCTAGTATGAAAGTTATTATTGATTTTATCATTTGTTGATTAAATTTAAAGTGAAATATAAACAATTAAGACTTTTAAGGGTAGAATGGCACTTCTTTTTATAACTGGACAATTGGGAGAGTGGTCGAATCCGCTACCTTGGAAAGGTAGTGTAGAGCAATCTACCGTGGGTTCAAATCCCACATTGTCCACCATTCTTTTAATAAAAAACCACTTACTAGCAGTTTTTCTTACTTATAATGAGATATAATATCTAAAAAAGTAGTTTATATATGGATGCAGACTTAATTGTAAAAGCTATTATGGGATTAGTTGCAATCTTGGCAATACTAATCTTTTTACTATTTTTGGAATCTGACGAGAAGCCTAAAAGTAAAAAAACCATATCTTCAAGTAAAAAATCAACAGATAAAAAACCTGTATCAAAGAGTGAAAAAATAGTTAAAGAGCAAGATAATGCACAAAAAACTGATTTAGAGTCTTTGGTAAGGATTATAAAAAATAAGAAAGCAGATGCGGATAAAATAGGCGAAGCCCTTGATTTAATAATAAAACATCATGGTACAGTGCATAAAAAGTTAGGTCTTAGAGCCCATCCTGATTTTGATGTTTATATGGATATACTCTTTACTATATGCAGACATCCAAATGCAAACAAAGAGTTAATAATTAAGTTTGATAGAGAACTTGAAGAACTTAATGAGGAATACAAAAAAGAGATAAATGAAGCGATTACAAAAGGACTAAACTCACGAAGAGTTTAGTTACACCTCTAACATTTCTGTTACTCGTCCTTGGAAGATGTGTATTTCTTTTTCTTCCAGCATTTTTAACGTTTCCATTTCCATAACGCCTACCGCAATAAGAGATATGTCAACAGTGTCTGTAATTAGTCTAAGAGCTGATAGTGACTGAGTGCTTTGAGTTAAGAAATAGCTACCTTCTCCTTTTATATATACAGGTCTTAAATCTTGAAGATATTGATAATCCTCACTATCTCCAATAAATTCAAATATACCGATATCAATGTTATATTTTCTAAATAATTTTATATATTGTTTAATCTGCATAGAATCTTCACGAACAAGTTTGTCCGGCATCTCTATTATCAATTTAAATGGAAGCGTCGGGGTATGAATACGCAATAGTTCACTTAAGTTATTGTAGCTGTCTTGAGCTATTAAATATTCATGAGGTAATCTCAAAGAGTATGTAGAAGCTCTCAAAAGTATATCTGGAATCTTAAAGAGCATATTTACAACATTTTTATAGATATCATGACTAAGACCAGATTGAATAGCCGGCGCCATAAATTGAGCATAACTGTAAGATGTGTTTTCATCTGCTGTAAGATTAATACTGAGCACGTTATGGGCAAGTATTTTAGCTTTAGTATCAATAACGGACCAAGATACAAAATGAAATCTATCTTTATCAATAGCTTTATTGATAATTGATTTCCAAGCTTCTTTACCCATTACCTCAACTGCATCTTCAATTTCCCCCAGATGTATGCTCTTATTAGAAAATTTTGCTTGAGCAAGTGCATTGTCGGAATGTGAAAGTAGTTGAGATATGGTATCAAGGTACGAATACTTATAAAGACCAATAGAGACAAATGTTTCATCTTCGTTTAGCCCAGAAGATTTAATAGTCTCCATACAAGAGAGATATATTTTTTCAGCTAATTCCAATGCATCACTACTTGAGTTATCAGGCAACAGTAAAGAAAATTCTGTACCATTCATTCTTGCGATAATACTATCGTCAATATTTTTTGTGTTAGTTTTAAATATGTTTGCAATAGCTACAAAAAGCCTATTTACATTTTGACGACCTATTTTTTCGTTTGCTTCAATCATTCCGCTGAGTGCAACTATTATATTTACACCGCCTCCTGACGATGCATCCACTTTGAGATATGAAGGAAGCTTGTCTATAAGATATTTACGGTTTCTAAGTCCAGTGTCTTGGTCTGTATACTCTAGCTCTTTGTATACTTTTAGCTCTCTGTTTCCTTTGTCAAACATAGCTTTAACTTTAGAGACCATATTGTTCATCCCAAGAACAACGTCTTTAAACTCTTTAGTGTATGGGATGTTCTCCTGGATAATAAATTCATTTTTAATAACTGCCGCTGCTTGTTTTTGTACCTCTTTTAGCGGAAGTAAAATTGTATGTAAAAGAAGGTTTAAAATAATTAAACCGATAGTAGCGATTACAGCAAAAGAGATAAGAAGACCTTTAAAAATTGAGTATAGCTGTTGGTATGAATAAGCTGTATCGCTTTGAACACTTAGTATCCCGACTTGACTCCAGCCCGCTGATACATTAGCAAGAGCGGTAGGTGCTTCTATACTTACAAAGTTTAAAAACCATTTAGGAATATCTGTGATTTCGCTTTCAATCTCTCTCTTATATAGAGTATTATTGTCAATATCAACAAGAGTAATACTAATATAGTGCCCACTGTCAAAGTTTGCGTTTATCATGGTTGACATCATAGAGATATCACCATTGGCGCCTCCCAATGACAGACTTAGTGAAGTTGCCGTATTTTTAGCGTCCTCATAGAGTCCCTCTTGAACAGATTTGTTCGCACTTTGAAAGTTTAATGTTAAAACAGTCGCTAATATTATTAGTAAAAATATGGATAGCATTAGAGCTATTTGCTTAAAGAGTGTCATATTTTTTTCCTTTTCATGTTGAGTTTTAGTTGATCCCATTTTTTATGAGATTTTTTTTCTTTACCTATCTTGTTGAGCACATCACCATTAAAGTTATAGATTGGAGTTAAATCTTTTCTTTTTGATGCTGGGAATATCTTATGGTTGTTGTTGTCCAAAATAAGTGGTTCACTTTTTGGTGTTTTAAAGTATGTTAAAACCATATGTGCTGCTTTGAACTTGGAAGAGCGGGCATATGTAAAAAAAAGTTTTTCAGGCGCAACACCCAAATACTTAAGAGCGAAGTATTTGCTTATTACATAATCTTCACAATCCCCTCTATCTTTACCCAAGAACTCCCAAGGTGTTGCCCAGTAATCACTTTTATTATAAACTTTCTTGTCTGAAGAGTATCTAACACTATTATAAAAAGTATTAACAGTTTCAAGTTTTTCTAAATCACTTTTATCTTTTACGGAATCAAGTGTTTTTTGAAGATAAAAAAATCTTTTTTTTGCAAATACCTTATATTTTTCAGTAATTCTATCTAATAGCGGACCCTCTACATAAGGCTCATTTGCTAAAGCGATACTTATAAAAAATAGTGATAACAGGACAAGTACTCTTTGTTTAAACATAAAATAATTATATCTAAAAATTTCTGATATTATTGCTGTCTTTTGTTGAAACCTGATGTTCCTTGTTTGTTCTGAAGTTTGAAGTCGTTAGCATAAGGTTTTAGATAGCTTGGTATTGCTCGACCTTTTAGTTTCATCATATCTTTAAGCATCTCTTTTGCTACTTCCTTGGCAGATAAATTCTTAATTTCACTGAGATATGTGAAAAGAAGTTCTCCTAATCTCTCTAGCGAGATTTTGTATGTGGAATCAGTTTTGGTGTAAGCCCACAAACTAAATGCATAAAAGTTTTCAAATACACTTTTGTCCCGCCAAATTAGTTCTACACTACGCCTGAAGTTTCCGCTATTGTAAGTTAAATCCCAAAACCTTGAAAATCTTTTCATTATCTGAATATCATTAAAACTAAGTTCTGAGTTTTTTAAAATATCATATGGAGGAATATCACTGTAAAGCATCCCAAACTCTATATCGTGACGGTTTATAAATGTACCTGATAGTTTTTTTAGTATACCAATCTGTATCTCGCAACTGCTGAGACTTACTAATTCATCAAGGTTGGATCCAAAACTTTCCAGAGACTCCCCGGGAAGACCAACAATCAAATCAAGATGTATGTGAGCTTCAGTATCATTTTCTAGAAATTTTATATTCTCTTTGATTTTATCGAGTTTGAGCTGTCTTGAGATATTTTTTGCTATTTCAGGGTTCAGTGTCTGTATACCTATCTCAAGCTGTAGTGCACCATGTGGGAATGAAGCAATTTTTGACTTTATAGAGTCTGGAAAATGATCAGGTATAACTTCAAAATGAGCAAAGTAAGGTGGTTTATCCTCTTTGGTTAAAAAGAAATCTAAAAGTATATTGGCAGTTTTTATATTTAGATTAAATGTTCTGTCTATAAATTTGAAGTTCCTAGCTCCTCTATCCCAAAGTATTTCAAACTCTTTTAAAAGCTTATTAAGATTAAATGCTCTAACTTTTTCATCCATTGAAGATAGACAAAATTCACACTCAAAAGGGCAGCCTCTGGAAGCTTCTACATAGATATAACGGTTCTTTATATCATCATCTGTATAGTATTTGTATGGAAATTCTAAATTTTTGAGTGAGGGCATACTCATTTTAATAACTTTGTCTTGAGGAGTGTTGTCATTTAAGATGTTGCGGCAAAGTTCATAAAAAGCCAAATCCCCTTCACCTTGTATAATAAAATCAGCACTATCAAGATTTACGCGGAAAGGTTCATGAGAAACTTCAGGACCACCTAAAACTATTGTTGTCTCAGGAGAGACTTTTTTTATTATGTGAATAAGTTCACTAACTTCTGTGACATTCCAGATATAAACACCAATGCCTATGATATCCGGGGTATTAATGAGTAACTTTTCCGCGATGGTTTGTATAGCATCGTTTATACTGAACTCTAAGATCTTTGCAGTACCCTGTAGCTCTTTTAGATTGGCATATAAATATCTCAAAGCAATAGAGGTGTGGGTAAATCTTGAATTTAAAGTAGTTAAGATGATTTTTTGCATAGCTGAAGTTTAGCATAATTATCCAGTCCAAAAAGGGAGAAAGACCGGATAATTAAATAATTTATAGGAAATATATATCTCTAAAAATGAAAAGGGGGTATATCCATAATTGAGATTCCTAATTATATTAATTATAAGTTAATAACAAGTAAACATCACGCTTATAAATTTTGGACATATTCATTAATCATTTCGTCTAATTTATTAAAGAGTTCATCAGATGCATCTTCCATATCTTCAAAATTCTTTAATATCTTATCAGGGTTATCAAGTTTCAAGACACTGTGTGCATGGATATATTCTTGGTTTTTGAAAACAGCAGCATGAACTCTTTCATGTGGGATATCCATCTCTTTAAAAGCTTTTGTTTGCCCAAAATGTTCTTGACCAATTCCAAGGTACCATTTACCCATTCTACAGCTTTTGTGATCTACAAATTTTTTATTTGCATCTTCATCCAGTACAGCTGAATAAGCAGTTGATTTAAACAGAACATGGTCAACTTTCAGCAGTGTTGTAAACATGCGATTTTGAATTTTAACTGATGATTGAGATGACTCTTTAGCTAAAAGGTTAAGCTCTTTAAATGTATCTTCAAAATCATGAATAACCTCATTTGAACTCTTAGCAATATCAAAAATTTCATCAGAGTTAGCTCTCATATCATTTGTCTCTTGTTGAAGAGTTGAGATATTTATATCTATCTCATTCGTAGCTTTGGAAGTCCTCTCTGCCAGTTTTCTAACTTCATCTGCAACAACAGCAAATCCGCGCCCATGTTCACCGGCACGTGCCGCTTCGATTGCTGCATTTAGAGCGAGTAGATTAGTTTGATCAGCAATATCTTTAATAAGATTAACAACATCAGCAATATCTTTAGACCTTTGCTCCAGGTTTATAATCCCTTCATGAGATGATGATATTGAACTAAGAAGTTTGTTTAGTTTTTCACCGATGTCTATAACGCTAGTTAAACTTTTTGCTGAGGAGTCAGCTGTTTTTTTAGAAACATCAGCTATTTTCATTGATTCATTTTGTGATTCATCAAGATCATCTTGAATAACTTGTAGCCCTGCACTTATCCCGCCACCAAGCTCACTTAATTTTGTAGACAGATCACCCTTTAGTTTAGTCTTGTATCCGGCAGCGACAGAATCAACAGCTAAACCTAGTTTTTCTGATGTAACACGAAATATACCATGAAGTCCTGCTGGTTGAGTTCTTCTGTATGTCTTACCAATAGAAGCACACTCTATTGATATCTGAGCATCTCTCATAAAGGCCTCTAGCTGGTCAAGTGCATCATTTACCGTCCAAGCAAATGCAGATTCGCTTGAGTCATTGTTTGGTATATTTGTAATACGACCTTCAAGCTTTCCATCTGCTACGTCTTTTAAAACGTTAATAATTGATTCATATGTATCAGAATTACTATTATTGGCACTATTAGATGGCAGAAATAGTGAGATGATTAGTACAATAAACACAGCTAAACTTAAAGTATACTCTGCAGAAATTAGTCCATATGTCACTACTGCTAAAAGAGTAATAGTAAGTATAAAAGTTTGTTTATTCTTGTATAGAGGTGATAAGCTCATCATATCCTACTCCTTTTTCTTCTAAGATATCTGTTAAAACTTTAAATGAAGCCTCAACCCCGCTATTTTTTTCTACCTCTATCATTTTTTTATAAAGAGGGGTGACAATCTCAAGTGCTTTTGGATTTGGTCTTCGTCTAACCGAGTAGTAACCTATTATTGAGCCATCTATATCAAGTGAAGCAGTTACATTAGCAAATACCCAATATGAATTACCATTTTTTGTTTGGTTGATAACATAAGCAAAAACCTCTGCTCCTGCTTTAATGGTATCCCATAGATATTTAAATACAGCCTTTGGCATATCAGGGTGCCTTATTATATTATGAGGTTTACCAAGAAGCTCCTCTTCACTGTATTCTGCCATATCCATAAATATTTTATTGCAGTATATTATCTGACCTTTTAGATTTGTCTTTGAAACAATAAAATCATCTTCATGCATCTCTTTATTCATAAATAACCTTTTGAGTTAATTTGTATTATATGAGGACATTATATCATGTCTATGATCTTAAAAAAGTCTTAAAATGTAATATTCGTTATAATTGCATCATTAAAAATAAATAAGGGTATATAAATTGTCAATATTGCTAGCCACATTTTACTTTTTTTATTTTTCAATTATCGGTGTTTACATTATTTTTATGCCAAAAGTTTTGGCGATGGTCGGTTACTCTGCCAGTGAGATTGGTATTATCTTTGCCGCAGCACCGCTAGTGCGTTTTTTAGTTCCTTTTGCTTTTATCAGAGGGCTAAAAATAAATATACTCACCTTTAATGTATCACTCCTGATAATGTGTGTCAGCGCAATAGCCTTTTACTTCTCTTTGGATAATTTTTATAAGTTGCTTTTCTCAAACATAGGACTAGGAATTGGACTTAGTCTGGTGCTTCCATACATTGAGTTAATCTCTTTGAAGCATCTTGGTAAAGAGAGATATGGAAAGATTAGACTTTTTGGTTCAGTTGGTTTTATCTTGGTAGCGCTTGTCTTAGTGAAGTTTTTAAGTTCACCTGATATTGCTCTGAACTATCTAATTGTTTTGACTTTTACAACCTCCATGACAGCTTTTGTTATTGCTAGAAAAGCAGATGCTCTTTTGGATAGGAGCGAAAATGTTGCAAATGATATAAATATATTAGCTGATTGGAAACTATGGGCAGGGCTAACGCTTATGCAGGTTAGTTTTGGCTCATTTTATAACTTCTTTACCATCTATGAAACAGATCATGGTGTCAGTCTGGATATGACAATATATCTTTGGACTTTTGGGGTTGTAGTTGAGATATTTATGCTCTTTTTTCAAGGAAGACTACTTCGAAAGAATCTGCTTCTTATACTACAGTTCACTACTTTTGTAACAGCTATAAGATGGTATTTACTATTTTTGTTTCCGGACAATCTAGGAGTTCTGTTTTTTACTCAGACTATTCATGCGCTTAGTTTTGCACTCTTTCACTCAGCTGCCATTAGTTACCTGTTTTATCTTTATAAACATAAATCTTTAGCACAGCAGTTTTTCTCTGGAATTACTTATGGGTTTGGAGCATTTATGGGAGCATTGATTGCCGGATATGTCTATGAGCTGTATCCAAAATACTTGTTTTTAAGTGCGGCTTTTCTCGCACTTATGGCATTTTACTCTCTTTATCTTTGGGGTAAAAAGTTAAAAAGTGAGCCTATTAATAATCTGCAATAAGATTAAATGTAAATGTTCTATCTGTACCGGTTTTTCCATCTGCTGGTTGATTCATGTAATCAATCTGTTGACTTATGCCAGCCGAAAAAATATCAGATATTTTACTAGAGAGTAGAGTTTTTGAGTAAATAAAGTAATTCTTTGTATTAGAAAATTCAGATCTGTAGCTAAGTTCTTGATTGAACTTTAGATTATCCAGTATTTGCCAATCATATACAACTTTAGTTCTATATGATGCATATGATTTGGTGTTTCCATTTTTGAGAGCTGTATCTTCAATGGCATCAATAGCATAAAGAATATTACCCTCTAAGCTAAGTAGATGTTTATCAGTTTTTACTGCTTTGTATTTTACACCGGGACCAGTGTAGAACTGGTAATCATAACCTGAGAACTTATCGTCCTTGTAGCCAACCAAATAACCAAATGATAGTCTATCAGTAAAATCATAGTCATACTCTAGTTCAGTTAAAAGCTTGTTCTTTGTCTCTATTTCATTTTCTGTACCATACTGTTTAAGCAGTGAAAATGTAAATACATGTGGACCCCAGTTCTTTTTAACCTTTGTGTCTAAGTTAAAAGTATCTGTATTTGTATTTCCAGAAGTTGAGATATATCCTAATTCGGTATGCGTAACAAACTCGCTCTGGGCACTATCTTTTTTAGCAACTTTTTTAGGAAGTGTAGATTTTAGTTTTTTTAGATTTGCGTTTAGTGCTTTAATCTGAGCTTCAACATCTGATATTTCTTGTTTTATCTCTGCTTCATTAGCTGCCATCAGTAGTGAACTCGCAACTAGAGTACTAAGTATTATTCTTTTCAATCTTTCCCTTTAAGATTCTATTTTATTTGTATGAATATCCATCTGAGGATAAGGGATAGAGATACCTTTTTCATCAAATGCAAGCTTTACTTTCTCTAACATGTCAAAGTGTACATCCCAGTAATCTTCAGTTGTCGTCCATGCACGAAATGTAAAGTTGACACTGTTATCACCAAGTTCCCCGACAGCTACAAGTGGCGTAGGTTCATCTAAAACCCTCTCATCATCTTTGATGATTTGCATCAGAGTCTCTTTTGCAAGTTTCAGATCATCATCATAGCCTATGCCAAATACATGCTCGACACGACGCTCTGTTCTCCGTGAAAAGTTTGTGATATTGCCACCTATAATCGATGAGTTTGGAACGATAATAATACGTTTATCAACAGGCTCTATGATTGTGGAGAAAAGATTTATGTCTTTTACAGTACCAGTTGTTCCAGCTGCTTCTATCGTATCTCCGACTTTAAAAGGACGAAAGATTATTATTAGAACTGCTGCGCCTATGTTGGAGAGTGAATCTTTGAGTGCCAGACCAACAGCTAAACCTGCTGCACCGAAAATTGCCAGAAAAGATGTTGTGTTTATGCCTAAGGTGTTGAGTGAGGCAAGAATAACTACAATCAGTAGAATAAAGTAGATAATGCTCTCTAAGAACTCTACCAAAGTTAAATCTACTTTGGCTTTAATCATCAGTTTTTTAGAAAGGGCGGTAAGCCTTTTAATAATCATCTTACCAATAGCAAAGATGAATATCGCAACTATAATTTTAAAACCGTATTCGCTGGCATAAGTCAAAGCCATATCTGTATATTTAGAAAAATCCATTATTTCCTGCCTTTAAAGTATTTTTGAAATTATACTACAGGAAGATTGATATCTAACTTATTTTTTGCTTCATCTACATGTAGGGAAATGGAATGATACTCTGTTAGATGTTCAGACTCTACTTTGTGCAAAAGAGGTTTATATTTTAAATAATTTTTCCATACTTTTTTAGCAGGTTCTTTGCGACCTTTTTTTACAAGTTCAAAACAGACAGAGGCATTGATAAAACCCTTTAGAAGCTTCATCTCGTTGCTATCTTCAAAACGTCTTGGAAACCAGATGACCTCTAAGCTCTCATGTGCATCATAAAACCTCTCTTCATCGAGTTCTTGTATAAAATCTTTTAGATGTTGTTTGTGTTCGTTAGTCGTCATTAATAACCATCATGTTTTTTCTCCAGTAACCTCTACCACCTTTTAGTGAGATGCAGATATGGTTTGGAAATTTCTCTCTATATTCATTTAATCTGTTTAGCGTTGCTTTGCCCGTATCGCAATAGAAGACAAAGACGGTTCCTTCGGGCTCATTTTTTAACTCATAAGGATTATAGACTACAGTATCAGCTTTTTGGATAGGGGATAAAATTGTATCAACAAGAATGACTTTTATGCCATCAATTTCAAGCTTCTTCTTGTTTTGCAAAAACTCTTTTTGAGTCCATTCATTTGGAAATATCATTTTTAACCTAGTAATTTTTATAATGATTATATTCAATTATGTGTTTATTAAAGAATAAAGCTAAGTTTCTGTTATAATTTCGACATGAAATCAGTTATTGTGAATAAACTTACTGTTGTTTGGCTTGTATTAGCAGCATTTGTAGGTGTGCTTCACCATCATAATGATTTAAAAACACATGTCGATTGTTCCATTTGTACAATACAGTCTAATCTACTAAATACTGATGTTCCGCAAACATTCACACTTGCTGAGATAGAAAATACATTTATTCAAATCTGTAAACCTCAAGAGACTGTTTACGACTTTAGCGTAAATTCAACCTATTCGTCACGTGCACCTCCTAGACTATCCTAAAATAAATCAAACAAATATAAAAATTTTAGGAGGACTATAATGATAAGGAATGCCCTGATTTTATCGATGCTATCATCGGCAGCACTTTTTGCCAATGATGACATTGATGAACTTAAAAAACAGATTGCGCAATTACAACAACATTTAAATACGATTGAACAAACACAAAAAGTAAATGCTCAAAAAGAGCTGAATGATAGAATCGCAACTGCTACAAAAAGCAGTTCAAGTTTTAACCAAAGTGCATTTTTACCTGACATGTCATTTATTCTGGATGCTTCGGCAGTTAGCAGAAATATAAAAAACAGTGAGTATAAAGCTTACAATATGCCAGGGTTTACGGAGACTCCCCCAGTCGGTGCAGAGACCGAGATACCTTTTAACAAAGATAGAGGTTTTAACTTTAACTATGCGGAAGTGGCACTTCATTCCGTGGTAGATCCGTATTTTGACGCGAATGTTATTCTTCACATCAGGGAGGATGGCTTAGAAGTTGAAGAAGCTTTTGTCACTACAAGAGGATTGCCTTATGGACTTCGCGCTAAAGTAGGTAAATTTAGAAGTAATTTCGGTCGCATAAATGCTATGCATCAACATGCGTGGAACTTTACATCGCAACCTTTGGTTTATGAGGCGTTGATAGGCGGTGAGGGTATAAACTCTTCGGGTGTGCAACTGCAGTGGATAGCTCCGACAGATACATACCTGATGGTTGGTGCTGAAGCTATGCAGAAATTAACCCCAGAGAGCCCAAATGAAGAGAACAATCTATATATAGGATATGTTAAAAGCAGTATCGATATCGGCGATACATCAATTCTAGGTGGTGTAAGTTTGGCGCACAGTAAATATTTTGAAGACGAAGCAATAGGATTGGTAAACGATTCGGATATTTATGGTGCAGAGCTGACTATTAAGAGCATCTTTGATAGCTACAGCTCTTTAACACTGCAAAGCGAACTGCTCTCAAGAACCCAAAAAACAGCTGGCGGGAGCACAACACAGGCAGGTATGCACAGCGAACTTGTATATAAAATAAACTCTAATTACTCAACAGGTGTCCGCTACGACTGGCTCAATAAGAACTTGGATAATCAGCCTGATGATTTAGAGAGATATACGGCGATGGTAGAGTACAAACCCTTTGAATTTTCAAAAATCCGCTTACAATTTACACACGATAAATCAAAAGAGTTTAGCGGCGAGCAAAAAGATATAAATGAGGTACTTTTAGGTATTACGATTGAAGCCGGCGCACACGGCGCACACGCATTTTAGGAGAGTTTTAGATGAAAAAAATAGTACTTATAACTATGTTTTTATCGGCTGCGCTTTTTGCCAAAGTGAATGTTGCAGTAACATATAATTATTTGGGTGAGATTACCAAAGAGGTAGGAGCCGATAACGTAAAAGTCGTTGTCTTGGCCTCACCGAAATTCGACCCGCATTTTATTGTTCCCAAGCCTTCTCTCCTTCCCAAGGTTCATAACGCGGACATGCTTGTTATAAATGGGGCAGGACTTGAAATAGGTTGGCTTCCTCCTCTTTTAAGAAGTGCAAACAACTCACATGTAATCTCAGGTGCAGTCGGTTTTGTAGACGTAAGCCGGACAGTGGATTTGCTGGATAAACCGCTAAGCGTTTCTCGTGCTTTCGGGGATGTCCATCCTCAGGGAAATCCTCACTTTAGCTCAGACCCGCACAATATTATTCCGATTGCGATGCTTATAGCAAAAAAACTTCAAGCAATTGATTCAAAAAACAGTGCCAAATATCAGAGTAATCTTGAGAGTTTTATATCTAAATGGAATAGTTATCTAGCGCAGTTTGATGCAGATATGCAAGAGTGCAAAACTAAAAAAGTTGTGCAGTATCATAAACTTTACAGATATATCCTAGGCAGATATAACATAGAGTCGGTGGGAACTATCGAGCCATTGCCAGGTGTTTCCCCGAGTTCTAAGCATACGATTGAGTTAATAGACAAGATGAGAGAAAACGATGTAAATATAATTTTGCAAGATGTTTATCATGAACAAAAAACCGCAAAATTTATAGCATCTAAAAGTAATGCAACCGTGAGAGTCATTCCTCATGATATTGGCAGTGTAGAGGGTACAGACTCTTTAGAGAACTTATACAACACCATAAAAGACAGGTTATGTCACTAGTGGAAATATTATGGCCGGCCTTTGCGCTTGCCATAATGCTTGTTTTTATTCATGCTATATTTGGACTCGAGATTATTAAGAGAGGCGTGATATTTACCGACCTTGCCATCGGGCAGATTGCGGCTATCGGTATGGCTATAAGCGTGGCATTTTTTGAAGGGGAACATCAAACACTCTTAACTTTGCTTTTTGCTCTTTTAGCCGCTGTGATAATTGCCTATGCATCAAAAAAAGTTCAAAAAATCGAAGCTTTTATAGGGCTTTTGTATGCTCTTGGAATTTCATCTATGATGCTGATACTAGCTAAAAGCAGTGAGGGGATGGAGCTTTTCAACAAGCTGAGTGCGGCAGATATCCTCTTCACTATGCCGCATGACCTTTTAGGCTCATTTATAGTTTATTCCATGATTGCAATGGTGATGTTTTTTGTATATCCGAGAACATCGGGATTTGTTAAAGAGCTAGTCTTTTTTATATCACTAGGTCTTACTGTCACATCCTCTGTACAGTTAGCAGGTGTGTTAGTTGTGTTTGCTTTGTTAGTCGCTCCTGCTTATGCGGCAAGTTCGCAAAACTTTACAAAGCCGCTGATATTTGCATGGATTTTTGGAACTCTCAGTATCGTGGTGGCGCTTGTCGTCTCTTATTTATTTGATTTGCCAACTGGATATACGATGATTTTCAGTGTTGTCCTTTCTTCTTTGGTTTTTGAGTTTATAAGTAATTTTAAAAAGCCTAATTTAAACTATTAGGCTATGGAATTTCAAGGTAATAATTAAATCCTTTTAGTTACAATAACATATGTCAAAAAAAAATAAAAAAAATTCTAAAATAAATCAAAAAATAAGAAAATATTTTGATGATGATCCTTTCGATGTCGGAATTGACAGAGTAAGCTCAGAGACTCTGAGTGAGCTGTTTGCTACTCTTGGATTTTACGATATTGAACATACAAAAGATGTGCTTGTTAAAACAGCAAGAATGCTGTGGAGCGAAGCAGATAGTTACTTCCGCCAAGATATTTTAAACTTTTTTGCTTCAAACAGTGAGATTTACAGATCAAACACTCCTAAAGAACCAAACCTAGATAGAGAAGATAAGATAGATATTCTATTGCAAGAGTTAGATGTAAATCAAGAAGAGGCTGTTTCGCTTCACGAAGCATTTCACGACATTAGAAGCAAAAAGATAACCATTGAGAAGATGGAGTCAAAACTTCAACATATTCGTTTTGAACTGAAAAAAGAGAGACTTCAAAAAGCACTGGATGGTATTTTTGATATAGATGATACTTTGGAGTTTAACGCATCACTTCACTACGTGCTTTACGGACAGAGTTTTCATAAGATATTGACGTTAAATACTAAAACATACAGTTATGAATATCTTCAAAAGACAGATGAAGATATTTTGATAGCTGAGATTTTAAAAGAGAAAGATAGAGTAGTACAGGTAAAACAGGATGAAATTAATAGTTTTATAAAAAGCCTGCCACAAAAGCATATCCATTTAACTCAAAAAGAGATAGCAAGTTCACTTCGTGCATCACCTCCAAAGACAAAAGTCTCTTATCCTCTTATCAAAGAGAGTATCCTTTGCGAAATTGTTCAAAAAGAGCTTGGTTTAGTTGAGTTAGAGCTTCATGATGAAGAGCTTCTGATTCGATTGGAGCAGAAGTGTAAACTTCCACATGTAGATAAAACACAAGATTATACTTTAGAGCTACATGTAGAGTTAAACTCACTGTTAAAAGATATTTGGGATTCAAAAGAGCTTGATTTTTCTGAAGTCATAAGTGAGTCAAAAAAAGAGCATGAAGAGCAGTTTTATCATGATTTGGACGGTGTAGTTGAAGAGTGCAGGGCATACACAACTCTGCTTCATCTAAGTGATGAGGAGTTACATCAAAAAGTTTATGATGTCTTACTTGATTTACTTCCATTTTCATTGGCGATAACACCAAAGGTCACACGTAAAACAGTAAAAAGATTTATACATGAAACGCGTGATGAGATAATCAAAAAGCAAAGACATGCACTATTGGCCAGAACGATAAGAGATTTTAAAAATCTATTTCCACAAGCAAGAAGCATGAGAAGAAAGCTAATTCTTCATATAGGTCCCACAAACAGCGGTAAAACATATCAGGCAATGCAAAAACTTAAAAATGCAGATACCGGTTACTATTTGGCTCCACTTAGACTTCTAGCGCTTGAGGGTTATGAAGAGTTAAAAGAAAATGGTATTGACGCTTCTCTTATAACAGGCGAAGAGCAGATTTTGGATGATGATGCGACACATATAAGTTCAACAATAGAGATGTTGAACTTTGAAGTTGATGTAGATGTTTGTGTCATTGATGAGGTTCAGATGATAGATGACCGTGACCGTGGTTGGGCGTGGGCAAATGCAATTATAGGAGCACCGGCTAGTGAAGTCATAATGACAGGCTCTCCAAACTCAAAAGAGTCCATTGTAGCATTGGCTGAGTATCTTGGTGAAGAGCTGGAGATTGTAGAGTTCCAGAGAAAGAATCCGCTAACTCTTTTAGACTCTCCTACAGATATGAAAGATATAAAAGAAGGTACTGCCATAATTGCTTTTAGCAGAAAAGATGTACTCAAGCTAAAGCAAAAATTTTCACATGATTTTAAAGTAAGTGTTGTATACGGAAATCTCTCTCCTGAAGTCAGGCGTGAAGAGGCAAGAAAATTTAGAATGGGTGAGACTCAGATACTTGTTGCGACAGATGCAATCGCAATGGGAATGAACCTCCCTATACAAACCATACTCTTTTCAAGTGCAGAAAAGTTTGATGGCGTAAGCCAAAGAAACCTGTTTCCAAGTGAAGTCCATCAGATTTCAGGACGTGCCGGAAGATTTGGTCTGCATGAAGAGGGTTATGTTGGAGCTTTAAGTTCTGATATTTTAAGCATTGTGAAAAAAAACTTTTACAAAGATGCGAAGACTATAGCTATCCCTTTTAAAGTTATGGCAAACCTGGACCACATAAAACTGGTCGGTAATATTCTAGAAGAGCGTTCTCTGAGTGAGATTTTAAAGTTTTTTGGGAAAAATATGGAATTTAACGGTCCGTTTATCGCATCAAACCTGGATGACATGTTAGAAGCCGCGTTGATGGTGGATACTTATGACTTAGACATAGCAACAAAGTACCATCTCTCATGTGCTCCGTTGACCCTGAAGTCCCCATATATTGTCGCAGCATACGAGAGCTATTTAGTCGCACTAGAGAAAAAGATGCCTATTCCATATGTAACACCTATACTTACAGAAGCTTATGCACAGACATCTGTTGAGCTTCTGCGTGCTGAAGATATGGTTAAAGAGATATCACTATACCTTTGGCTCAGTTACAGGTTTAAAGAGTACTTTCCGGATGCCCAAAAAGCTCGTATCGCAAGAGGGCTTTTAAATAAATATATAGAGGAGTCCCTGCATCGGGGTCAACTAGCTTCTACATGTAGACTGTGTCATGTACCTCTGCCACTTAACTCAAAATACAGTATTTGTCAGTCGTGTTTCAAAAAAAACTATACAACCAGAGCTACTAAGCCGGGAGGCAGAGGATTTAGAAAAAGTCCTTAGCAGAGAGTATTGACGTATATAACAAGATTCTAATCTTTCTTGTCTGCAATCAACTGAACTTCATCGCTTAGATATTTTATGAAATTTATACTTTTAGGATCTTTTGTTATTGCCGTCATTTGAACTGCATTATTCGGATTTTGTATATGTATAATACTTTTAGGATCTTTTTTGACTGCAGCTATCTGAACTTTTTCAGTTGGATGCTGTATGAATTTAATAATACAAGAATCTTTTTTGACAGCGAGTAGTTGAACTTTTTCAGTTGGATGCTGTATGAATTTAATAATACAAGAATCTTTTTTGACAGCGAGTAGTTGAACTTTTTCAGTTTGATTTTTTATAATTTCAATTATTTTAGAATCCTTCTGTAAGCCCCCCCCTAAAAACTGTACCACCTAAAACGGAATAATTCTGATAAAATAAATCAGGAGTATTCATGCGAAAAAGTAAGTTTAGTGAGAAACAGATTATAGATATTCTAAAAGATTTAGCAGAAGATTATCATAGAAGTATTCTATGGATCAAGAAGCAAATATTTAAATATGAACCGATAATAAAAACTCACAATCAGAGAGAAATAAGTAGCCTCGCGACGACTTATTTCCTAAGATAGACGTTAGAAGATAAAAAAATCAATCACTTTAAACAAATATATTATATGGTACAATTTGAAAATTATTATCACTAAATTAGGAATATTTTATGAACAAAGAATTATTTATTAACGGTTATCTAGAACGAATAGAAAAAAAATTTTCACTTTCAAGAAATTTTGCTTTTGAAATTTTAGCTATTACTGCACTTTTAGACCAAAGTTTTGATGAAGTATTTCACAATATTAGCACTATCGTTAACGGGAATGGAGAGCATGATGGCGGTATAGATGGGATATATATTGATGAAGATGATAATGAATGCACTATGCATGTTTTTCAAATGAAAAATGGAAAAGGGCTAGGCGATAATGTACTTTCAAAATTTGTTAATGATTATAGGAATATTTTTGTCTATGGTAACAGTACAAATATTCCTTTAAATTCAAAGGTAAAATCATTTTTAGAACGATACACTAATATTGTATCTTCAGGAAAAATTGTAGATGTTAAATTATATTTCATTTTTTCTGGAGAAAAAGAAAAAAACGATCAAGCAATAATAGAAAGACATCAAGAAGAAAATAATGAACTAGCAATCTATGATATAAATGATTTATATGACAGAATTGATAATTTGATCTCAGAAAATAAAAAACGAAAAAACATCGATTTTAGCTTCATGGCAGAAAAATCCAATATATCTCTAAAAAGAGATCCTCAGGCATTAATCTCATTTCAAATACAAAATGTAAAAGCAATAAACTTTAGATTGAAAGCACTTGATCTGTGTCAACTATTGGATAAAGAAAAAGAAATTAATAAAAGGATAGATACTGTTTTTAGTGATAACATTAGAGGTTTTTTAAAATATAATAAAACAAATAAAAATATTAAAGAAACACTAGAAAGTAACTATTCTGAATATTTTCCTTTTTTAAATAATGGAATAACTATCATATCTGAAAAAATAAAAATCCCTAATGATATGCAGGCAGGCTACTATCCAATTGAAACTACTAATCCTGTTATTGTTAATGGTTTGCAAACCACTAGTGTTATATATGATATTTACAAAGATGATCGCACTAAGCTAGATGGAGTTTATGTATTAATTAGACTATACGAAACAAGTGATCCAGATATTGTAGATAAAATAACTGATGCTACAAACACTCAGTCTCCTATAAGTTATAGAGATAAAATAAGTAATAGAAATTTTAATAAATATACAAAATCACTTTTTGAATCAAACAATATAGGTTACCTTGCAAAGCGAGGAGATACTTTTGAAAACACTTTAAGCAAACAATTAAATGAATCAATACAAAGTGATATTGTTTTTAAGTTTTGGTATGCAAGCTATCAAGAATTGCCAGAATTTGCAAAAAATTCAAAATCAAAACTACTCGAAGAAATATTTGAAGCTAGTAGTGACAAATCTCATAGATTATACAGTTTATTCAATGGTTCAAAAGATTCTCCCATTTATAATCAGCTTTTAAAATCATACGAAATATATAGATTTATTGTACGAAAGCGTAATGAAAACATTTATAATGACTTTATAAACTATGCCGATGAACTTATATCATATGGAATATATAAATTACAAAAAGATTTTGAAGAAGCATACCCTGAAATTTGTAATTCTATAAAAGATATAATAGATGAAGAAAAGAAATTTTTAGAAGGGAAAAATTTAACATACTCGCATAATGGATATTTCAAATCTGCAAAGTCAAGATATGATCTAAATAAAAAAATGGATTTTATTGAAAAAAATGAAGCCCAATAAGTAAGTCTTCTAGTAAAACCTAGCAACAAACACTAAAGTGTCGTTGTAGTCAAACGTTGTACTTTACCACTGAATGAAATCTAATCTTCTTTTTTCACATCTCCAAAGTGGCACTCAGTACCAGAGTATGGACATGACTTAACTATGTTCATCTCAAACTGATCTTCGACTACTCCACCTTTTTTTCTCTCAAGGTGTCTCATAGTGGCACGAAAAGCAGTTAACACCATATTTGCACTATCTTGGTATTCAGTTGACACATGTTCAACCTGTTCCCCTTCAGGTTTACTGGTATCTATTTTTGGCGGGGGAATATCTGCATATGATTTTTGTAGATCTTGCTCAAGCTGCAAAGTAGTTTTAAGGGCGTTGACAATCTCATCACCCTTTATCATTTCAGTAAAAAGTGAACCGAGTGTATTTGCATCTTGAGTTGAGTTTGAGCCAAATTTCACATCTAAGATATGAGTTTCATCTAACTTTAAATACATAATTACATATGATGAAGTAGTATTATCTATTCCTACCCCTGTACAATCAGCATCTTCTAGTTTTCCATAATTTTCAGGTTGCATAAGATGCTTTCCTATCTCTGCATTTAATTTTTCTTGCTCAGTCATGGTTTACTCTTGTTCTTTAAGTTGTTCGATAATAACGCCGTTATCTTTTATAAATTTTGAGATTGTCTCAGAGTGTGTATGCTCATACGGTTTTGAGAATACTATTCGTTTAATACCACTTGCAATTATATTTTTGCTACACTCACTGCAAGGCTCTAATGTTACATAGATCGTGGCATTTGCCACACAAATACCCTGTCTTGCTGCCCAGATTATTGCATTCATCTCAGCATGTATCTCATAAGTCTTTGACCACTCATGATGTTCTGCTGTATATTCGCCATTCCAATGATCACAACAGTTCGTAAAACCTGCAGGTGTTCCATTGTAACCTGTACTTAAGATTCTTCCATCTTTTACAATAACGGCTCCAACCTGCTTAGAAACACATTTTGACGCAGTGGCTAATTCTGACGCAATGTTAATAAAATTTGCATCACTTAACATTTTATTTTACTTCTCTTATCATTTGTATATCTGCATTGTCTTTTAATCTTGCAAAATAATCGCTAAGGACTTGTTCCCTTTTGCTACTCATAATCAAATTTGCTACTCTATTTTTAACATCTTCGTAACCTATTTTGACGCTCTCTATCTCTTTTAAATAAAAGCTTACAAAAGCACCTTTTCCATCAGGAATTATTGAAGTAAAGCTATTTAGTTTTGATTTTTCTAGAAATTTTCCCAACTCTGGAGAAATTGCGTCATACACAAGTCTTCTCTCCTGTGTTTGGATATCTGGCAACAAAGACATTGGAGAATTTATTTTTTTTAGAAGCTTTACTTTATCTTTTGTTGTGTAACTAATGACATTAAAAGCTGTTGGATGTGAAAACTCTTTTTTATGAAGTTTATAATACTCTTTAATCTCATCCTCACTAGGTTGTGAAACAGATGAGTAGGCTATTGTAGAATAAAGTTTTTGGGATAAAAGTTTTTCTTTGGTTTTTAGCTTAAACTCGGCAGAACTGAGCCCATTTGAAACTCTAACAGCTTCATAAAAATCACTTACGCTCATCTTATTTGTAGATGCCGTTTTTTTAATATTGTCATAAACTTCAGCAGTTGTAACAGAGATTTTTCTCTCTTTTACCTCTAATTCTTCTAGTTTTTTTCTTATTAAAATATCAGTGGCGACCTTATTATTAACGCCTGACATTCGCATTTCCTCTTTTACATCATAAAGAGTAATTGGGTTTCCTTTGACAACAACAGCAACACCATTAATAAGCTCAGCATTCAGTGATGATAGCAAGATAAGAGTTAAAAATATTTTATACATTGATTTTCCTATAATTAAAAAGGGTATTTTACCCACCTTTAACAAATATTTGCCTAAAATTCGATAACTATTTAATAAAGGTTTCTTATGATTGTTACTCGTTTTGCTCCAAGCCCTACTGGCTACCTACATATTGGCGGTTTAAGAACTGCTCTTTTTTCATATCTTTGGGCTAAAAAAAATGGTGGAAAATTTGTTCTTCGTATTGAAGATACCGATAAAGCTAGAAACTCTCAAGAGGCTACAGACGCTATTTTAGAAGCTTTTGAGTGGTTAGGTCTTGAGCATGATGGTGATATAATATATCAATCACAAAGAGATGATATCTATAAAAAATACATAGATCAGCTATTAGATGAGGGAAAAGCTTACAAATGTTACATGTCAAAAGAGGAACTGACAGAGCTTCGTGAGACTCAGATGGCAAACAAAGAGCGTACCAAGTACAACGGTAAATACCGTGACTTTGACGGCACACCGCCAGAAGGTGTAGAGGCAGTAATTCGTATTAAAGCTCCGTTAACTGGTGAAATTATAGTTAAAGACGGTGTAAAAGGCGATATCAGCTTTCAAGCTGAAGATATTTTAGATGACTTTGTAATTGCAAGAGCCGACGGCGCACCGACTTACAACTTTGTCGTTGCTATTGATGATGCACTTATGGGAATCAATGAAGTTATCCGTGGAGACGACCACCTCTCAAATACACCAAAACAGATGGTAGTCTATGAGGCTCTTGGTTTTGAACCCCCTAAATTTTATCATGTACCTATGATTCATAACTCAGCTGGCAAAAAACTAAGCAAACGTGATGGTGCTACAGATGTTATGGCATATAAAGAGATGGGTTATACCCCTGCATCACTTTTAAACTTCTTGGTTCGTCTTGGCTGGAGTCATGGAGATCAGGAGATATTTTCTATGGATGAGATGCAAAATCTTTTCAATCCGAAAGATATTAATAAGTCAGCTTCAATCTACAATACAGAAAAACTTGACTGGTTAAGCGCACACTACATTAAAAATACTCCAAATTCTGAATTGGCAAAACAATTAGAGCAGTATGAACTTATACTAACCTCTCATGATAAAAAAGAGATTTTACTTGATGAGCTTAAAGATCGTGCAAAGACTCTAAAAGAGATGGCGACCCTTGTAAAAGAGATTATAGAGACTCCGACTTCGTATGATGAAAAAGCTGTTAAAAAAGCTTTCAAAGAAGGTTCAGTAGAAATACTTAATGCTTTTGGAGCAAAAATTACTTCTGCCGGAGAACTTCATCTGCCTGTTGACTACCATCATCTGATGGAAGAAGTAGTGAATGAGATGGAGATAGGTTTTGGTAAAATCGGTCAGCCTCTTCGTGTTGCACTTCTTGGAAAAATGACAGGTCCTGGACTAGATAGCGTTATGTCGATTATCGGTAAAGATGAAACTATGCTTAGAATTGCAAACGCAATAACTCTTAACTCTAATTAGTGCGTAAAAGCTTAATTTCTTACAAAATTAGAATATGTAAGGAGAAATAATGGAACTGATAACTCTTTTTTTTACAGCACTGATAGACCTTAGCAATGCAATGGCACCATATATTCTCTTTGGTCTTTTCTTTGCAGGGATTTTGCATGAGTTAGTCCCTGATTCCATAGTTACAAAGCATCTGGGAAATGAAAATATCGGCTCCGTTGTTAAAGCAACGCTTTTTGGCATCCCTCTCCCTGTCTGTTCTTGCGGTGTTATTCCTCTTGCAACCAGTATTAAAAAAAGTGGTGCGAGCAAAGGTGCTACTCTCTCTTTTCTAATCTCTACTCCCATAACAGGTGTTGACTCTATACTTGCTACTTACGGAATGTTTGGCTGGGTTTTTACGATTTACAGAGTTTTGACTTCTATGTTAATTGCTATGTTTGCTGGAATTTTAACAAATATTTTAGATAAAGAGTATGTCCAAGAAGTTCAAGAAGAACCAAAAAGTTGCTGTTCAAGTAAATCATCTTGTGAAATAGATGAAAAAAAGAAGAAGTTTTCTTTAACTGGAGCGATAAAGTATGCTTTTGTAACGCTACTTGGAGATATAGCAAAACCTCTTCTTTGGGGTCTTCTTTTGGGTGCTCTGATTACTATAGCCATCCCTCAAAATCTTAGCGATATTTTAGTCGAGTATGATTGGCTTTCATACCTAATTGCAATCGCAATTGCAGTTCCCATGTATGTTTGTGCAACTGCTTCACTTCCTATTGCCGCAGCTCTTATGCTAAGTGGAGTCAGTGCCGGTGCTGCTTTTGTATTTTTAAGCGCGGGACCTGCAACTAACACTGTTACTATAGGTGTGGTGAAAAAGATGTTAGGAACCAAGTCTTTGTATATCTACCTTGGAAGTATTATTCTTGGAAGTATTATTTTTGGACTTGGGCTAGATCTTATATTTGATATTAACTCCATTGATCCAAAGTCTTTAATCCACATGCATGAAGAAGTTGGTGTAATAGCGATAGCAAGTAGCATAGTTTTGTGGGGCTTGATGCTATTTTTTATAACAAAGTCCTACTTTAAAAAAGAAGCTTAGGCTTTAATCTTTTTTTGATAATTTTTCAATCAGTTGCACATAAGCATCTATATTGTTTAGCAGTATATCCACTAACTCAGGATCAAAATGTTTGCCTCTCTCTTCTTTAAAAAAAGCAATTACATCTTTTACTTCCCATTTCTCTTTATAAACGCGTTTAGATAGAAGGGCATCCAAAACATCAACAATAGCTACAATCCGGGCATAGATAGATATCTCCTCCCCTCTTAGACCTTGTGGATAACCTGTTCCATCATATTTTTCATGATGTTCATAAGCAATAGTAGCAGCAATATTTAAAATCTGACGTTTTGAATTATTTAAAATTCTATATCCAAGAAAAGCATGTGTCTTCATATATACATACTCCTCCTCTGTCAATTTTGCCGGTTTATTTAAAACAGCATCAGTAATCCCGATTTTTCCTATATCGTGGAGCGGTGATGCAATCTCTATAAGCTTTATTTGTCCATCATCTAAACCATAATCTTTGGCAATCATCGTACTTATAGCTGTTACACGTCGTGTATGCATATTAGTATCACCTGCGCGAATCTCCTCTATTTGTCCAATTACAATCATGGTATCTTTGAGTGTTGATTCTATCTCTTCGTTTAGGAGTTGAAGTTGCTTATTTTTTTCTTCAAGCTCTTTCTCGTGTTGCATAACAGTTCCATTAAACTTATTAACATTCTTTACAACCTCTTCAAGCTCTCTACTTTCATATTTTTCACTGTTTATATCTTTATGTAAAACATAAGCTGTTTCACCATCATGAATAAGATTTAAGAGCGGTTTACTAATATAGCGTTCTATTACATGGAACATATTAAATGTTATTAAAAAAGCAAATAAAAGCAATACAGCAACAATCAAATAACCGTTTTTAAGTACAAAGTTTTGATATGCGCCAATCTCCATGCTAATACTTACAGCACCTAACACTGTACCGTCTTCAACATGATGACACTGTATGCAGTTAAAATTTCCGCTTGAACTTGCGATGTAAGGAACAACAGCCTCGACTAAGTTTTCTGTATCTTTCCATACTATATGTGTCTTTTTTTTTTCTAAAATAGCTCTAAGATTATCAGTTAATTTTTTTTCAGATAAATTAGATTCACCATAATCTTTTACAACAGCATCCCCACGAATAATTTCTATAGAGCGTATATCGTGTACGGAAGATATTTCATTTAAAAAATACTCTCGCTTATCCATAATACCGGCTTTCATATGTGAGGTAAGACCGGCTTTTATGATTTGAGAAACTGAGTGAACTCTGTTTTCAACAACAAACTGGAAAAAATTTCTATAACTAATAGCAATAACAGCAACTATAACTAACATTGCAATAACAAATACTTGTAAAAGACGAGTTACTGTAATTTTTTTAATACTCTGCTTTTGCAACGCCACACCTCTAAACCTATTTTACTAATTATACCTTTTCTTCTTTGTTTATTTCTTGTCATATAAATACTTTTTCTAATCAAATCATCTCCTAATCATCCCATAATTATCTCTTAATTAATATTTATATAGAATGGTATAAAACAAGATATAGGAAATTTATGAGTAAAAAAGTTTTAATCCTTCATGGCTGGGGTGGAAGTGACTTTCCCCACTGGCAGAGTTGGTTAGCTAGTGAGATTGCTAAAGAGTATGGAAAAGTAAGTTTTTTAAGATTCAGCAACTTTGATTTTCCAAACAAAGATGATTGGCAGAGGGAGCTTCAAACAGAGCTCGAAGAGTTCAAACCAGATATGGTTGTCTGCCACTCTCTTGCAAATATTTTATGGTTTCATATATGTAATGATATAAAACCAACAGAAGTTCAAAAGCTCTATCTTGTAGTTCCGCCAAGTCTGACATGTGATATACCGGAATTAGCAAGTTTCTACCCATGTAAGGTGCCTGAAAACCTATTCGCCAAAGAGACTCTGCTTATTACCTCAACGGATGATCCATATATGACTCAAGATGAAGCGAGGATTCTTCAAAAAGCTCTACATGTACCTATGAAAGTTTTAAATGGCGGAGGACATATAAATGCAGATAGCGATTTTGGAGAGTGGCCATGGATGCTAGAAGAACTTAGTAACCTTTAGTAGATTTTATAAACTTTGTAATTTTTTTAAATATATCTTGATTTACACTCGCATCTAGCGGAAGTACATGTTTGTCACTCTTCACAATATACTTCTCTTTAATAGTAGATTTAATGGTGTCATAAATAATATCAGCACTTTTTGGATCTACGACAGGGTCTTTGTCTCCTTGAATAATCAGCGTAGGTACTGATATATGCTTTAGTCTCTCTTCAACTATATCAAATAACTTTTTCCACTCGGCTACAGATACCATATAGTGTTTTTTGTAACTAATCTCAGGATGTTCCGGTTCACTCTCATATGTATCATCTTCACTCCTGAATTGTGATATAAAACTGTTAATAAAATCAAGCGTTGATGCTACATATTCTATATGAATGCTTCCCAAAGATACAGCACTGTTTATACAGACAACACCATCAATCTTATAGCTGGTGTTAGATGCTTTTAGCAGCGCTATCAGACCGCCTGTAGAAAAACCACATACAAATATTTTTTCACTTACACAAGACAGAGCAGAATAACCTATGTCAAATGAATCGTACCAATCTTTATATGTCGCATCTCTTAAATCTTCAGGCATTGTCCCATGTCCTTTAAGTCTAATGGCGTACACATTTATACCATTATCAAAAAGATAATTGGCCAAAAGTTCTATCTCACGTGGGGCTGATTTGAAACCATGTGACAATACACAGCCGACAGTGTTATTTTCATTATATAGCACAAACGGCTTTCCAATTTCTTTAGCTTTGCTGTCAAAAACTGAATAATATTTATTATAATCTTTTGTAAACTGCTTAGTGTCACGATTATATATGATATAAAAGACCTCTCTATAAACCTTTTTTATATCTTTATGCGCTTGATATTTTACACAATCATTAAGTTCATGAAGTATCATTGTTTCATTTAGTAAAACTCTAAGAGTGTTTTTAATTCTGATAGTATGAAATGTATGCTCGTCTTTAAATTTTTTTCTATCAATGACATATATTTTATTTTTATTTTCTTTTATAATCCTTTGATTAACCGCTACTGAAAGGACATCATCAAAGAGTGCATAAGGTTCACCATTTAAAAGTCTATATAAATTAGCATCTAATATTTTGTCCAAATGGTAAATATCCAATTTTTTCAACTCTCTGCATACAAGATATATTCGTGCTTTTAACTCCTGTGCATCAAACTCATTCTCCATTGAATACTCCAAACAAAGAGCAAAAACATGATCGAAAGTAATTAAAATATTTTTGTAAACCTCATTCATCATCATATTAGTCAATGGTACTCTTGCTCTTTTAATGACTGTATCATCATCAAGCTCTAAATTTTCTTGCTTCAGAGTTCTCTTAGTCTTAAATAAAAAAGTTTTTACATCTATAGGTTTTGAAAAATGAATATGTATTTGAGAATTTAGCAGTAAATTACTCTCAATATCAATCTCTTCATTTAGAGAGACAGATTCACTCTTTATATATTTTTTTGCAAGATCAGAGATGGAGTTCTCACCTGTTCTTATAGGGGTATATGATATATTTACGGGAATTATGTGCGTGTTGGAGTATGAAAGTTCTTCATCTTCTTTAATAAAATATTTCTCTTTGAACTCTTTGATTGCTTCAACATCACAACGGTTAAGAGCTTCAAAATATTTACTTTTTTCTAGCTCACTTTGTAGTGCTAAAACTGCTGAACCTGTAAAGATATTGCGAAGTCCTTTTTTGTCCTCTATCTCAAAAGTATCTTCACTAAGAAGTATTTTTTTACTCTTTATCATTGAGCCCTCTGGATAAATTAACCAGTTTTCACGGGCAGTAAGTAAGTCTCCTAATATTTTTTCGTTTCTCAGTTCATCTTTTGTAGATACCGTTCCAACAGCTGACAAATAATCACCCAGTATGCCTGCAAAAATATAGTGATCTGCCAACGAACGCACTTTAAATCCAAATTTATTGTAAAGAACATATGGAACTAAAAAGGTCTCTATTCTTGTAAAATGGTTAGCAACAAACAGGATTGGAAAATTTTTATCAAGATTCTTTTCACCGCTATATGTTATGTTGTTCGCCATAGTTCTCTCAATCATACTTATGACAAATTGAGAGGCTTGATACATTTTATCACCCATAATAAACCCCTATAAGCCTCTTTTTAAATAATCTTCTACCGCAAAACCATCTACTTGCACCACAGACTCTTTAGCTTCTTGTGCTTTTTGTATTAAAGCTTTATCTTCTTGAGTAATCACACCGATTTTCAATGCTTCATCCACAAGAGAATAAACGCTAGCTTTAGGAAGTTTACAGCTTCTTATAGCACCTTTTATTTTTTGTGCTACATCTGCTGACTCTTCATGAAGTCTTAACGCTTCTTCAATATTTTTGTAAGTTTTTGAATGGTAAATCCCATCTACAAGTCTATCTCTCATCTCTCCTTGAGCAGTAATAGAGTGAGCTAACTCTCTTGAGAGTTTATCACTGACATCTCGTCCCATAGAATTTGCTGACATGTACCATTTAAAAGGTTTAAAGAAGAAATTAACAATTCGGTTTTCAAAAAGATTAGCCGCTATTTCATTGTAAGCATTTTGAATAATTCTTAGCTGTTGATCACCAATGTATTTAACAAAAGCATCATCTTTATTGCCCTCTTCTTTATAACGACGGAGTGTTGCACTCAGCAGATACATAGCAGAAAGTATATCTCCAAAACGTCCTGTTATTTTCTCTTTTTGTTTTAAAGAGCCGCCAAAATATGCCATGATAAAGTCAGACAAGAAAGCAAAAGTAGCACTGCTCCATGCAAGTTTTCTCTCATAATAAGCTCCAGCACCTTTTGAAGATGGAGAATATAAATATCCTCTACTCAGACTTAGCAGTGTCATTTTCAACATATTTTGAAAAGTCAAACCGACATGTGAAAAGAAAGCTTTGTCAAATGCTGTTGCATCATTCGCCTCAATAGCTGTTATCTCATTATATACATGTGGATGACAGCGGATGACACCTTGACCATACAGTATAAGTGTACGGGTCATAATATTTGCACCCTCAACCGTAATTGCAATCGGAGCACCTACATATGCATGACCAAGTAGATTTTTCTCTCCAAGTGATATTCCGGCACCTCCGACTATATCCATCGCATCATTAATGCTGCGTCTAAACATCTCAGTTGAGTGATATTTCATAACTGCATTTATTACTGCCGGTTTTTTACCGGAATCTATGGCACCGAGCGTAAAGAGTCTCGCAGCATCTAACATGTATGCATTTGCAGCAAGTCTTGCCAGTACATCTTCAATACCCTCAAATTTTGAAATAGAAAGACCAAATTGTTCTCTGACAGTTGAGTATGAGCCAGCAACAGCGCACGAGAGTTTAACACCGCCTGTACTTACAGAAGGGAGTGATATCCCACGTCCTACAGAGAGTGACTCCATCAACATCAACCACCCTTTTGATACTCCATCCAAGCCACCGATTACGTTTTCCAATTTGATGACAACATCTTCACCGCTAATCGGCGAGTTTATAAATGGTACATTAAGCGGATCATGGCGTTTTCCTTGAACAACACCATCTAGTTTTGCATCAACAAGTGCACATGTAATTCCAAGGTCTTTACCTTTTTTAAGAAGTTCTTTTGGATCACTAAGTTGGAAAGCTAACCCTATAACTGTTGCTACAGCGCCCAAGGTAATATAGCGTTTATTAAAGTTTAGTCTTATATATATTTCGCCGTCTTTCTCAAATACCTCTCCTCGTGAACTGATAGAAGTAGCATCACTTCCGGCTAGAGGTTCTGTCAACGCAAAACATGGAAGTTCCCGTCCGTCAGCCAGACGCGGCAGGTAATAATCTTTTTGTTCCCCAGTACCGTAATGAAGAATTAACTCAGCAGGCCCAAGTGAGTTTGGCACCATTGTAGTAATGGCCAATACCTGTGAATGACCTGCTTGTTTTTGAATAACTGCAGAGTGTCCCAAAGCAGAAAATCCAAGTCCTCCATACTCTTTTGGAATTATCATCCCAAAGAATTTGTTATCTTTTAGATACTGCCATGTATTTTCACTCAAATCTCTCTCGGCAAACACTTTGAAATCATTAGTCATCTCACAGACTTTTTCAACTTCATTATTTAAAAATGCTTCCTCTTCATCCGTCAAATGAGGATATGGCTCACTTAAAATCTTGTCAAAATTCGGTGAACCCGAAAAAAAATCCCCATCTACCCATACATCTCCTGCTCTTAAAGCAATTTTTTCTGTCTCTGAGATACTTGGCATAAGATGAAGTTTTTTTACAAGTGAGACCAAAGGAGCTGATATCAGCACTGTTCTTATTTGAGGAAGAAGTAAAACAAGATTTATCAGAATATAAATTATCCAAAAAAGAATACCGGGATCAAAACTTGCACATATAACAGCCGCCAAGAGAGCTGAGATAATCCAAAATGACAAACCTTTATACCAACTCACAATCAAAGCTATTGTAAGCCCAAGTGTTATATATATCTCCATAATTTATCCTTTATAAAAAGTTTCTTTATTGTCCGCCATCTCTACAATAAGCCTTGCCGGTTCAAATCTCTCTCCATATTTCTCTTCTAATTGGACTAATAACATGTGAACTTTTTCAATCCCAAGTGAATCGGCATATTTAAGTAAACCACCTCTAAATGGAGGAAATCCTGTCCCCATAATCATTGCCATGTCAAGTTGTGAGGCATCTTTTATAATCTTCTCATCCAAGACTCTTGCTGCCTCATTTATCATGATAAGCATTGCTCTGTCTATAATCTCAGGTTTAGAGTAAGGTCTTGAACGAGGTTGGATTGAGACAATTTCTTTATTTATATGCTTCTCTTTGCCATTGTAAACATAAAAACCTTTTTTACCTTTTTTACCAAGGAGTTTCATCTCTATTATCTCTTTGAGTATCGGGGAGACTGTCATTCTCTTACCATAAGCTTCTTCGAGAACTTGTGATACTTTATAACCAACATCAAGTCCCACCTCGTCTGCCAGTGTAAATGGACCCATCGGCATACCAAACTCTTCTATAGTCTCGTCTATGTACACAATACTTGCACCCTCTCTAAACATCCTAACACACTCGTTAATGTAAGTAAGCAAAATACGATTTACCAAAAACCCTGCACAGTCTCCTACTAAGATAACTGTTTTACCGGAATCTCTTGCTAATTTGATTACAGTTGCTATTGTCTCATCGGAAGTTTTATCTCCGGCAATTACTTCTACAAGAGGCATACGTGCCACAGGGTTAAAAAAGTGCATTCCTATAAAACGTTCAGGTTTTTCCATTCCCTCAGATAACATGGAGATAGAGAGTGATGAAGTATTTGATGCAATAACACAATCTTCTTTTACAACATCCTCTAAATCTTTATAGACACTCTGTTTAATCTCTGTGTTTTCAATCACTGCTTCAACCACTATATCAGCATTATGAAATCCTTTATAGTCTGTCGTATAACTTATGTGACCCATTTTCAACTCAACTTCGCGCTTTGTTAGTCGTTTTCTTTTTACTACCTCACTATATGCTTTACTAATTGGTTTAAACGAGGCTGCAATTGCATCATAATTCAGATCTTTTAATCTTACAAATTTATCAATTTTACTAAAGAGCCATACAATACCGCCACCCATCACTCCTCCGCCGATTACCCCTACATTCTCTATATACTGAGGCGCAATACCATCTTTCACAAATTTATCGTGTTTTAGCTTTTCAGAAGCATAAAACAGAGAGATTAAATTTTTTGAGACTTCGGTAACAGAGAGTCTTGCGAAAGCATAAACTTCTAATGACAGGGCTTCATTCATCGGTAATTTATCTGTTTTTTTAAAAAGTTCAATCACTTCTAGCGGTGCGGGATAATTGCCTTTTGTTTTTTTCATAACTTCTTTTAGAGCAAAATGATAAATAAGATCCGGAGCAAAACGTTCCAGCAGGTTTTTTTTATAACGTCTAGCGTCTATTTTAGCTCTCTCTTTGTCATCAAGAACGGCTTGAATAAAACTATCCAGTTTAAAATCAAGATAACCTACAGGCACACAGGCATCGACCATTTTAAGTTTCTCAGCCTTTAATCCGTTAATCATCTTGGCACCCAAAATAAGCTCAAGTGCTTTTTGTTTACCAATAAGATGTTTTAGATTTTGTGTTCCGCCAAAACCTGGGAGAACTCCAAGGTTTACCTCTGGAAGTCCGATTTTTGTTTTAGGATTTTGGGTCGAAATACGGTAGTTACAACTAAGTGCCAGTTCAAAGCCTCCACCTAAGCATGCACCATCAATAACAGCAATCGTATAAAAAGGAAGTGCTCTTATTTTAGATAAAATCATCTGCCCTTGTTTTACTATATCGTGTGCTTCCTGCTCATTGTTTAGTGACTGGATTTCTGAGATATCAGCCCCGGCAATGAATATACCCTCTTTGGCACTTCTAAACAGCAGGACATCTATATCTTTTTGACTTTTGAGTTTATCAAGGTGGCTCTCAAGCTCTTGCATAACAGAAATTGAAAGTAAATTGACGTTAGAATCAGGCATATCAAACATTAAAGTAGCTATTTCATTATCTACATGTAAATTAAAAGCGCTCATTACTCTACCTCCAGTATCAAAGATGCACCTTGTCCGCCACCGATACAGAGTGTGGCTAGACCTACATTTTTATTTCGACGGCGCAACTCTTTTAAAGTGTGAATAACCAATCGTGTCCCTGTCATTCCTACCGGATGTCCAAGTGCGATTCCTCCACCGTTTACATTGAGTATATTAGTATCAATAGAACCCAAAGCTTCTGTTCTGTTTAGATGAGTCTGTGCATATTTTTTAGATTCAAAAGCTGCTAAGTTTGCTATGACTTGTGCCGCAAAAGCTTCGTTAAGTTCGATGAGTTCAATGTCACTCATCTTCATTCCTGTCATCTCTAAAATTTTAGCTGTAGAGTATGCCGGTCCAAGACCCATTCTGGAAGGATCAAGTCCTGCATATGCGTATTCTTTTACGTATCCGAGCGGAGTCAAGCCCATCTCTTTTGCTTTTGATTCACTCATCAAGACCACTGCAGCAGCGGCATCTGAAATCTGAGAGGAATTACCGGCTGTAACAGTTCCGTTTCTTTTATCAAAAAATGGTCTAAGCTTTGTGAGAGATTCCATATTTTGTCCATGTCGTATGCCATCATCATCTACCATTATCTCCCCTCTTTGAGCGTTCCTGATAATAGGTGCTATCTCGTGAGCGAATATCCCATCTTTTTGGGCACGCTCTGCTTTGCTGTGCGAAGCAAGAGCAAACTCATCCTGTTCTCTTCTGCTGATTCCAAAATCTTGAGCCAGTATTTCGGCTGTATTACCCATGTTTAGGCCTGTTAGAGGGTCAGTCAAACCCTGCATCAGACCAACTACCGGTATTAAATGAGATGGGGTAAAGTGTGAAAGAGTCTTTATTTTTTCTATAAATGATTTTGAACGAAAAAGCCCCTCAAAAAGAGCGGACATCTTTTTGTTAAAAAATATAGGTATATTACTCATGGACTCTACTCCACCAGCCATATAAATCTCACCCCTGCCAGATAAGATCTTATCAGTGGCAGTAGTGATAGACTCCATCCCAGAAGCACAATTTCTATGCACAGTATAAGCTGGCACATGTTCACCAAACCCTGCCTTGAGTGCTATAACTCTAGCAATGTTTGCAGCATGAGCAGGTTGTGCCACATTACCTATTATAACTTCATCATAACTATCAAAATCCAACCCAACCCTAAGAGCCACTTCTGAGACTACATGTGCACAAAGTGATTCTGCTTGCATATTCTTTAATTTGCCTGATGCTTTGGCCATGGGGGTTCTTAGACCATCAATTACCGCTATTCTCTCTCTCATGTTGTATCTCCATAATGAAAATGTTAACTTAAGTAGTATTTTGTGATAACTATAACATATATTAAGATATATTATTCTTTAAGAGTATAAGTCAATTGAATAATTAAAAGATATTTTAATGAGTGCTTATTACACCTCTTTGATTCTTATCTTTAGAATACTCTTTGCTCCATTTTTGATAACTTTCAAATTTTGAACTTTTCTTGTGAGTATCAAGTTTTTTTGAATCATCTTTCATGGCTTCAGCCTGAACTCTTGGAGTCTTCATAGAACTGCCGCATTTCCCCGCACCACACTTCATGCCCTCAGCACTTGCCGTTGTAAATCCAAAACCTAGGAACATAACCGCACCTAGGAAAAGTGTTGATAATCTTATAGTTTTCATAAATAGCCTTATTGTTTTATTGGTAATCATTATTGTAGTAAAAAGAGTTTTATTATTTAAGAGGTTTGTGTATTAGTGTTAAAGTTTAAAAATCAAACAATAAAAATACCCCAAAGCAAAAACTTTGGGAGAAAGAGAGATTAGAGAGGGTGTTTTATATGGTATGTAGACTATTTTTTAAACGTTGCTATATGGGCAGACAATGCTTTGATACCATCTTTTGAAAGACTTGAAACTTGACCTTTCATAAGACCTTTCATAGCTCCGCCATAACTGCCGGATACATAACCATTAATTGCACTGCTTATCTCTTCTGCACTCATATTTGCAATAATTTTTGATTTACCAAGAGCACTTTTTTCACCTGTTGCGCCGTGACAACCGGCACACTTAGCGTAAAGTGCAGCACCATCAGCAGCAAGTAAAGTTGATGAACCAATAATAGCACCTGCTATAACTAAAGACTTTAATGTTTTTGTTATCGTTGTAGTTTTCATTTGAAACTCCTTTTTTTGATGGAGTAAGTTTAACAATTAATTGTGAGGTAATTGTGTAATGATTTTTTTTATTTTAGCTTTCCAAAAACTTTATACTTTTGCCAGTAAACATCAACAGCTTCTTTTAATTCATATTCGCTAAGTTTGCTTTTTTTCTTTATACCAAACCTGCTTATGAATGCATCTGACATAACGCTAGTCTCTTGTGCGGGATATTTTAGATAACTGATAATCGCATTTTTCATATCACGCTCACTGCTATATATAAGCAGGTACTTATAAAAATATTTATCTATGCTTACAGGTAGTTGTTTATGACATGTAACACAGTTTTTCTCATACACATCTGCATTTGCAAAACAAAACATAAGACTAAGAATTAAAACTGCTTTTTTTACCATGAGATACTCACTTTCGTTCCAACTCTCTCTTGGGAAGTTATATCAATTTTTAGATTATACTCTTGAGCAATTGAGGAGACTATGCTTAGTCCTATACCAAAACCACCGCTGCTCTTGTTAAATCTTTTATATCTCTCTTTTATTTTGGAGATATCATCTTGTGCTATGCCTATACCGGAATCTTCTACACTAAACCCTTTACTCTCTACGCTGACAACAATCTCTCCACCGACTTTGTTGTACTTGATAGCATTTGAGAGCAAGTTATCCAAAAGTTTTGAGATTTTAAACTTATCTGCTGTCAAAGATGTTTTCTCTATTATGTTTGAGCTGATTTTTACTTTTTTGGCAAGGGCGAGAGAAGTAAAATACTCCACTCTCTCTAAAGCCAACTGCTCTATATCTATATCTTCATTATTGGAGACTATCTCACTGCCAAGTGTCAGATAAGTTAAATCCTGATAGATATTTGATATTGTTTTTGCACCTATGTCTATCCTCTCTATCTTTTTTAATAACTTTTCATCGAGAGAGGATTTGTCTATCATCTCTATATTTGCGACTATAGTACTAACGGGTGTGTTTAACTCATGAGTAGTGTCTTTTATAAATTCATCAAGCAGAGTGATAGCATCACGCATAGGCTTCAAAAACAATCTAAGCAGGATATAACCTATAACTAACATAAACAAAAACGTTATAGCTCCAAAAATGACAATCTCTTTTTTGGTACGGGCTAACCACGCTTCATCATCTTTTACTTTTACTATAATATATTTGGCACCAAGATAGTAAGACTCTGGTATATTGACTAAGTGAATTACTCCGTTTTCGAGATATAAGATTTTATCTAGTCTTAGTTTAGTAGCCACGCTAGAGAAAATCAGCTTTTTCTCATTATCAAAAATTGCAGAGTCAAACTTATCACTTCTCGGATAAATTTGCGTTTTATCAAAGTTTACATGTAGTTGTTTTAAATCTTCTATTAGTTCTTTAGAATACGTTTGCAGGGTCGGTTTTTTTTGTTGAAGCATCAAATCTTCTTGAAGCTCAAAATAGATAAAAGAAAATACGGATATGATGATAACTGTTAGTAAAATATACAGAGCAGAAAATCTAAAAAGTGTTTGTTTTTCACTTTGACGAAAATCTGTACCCAAGCTTTTTGATGCTAACAATTTTATCCTTTCCTATAATTTTTCTAAGATCTTTTATGTAGGTTCTGAGAGCACTTTCACTAGGTGTTTCTTCATAACTCCAAAGAGTATCGTAAATTCTCTCATGTGAGATAACTTCCTCTTGATTTTGTAAAAAAAGTTTTAAAAGCTGAGATGTTTTTGTATTTAGTTGAATCTGCTTAGAGTCTATAAAAAGTAGATTGGACTCTGTATCGTACTCTACATGTATATCTATTTTAACTCTTGGACTACTCTCATGAAAGAAGCCCCTTTTTAATATAGTCTCCACTCTAAAGAGAAGCTCTTTTAAAACAAAAGGTTTTCTGATGTAGTCATCACAACCGCTTTTATATCCATCTTCAAGAGAGTCTATGGAGTTTAGTGAAGTTATGTAGATGGCAGGAGTTTTAACACCGTCATCCCGCTTTTGTTTTAAAAGCTCAAATCCATTAAGAAGAGGAACATTTACATCAAGTAAAAACAAATCAAACTGTTGCTCGTAAATAAGCTCTGATGCTTCTTCCCCATCATAAGCAGTTATAACTTCAAAACCCTGCTCCTCTAAAAACTCAACTACAGTTTCACTAAGAGTCAGGTCATCTTCGAGTAAAAGTATTTTTGCTTTCATATTGATTATTTTACTTTTTCCAGATTTTTCCCATAGGCTTTTTTCTCTGCTTCGCTCATAGTTAAAACTCTTGATTCAAGCTCTTTTTTAAATTTTTCAAGATTTTCTTTTTTTATATAACCCATTATAGATATAAGCTCTTGCGTGCTCATCTCACTAAAGTTCTCCTCTGCATACAAAAGAGAGATTAGCAATAGCGATGATAACAGCATGGCGAAAAATTTTAACATTACACAACTTTTTATTAGTTTTTATTAGACGATTATACACTAAATATTTTTAGTGATTATGTATGGTATGAAAAAAAAGTGTAATAATTGTGAGGTAAAGTTTAAAGAACTAAAGTTAAATATGCGTTACCAAGTAAAACTTGGGAACGAGCAACCAAGTAAAACTTGGGAACGAGGAAAGTGGTTTATACCCAAGTATGATTACATATATAGCAGCGCCAGTTTTCTTTCGCACTACCTGTTAACATTTCTGTATCTTCTGAGCCACACTGTGGACAAATTATCGGTTCCAAATCTTCCTCAGCATGACTATTAGAGTTGCTACTTGCTCTGCTCGCCATAACAATAACTATAACTATAATGATTACACCAATAAGAGCTTCCATTGCAAATCTCACTTTACTAAAAATTTTATGACCTATGAGGATAGTGTATGTGCAATATCCTCAATTAACTGAAGGAGTTTAACACAAAAAAGCAACTACTTAAAGTTGCTGTTGTAAGCCTTCTCAAAATACAAGTTACACAAACCCTACTTTCATTCTATTATTGTATAATTCCATAAACAAACTCCAAGGCTTCCTACATGTCAAAATATAACAAGTTCAAAAAGAACCCAACACTTCTAGAGCAGTTTCGTTCTTTTTACTTTCAAAATAACCCTAAAGACCTTGAGCAGGCTATAGAATATTTTGCTGTATTTGGCGGGATGAGTTGGGATATTGATATGCAGATGCCGTTGTCAAAGCTTATAGAGAGTAAGGTTTTAAACAACTATCGCTATATCCATGCGGACATCACGCAGATTACTGAGAGTGATAAACACAGCCACGCACTTCTGACTGGTATTGCTATGGGAGACCGTCGTACTCACTCTGCATTAAAGAGAGCTCGCATCTCTAGAAATGATGGCGAGTATGCGATGGAGAATCTTTTTGACAGAGGTTTCTTAGAAGCTGAGTACTCGTTAGAGACTCCTCCAAATGAAGAAGATAGAGTAGATGAAAAACTAAACTTCACTAAACCATTCATGCGTTTTTGGTTCTCTTTTATTTCGCCATTTTTCAAAAGCATCAGAGATGGTGATTACAAAGAAGCAGAAGATAGATTTGCCAACCGTGAACAGGAGTTTTCTGAGCTTGTATTTATGAAACTTGCACAAGAAGTTATAAAAAATAGTTTCAAAGATGACCCTATTATAGAAATAGGAAGCTACTGGGACAGAAATACAGAGATAGACATCTTGGCAAAAACAAAGTCAGGTAAAGTCGTTGCTGGAATCACTAAGTACTCTAACTCAAAAGCGAAAAAAACTGAACTCACAAAACTAAAAGAGCAGTGTGTATTGGCTGAGTTAAGACCAGACATCTGTGTGGTCATCTCAAAAAGTGGTTTTACAAATGAGCTTAAAACTCTAAAAGGTGCAGAAGTTAAACTACTTGCTCTTAAAAACTTTAAATCTCTTGTTGAAGATTTGAGCGAGAGAGACTTCATGGAGTGTGAGGGAAAAAGATATTAGCAATCTAGTAAATCTTTTAGTACAAAAAACAGGCTTAGAAAAAGAGTATATAACTAACATTTTGAAGCTTCTTGATGAAGGCTCGACCATCCCATTCATCGCCCGTTATCGTAAAGAGATGACTGGAGGAGCGAGTGATGAAGTCTTGCGTGATTTTGAGACTATCTACCTTAGTTCAAAAAAGCTTTTAGAGCGTAAAGAAGAAGTATCTCGTCTTATAACAGAGCGTGCAATTTTAACAGAGGCAATCAAAAAAAGCATAGATGAGGCTGAGACTCTGAGAATTCTTGAGGACATCTACAGACCTTTTAAAGAGAAGAAAAGTTCTCGTGCAACAACTGCCATGGCGAATGGTCTGACTCCGCTTGCAAACATTCTGCAAAGTGCTAGACTCACTACGAGTGAGTTTAAACAAGAGGCTAAAAAGTTTGTAAAAGGCAAAGTTACTTTAGTAGATGAAGCCATAAAAGGTGCACAGGATATTTTAGCTGAGCGTTATGCCGACCTGCCTCGTGAACGTGAAGCTATCAGAAACTCAATGCAACGCTATGGTTCTTTAGAGACTAAAAAGACAAAAAAGTTTGATGAAAACGGGACTTTTAAAAATCTTGCAGGTAAGAGTGAAAAAGTTGCATACATTCCATCTCATCGCTATCTTGCAATCATGCGTGGAGTGAATGAAAAAGAACTATCTGTAAAAATCACTACCGATGTAGAACGAATCCAAGAGAACATAAAACAGTACAAGATCCCTCGTCATGCTTCGACTTCTAGTGAGCTACTTTTTGCCGCCTACAAAGATGGTCTAAAACGTCTTTTGCTTCCATCATTGGAGCGTGAAGTCCAAGCAGAACTAAAAGAAAAAGCTGACATCTCTGCCATAAGTGTTTTTGGCAAAAATCTAAAACAGCTTCTTATGACTCCTCCGGTTACAAAGAGAGTTATACTTGGAGTTGATCCCGCATTTGTAAGCGGATGTAAACTTGCAGTGATTGATGAAAATGGAAACTATTTGGAGTCGGCAGTCATCTATCCTACTGAGCCAAAAAATGACTATAACAATTCAAAAAACAAAATCCTAACGTTAGCTAACAAGTATAACATCACTGGAGTTGCTATTGGTAACGGTACTGGGTCTCGTGAGACACAAGAGTTTTTTGCCCGCCTGAACAGAGATGAAAATGCAAACCTGAACTACACAGTAGTCTCAGAAGCCGGTGCTTCAGTTTATAGTGCATCAAAAATAGCACAGACTGAATATCCAAACCTTGATGTAACTATAAGAGGTGCTATATCTATTGCACAGAGGCTTCGAGATCCAATGGCGACTTTGGTAAAAATAGACCCTAAATCTTTAGGCATAGGACAGTATCAACACGATGTTGATCAAAAGCTCTTAGAGAAAAAACTTGATGATGTGACATGTGACTTGGTAAACCGTGTTGGTGTAGATATTAACTCCGCTTCATCTTCTCTTCTTTCACATGTAGCGGGAATCGGTGCAAAAATAGCGCAAAATATTATAGATTACCGCAAAGAAAATGGAAACTTTTCAACTAAAAGCCAACTCTTAAAAGTAAAAGGCTTGGGCAAAAAAGCCTACGAGCAAGCCGCAGGTTTCATCCGCATAAAAAACCCTAAAAATGTTCTTGACAATACAGGTGTACATCCTGAGAGTTACGAGGTTGCAAAAAAACTAAACTCTTTAGACTTAGACAAAGTAGATGTAAACTCTATATCCGCAGAACTACATGTAGGAAAAGAGACTCTAAAAGACATCATTAAAGAGCTTAAAAAACCGGGATTTGACCCGAGAGAGGATTTGCCCCCAATTCCTTTTAAAGAGGGTGTAACGGACATTAAAATGCTCAAAGAGGGTAGCTTTGTCTCAGGTGTAGTTAGAAATATTGCAGACTTTGGCGCATTTGTAGATATCGGGCTTAAAAATGACGGGATGATTCACATATCCAAGATGAGCCAAAAAAGAATCTCTCATCCTTTAGAAGTTTTATCTTTAAACCAGTATCTTCCTCAAATAGAAGTTATCTCGATAGACAATGAAAAAGGTAAAGTTTCTCTTAGCTTGGTATAATGCGCATATTAAAAAAATAAAAGAGCCTTATGATTCAACTAGTAAATATCTGTAAAAACTTCGGTAAACAAGAGCTGTTCAGCAACTTAAATTTCAAACTAAACTCTGGAAACAGGGTTGGTTTAGTAGGTCGAAACGGAAGCGGTAAATCTACTCTTTTTAAAATTATTTTAGATGAAGAGTCTCCCGATAGCGGTGATATAATCATCCCAAAAAACTATAAAATCGGTACATTAAAACAGCATTTGGAATTTAGTGAGAGCACTCTAAGAGAAGAGGCGGCTTTAGCACTTACCGATGAGATGAAATATGATGTTTACAGAGTTGAGAAGATTCTTTTTGGTCTAGGATTTGGAGTAGAAGATTTAGACAAAGACCCGCTCTCTTTTTCAGGTGGTTTTCAAATCCGTATAAACCTTGCAAAACTTCTAGTTACTGAACCAAACTTACTGCTTTTAGATGAACCTACCAACTATCTTGATATTATTTCACTTAGATGGCTGAAAAGTTTTTTAAGAGCCTTTGAGGGCGAAGTTATTCTGATTACTCACAATAGAGATTTTATGGACGGGGTTTGTACACACACTATGGGTATTGTGCGTAAACAGCTAAACGTTATTCCTGGAGATACTCACAAATTTTATGAGCAGCTAAGTGCAAATGATGAGCTATATGGAAAACAGAAAATCGCACAAGACAAAAAAGTAAAAGAGCTTAAAGAATTTATAGCTAAAAACAAGGCTCGTGCTTCAACTGCCGCACTTGCTCAATCAAAAGTAAAACAGCTCGAAAAAATGGACTTGATGGATAATTTGTCTTTTGATTCCACTCTTGCCTTTGATTTTAACTTCAAAGAGACGCCGGCAAAGATAATGCTTGAGGTAAATGATCTTAGTTTTGGTTACACACCTGAGAATGTACTCTTTAAAGATATATTTTTTAACATCAAAAAAGGTGAATGCCTTGGGATTATCGGTAAAAACGGTAAAGGTAAGTCAACTCTGCTTAATGTTCTTGCAAAAGAGTTAAAAGAACTTAGCGGTGACATAAGTTCTCATCCATCTATTGAGTTTGCTCACTTTGGTCAGACAAACATAGCCCGTCTTCATCCGACTGCGACTGTTACGGATGAAATACACTCAGCAAATACAAAACTATCAACTCAAGTCATCAGAAGTATCTGTGGTGCTATGATGTTTAGCGGAGACTCTGCTGATAAAAAAGTTTCGCTGTTATCAGGAGGAGAAAAAAGCCGTGTTATGCTTGGGCAGATATTAGCCAGAGAAGTAAACCTGCTTTTTCTTGATGAGCCTACCAATCACCTCGATATGGATTCTATTGAGGCACTCACATGTGCTATACAAAACTTTGACGGTGCAGTTGTCATCGTAACTCACTCTGAAGAGTTGCTACGTCGTGTATGTGACAGACTTGTCATCTTTGCAAAAGATGGTGCTGAGTATTTTGACGGCGGGTACGATCTGTTCTTAGAAAAAATTGGCTGGGAAGAACAAGGTGAATCTAGCAAAGCTAGAGAGAGGGACCACCTGGGTGGAGAAGAGCAGGAAGATAAGATAAAATCTGCTCCAAAATCTAACAATAAAGAGAACAAGAAGCTAAAGGCTGAATTAGTCCGCGAGAGAAATAAGGTAACCGCACCTCTAAAAAAGAGAGTTGAAAAATTTGAGAGTTCTATTATGGAGATTGAAGAGAGTTTGGAGCTAAACCATCAAGAGCTGATAGAAGTCTCAAACTCTAGAGACAGTTCTAGACTCATGGAGCTTTCAAAAGTAGTATCCAAGCAAGAGAATGAAGTTGAAGAGATGTTTGAGCTTTTAGAAATAGCACAAACCGAGCTGGATGAAATCACAGAAAATTATGAGAAAAAATTACTAGAAATCGAGAATAGCTAATCTTTCTTTTTTAAAAACTTTGTAAGCACTTTGTTGAGGTGATTTTCATCTATAGGTTTTGGAATATAGTCATCCATACCCTCTTTTATAAAGCGCTCCTTGTCACCCTTCATAACATTGGCAGTAAGTGCTATTATCGGTCCGCAATCATCTTTATATTTTTCTCTTATTTTATGCATTGCAACAACACCATTCATATTTGGCATATTTTCATCCATAAGTATAAGTTCATGAATAGAAGGATCATACATTTTTAAAGCTTTCGCTCCATCTTCGGCTATATCACACTCTACACCCATGTCTTCTAAAAGAAGTTTAACTAACAGCTGGTTTGTTTTATTGTCCTCTGCAACCAATACTCTCCCGCTTAAAGGAATGTTTTGTATTTCATCAAAATTAATTTCTTCATGCGTAACAATATCTGAAGAGATCTTTTCAACCGGAATTTCAACTGTAAATGATGAACCTTCTCCCTCTACACTTTCAACTTCCAGTTTTCCTTGCATCATTTCAATAAGATTTTGCGTAATACTTAGACCTAAACCTGTACCTCCGTACTTTCTGGTAGTAGAACCGTCAGCTTGGACAAAAGGCTTAAATATTTTATCTTGCACTTCAGGACTCATACCTATTCCGGTATCCGTTACAACAATAACTAAAGATTTATCAATATAATCTACATCTAATGAAATCATTCCATTGTTGGGCGTAAATTTTATTGCATTAGAAACAAGGTTTAATATTATTTGACTCACTCTCAGCCAATCTGCTATAAATACGCCTTGCAGGTGTTTATCTATATTGAAAGAGAATAAAATATAGCTACTGGCAAGCACTCCATTAAAACGATTGATATTATTTGTAATTTCATCATAAGCATTAGATTTATATTTATCAATAGTAAAATCTCCATTGTTGATTTTTGAAAGATCTAATATGTCGTTTATCAAGCTTAATAACTGTTGTGAATTAGAACCTATATATTTTAAATAATCTTTATGTTTTTTATCATCTATTTGCTTGCCTAAGATACCAACAAAACCGAGAATAGCATTTAGCGGTGTTCGAAGTTCATGACTCATATTAGAGAAAAATTCTTCTTTTACTTTTTGTGCCGTTATATCGTGACGAATTGAACTGTATCCAATTAATTTATCATTATCATACTCTGGTATTATTGTAGTTCTAACCCAATAATAGCCTCCATTTTTCTTTTTATTTCTTATTTCACCATCCCAAGTGTTTCCTTTTTTTATCTCTGTCCATAGTTCTTTATAAGTTTCTTTAGACATGTCAGGATGTCGTAAAATATTGTGTGATTTACCTAATAATTCTTCTTTGTCATATCCACTAATATCACATAGAGCCTGACTAACATAAGTAATAACTCCATTTAAATCCGCACTTAATGAGATTACATTTTTATCAAAAGACAAAATGGCTTTGTTTAGTTTTTTCTGCTTTTGTAGTAATTTATCTTTATCTTCTCTTTCAATTTTAGAAAAATGCAAAATTATTAGATATATCATTATCAAAACTATTAAACTCGAAGCAATAACAGTAATATTTATATATTTTGTAACTGTGTTATTGTTATTTATCTGTGTCTGCAGAGGAATTATTACTTCTAGTACACCCCTGATATCATCAAGTTTCCAATCATTTTTCGGCGTATCTAAGTAAGAATTATGACAATCAACACATGTCAAACTTGTCATTTCATCAGCTATAGCTACGCGTATAACTTCTAGCCCGTTTTGAGTCTCTTGAGAGATTCTAGGTTCTCTCGATTTATTGTTTCTAAAATACTGCATTGACGATTTTTCAAAATCATCCAACTTTCTATTGATGCGATTTGGAAATGGATAGTCACTATAAATTTTAATCTGCATACCATTTAGTTTTTTATTTACTATCTCGCTTAGATCGTGTATCATCGTAGCTGGCAGTGGAATAGTGTTGGGAATATTTTTATGGTTTAAATCTATAAGTATGCCGGAGTTCTGAGAAATTTTACTAACTACATAATCATTATAGTATGAACGTATTTCTTTATACTGCTTAGCCGCCTGAATTGCACTACTAACACTCTCTTCATAAAGCTTAGATTTATGAAGATTAGAAGAAAATTCTGTAATAACAATAATTTCTGCAATCACAAGAAATAGAATAGGAATAAAGATTTTTAAGATTAAAGAGTACTTCATACAGTTCCTAGTTTATTAAAGTAAGAAAATATCATATCAAACAATTTATTTCCATTTATCTATCTTACCCAAAATATCCATATGTGTTAAATAAAGCCTCAAATCAAACTCTACTTGAATATAAAATGGTTGCATATATACACATAATTTATAAAATGCTTTGTTATGTTCTTTCTCTTTAAAATGAGCCAACTCATGTACTGCAATCATCTTCAAGAATTCCTCGGGAACACTTTTGAACATGGAAGCTATACGAATCTCGTTTTTTGTTTTTAGTTTACCGCCCTGTACTCGTGAAATAAATTGGTGGGTTCCTAAAGCGTTATGAATAACGTTTATTTTACCATCATAAATAACTTTATTAAGTGGAGCAACTTTTTTCATATGAGTGTTTTTAAGTTCATTTACATAAGAAAAAAGTTCCTTATCGCTCTTTTTGACATGTTGATTTGGATATTTGTCTAAAAGATAATCTGTCAGCTTATCTCTCGTTATAAGCTCAAGAACTTGATTCTTTGTAGCTTCTGGATAGTGATTCAGATATTTTAGAGAATCCAAACTGAAAACTTTTTACCTTTTATTTTCCCATTTTTGAGTTTGTCATGTGCTTCGTCAATCTTGGAATTCTCAATAGCTACATAACTCTGTCTGTCATAAATATCTATCTTTCCAATACTGCTTCCTGAGAGACCTGCATCACCTGTTAAAGCACCAAGCAGGTCGCCTGCACGAACTTTATCTTTTTTGCCGCCCTCGATTACGAGAGTAACATTGACAGGTTTCATATCAAAATTATTTACAACTTTGAGTGAACTTGCATCTTCAAAAATACGAGTATCGTTCTTATATTCATCTGCATTTCGTATTTCATTTGCTTCGTAAAGAGTAAAAGCCAAGCCTTCTTTCCCCGCGCGTCCTGTTCGTCCGATTCTGTGAGTATAAGTCTCTTCTGAATGAGGGATATCATAGTTTACAACCATCGAAAGCTCTTTTATGTCTAATCCCCTTGCTGCTACATCTGTTGCGACTAATACGGTAGCACTTTTGTTAGCAAACTGTACTAACACATCATTTCTTTCATACTGCTCTAAGTCCCCGTGTATTGCAAGTGCATCTATGTTTTTTTTCTGCAAAGTGTTAGCAATTTCATCTGCTTCTATCTTTGTGTTACAAAAAACTATGACATTTTCAGGTTCAAAATTACTAAAAATATTTACAAGTGTATTTAGTTTTTCTCCATGATCTACTTCATAAAAATACTCAGTGATTTTATTTGTTGTCTCAGTAGAAGTTGTTTTAATATTTACAGCATCTTTTTGCAGAGTTGTGCTTATATCCAAAATTTCATCAGTGTAAGTTGCTGAAAAAAGAAGAGTCTGTCTCTCTTTTGGAGCAAATTCCAATACTTCATTTATCTCCTCACTAAAACCCATATCTAACATTCTATCAGCTTCATCAAGAACTAATGTATCCATATGTTCAAGTGAAAGTGTCTCTTTTTTGAGGTGTTTTAATATTCGCCCGGGAGTTCCGACAATTATGTGAGCACCATGACGAAGAGAACCTAGTTGTGGTCCAAAAGCTGTTCCACCACAAAGAGTTAAAATTTTAACATTGTGAGTAGCACGTGCCAGCATACGAAGCTCTTTTGCCACTTGGTCTGCCAACTCACGAGTTGGACAGAGGATTAGTGTTTGAACTCTAAACTTTTTCACTTGTAGTTTTGTCAGCAGTCCTATACCAAATGCTGCTGTTTTTCCGCTTCCGGTTTTTGCTTGTGCGATTACATCACGACCTTCTAAAATATAAGGCAGGCTCTCAGCCTGGATGGGAGTCATCTCTTTATACCCAATTTCATTTAGGTTATGAAGCATCTCTTTTGAAAGTAGGAGGTTTGAAAATTTTGTGGTCATTAAAAATCTTTTTTAGAATTATAACATTAGTTAGCTAGAGTTTTAGTATATTTCCTTGACTCGTCCAACTTCACGACTCATAAGACGAACTTTAATTCCATGAGGATGAGTGGCAGATTTTGTTAAAATATCACGCACTATGCCGTCCGTAAGCAGTCCACTCTCTTGGTCTTGTTTAAGAACTATCGCTACACTCATCCCGCTTTTTATATTAGCTCGTTTTGTACCATCTGCCATATGTTAACCCATACACTCACAAAATACTTCACCGGGTCTATCACCCTCTTTATGCTCTTCATCTTTTTGTAAAACTTTATAAAATTCTACACGAAAAACAACTGGACCGGTAATAACTACATTGTGATATCTCTCAGGTTCAATAACTATTGGATGATCTTTATCGGCATCTAAAACATTATCTTTGTCATCTTCCCAAACATACTGCAACGAACCCTCTTCGACTACTACAAGTCCAAATTTACCTTTTGGAGCAAGATGATTTTTAAGTATTCCTTTTACAACTGTTACTTCTGTCATATTTGGAGTTGCACCAACTTTAACAGCACCTTCTGGTAGCTCTTCATTTTGAAAATTCATAGTTTATTCCCTTTTAATTTATAGTATTATTTTTATTTTTTAGCTTGTATATTAAGAGTTCGGCGTTGAACAAACTGCATCTTCAAAAGCTGTAGCTTCTTGCATACTTTTTAGTGACAACTCATCTATCATACTTTTTTCTATATTATGTTTTTGAACAAAATCTTCTATACCTTGTGTATGAAATGATTCAATATCTCTTACTAATGCATAGATTTCTCCAAGAATACCTTCATCCTCTAAAAGAGCTTTTTTTATAGCATCACCAACATGCATGTCTTTTAATATTATTTTCAACTCCACACCAAACACTGTGTCAATAAGAGATAAAACCCCAACAAAATAAGCTTTACCCAATGTGTTACTTCTGACATCAGGTTCTATTTTTTTCAAAATCTCCACAATCAACTCTGTACGATGTTTCACCATCAACATTAAAGGGGGTAGTTCACTGCTCTTAGCTACAGATTTTGAGTAAATCATCAGCATCAACCATTGAGCAAGAGGAGCTCGTCCAACCAGTGTTAAAATATGATGCATTGACGAGATTCTGTTTTTAAAATGAAAAGCACCTGAATTTATATACTGTAATAACTGAACAGTTATAGCATGATTTTTTTCAAATTCTGCAACTATTTCATCTATGTTTGTGTCTTCCATCAGTATCGTATATAATTTAAGTATATTTGCATGGGTAGAATCATATTTTGCATGTTCAATAATATTTGGTTTTGCAAAGAAATAACCTTGAAAAAGATCACATCCCATCTTCTTGGCTAAATCATATTCATATGCATCTTCAATTTTTGTAGCAACAACTTTAATATTATTGTTTTTTAGAGAGTGGATTATACTTTTAACGGAAGAATCTTCTTTGAAGTATTTGTCAAAATCTATCTTAACATAAGAGAGTGAGTCCAATACATTTGCATACTTTTGAAGATCTTCTTCATTTATAGCTATATCATTTATGGCTAATTCATACCCTTTGGCTTTTAATTGCTCAAATCTCTCTATTACTTTATCAGTTACATCAATATATACTATTGAAAATATAAAAAAATTATTTGGAATCGTGAAAATCAAGTCATTCATTAAAAATTTTTCATCAACTTTTACAAATGCTTTACGATTTCCAAGTACTGCATGTGTTCCAAACTTATTTAAAACACTGTTAATTACAGCCGCACTGACAAAACGATTACTAATGCCTTTTTTCGGGTCATGCCCCTCTCTGTATAAAACTTCATAAGAGTTAAGATTACCGTCTAAATCAAGAATCGGTTGGCGCCCTAAGTATACATTTTCCATATCAAATTCTCTCTTTTAATATCTATCAACATATTATATTGATTTTTTACTATTTTTAAACTGATACATTAATATTGAAGCAGCAACTCCAACATTAAAACTTCTTATATCATCCATCATCTCAATCTCTACAATCTCATCACACATGTCAATAACTTCTTGTGAGAGTCCTTTAGCTTCGTGACCCATTAACATTACCCATTTTTTCGGGATTTTTACATCCATAAGTGGAGTTGAATCCTCAGTAATCTCAGCCCCGAATATCTTATAATCATTGGCTTTTAGCATAGTAAGTGTTGAAAATATATCATCATAAACATGTACATGTAACTTTGTGATGTGCCCCATAGAAACTCGTAAAGCTCTACGAGAATAAGGATGTGGCGCTTGAGCAGGGAGCAAGTATGAATTAACTCCAAGAGCTGCTGCACTTCTTGCTATCGAGCCGACATTTTCAGTTGAAGTTATTTCATCGAGCATTATTATATTATCATCTAGTTTTTCTAAGGGTGTTTCTTTTGGACGAATTCCATGCATCATACAATTGTGATGAATCTTGTGCCCGATAATCTCCTGCATCTCTTTTTTATCTATCACAAAAAGTTTAGGGATACTCTTTTTAGATATCAACTCTTCAAACTCATTATAATACTCCTGCGTTGCCAATATACTCTTTACATGTATATCAGTCTGCAAAAGGATATTTACAACTTTTGGGCTATCTGCTATAAAGCTGTTGTCCTCTGTAAAAGCATTTTCTCTAAGCTTATGATATATCTCTAATTCATCTCTGTTTGAGTTATTTATTTTAATTAAATTCATCTCTTTCTTTGCATGTTGAGGTAATAATCTTTCAAAAAGTGCTGAAATTTCATTTTTTATTTTCCAATATTGTCTTAGCATTTAAATCAGTCACTACTTTTTTACCTGTTTTTGCTTCAAGTGCTTCTTTTGCCACATCTCCACCTTGTTTAGCTACTTTTTTACTTTCATCTAAATTTTTAGGATTTGTTGCTTGTGATATATCTTTGGTAGAAGCTTCTGCAAGCATGTTTAAAATAAGTTCTGTATTTGTCATATTGTCCCGTAAGTTTTCTTTTTTTAGTCCTTTTAATATTTTATACTCTTTGCTTGTTTTATCAGCCCAAGTCTTTGTAATAATATCTGTAAGAGTTGCAAATTCCAATCCCTCTTGCACACCCTTGTCTTTCCACTCATCTGTAAGCCTCATTTTGCCATCTGCTGCTTTCATTTTCAAACCGTGACAATTTGTCACGGTTTCATTTCCTTCTTCTTTTAGCCGTTGCTTAAGCTTTCTCCAATATGCTTGAGGATTTTTACTTTCTGCCAAAATTTCAATTACATCTACAATAGAAACATACCACTCCTCTTGGTCTTCATCCCAAAGAGTTCGCACTTGTTTTTCTTCAAATATTTTTATAGCATCTTGTTGATTCATCTTATAAATCCTTGATAGTTTTGCATATCATAGTGTAAAGAATTTGGCTTATAGAAAAATATGTCATTTTGTAATACTAATATATTGCGTTAAGGCTTTTTGTTTTGAGTTTTGTATGTTCATTTTTTACTCGCTCACATTTATATTATCATTTACGGTTCTAAAATTCCAATTTGAAATATCAGTTAATCTATTCATTAAATAATATTCCCGAATTGCTATTGTTAGTTGCATCATATTTGTGATACTTTTTGATATTTCATCTTGATTATCTTTTGATAATTTTTCCCACCAACTAGGAGAAAATGCATTATCTCTCAGCTTATGATATATCTTTAATGATTCTCCATTTGAGTCGTCTATTTTAATTAAATTCATTTTTTCATTATACACAAACTCTACACACAAAATTATTACAATTCTAGTTAATATCACTTGATTACATGAGGAATATATATGGTATTGTCATCTTTATTAACAACAGCACTTATTACAACTACAAGTACGAACAAGGTTCTTATTCGTATGTTGGAATTACACAAAGGTAAAAGTAAAGGCAGAAGATTTGGAGTTTAAAGATGTTCAAGTTACTTTGGATGACTGGATATTAAACAAATATCAGAAGGAACAACAAAAATGAAAATATTAAAATATTCACTGGTAATGACTATAAGTCTTACATTAACAGGGTGTATGGCAATGCAAAAGAGTGGGGATGGACATTCTGGTATGGGGATAATGTCAATGATGCCCATGATGGGAATGATGAATATGGGTTCTGCAAACAATAGTTCTAAACTTAAGACTACAAAAGAAGGAGAACATTCAAAACCTTATATTATTGCAAACAGATACTGTACTCAGTGTCATGGCATGAAAGATAAAAATTTACACTCTGCTAATGAATGGAAACCAACTCTTAGACGAATGATTGGCTATATGCAAAATCAAGGTAAATTACAACCAGATGAGTATGAAAAAGTGATGATAGAGCATCATTATGGAGTAGAGGGGTAAGTTATGAAAATTCATCAAAAAATCGTAAAACACTTCTTCTTAGTTCAGTAGTTATCACCATTATGGTTTCTATTTTTAACACTTTATATTGAACTAGGTCACATTCAATAAATGTTACAAAACATCTACACACTCCCTACACAAAACTTAGATAAAATACACAATATTAAAACAAAAAAGGACAGATTATGAAGAAGATTTTAACAGTTTTATTCGCTTTAGCTTTGAGCGTTGCTCTACTACAAGGGGCAGCATTTGACAAAGATGCAAAGAGTAGGAGCACAAAAATTCATATTAGCTCAAACAAACCTCTCACAACAGGTTCAAATACTTTTATACTTGATATAACTCAAAAAGATAAAGTTCTAAAAGATGCGAAGATAAGTGTAAAAGCTTTTATGCCAGCAATGCCAGGTATGCCAGCTATGGCATCTAAAGCTAAAGCAAAAGACTTAGGCAATGGAAAATATGAAGTTACTGTAAATATTGCAATGAGTGGAACATGGCAGTTTCATATTTTTATCGCTCCTGCCAAAGGAAAAAAATCACGCGTTAAGACCTCATTTAATTTTTAAAGGTACAAAATGAAAAATCTGTTTTTAGCCCTATCTCTTTTTGCTTCAAGCCTTTATGGCTTAAGCCTTGATGAAGTGATAACAAAAGCATTAGAAAAAAATCCATCTTTAGAGTCTATAACTCATCGTATACATGCAAATCGTTCAGATATAAAACTTGCTAATCTATTTTCTAATCCTATAATATCTTACACACAAAACACCATAGATGAAGCTCAAGCTATGAGTCAAAAAACATTACTTTTTCAACAAAAACTTCCCTATTTTGGCAAAAGGGATAGTCTAAAAAAGGTTGCCCTTGCACAAGAGAGTGTATTAAATGAAAATTTACAACAGGCTAAAGTAAGCTTAGTTGAGAAAATAAAAAATCAAGCTTTTACCGTATGGGAACTTAAAAATATTTATAAAATTATTGATGATTATGAGGAGTTGACAAAACAAAATATAGAACTTTTTGAATCTTATACAACTACTTCTAATAACCAGCATATGGGAATTATGTCTGCGGAGTTAACTCTTTCAGATCTGCGTATTCAAAAAAGTGATTTAGATGCTAAAATTTATACTGCTTATGCAAAATTATCTTACTTAGCATCTTTTAAAGTTGAAAAACTAGAGTTAAAACTTAGCATTTCAGATATGCCAAGTAAAGATAGCTTGCAAGAGAATCTGGTAAATAACCACTCTCTTGCCATAAAGAACAAAGAGATTCAAAAAAGCAGAGCCTTGGTAAAAACAGCCGAGTTAAATCATTATCCAGATATAAATCTTTTAGCTGGTTATTCTTATAGAAATAATTTTGATAATTTTGCAACATTTGGTATTGGAGTAAGTCTTCCTATTTATGGGTCAGAAGATTACAAAGAACAAAAAGCAAGAAAATTAACACTCGTTGCACAAAGTAAAAAAGAAGATATAAAAATAAAACTAGATTCAGAGTTTAAAACTGCTTACTTAGAGATGAAATCAGCATATAATATTTATAATATTGTACATAAACAAGCTCTTCCTCAAATAGAACATATGTTTGACTTAACCTCTTCTTCTATCTCAACCGGTGGAGATTTGTTTAAATATATAGATATTTTAGTACAAAAGCTAAAACTTGAACAAAAAAGCATAAGAGCAATAGCAAATTACAATCGCTCCCTTGCTAAAATATCAGCCCTTTCAGGAGAGATGAAATGAAAATATTAATTAAACTGTTGTTACTGGTCTTACCCTTGGTACTACTCGCTAAAGAGGCAACAGTTGAACAACTTTTTAGCGTACAAACTGTAAAAGTAAAAAAAGAAACTAAAGCCCAGCGCATAAAAAACTATGGCTATGTCACTATGGATCAAACACGTATGAACAGTGTCTCTCCAAGGTTTGGCGGTTATGTTGTAAAACTATATGCAGATAAAATATATAAATATGTAAAAAAAGGTGAACCACTATTAACAGTTTATTCTCCTGAAGTGCTTAAGGCAAAAGATGAGTATTTAAATACAATAAAATACAATAAAAAGCGTCCAAATAAAAGTATGTTAGAGAGTGCAAAATTAAAATTAAAACTTTTAGGAATAAGTAATAAAGAGATAGCAGAAATCACAAAAAAAAGAAAAGTTTCACCAAATACTACAATCTACTCTCCAATAGATGGTTACATTTTTGTTAAAAACATTGATAAAGGTTCCGCTTTTAATGCAAAACAAAAGCTTTTTCAGATTGTAAATCTTGATGAAGTTTGGGTGGAAGCAAAACTTTTTTCAGAGCAACGCACAAACATAACAAGTATTAAAAAGTATGAACTGACTTTTAAGGGCTTAGAGAAAACATATACTACAAATAAAAAGCTCTTATATCCGCAACTTGATCCTAAAATTGCTACACTAACCCTACGCTTACAAGTAAACAACAAAGATCATAAACTTTTTCCAGGGATGTATGCGACAGTTATCTCTGTTAAAGGAAAAGAGACTCAACTAACTCTACCAACAACAGCAGTGATTCGTAAAAATTCAAAATACTATGTCTTTATGGTTGGTGAGTATGAGGGTGAGTATGAGCCTCTTGAAGTAAGTGTTAAAATTATTGATGCAAATACTTACAAAGTTGTAGCTGGTTTAGACGAAGGCGATGAAGTAGTAAATAACGCTCTATTTATGATGGATTCAGATGCTCAAATAAATGAGTTGTATTAATTATGATTGAAAAATTAATTGAATTTAGTATAAGGAATAAATTTCTTATACTAATGATGGCTCTATTTTTTACTATGGGTTCATACTACTCTTTAAAAAACACACCACTTGATGCACTTCCTGATTTATCTCCTCCTCAGGCAATTGTACAGATAAAATGGCCGGGGCAATCTCCTGAAATCATTGAAGACCAAGGGACATATCCTTTAGTATCACAATTTTTAGCTATCGCAAATATTGATACGGTTCGTGGATATTCTACTTATGAAAATGGTTTAATATATATCATATTTAAAGAAGGAACCGACCTTTACTGGGCTAGAAGTCGTGTTTTAGAGCAACTCTCTTCCATCCAATCCCAACTTCCTGATTCTATGGAAGTCTCACTTGGGCCAGATGCTAGTGGTGTTGGTTGGGCTTATGAGTATGCACTTACTTCAAAGACAAAAAATTTAGCCGAGCTTAGAACTTTACAAGATTATTATTACAAATATGCTCTTATGGGCGTAGATGGTGTAAGTGAAGTTGCTTCTATCGGTGGTTTTATACCAACCTATCAAGTCACTATAAATAATGACAACCTTATTCGTTACAATTTAAATATTAACACCATAGCAAAGGTTCTTCAAAAAAACAATAATGATACTGGTGGACGAATTATTATTGAAAATGGTTTTGAGTGGATGGTTCAAGCCAAAGGTTATGTTAAAGATTTAGATGACATTAGAAAACTTGTAGTTACGCGAAAAGATGGTATTGCTGTAACTCTTGGAGATATTGCCAGAGTTGAACTTACCCCTGCTTCTAGGCGTGGTATAGCAGATTTAAATGGGGAAGGTGAAGTTGTCGGAGGTATTGTACTTTTACGATATGGTGAAGATGTTTACTCTGCCATTAAGCGCATTGATAAAAAGATGAAAGAGCTAAAAGTTGAGGGAGTTGATGTTATTACAGTTTATGACCGCTCTGCCTTGATAGAAAAAGCAGTAGATACACTAAAAACAACACTCCTTGAAGAGTCTATTATCGTTGTTATTATAATTGGACTATTTTTGATGCATTTTCGCTCATCTTTAATCGTTTTAATTGTACTTCCATTAACTGTTGGCATTACTTTCTTGCTCATGTACTTATTTGATATAGGCTCAAATATAATGAGTTTAGGTGGAATCGCAATTGCAATTGGTGCAATGGTAGATGCCAGTATTGTTATGATTGAAAATGCCCATAAAATGTTACATAAGTTCGAAGTTAAAGAGAAACGCGTACCTACAGACAAGGAGCGTATAGATATTATTTTAAAATCATCACAACTTGTTGGTCGCCCAATATTTTTTGCTCTTGCTCTTATAGTTGTTTCTTTTTTACCTATTTTTGCACTCTCTGGACAAGAAGGTTTACTCTTTACGCCTCTAGCCTTTACAAAAACTTTTGCCATGTCAGCCGGAGCACTGCTTAGTATAACTTTAGTCCCTGTGCTTATGGTATTTTTTGTAAAAGGAAAAATCTTACCTGAAAATAAAAATCCTCTTAACAGATTTTTTATATGGCTTTATCATCCCATTATAGTTTATGGATTAAAATTAAAGTATCTTGTAATAGTTGGTGTTGTTGCCTCTTTAGGTTATATGTACCCACTTTTTAACTCTCTTAAATGGGAATTTATGCCGATGCTTAATGAACAAACTTTTATGTATATGCCGGTAACTCCTTATGGAATCTCTGTTGATCAGTCTAAAGCCTTGACACAAAAAACAGATAAAATCCTTAAATCATTTCCTGAAGTTGAAACTGTTTTTGGTAAAGGTGGTCGTGCAGATACAGCAACAGACCCAGCGCCTTTAGGTATGATAGAGACTATTATCACGTTTAAACCTGAAAGTGAATGGCGAGAGGGTATGACATATGAAAAGCTTCGTCAAGAAATGGAAGATGCTCTTCAAGTCCCAGGGCTTACAAACTCTTGGACATACCCAATTCGTGGGCGTATTGATATGCTTTTAAGTGGAATCAGAACACCATTGGGGATTAAACTTTATGGCCAAACTCCAGAGGGTCTTCAAAAATATGGAAAAGAGATAGAAAATAAACTTCGTTCATTTGATAAAACCCTATCTGTCTTTGCAGATCAAGCAAGTGCCGGATATTACTTAGATATTGATATAGATGAAGAATCATTGCAGCGCTATGGTTTAGCTAAAAACACTCTGCTTCATTATACGTCATTAGCTATTGGTGGAATGAAAGTCTCAACAATGTACAAAGGGTTAGAACGCTATCCAATCACACTTCGCTTAGAGGGTGATGAGAGGCGTTCAATTGAGAGTATAAAAAATATACAAATTAAAACAAAACTTGGGTTTGTACCTTTCTCTACTTTTGCAACAATTGAATATAGACAAAGCGCTTCAGTTATTAAATCTGAAATGGCTAATCCAGTAACCTTTGTATATATTACACCCAACGAGGGTATCACTGCAACAGATTATAAAAATGGAGCTAAAAAACTCATAGATGAGATTAATTTTGAGCCAGGATACTATATTGAATGGGCTGGACAATCTGAATATTTAGAATCAGCAATGCAAAAAATAACATGGATTATTCCCGCTGTTTTATTAAGTATTTTAGTACTCATATATTTTGCACTTAAACAGATGGTTCCAACACTAATTGTATTTTTAACCCTTCCATTTGCGCTACTTGGAGGTTTAATATATATAGATATGCTAAATTTTGCTATGAGTATCGCCGTTATTGTTGGATTTCTAGCCCTCTTAGGTGTTGCGGCCGAGACAGCAATTGTGATGATAGTATATTTGCAAGAGAGCGTAGATGAGGCACAAGAAAAACATGGTACCGCTTTTAATCTAAAACATCTAAGTGAAGCTATTTATGAAGGAGCTGTTCAAAGGGTTAGACCAAAACTTATGACTGTGTTTGCAATTCTTGCCGGTTTAGCTCCTATTATGTACACACACGGAGTTGGAAGTGAAGTTATGCAGCGTATTGCTGCTCCAATGCTTGGCGGTATTATATCTTCAGCAATTTTAAGTCTTGTTATAATTCCAATTCTTTTTGAGATTTATGCAAAAAAAGAGTTACTGTCTAAAAGTAAAGATGTTTAATGATAGATAACACTTAAGAAAGTTTATTATTTTAATATCATAAAATATTTTTCGCGAAACATATATCAAGAAAACCTCAGCAAAATGATACCTCCAATGAAAGAGCAGTTTAACGAATTTAAAAAATAGATAGATAATGTTTATATAAAAGAGGCAGGGTGTTTGGGGAGATATTATCATCGATGCAAAAACTTCCCTGACAGCGTATGAGCAGTGTTCATCGGCGGTAGGCGAAGAAGTAATGATAGAGCACTACTTATGGTATCGATAGTTAGTATCTAATTATATTTTTATATTTTTTAAACGTAAAGCATTAACTATAACTGACACAGAACTAAAACTCATAGCTGCAGCTGCAATAACCGGTGAAAGCAAAATACCAAAAAATGGGTAAAGGACACCTGCTGCTATTGGAACCCCAGCGCTGTTATATATAAAAGCAAAAAATAGGTTTTGTCTAATATTTTTCATAGTGGCACGACTTAGTTTTAATACTTTTACAATACCTATTAAATCACCTTTTATCAGTGTAACTCCTGCACTTTCTATTGCTACATCGGTACCAGTCCCCATAGCAATACCTACATCTGCTTGAGCCAGTGCAGGTGCGTCATTTATGCCATCCCCTGCCATAGCTACGATTGCTCCGTTCTCTTGTAGTTGCTTAATGATTTTCGCTTTTTCATCTGGCATTATATTTGCATGAACTTCATCAATATTTAGTTTTTTCGCAACAACATTGGCTGTAGTCTCATTATCACCACTTAACATAACTACTTTAATACCTTCAGCTCTAAGTTCTTTAATGGCTTGCACAGATGTTAGTTTAATTGGATCTTCGATCCCAATAATAGCACTAAATTTCGAATCAATTGCCATAAAGATAATGCCCTTTCCCTCTTTTCGTAAAGTATTGGCTTTTTCACTTATATCTTTCGTTGATATGTTTAAACTCTCTAAAAATTTTTCACTTCCTAATACTATTTTTTTATTGTCTATTTTCCCTACAATACCTTGTCCAGTAATAGCATTAAAGTTTTCAACATTGGATAAAGTCAAACCTTCTTCTTTTGCATATTCGACAACTGCCTCTGCCAAGGGATGTTCACTTGAGCGCTCCAAGCTTGAGGCATATCTTAAAACATCTTTTTTATCAAAACCATCTTCTACAATTAAACTGGTCACTTTTGGTTTTCCCTCTGTAAGTGTCCCAGTTTTATCTACAACCAGAGTATTTACTTTTTCCATTCTCTCCAAAGTTTTAGCATCTTTTATTAATATTCCAGATAATGCAGCCCTACCAGTTCCAACCATGATAGATATTGGTGTTGCAAGTCCTAATGCACATGGACAGGCAATAATCAATACTGCAACTGCTGCTACCACAGCATAAGCCAAACGAGGCTCAGGACCCAATAACCACCATCCAAAAAAAGATAGTATTGCTGATAGTATAACTGCTGGTACAAAATAGCTAGACACTGTATCTGCCATTTTTTGGATAGGAGCGCGAGAACGCTGAGCAAGAGCTACCATTTGAACTATTTGTGCAAGCATTGTATCACTTCCTATGCGCTCAGCCTTCATAATAAGTGTACCATTTTTATTAACTGTTGCACCTATTAGTGAATCATCTTTGCTTTTAGAGACAAGTATTGGCTCACCTGTTATCATAGATTCATCAAGATTACTTTTGCCATCTAATACAATCCCATCAACAGGAATCTTTTCACCAGGTTTTATTCTGAGTTTATCACCAACATTGATTAGTTCAAGACTTACATTCTCTTCATTACCATCTTCATCTATTATACGGTGAGCCTGTTTTGGTGCAAGATTGAGAAGTGTTTTAATTGCACTGTTTGTTTTACTTCTTGCTTTTAACTCTAGCATCTGTCCTAAAAGTACCAAGGTTGTAATAACAGCTGCTGCTTCAAAATAGACATGAACCAAGCCCTCTTTCGTCTGCATAAGCGGCGGGAAAATCTCAGGTAAAAAGAGTGCAAATATACTATATATATAAGCAGCACCGACTCCAATAGCAATTAATGTAAACATATTGAGGTTCCACGTTTTTATTGATTGGTATCCTCGTACAAAAAATGGAAATCCAGCCCATAGTACGACAGGTGATGCTAAAATAAATAAAAACCATTGAACTCTCAGCATAGACATTGATTCCGGTAAATATTCTGGGGCTAAATCGCTTATCATAGCTACTATAAAAATAGGCAGGGCAAGAATAAGGCTAATCCAAAAGCGCTTAGTCATGTAATTAAGCTCACTATCATCTTCACTACTCTCAGCAGATTCAATCGCCATAGCTTCCAATGCCATTCCGCACTTAGGACAATTTCCAGGATGATTTTGTAGAATCTCCGGATGCATAGGACATGTATATTGTGAACTTACTTTTGAAACTACTTCTATCTCTTTTTCTAAAGCCATACCACATTTTGGACATTTGCCTGGAGTATTCTGAGTAACTTCTGGGTGCATAGGACAGGTGTAAAAATTATGTCCTATATCGCATTTTTTATCTTTGCAACTTGTATTCATGATAGACCCCTATATTATTTTTTTAAGTTTTCTTTTCTTGTTTTATACTCTTTTTCATCAATCTCACCATTGGCATATTTCTTATCAAGTATATCCTTAGCTGATACATTTTCATTTTTATTACCATTTATAAAATAGAATATTGTTGCAATAAACAGTATTAGTATAAGCCAACCAAACCCCATTCCGTAGTGCATATCATAATCATTCATCATTAACTCTTTTTAATTTTGATATAGACTCTTCACTCCATTTTTTCAGGACTTGTTTTTCATCTTCTGCTAAAGATGAATTCCAATGTCCTAGCACATAACGTAGAGGAGGCATACTTCCTTTTATTGCAATATCTTTTAGGCTAGTTAAGTCATTCAAAGGTGTTTCATGTGATATAAATGGAAAGTCTTTGCTCATATCCATATGCTTTTTAGCCTCTTTAATATCATAGTCCATCATCTGCTTTACACCAGGCACATTGTAATACCATGGGTAATTGCTTACACTTCCATGACAATCAAAACATTTTTTTTCAAAAATTGGCTTAATGTTTTTCATGTATTGAGTATTTATTTCTTTATAAATGTTTTGCTCTTCCACAATAAATATATCTTGTTTGGAAACTTTTTTTTCAATTTCTAGATGTGTATTTGTTCCATGTGCAAGTAATATTATTGGTACGAAAATTGTAGTATGAATAATTTTTTTAACGGCTTTCATAATATTACTCCTTAAAACCAAAATCTAAATCCAACAGTTGCATAAACTTCATCAAGTGCTGTATAGTCATTAGTAGTACCTAGGTTTTTACTCCATTCTAATCCAATATAAGGTGCAAACTCTCTTTTAAATTCATATCTAAGCCTTGCTCCTAAAGTAAGATTTGAAATACCGCTCCCTATACCCATTTTTAAATTATCTTTTGTATATGCAGCTAATGCTACACTAGGAGTTAATATTAATTTCTGAGTTATTAAAGCTTCATATTCTGCATCAAACCTTAAACCAATATTTCTATCTTCACCTATTAAAACCACCGCTCTTGTCTCAAAGAAATAAGGTGCCAAACCTTGAATTCCAATAACACCCCATGTATAATCAGCTTCTTCAGTTTTATCATATCCAACACCAATTTGAATATCCCAATATGGTAGGATTGCACGAGAATATACAAGTTGATTTTCACTTTCAGCAGAACTTGCTTGTTTAGCTTTTTCCCCTTCTGAATATATATAAACTTTGTTTAAATCATATCCTACATAAGCATAAGTATCCCAAGATAAAGTTTTTTCATCATTGAATTGATATTCTAGGTTATCTACCATTACCGTAACTCTTAGTATATCACCACCTCCACCTGCATACACAGATGTAGCTAAACCAAATACTAATACTATGCTCAATAATAATTTTTTCATATCAACCCTCCTTAAACCACTACGACTTTTCTAAACATATCAGTCATATGATAAAGTAAGTGACAGTGATAGGCCCAAGAACCTTTTGCATCAACATTTACACGAAAACTAATTTTAGAACCAGGTTGTACAATAATCGTGTGTTTTCTAACCAAGTAATTATCATCACCAGTTTCTAAATCACTCCACATACCATGAAGGTGCATAGGATGATTCATCATCGTGTCATTGATGTAAGTAACTCTAAGTCTTTCGCCATATTTAAATTCTAATGGTTTAGCATCTTTATACGCTATACCGTTAATGGACCACATATACCTTTCCATATTTCCAGTTAAATGTAGAATAATTTCTCTATCTGGGTATCTATCATGCATTGTTGAACGAAGTGATTTTAAGTCTGCATAAGTAAGAACTTTTCTACCATTGTTTCTTAATCCAACTCCAGGATCATTGAGTCTATACTGAGGGTCCATTGCTTTCATTGTTGTTTGCACACCTCTGTCTTCTTTCAATTTAGTAATAGGAATTGCTGGTTTCTCCATTGTCGATATATCGTGTCTTGAATGATCCATTCCCTCCATATTACTCATATTCATATCCATATCAGTGAGAGAGAGTATTGGTTGTGGATCCATTGGTGGTGTATCTGCCACAACATCTGCATCATAAGTCAAAGCACCAAGTGCATATCCACTTCTATCTATACTTTGAGCGAAAATTGCATATGCGGTATTCTCTTGTGGCTCAACAATAACATCATAACTTTCAGCAACACCTATTCTAAATTCATCAACTTCTACCGGCTGAATATAGTTTCCATCTGTAGCTACCACTTTCATTTTTAATCCTGGTATTCTTACATCAAAAAATGTCATTGCAGCAGAATTTATAACACGAAGTCTTATTTTTTCTCCATTTTTAAAGATAGCTTTAAAATTTGTAGCTGGATTCTGACCATTCATAAGAAAAGTGTATGTATAACCTGTCACATCTGATAAATCGCGGTCCGTCATTGCCATTTCATTCCACATTTTTCTTTCATTAAATGCAGAGAAAAAACCTTTTTCTTTGACTTCTTCAAAAAAATCACCAATAGTTCTTTGTTTAAAATTATAATAGTCAGCTGATAGCTTTAGTTTTCTATAAATATCTGATGGTTTCTCATCTGACCAATCGGATAATGTAATAACATATTCTCTATCATATTCAAGTATTTCTTCTTTTGGTTCAATAACTATAGCCCCATAGATACCGGTTTGTTCTTGAAAACCTGAGTGAGAGTGATACCAATAAGTTCCACTTTGAACAACTCTAAATTTATATGTAAAAGTTTCTCCAGGAGCAATACCATCATAACTAATCCCTGGAACACCATCCATCTTTTCTGGTAAAATTATTCCATGCCAATGAATAGAAGTATCTTCATTAAGATGATTAGTTACATGTATAGTTACGTCTTGACCTTCTTTAAATTTGAGCGTAGGTCCGGATATAAGACCGTTAACAGTAGTTGCCATAGCTGCCGTTCCTGTAATGTTCACCGGAGTAGACGCAATATTTAAGAAAAACTCATCCCCTGTTAATACTGTATTTTTATCAAAAAGTAAATTTGTTTCTTGAGCTGATAGATTTATGAGATTTGAAGCTACTATGGATGATACAGCGATGCCTTTAACAAATTGCCGTCTTGTAATCTTAGAGTTATTTTGAATCATTCTTCACTCCTTGTATACATGAATTATATAGTAATAGTGTGTAGTGATTGTGTATATATTTGTAACATTTGTCATATTTCTTTTAGCTCAAAGAGCATCTTTTTCATTATAATTCATAGTATTATATTGACATGTCGTGCAGTGTTTATGTAGTAAACTAAACGCATATTGAAGTAAATAAATCACCTTTATATATCAAGAAATATAATATTTATTTTGGATAAACTTACCTACATAAAAAGAATTGATGATAAAAATGACAGAAGAAAAATTTATACACGATAGCAAAACTGTTTTAAAATTTATAAAATGTTACTGTGACAACAAACATAATAAAAATTTACAGATTAAAGCGAGTGTAAACCTCTGCTACAACAATAAAGATTTAAAACAAGTGATAGAGTTTGAACTCTGTCCGGATTGCAGATGCACCCTCTTTTACTCATACGCTAAATTACAAACTTGTCCTCATACTGAAAAACCAAGTTGCAGAACATGCCCAAACCCTTGTTATGACAAAAATGAGTGGAAAAAATTGGCCAAGATTATGAGCTACAGCGGTATGAGATTAGGACTGCTAAAAATCAAAAAACTTTTAAGATTCAAATGATGTATAATAAGGTTTTAAAAGAGGATATTTGATGTTTGAAGCGGTTTATGTAGTCATAGGAATAATTTTCGGAGCATTGGCTGTATGGATTATAAGTGTTAAAACTCTAAGAGACTCCCTAAATCAAGAACTTGAAAAATCGACTGACCTAGCAAGCCAAAATGCCGTTTTACAAGAAAGAATCAATGGTATAAATGAAAAAAATCAAGAAAAAATAGAACTACTTCAAAAAAATAAAGAACAGATGACACTGGAATTTAAAGAACTAGCCAATAAAATACTAGAATCCAATTCAGAGAAATTTTCCACTCAAAACCAAGAAAACCTCAGCAAGATGATAACTCCTATAAAAGAGCAGTTTAGTGAGTTTAAAAAGCAGATAGATGATGTTTATATAAAAGAGGCTAAAGACCGTTCTATGCTTCAAGCAGAGATAAAAAGCATCAAAGAGATAAATCATCAGATGAGCAAAGATGCCAAAAATCTTACAAGCGCACTAAAAGGCGAAAGCAAGAAGCAGGGTGTTTGGGGAGAGATGATTTTAGAAAGAGTACTTGAAAACTCTGGTCTTCGCGAAGGTGAAGAGTATGAAAGAGAAGTCAGCATGGAACATAAGAGTGATGGCAGTCGTTACCGTCCTGATGTTGTAGTTCACCTTCCAGATACCAGAGATATTATCATTGATGCAAAAACTTCTCTGACAGCGTATGAGCAGTATTCATCGGCGGTAGACGAAGAACAAAAAGAGGTTTTTGCCTCTCAGCACTTGGCATCTATGAAAAAACACATCAAAGAGTTGAGCGAAAAAGATTACACAAACCTAAAAGGTGTTGAGACACTGGACTTTATCTTTATGTTTGTTCCAATAGAGAGTGCTCTGCTTATGGCTCTAGAGTATGACTCTACACTTTTTGACCATGCTTTTAAAAAGAATGTAATCTTAGTCGGACCTACAACTCTTATGGTATCTCTTCGTGCTGTTGAAAACACATGGAAGTATGAGCACCAACAGAGAAATGCACAAGAGATAGCACAAAGAGCCGGTCTTTTATATGATAAATTTGTAGGTTTTATAGAGAGTGTTGAGAAGTTAGGCAAACAAATAGGGACTGTACAAAAAACCTATGATGATGCCTTTGGTAAAATGCACTCAGGAGCCGGAAGCATAACCAGCCAGTTTAAAAAGCTTGAAAAACTAGGAGCTGCGACTAGCAAAAAATTGCCTGAACATATAAATAAGCAGATAGAAGAGTAACTAAGAACTATTACTAACTTAAAATCTACATTATAGTATAATGCGGACATATTAAATATTTCAATTTGTCATACTTTTTAAGACTATATAAAAAATATTATATAATTTTTCAATATCTTATACATCAAGGGTTTTTATGTCAAATCTAATCAAAGCATTTATAAATATTGTAAACAACTATCAGGTTAATATTAGCAATGTAACTAATGGAAATAATAGAGTTAACAATATGGGTGAAGGATTAGAAACATATATAAAAGATATTTTTACCAATACAATAAACGAAAGCAACGAACAAAAAAGATTAGAAAAATTATCAAAAATATACTCTTACCAAGGTAATAAAAATAATCCTCCCGATTTAATGTTAAAAGATAGTGATGCAATAGAAGTTAAAAAATTAGAATCTAAAAATAGTGCAATTGCATTAAATAGTTCATATCCAAAAGCAAAACTTTATGCTGATAGTCCAATGATAACATCTGCTTGTAGAAGTTGTGAAGAATGGAGTATAAAAGATATGCTTTATGCTGTGGGATATGTCAGTCAATCTGATTTAAAATCTTTATGGTTAGTATATGGAGATTGTTTTTGTGCAGATAAAGAAACTTACGAAAGAATTAAAGATACTATTTTAAATGGTATAACTTACCCAAACAAAAGAATTAGGAAAAGTTAAAAAAGTTGATCCATTAGGTATTACTGATTTAAGAATTAGAGGAATGTGGCATATTGACAATCCAAATAAAACTTTTAACTATATTTATACTTATGACGATGCAAAAGATTTTCAATTGATTTGTTTAATAAAAAAAGATAAATATGATTCCCTTCCACAAACAGATAAAGAAGTAGTTGAAAATATAGATAATGATAATATTACTGTTTCAGATGTTAGAATAAAAAATCCAAACAACCCTATTGATTTGCTTGACGCAAAACTATTAGTTTTCAAGGTTTAATCTCATGAATATCATATCTTTATTTGCAGGGGCTGGTGGTTTAGATTTAGGATTTGAGAAAGCAGGTTTTAAAACTATCTGGGCGAATGAATATGACAAAGAAATTTGGGAAACATTTGAAAAAAACTTTCAAAAGACAACTTTAGACAGAAGAAGCATAGTAAACATTCCTTCAAATGAAATTCCTCAAACACTAGGATTAATTGGTGGTCCACCATGTCAAAGCTGGAGTGAAGCTGGAAAATCAAGAGGAATAGATGATCACAGAGGACAGCTATTTTTTGAATTTGTTCGTGTTTTAAGAGATAAAAAACCACTATTCTTTTTAGCAGAAAATGTATCAGGAATGTTGGCACCAAGGCACGAAGAAGCTCTTGAAAATATAAAAAACCATTTTATTGATAGTGGCTACAACCTATCCTTTAAACTTTTGAACGCTCATGACTACAATGTACCACAAGACAGAAAGCGAATCTTCTTTATTGGCTTTAGAAAAGATTTAAATATTACATTTGAATTTCCTAAAGAATTTTCAAATAAAAGATTTTTAAAAGATGTAATATTTGATTTAAAAGATAGTGCAATATCTGCAAAAGAAAAAAATTATACAAATGGTGATAATTGCATAATTGATAACCATGAATATATGATTGGTGGCTTTTCATCAATGTACATGTCAAGAAATAGAGTAAGAAGTTGGGATGAACCATCATTTACAATTCAAGCAGGTGGCAGACATGCGCCACTTCATCCTCATGCACCTAAAATGCAATTTGTAGAACAAAATAAAAGAATATTTGTTCCCTCAAAAGAGCACTTATATAGACGACTTAGTATTAGGGAATGTGCTAGAATTCAAACTTTCCCAGATACTCATAAATTTTATTATAAAAACTTAACTGCCAGATATAAAATGGTAGGCAATGCGGTACCGCCTAATTTAGGATACTATTTAGCAAAGAAAATTTATGAAAATTTAAATAAAATTTACTCCGATGAGTCTTTGCCATCTAATTCAATTTATCATATTAATGACATGAATGTAGCATTAAATCAAACAGCACAAATATAACAAACAGATAGAGGAGTAACTAAACTTTCAACTCATCCATAATCACATCAGCGACTCTAAATGAGTTTGCATAGATCGTCCAAGTATATGGGACACTTCCACCTGTCGGCATAAAACTGCCATCTGTTACATACAAATTACTTAGCTCATGTGCTTTGCAGTTTAAATCAAGAACTGAAGTTTTAGGATTATTACCAAACCTGCACCCTCCTGCGACCAAGTTTGGAGGTGGTGCGGATGAGATACTTACTGAGATTTCTTCCGCTCCCATCTCCTCTAAAACACGTTTTGCTTTTTTAGCCAAGTGATTGCCAACTTCTATATCATGCGGATGTGAATATAGATTTATAGCTCCGACATTTACACCAAACTTGTCTTTAGCCTTATCATCTATGGTTACATTACAGTAATCAGTTGGCAACCAGTCATTAAACACTTCAAATGTCAGAACTCTTGAAGTTGTAAGATTTTTATGCATCTTTTTCTGAAGTTTTTTCCCCCACATAAGCTCTCCATTCTCATCATACATCTCTCTAGTAGCACGGCTTATAATATTTGCGTGCTCAAACAAAAAGTCTATTGTTCCGCCTTTATACTTTTTATCTTTGGCTTTAAACTCATACCAAGCTTGCAAAGAACGGTTAAAAAATAGTCCTGGCTGCATCAACTCACGCTGTTGCTCTTTTGTAAGTTTCTCAAACCTTATACGCCCTTGTCCGATTCCACCCGCAGAGAAGATAAGATTTTTTCCAACTTGCCCGCTGTTGTTTGCCAAACCATTTACAAAATATTCGTTTTTAGAGTTTAAAAGAAGTCTTGAGCTCTCAATGGCTTGAGCCGCAACTACAAAGATTTTTGCTTCGATAGTTTTATGTTTTAACTCTTTATCGTAGTAGTGTGCTTTTGTGATTTTACTTTTAGTGCTATCAAGCTTAAAAACAAAAGCATCACTGATTATCTTGGCATCACACATTTGAAGCAGAGCAGCTCTAGCACTCCCTTTTGCCCCGGTTGAACAGCCATAACTTCCACAAAAATTTGAGTATGAACAGCCTTTTCTATCAAGAGCACTATGGGGTAAAATTGCGCGAGGAGTCGGTATGCTTTCATATCCTAAACTTTCACATGTGCTGTCAAACCATTTTGTAACACCGCTGACTTCTAACATTTGATATGGGAAATTTTTTGTTGTTCGAGGCTCTGAAAACTTATGCTTAACTGTATTGCCCGAGACTCCGATGACCTCTTCAACCTTTGTATAATAAGATTCTAAATCATCATAGTTTATCGGCCAATCAACAATATTTGCTCCATCAATTTTTCCATATTTACTCTTAAGACGAAAGTCATCAGGTTTCATACGATGAAAATATCCACTCATCAGATTCGATGAGCCGCCGACCATTGAGCCATTCCAAAAACTCCAACTGTACTCTTTGCCATCATATCTTGTTACACTTCCATCTTCTTCACGGTCGTTTATTACATGTCGTTCATCTTTTAACAATGGTGTATAGAGGTCTCTTCGACTAACTGCAACTTCATCTTTGCTAAAATCTTCTTCCCTATAGTTTGGACCTTTTTCTAAAACCACAACTTTATACCCGGCATTTGAGAGTTCATAAGCTATTGGCGCTCCACCTGCTCCGCTTCCTACTATGCAAATATCATACTTCATACAAGTGCCTCTTCAGGTCTTGGCATTCCGGACTTATGATTAAGCCATTTCCAACCAGTCTCATCTCTATTCCCACCATAAACAGGGTCACCCAACATTGCTTCAAGCAGATATGACATAATTGTATTTATCCAGCTATCTCCCCAATTTGTTTGAGCGATTTCTTGTAGTATTTTTTGTCTTTGAGATGAGGAAAGTTTTGTATATATTTTTTTATATTTTGTAACAGACTCTTCATTAAGCCACTTCACGCCATTTCGTATAAAAGTTTTATTTTCATCAGTAACACGAGAGTGATTGAGGATAGAGTTAAGATAGTACGATGCATTTATGTTGTCTGCATTTGGGATCATATCACTATCTGGAAACAGGTCTTTATGCACCATGGCGATAGTTTGCAAAGGAGTAACTGCAGCAAAAAGTTTTTCTCCACATGTAAGCAATACAACCGAAGTTAAAAAACTATTTTTTAAAAAAGTTCTGCGAGAGTTTAAAATCATAAATAATTATACATTAGCTAAACAAAGATTCAAAAAAAGACTGTTTTTTATTTTTAGATTCATCTTCAGTTTTTCTCTCATCTACAAAATCTGGATCACCTTTTTCAAATTGATCTTGTGAAACTTTTTCAATATGTTTTTTTGGTTTTTTTTCTTTCGCATAACCATTGCTTGTAGGCATTGTCGCTCCATGTGGAATACACATAATTTCTCCTTTTTTTATATTAGTTCTTATCGCCAAACAGCAATCTGTCTAAACTAAATTTACCTGCTCCGTTAGAAACAAAGATAAATAAGAACAACATGTAGTAAAGTGGGATCTCAAATCCATTGTCTCCGGCAGAAAATCCATTTGGAAGATGTACGGTTACGATTGCCACAATCATAACAACTATTAGTGGCAGAGATATGGCTCTTGTAAAAAGACCAAAAGTAAGTAAAACCACTCCCAATATTTCTGTGCTTGCAGCCATATATGCGTTTAGCAAAGGAAATGGTATACCTATGCTTCCAAACCACTCAGCTATACCTTCTATATCACTCCATTTATTCATAGCCGGTGTATAAAAACCATAGGCTACTATTAGTCTTGCAAACAGTAATGAGAGTGGCTTAAAAAAATCTGTAACATGTGTAAAATCCATATAAAATTCTTTGAGTTTCATAATAGACTCCTCATATGTATAAAATTATATCTCTGTTGTGTGCAATGTTTGTGTAGTTTTGATATTAAAAGCGGGAAGTAAAAAGTCAAAGCTCCTAAAAAGCTTCAACGATAAAGACAGTTAGTTACTACCGCACTTTCCAGCACCACATTTCATCATTTTTTTAGGCGAGGTTTTTTTAGCATCACCACATTTTCCATCACCACATTTCATAGCTGCTTTTGGACCTTTTTTCATACCACATTCACACTTTTCACATTTACAATTTTTTTGACTGTCATAAACTTTGCCGTCCATGTTTAAAGTAAGCTTTTCACTTTTTACTGTTTTTGCATCTGCACTTACAGTTGTAATTCCTACGCCTAGTAAAAGAGCTACACTCAGTAGCAGTGTTGAGAACTTAATTGCTTTCATTTATTATTCCTTTTGATTTTAATATCAGAATTATACATTATTAGTGTGTAGTATTTGTGTAAATGTTTAAGTATAATTTCATAAACCTATTTGATTCAAACCTATAAAGGATAATTTTTGGACGAAACAGTAGAAGATTTAGAAGAACAACTACAAGAAACTCTAAATAAAATAGAAAATATCGCGGTTCAAGCAGCTGAGAAACAGATAGATGCATATGAGGGATTTATGCAGACTGAAAAATATAAAGATAAGATAATGGAAATAGGCAACAAACTTAAAGAGCGCGGTGTAGATATTACTACATTGAGTGAGTAGATATGACACTAGCACTCTACTTTCTCAGATCATCAGAACAAAACATCATAAAAGACATGCTTTACTTCAGTGCAAGGCTTGATGAAGTAGGTAAGACTATTGATGATTTTACCCAGCTTGATATATACTCTAAGTTTTATGGACTTACAACTAAAGACCTTGGCTTGTATGCCTTGGTCGGAAATAAAATAGCAGGTGCTGTCTGGCTAAGAGAGTTAAAACAAAGTGATAATGCTAATGCTTTTGTAGATGAGAAGACTCCCATTCTAAACATAGCAGTTAAGCCTGAGCTTAGAGGGCAGGGAATCGGCTCTGCGATGCTTGAACAACTCTTCTTAGAGGCTGGAGCACTTTATGAGCAGATAAGCATAAGTGTTTTAAACAATAAAAAAACTATTAACTATTTTGAAAAATTTGCATTCTCTCAAGTTGAGAATTCAAGTGGCAGAAGTCCGGTTGATGGTGCTGAGGTTATTACTATGATCAAATCTATTAACAACGAAGCGGTAGTGCGTCCAAGTGATGGTTATGACCCTCGAAGATGGATGGATTAGTCATGAAAATACTTTTGATGGAAGATGATGCTGTTCTATCAGATATTTTACTGGATTACCTACGAGAATCTTGGAGTGTTGATTATGCCTTTAACTCTGAAGAAGTATATAAAAAATTAGACTCTGACAGGTATGATCTCTTTATCTTTGATATTAATGTGACTGGGAAAAATGGTCTTGAGCTCCTAGAAGAACTCCGAGAATTTAATAACACTACACCAACTATTATAATTACTGCTTACACTGATACATCATACCTCAAAAAAGCATTTGAGCTTGGTGCTCATGACTATATAAAAAAGCCATTTGAACTTGAAGAGTTGGATGTTCGTATTCAAAATACTAAAAAACTTTTTAACATCGATAATGAAAATAAAATATCCATAACCAAAGATATTTTATTTTCAATACAAACAAAAACAATAACAAAAAAATCAAAAGAGTATGTTTTAAGCCAAAAAGATAGTGATATACTGACTTATTTTATTAATAACAATAAAAGAGTTATAACTAACGAGGAACTAACACAAAACATTTGGGATTTTGACAATATGCCTAGTGATGCCACTGTTCGCTCTCACATAAGAACACTTAGAGATATAATCGGCAAGGACAAGATTCAAACCATAAGAGGGATCGGTTACAGGTATGAATAATATAACCAAAAAATCATTTTACTCTTTTTTAACTCTATATCTACTTTCTTCGTTTATATTCCTGTTTTTTGCCAGTTACTGGTTTTACTCATCACAAAAAGCAATAGAGATGCAAAACAATTACTATAAGATGAATCATATTGCAGATAAAGTAAGTGCTGATGTCATAAGAGCACATATGATGAGCACTAAGTTTGTACTAGCTAAGTTTCCTAATAGCACAGTTGCACTATATGACAAACAACACAATATAAAATATGGTTCTATTATGGAAGAAGTAAACTTCTCAAAAGATTACTATATGAATGAAAAAACATTCACTCTTGTTTCACAAGCGACTATTGGACACCTTGGTGTTGATAATGTAGTTGTACAGAGTAGTGAGTGTACACAAAATGTTATGAAACTAAAAAATGGTGTTATTGTAACTTCAATTTTTGTTGGTATTGTTATTATGATAATCGCTGTCATATTATCATATATATTTTTACGTCCTATTAAAGATAAAATGCAAGAGATAGAAGACTTTGTAAAAGACACAACTCATGAGCTAAATACTCCAATTACAGCTCTTATGATGAGTACTTCAAGAGCCAGAAACAAAAAAGTGTATGATGAAAAAATAATTCAAAACATCTCTATCAGTACGAAACAACTATATGATATTTACTCATCTTTGAGTTTTTTGAGCTTTGATGCCAAATGTGAAGCTACAGAGGAGTTGAACTTTAGCAAAACCGTAAAAGAGAGTATTGAGTACTTTAATGAGCTGCTAGAGAGAAAAAACATAAATGTAGAATTTGAACGAGCTACATGTATATTAAATATTGCACCAACAAAAGCAAAAATGCTTGTAAATAACCTACTTAGCAATGCTATAAAATATTCTCTGCCAAACTCTAAGATAAATATACAAACAACACAAAACTTTTTTTGCATCAAAGATGAGGGCATAGGCATAGCCAAAGATAAACTTAGCATTATTTTTAAAAGATTTACTAGAGCAAACACTTACGCAGGCGGTTTTGGAGTTGGACTAAATGTAGTAGACGGCATTGTCAAAGAGTATGAATTTAAAATAGAGATAAACTCCAAAGAGAAAGAGGGGACTGAAGTTATTATAAGATTTTAATAACTTCAGAAAAAATCGGGACCGTTCATAAATCTGTGTCAATCGGGTAAAATTATATTTACTCAAGGAATGACACAGGAAGATAGAAATAGATGCAGAGCAATTTGCTAAAGATATAAAAGCTGGTAAAAGTATCGGTGGAAAAGATGGAGCATTAGGCTCTCTCATAAAACAACTTACAGAAGCTGCACCAAAAAATGCTAAAAGTGAAACAGTTTCTTGCAAGATTACCCATTTATAAGTGCAAGAACTTCATCTACACTTAGAACTTTTCCAGTACTTACAACTTTACCGTCAATTACAAGACCAGGTGTACTAACCACTTGATATTCCATGATTTTCATAATATCATCAACTTTTTGGATTTGAGCGAACTTGCCACTTTTTGCAACGGCTTGCTTTACAACTGCTTCTAATTGAATACACTTTGAACAGCCTGTTCCTAAAACTTCAATTTTCAATTTTCATCCTTTATAAAATAATGTTAAATAGATACCCAATAGCAATAATTCCACTTCCCACTATGGCAAAAAATATACCAATAAGTTTAAGTGAAATAATCTTTTTAAGGATCAGTGCTTCTGGTAGACTCAGTGCTGTAACTGCCATCATAAAACTCAGAGCAGTTCCAAGTAACATACCTTTACTTGTTAAAACTTCTACAAGTGGCATAACACCCGCCGCATTAGAATACATAGGTATTCCCATCAAAACAGCTATAATAACTGCAAATGGATTACCTGCTCCAGTATAAGAAGCTATAAAATCAGTTGGGATATATCCATGTATCCATGCTCCAACTCCAACTCCAATCATTACATAGATATATATTTTTTTGAAAATATCTAATGTGTAGTTCCAAGCTTCTTTAGCTCTCTCTTGAAATGACAACTTCACCAAGGTAGCTTCAAGCTCTCCTTCAATCGCTTTGACATCCATTAAAATTTCTTTTTCCATATTGAGCTTTCCTATCAACCAGCCACCAAAGATGGCAACTGTAAGACCAAAAGCTATATAAATTGATGTCACTTTCCAACCAAAGATACCAAATAGCATAGCAATTGCAATTTCGTTATTCATTGGTGCAGAAATAAGATAACTAAATGTCACTCCAATAGGAATTCGTGCTTGAATAAATCCTAAGAACAAAGGTATTGCAGAGCATGAACAAAAAGGTGTAATTATTCCAAAAAGAGAAGCTCCAATATGTCCATAAAATGATGACTTACCTTGTAGGTGGGCACGAACATATTCTGTATTTACCCAAGTCCTTAAAAATGAAATGGCAAATATGATAGTGATTAATAAAAACCAAATCTTTATAGTGTCATAGATAAAAAAGTGTGAGGCATCTGCCAACTTTCCTTGTAGTCCTATAACATTATAAATAAACTCTTTGGAAAGTTCATACCACATTTAACAAAGCTCCTCTTTTACAATGGGTAATAACTCTTTTTCAATTAAATTAAGAGTTATTTCATACTCTTCTTCTGCTTTATCACTTGGGTCATCAAAGCTTACATGAATTGTTTTTACAGCTTTTGGGAACATTGGACAAGTCTCTTTTGCATGGTCACATACTGTGATGATTAAATCAAATGCCGTATCTAAAACAGTTTCAATAACCTTAGAGTGATATTCATTTCTCCAATACCCCTTTTTTTTTAATAAAGTCTCTGCGTGTGGATTTACAGCTCCACTTGCTTTGACCCCTGAACTTTGAGCTTCTACACAACTCCCGAGTTTAGCATTAATAAGTGCTTCTCCCATAATCGAACGACAGCTATTTCCAGTACATAATACTAATACATTTTTTTTCATATTTATTCTATTTTCCAATTGAATGGAAAGTTTTCTTTCAATTTTTCATTTTTTGCAAGATATATAAAATTCATTACCTCTTTTTTAATTAGTAGGTAAATCTCTTTAACTTTTTCATATTTTTGCTCATCCGTTCCCTCAATTGAGCTTGGGTCTTCAAAACTCCAATGTATTCTATAATTAAGACCTGGAAATATAGGACATCTTTGTGCATTACCCTCATCACAAACCGTAATAACTAAATTAAAATGTCTACCTTGTTTAAATAGTTCAAAAATTGCATCAGAACTATTATTTGAGATATTAATATTTTCTTCTTTTTGTAATAACTCAATTGCAATAGGATTTATACTAGAAGGCTCAAACCCAGCACTTTGGACTTCAAACAAATCATTTGCATATTTTTTTAAAAGAGCTTCAGCAATCTGACTTCTTGCACTATTGTGAATACAAATAAATAATACTTTCTTTTTCATATTTTACATTCTCTGGTTTCAGATATTTTTTTTAACTCAGGAAGCTCTATCTCAAGATATGTAATCTCTTTTATAGATTCGCTTCTAAATTTGTCTAATGGACTTCTTATAGAGTAATATGCCCAGGTTCCTTTTCTCTCTACTCTAATAAACCCTGCTTCTTTTAAAATCTTAAGATGACGTGAGAGTCGAGATTGAATCATATTGAGTGAGTTTTGCATATCACAAACACAACATTCGCCATACTCATCCAAAAATCGTAGTATTAAGACTCTTGTTTCATCATTGAGTGCCGCGACACTTTTTAAAAACACTTCCACATCATTCTCCTTCTGATTTAAAGATTGTATCATAATTAAATTATAATATCAATATATGTTGATTTAATGATTTATTCCTGCTATAGTTTCACTATGAACAATTATGACAAAAAATAGGAGTAGTATATGGTCTTAGCGATGATGGTGTTTTTAATAACTTTGATATTTGTAATTTGGCAACCTCGTGGTCTTCAAATTGGTACAACCGCAATTATAGGTGCTATAGTAGCTTTATTAGTTGGTGTTGTTAGTTTTACAGATGTATTTACTGTAATTGATATTGTTTGGGACGCTACACTTGCGTTCATTGGAATCATTATTCTTTCCATGGTTCTTGATGAAATAGGTTTCTTTGAGTGGGCAGCTATAAAGATGGCAAAACTTAGTGGTGGGAATGGACACAAGATGTTTGTTTACATTTTACTTTTAGGAGCTGTAGTTGCCGCATTTTTTGCAAATGATGGAGCGGCACTTATTTTAACACCTATTTTACTTGCTAAAATGAAATACCTTAAAATGAAACCTTTAGCAATTTTCGCATTTTTAATAGCGGGAGGTTTTATAGGAGATAGTGCTTCAAGTCCTCTTGTAATCTCTAATCTTACAAATATAGTTACAGCTGGATATTTTGATATAGGTTTTGTTGAGTACGCTAAAAATATGTTTTTACCAAACTTGTTAGCAATCTTGGCTTCTATTGTTGTTCTTTGGATTTACTTTCGTAAAGACATTCCTTTTACAATTGATGTATCCAACCTTCCAGAAGCTTCTACTGTTATCAAAAATCAGACAATGTTTAAATTTTCTTGGTTCTTCTTAGCCTTATTGATGACGGGTTACCTTGTAGGAGATTTCTATAATTTACCAGTTTCTGTTTTTGCTCTTGGTGGAGCACTTATATTTTTAGCTATTGCAAACCACTACAAAGCAGTAAAACCAATAATGACAATTAAAGCTGCCCCTTGGCAAGTAGTATGGTTTAGTGTTGGGCTTTATGTTGTAGTATATGGTCTTAAAAATGCAGGACTGACTGATGTGATTGCTTCTTGGATTATACATCTAAACACATATGGAGATGCTATCGCTATTATCGGGACAGGTTTTTTATCTGCGATAATAAGTTCTATTATGAACAATATGCCAACTATTATGATTATGGATATAGCTATTGACCAAGTTGGCTATGTTGGAAATGAAGCATTAGTATATGCTAATATTTTAGGCTCAAACTTAGGACCGAAAATGACACCTATTGGTTCTCTCGCAACACTTCTTTGGTTACATGTATTAGCTCAAAAAGGTGTGAAAATAACTTGGGGTGAATATATGAAAGTTGGACTTGTTATAACACCACCTGTTTTACTTGTAGCACTTCTTGGATTGATATAGATTTTAATATAGAAATAAAAAGCCATCCTATAAAGAATAGCTTAAATAAGGACTAAAATATAAAAAAGACATACTTTTTCTAATAACAATAAGATTTCAAAGAACTTTAGCTTATAAAAAACCAATGAGTTCTTATTATGATAGTTTAAAAATCAATAATAAGGATTATGATAAATTAGTTGAAATTGGGGCATAAAGTAACAGGTCTAAAAAAGAATTAGATTTTAAAAAAAGTTGTCTTGACTTATTGGGGTAGTATATCTTAAGTAAAAAATATAAGTTTGAAAACTACTTAGGGCATAAGCCCTAAAGAAGGAGAAATAAAATGAGATCATCACCTTATTTTATTTAAAAAGGGGCATCGGCAAATACCCCATAAAGCTACCTAGGAGGAGATAGCTTTAATAATTATCTTTTAGTTATGTCAAATATATCTTATCGCTTATACGACTCGGCATTTAGTGCCTCGCATGTATCGCGATTTAGTCGCTTAACTAACTGCAGCGATTGCAGCGTCGTAGTTAGGCTCTTCAGTGATTTCTGGAACGATTTCTTTGTAAGTTACAACACCATCAGCATCAACAACGAAGATTGCTCTACAAGTAACACCAGCAAGAACTGAACCACCAAGAAGTACACCATAAGCGTTTGCGAAATCTTTGTTTCTGAAGTCAGAAGTAACAGTTAACTTATCAATACCTTCAGCTGCACAAAATCTTCCGGATGCAAATGGTAAGTCAAGAGAAACGATCGTAGCTTGAACACCCTCTAAATTTGCAACTTTAGCATTGAAATTACGAGTTTCAGTAGCACATACACCAGTATCTAAAGAAGGAACAACGATGATAAGTTGTTTTTGCCCTTGAGCACCACCAACTGTAACATCACCTAAACCGTCAGAGTTTACAACAGTTATTGCTGGTGCTTTGTCTCCGACATTTACTTCATTTCCTAATAACTCTACGTCTGTACCTTTGAATTTTGTAGTTGCCATTTTGGCTCCTTGTTTTTTAATTATTTATTTGTTGAGCGAAGTATAATCTAAATCGGATGAAATTACTCTTATTTAGATTATAAAATATTTTAGATTAAGTTTTATTTAAGATCATAGCTTACTTTTAGGAGATATCTCTAATTCATCTAAGGAACTAAACATTTTTTTTTCATACATTTCTATAGCTACTCTTCCAATCATAGCTGCATTGTCTGAGCAGTATTTGAGTTCACTTAAAAGAAGTTTAGCATTATGTGGTTTTAGAAGTTCTTCTATCTGAGCTCTCAAGTATAAGTTTGCACTCGCTCCGCCAACTATGGCAAATGTTTTAGGGTGGACATCTTTAAAATACTTTTTTAACTTCTGAATTAAATGAGCTGATGCTATATGTTCAAACGAAGCCGCAATATCTTTATAATCTTCTTCAGTCGCTTTTTCAACCGCAAGCCTGACTGCATTTTTAAGTCCTGAGTATGAAAAAGCTATAAGTGGTGACTGTGATAGAGGAATAGTGAAGTTGTACCTCTTTCTATCGCCACCCTTCGCCAACTCTTGAATAAGCGGACCGCCAGGGTAGCCAAGTCCCATCATTTTTGCACACTTGTCAAAACTCTCACCAAAACTGTCATCCATACTTTTTGCAACTGTCTCGATTTGCTCTAGGCTTTTAACTTCCATTACTTGGGTATGTCCGCCAGAGACTAAAAGAACCGTTAGTGGGAACTGAGTTTCTTTTTCTATAAACAAAGAGTAGATATGCCCGATAAGATGATTTACACCAATCATTGGAATACCAAGTGCAACAGATATAGCCTTTGCCATAGTCACACCCTCAACTAAGGTTACAGCGAGTCCCGGAGTTGATGTAACAGCTACGGCTTTTAAGTCTTTAAAGTATGCTCTGCATTCTTCAAGTATTTTAGGGAGGGCTTCTGCGTGGAGTCTTGCAGCAAGTTCTGGGACTACACCCCCATAAACAGAGTGTTCTAATTCTTGAGATATTTTTTTATGAAAAAGAAGTTTTTTTGTTTTTATATCTGTTATGGCAATTGCACTGTCATCACATGAACTTTCTATACTTAGAATCATTTTAAATATTTGTCCAGTATCTCTTCTTTTTGTTGAGGAATTTTAGCTAACTCTTCCTCTTTTATTTTTATCTTTTTTTCTATAGCTTCTATTTTACTTACTATCTTTTTTTGTTCTTCAATTGATGGTAATGAAATTTTTATATTTTGTATAATTATCAAAGAAAGTTCTATCTGTCCACTTTGTCCTGTTGCCATAGCTTCAATGTTTTTAAAACCAATATTTGCAAGACTATATAAAATAAAATCTGGTAACGCTATACTAGGATTAGCTCTTAAAATACTCACATGACTATCAACAACAAAGTCACCATCTAAATCAAAGAGAGTTACTCTCCCAGCAGTCCCAACACCAGAGGAGTTGATAAGAACATCACCTTTTTGAAGTTGTCTTTCATCTAAAATAAACCTCTCATCTACAAAATGTTTATCTGTAAAATCAAACTTTTTATATCCTCTAGCCTGTCCTGATTTTATAATCTGAATACTACTATCACCATATTTTGCTGATTTTCCTCTTTTTAGCATAGAAGATATATTTTCTAATTTTACTTTCTTATTTGAACTACAATTATTTATTAAGATTGAAATGTTATTATTAAAAATTTTAATATTTGCATTAATTTTCTTTTCTTGCATCTCCAATGATTCAATTTCTTGTACAATTTTTTCTTGAATATCTTTTGGAGGTAGTGGAATTTTAATGTTATTAAACTGTTCCATATCAATATTTTTTTGAGCAACACCTCTTCCACATAAATAAATATATTCTTCTATAGAAAATAAATATCTATCTAAATATTTAAATAATAAAACATTTCCATCTTTAGGTTGTATTGTAAAACCAGAGTCATTTAAAAAAAACTTGCTCTTTACTTGTCTCACACAATACCGCGACATACCAAATCTTGATATTACAACTCTATCTTCACGATTAAACTCATCTGATTTAAATGTCTCTCCACCACCACCATAAACTGGATATAAAGAGCCATCTGTATTCTTTTTAATTATTCTTGTTCCATATTCAATATTTATTACATCTGAAAAACTTTTCACTTCCCACTTAGTCTCAATCTTTACTTTTTTTTTAACACTTAAAGAGATATTTTTTTCAAAATCAACTCTATCAAAAGTCATCATATCTACTAAATCAATATAAGAGATATTATTTTTCAAACTTTCATCTATATCTTTAAACTCACCATTAAAAGCACTATATATATAACTATTTGTTTTTAAGCTATTTGTATAAGAAGTTTCATCATACAGAGACGTACACTCATCTATAGTTTTACCTCTTTGAATCGGATGGATACCCTCACTTCCTCTTCTGGCACTAAACTCATAACCTAAAAATTTCTTTTCTTCTTTTTTCTCACCAGTTTTTACTAAAGTTACTTTTTGAGGATATGCACTTATAAAATAAAAAAGTTTTTCATTTTCAAGAGTTATTATCTTTTCAATATCACCAAGCTTTTTATCGTATTCCTGATATAACTCATTAGCTTTTATTTTGTCATTTGGAGTTTTATTTAACAGTGTTAAATAATCATCTAAATCTATATCTTCCCATACATGACTTATGTACTTTTTCAATGAATTTTCAATTCCATTTATTGTTATATCTTTTTTACTGTCAAAAAGTTTATCTACCGATGCTTTTATATTTATATGGTCGGCATTGTTTTTTCTTCTCAAAAATAGGACTACGGTGTTTGTTCCAGTTGCCATAAAAGTATTTGAACCAAGCTCTGTGATACTTACGATATCAAAGTATTTAAATATTATTTCTCTTGTTTTTGTATAGATTCCACTATTACTTAAAATACTGCTTGGTAAAATAATACCAGCAATTCCACCATCTTTTAAAAGCTGTTTTGTCCGCTCAATAAAAAGAGTTTCTATCTCACTACTTTGATCTGTCAACCTATCAAAAAGCTCAAAGTTCTTTTTTGATTTTTCACTATCCATCATACCTTTAAAAGCAGATACAGAGTATGGAGGGTTTGAAACTATAATATCAAACTGCTTATTGTCTTGTGGGTAAGTCTTGTCAACTTTAGTAAGTCTGTCTTTATACTCTTTTGCAGTTGAAAAGTCTGCTAATCCATCTCCGTGAATTACTTTAGCTAAGCCATCTCCATGCAGATAGCAACTAACTTTTGCAGTCTTTACAAGTCTATAATCTTTCTCGATAGCGTATACATAATCTTCCGCCCAATCATATTTAGAATTTTTCCAATAAGCTATAGTTTTTTTAGTTGTAGATTTAAGACTACTATCATCAATTGTATCTATATATTTCTGAACCTCTTCCATAGATTCAGTTATAAAGTGTCCACTACCTGCACTATAGTCAATAATAGCAGGTAACAAATCATCCTTATCTCCACTTTGAATTTTTTCCCCAATAATACTGTTAATCGGCATACTTTTTAGTATAAATCTTGCAATAGGCACAGGTGTAAAAAATTGTCCAGATTCTTGTTTAAGTCCCGTCGTCAATAATTGTTCAAAAAAGTCACTTAAGAATTGTTGTCTATAGTTATATCTAATTTGATAGGTTTGAAGTAACTCTACTATCTCTTTTACAACGATTGCATTCTCTTTAAAAGAGTCATCATCAAACACCTCTTTTATAGCAAATTCATTATTTTTCTTTAGTCTTATCTCTGTAAGTATTTCTTTAAACTCATCTTTATATTTATCATCAACTTGTGCAAAGCGTTTATCAAATTCACTATCACTAATATCAGTAACATTTTTTTCTAGTAATTCTTTCATACCACGATTATAGAGGTCAGATAATCTTTTTTGAAAAGATATATCATCATCAACACCATCAAGCCATTGAAAATGAAGCTCTTCATCATCAAGCCTATCTTCATCTATTATTTTACATAAAAATAGAGTAAATATTTTGTTAAAAGCATTTGGTTTATCGGATACAACATTATGTCTTAGAATTTCTAAAAATCTATTAAATATAAGACTGCTATCTTCTTGCTTTAAAGCCTTTAAATCTTCTTTTGTTAGGGCTTTACTTATAAATTCATAAGAGCTTGTGTAAGACTCAAAAATACCATTGTTTTTTGGTAGTTTATTCCATCTATCAAAAAAATCTTTAACATTACTTGTTGCTCTGTATTCTTCTTCTATTTTTACGATTTGATTTGTATACTCTATCTCACCACTATTTAATTGTGAGGCATATAAGACTAAAACTTCAGCATCTTTATCTTGTTGAAAATATGTAAAAAGTTGTCCGCCGTCTTTATTTAGTTTTTTAAACGCTGTATCAAATTCTTTACCCCAAGTTTTGCACTCAATCATCATGTATGCAGAATTATCATCATGAGTTACTAAAATATCAAGTCTTCCACTTGTTCCATGTCCGCTTGGATAAACTTTTTCTAGTATAATATTTTTTGGATTGTAACCTTTGGTTAAAAGTCTATCGACACACTCTAGTACAATTAAATCTTCTGCTTTTGTGATTTTTTGAGTGGAGTTTTTTGAGTCATTAAAAAAAATACTATTACCAAATTTGATACTATTTTTATTTAAATCTATTTCTAGAATATAATCATCATGATTCGAATACTTTTTTTGATAAATATCTTTACTGTTTTCTTTTGGAGTAAACTGTAGTTTAGCTATCAAATCATTTTGATACGAATTCATTTGTATTTAGCTCCATTTATTTTTATTTATCTTAGTTCATATAATAGTTAATATAGTAGAAACATGACAAAATGTCATATTTTTGTGTAAATTTACAATTAGTAAATTGAATTTTACCATAATACATAAACTTTTTCTTATTCCTTTCGACTCTTTATATCCCAAAGAGCTAAACCTATGGCTACTACTACAAGTAGACCAAACATAATGCCCCAAACAAAAAAATCACCACCGCTTGTTGCTTGTTCAATATTTTCTTTCATTTATAATTTTTCCAAAATATGCAGATATTCAAATGTTTTTTTTTTTTTGTTTTTGTTCATCTGTACTTTAAATCGTTTATACTTTTTTTTTACTAAAGAGTAATCACCATACTTTTGCATTATCTCTTTAACATCCTCTTCACTCATTAAACCCTCATTGTTATAGCTTAGAAAAATATACTTGAATTTAGCATTAGTAATCAACTCTTCAAAACTATCATGAACTTTTCGTTTTTTAGAGTAGTTTGAACGGTTATACTCTCTCAGTCCAGTTTTGCCTTGAGGAGTAAATTCATCACAAAGAGTTATAGTGTTCAAAATATGATATTTAGAACTGTACTGTCTATGATTGTATGGTGGATCAAGATATAGTATATCCCCACTAATTCTTTTAATCAACTCATTAGAATCTTCATTAAAAACTTCATGATGGTTTTTATTTAAAATAAAATTTGCGGGAAGCAACTCCAACTCTTTTAATGCAGGTTTTTTGATTGTTTTTAAAAATGCCTCATATACGGAAGCTGTATTTGCAACTTTATCAGCACTCTCAAGAAGTGAGGTTAGTAAAAAGTAGTATAAGTTACTGCTTATTTTTTGAGTCTCTTTCCACTCACCTATTTTTTTCCTGATTGTATCTATCTTTTTACCGTTATTGTCACTAAAGTACTGTCTCTGGCTTCCACTTCCCATGCAGTAATTTTGATATATAAAACCATTTTCAATCAAAGGCAGGTTATTGAGCTCATCAATATATTTATCTTTATCTTCTATCTCTTCATGATTTTGAATGTAATTTTTGTTTAAAACAAAGCTGTAGTGTTCCAAATCATTGCTAATAACTCTTTTTACATCTTTTTTAAATGACCGACCGACTATACCGGTACCTGCGAACATGTCACAAAACACTTTGTCAGACAAATCTTCTCCAACAACTTTTATCACTTCATCTTTTATCCAAGAAGATAATCTGGATTTTGAACCTATATAGTTCATTTTACTCTCGAATATTTTCTAACTTCTGCATCAATCATAAAAATATCATCAACACTTTTTGGCAACTCTGTAAACTTCTCAAAAGCATTTATGATAGTTTTACTAATATCCATAAAGCCTATCTCTTTGTTTATAAATTTTTCGATTGCCACTTCATTTGCAGCATTTACAACCGCGCCGCGAGCTGGATTTTTTAGAAGCTCTTCTCTAATATGCCAAATCGGATATCTGTCAGTAGTAATCTCACGGAACTCTAGTGAACCAACTTTAAGTAGATCTACATGCCCTAAAATATTCTCTTGCATTTTTTGATTTAGGGCAAAAGCAATTGGCAGTTGCATACTTGCATGTGCAAAATGTGCAGTAGTAGATCCATCTCTGAAATCTATTAGTGCGTGAATAAGTGACTTTGTCTCGATAATTGCATCATATTTGCCCTCGCCAAAAAGCCATCTGGCCTCCAGTAGTTCAAACATCTTGTTTACCATGGTCGCAGAGTCTATGGTTATTTTTTGTCCCATAGACCAGTTTGGATGTTTTTGGGTATCTGCTAGAGTAGCGTTTTGAAGTCTGTCCAAATCCCAGTCACGAAATGCTCCACCGCTTGCCGTGATAATCATCTTCTCTACAGGTCTATCTTGCATCAAATACCAAAGACCAAAATGCTCAGAGTCTATAGGTTGGATTTTACTTATATCTATAAAATCTCCACAAGCTACAAGTGATTCTTTATTTGCAAGCGCTACTTTTTTGCCGCAAGCGATAGAAGTCAATGTTGGACGAAGACCTAAAAAACCGACAAGTGCATTTACAACCAAATCACTTTTAGAATCTTCTATAACTTTTAAAATACTTTCTGGACCATAAAAAACATTGTTATGATTTACTTTATAGATCTCTTCCTTATCTGAGATAACTACAACTTTAGGAGAGTGCTCTAAAATTTGTTTATTAAGAAGTTCTATATTTTTTCCACATACTAAAACTTCTACATGTAGGGAGAATTTTTTAGCAATTTGGAGTGTGTTTACACCGATAGAGCCTGTGCAGCCTAGTAGTACCAACTACACCAAACCTCTTAAAAGAATAAGCATTACGATTGCACCAAATAGATAACCATCTATTCTGTCAAGAACACCACCATGACCGGGAAGCAAATTTCCACTATCTTTTACGTCAGCACTTCTTTTTAATGAACTCTCAAACAGATCACCAAAGATAGAACTAGTTGAAACCATAAAAGATATAATAAACGATATTCCTAAATCAACAATTCCAAGACCTACGAACATACCACTGATTGTTGCAACAGCTATTCCACCGACAACACCCTCCATAGTTTTGTTCGGGCTCGTCTCACTAAAAGGTGTTTTACCCATGCTTTTACCAACTGCGTAAGCTCCAACATCAGTCATTGCTACAACTACTAGAAGCCATAAAAGAGACATCACGCCATACTCTTGGTACATTGTAAAGATAAAAAGCATACCGGCAGTTGGGTATATAAATGGAAGAAAGTTTTTCCAAGTGATTTCTCTGTCATACGCAACAGCAGCCCCATATGCTACACCTGCTAAAACAAAAAGATCATCACCATATGGATAAATACCTGCAAGTAACCAAAGCCCACCTGCATAGTATACAAGAGAGTCATCTTTTATATCGAAAAGTTTTTGTGCTTCTTTAAATGCTAAAATATAAATGGCACCAAGAACCAACCACATAAGGAAAAGATTATCGATTATGCCAATAAACAATACAGTAGCAATAAGAGTCAGCCCCGTGACAACTCTCTCTTTAGAACTTGTAAATATACTCATAATTATCCCTGATTAAATATTAAGCTCATTATAACCAATCAGACTTTAATATCTAATCTATGCAGTGGAATTTTATCTTCCTCTGTTTCTTCATCGGATTTTTTACGCTTCTCGTTTCTCTCAGTCTCTTGCTCCGCTTCATTTTTTTCATGTTCTCTATCAGGATCAATGGCATGATTCTCTTCTGTCGGACGAACTTCAAGAACCTCTTTTTCTTTCTCCTGAGCGGCAGCTTGAGCTACCATATTTTGAAATTCCACACGATTGCTGTGAGCATTTTGTATAGAAGCAACACTGGCTGTTTGCTGATTTACATAAATAGCATTTCCAACTGGTCCAATAGCCATGTGTAGCCCTCCTATCTAGTATCTATCTCTATAGTTTTGTACTTATTGTACAGCACATTCGCACCACTTTGAATAGTAACTTCTCTTCTGGGAGTATAATCGACCAAAAACCTGTCTTTATTAAACATTGTAAAATCTACACAAAGTCTTGCAGCTCCTTCTATGATGTTTATAGGGAGGTTTTGCTTGTCTGTTGTAATGATTACATGTGCAGATGGTCTGTCTTTCATGTGAATCCAGATATCTCTTGCTCTTGCGTTTTGGAGAAGCTCAATATTTCCTTTTTCATTTTTACCAAGCTGGATTTTATAACCCTCTATCCAAAAAGTCTCAATAGAATCATTGATTCTTAGTTTTTTAGCCTGAAGTGTTTTTGGAAACAGAAGCTGAATTTTTGCAATATCTTTTGCCTCTTCAACCGTATGAATAAAAAGTTTTATATGCTCTATTTTCGAAGAAAGTGACTTTTCTTCTATGTGAAGATGAGAAAATTTTTGCTTTGCTTTTTTACTTCTGCTAAACCTTGAGTCTGCCATCATT
>JAKITC010000022.1 GCA_021648285.1 Sulfurimonas sp. | reverse complement strand
TTAGAATTTATCTCAGGACTTTCTGTATTAGAACTTTCTGAATTAGTAAAAGAGTTTGAAGAAAAATTTGGTGTATCTGCACAACCTGTTGCTGTAGCTGGTGGAGCTGCTGCTGGTGGTGAAGCTGCTGCTGAGCAAACTGAATTTGATGTAGTATTAACTAATGTTGGCGCTAAAAAAATTGCTGTAATTAAAGCTGTTCGTGCTTTAACTGGATTAGGACTTAAAGAAGCAAAAGAAGCTTGTGAAGGGTTACCGTCTACAATCAAAGCTGGAGTAGATAAAGATGCTGCTAATGAAGCAAAAACTGCTTTAGAAGAAGCTGGTGCAGTAGCAGAAATTAAATAATTAGACTTAAAAGTCTATCATAGGAAAAAACTAATTTTTCCTATGTAACCAATAAAATTACGGGCACTTTAACAAAGGGATTTTTCTCTCTTTGTTAAAGTGCCTTTATGTCGTTTATAAGCACTATAAAATCAAGCTCTTATTAGACAAATAAATCAATTCAAGGACGCTTGAATAATGATAATTAATAACTCATCGAGGTAGCCTATGTTAAATACTTTATACTCCGGAAACCGTCTTCGTGTAGACTTCTCTAAAACCCCTCAACAGATAGAAGTACCAAATTTATTACAATTACAACAAAATTCATATAACAATTTTTTGATGTTAGATGAAAAAAACAGAGATGCAAGTGGAGCGGAGACTGTATTTCAATCGGTTTTTCCAATTCATGATGCTCAAAACAGACTTACTGTAGAATATATTGGTTCCGAGATTGGTAAACCAAAATATACTGTTAGAGAATGTATGGAGCGTGGACTTACTTATGCTGTAAGTCTAAGAATGAAAACTCGTCTTGTGTTATGGGAGAGAGATGAAAATACAAAAGAAAAACTTGGCGTAAAGGATATTAAAGAGCAAAATATATTTGTTCGTGATATTCCATTAATGACTGAGAGAACATCATTTATAATCAATGGTGTTGAAAGAGTTGTTGTAAATCAACTTCATAGATCACCTGGTGTTATTTTTAAAGAAGAAGAATCAACAACAACAGGAAATAAACTGATTTATACTGGTCAAATTATTCCAGATCGTGGTTCATGGTTATACTTTGAATATGACCCTAAAGATATTCTTTATATGAGAATTAATAAACGTCGTAAAGTTCCAGTAACTATTATGTTTCGTGCTTTAGGATACTCTAAGCAAGATATTTTAAAATTATTTTATCCAATTCAAAAAATAGAGATTATTGATAATAAATACTCAATGGATTTTAAACCAAGTGATTACTCAACAAGACTAGCTTATGATTTAGTTGATATTGAGGGCAAAGTACTTATTGCGTCAGGTAAAAGATTATCATCTAAAAAAATACAAAAATTTCTTGATGATGGCTTAAAAAAAGTTGAGTATCCATTAGAGATTTTATTGGATCGTTATTTAGCAGAGCCTATTATTGATCCTGAAACAGGTGAGATTCTTTTTGATACAATGACTCGTATTGATGAGACTAAACTTAAAAAGATAGCAGAAATTGGTATTAATGAGTTTGAAATTGCAAATGATTTAGCTGATGGTGTTGATAGCTCGATTATTAATGCTTTTAATGCTGATTCAGATTCATTAAAATTATTGAAGCAAACTGAAGAGATTGAAGATGAAAATGATCTATCTGCAATTCGTATTTATAAAGTTATGCGTCCAGGTGAGCCAGTTACTAAAGAAGCAGCGAAAGCTTTTGTTAATCAATTATTTTTTGATCCAGAAAGATATGATTTAACGAAAGTTGGTCGTATGAAAATGAATCATAAACTTGGACTTAATATCCCTGAATATGTAACAGTTTTAACTCATGAAGATATTATAGAATCTGTAAAATATGTAATTAAAGTTAAAAATGGACGAGGTCATATTGATGATAGAGATCATCTTGGAAATCGTCGTATCCGTTCAATAGGCGAGCTTTTAGGAAATGAACTACATAATGGTCTTATTAAAATGCAAAAAGCAATTCGTGATAAACTCTCAACTATGAGTGGTCCAATGGCTGATCTTATGCCTCATGATTTAATTAATTCTAAAATGATCACATCAACAATTATGGAATTTTTTTCAGGTGGACAACTTTCACAATTTATGGATCAAACAAATCCACTCTCAGAAGTTACACATAAACGCCGTTTATCGGCTCTTGGTGAGGGTGGTCTTGTTAAAGAAAGAGCAGGATTTGAAGTTCGTGATGTTCATCCAACTCACTATGGTAGAATCTGTCCAATTGAGACTCCAGAGGGTCAAAATATTGGTCTTATCAATACGCTTGCTACTTATGCAAAAGTTAATGAGCATGGTTTTATTGAAGCTCCTTATAAAGTGATGAAAGATGGTAAAATAACTTCTGAAATAGTTTACTTAACAGCAACTCAAGAAGAGGGCAAAAAAATTGCAGCTGCATCAAATAAATTAGATAAAGAGGGACAATTTATAGATAATTTAATCACAACAAGACAAGACGGTGAATATTTACATTGTCTATCTTCTGAGTGTGAGTATGCTGATTTATCTTCTCATATGGTTGTTGGTGTTGCTGCTTCACTTATCCCTTTTTTAGAACATGATGATGCAAACCGTGCATTAATGGGATCAAATATGCAACGTCAAGCTGTACCTCTTTTAAAACCAGATTCACCTATGGTTGGAACAGGTGTTGAAAAGTTAGTTGCAAGAGATGCTTGGGAATGTGTAAAAGCTGAGCGCTCAGGTGTAATTGAAAAAGTTGATGGTAAATATATTTATGTTATGGGTGATGAAGATGGAGATATATATATAGATTATTATCCATTACAAAAAAACCTAAGAACAAATCAAAACACATCTTTTTCACAAAAACCAATTGTAAATGTTGGTGATAATGTTATAAAAGGACAAATTATTGCAGATGGTCCAAATATGGATCAAGGTGAATTAGCATTAGGTGTTAATGCAATGGTTGCGTTTATGCCATGGAATGGGTATAACTTTGAAGATGCAATTGTAATTTCTGAGAAACTTATCCGTAAAGATGCTTTTACATCAGTTCATATTTATGAAAAAGAGATTGAAGCTAGAGAGCTTAAACATGGTGTTGAAGAGATAACTCGTGATATTCCAAATGTTAGAGATGATGAATTAGTTCATTTAGATGAATCTGGTATTATTAAAATAGGTACTAATGTTAACGGTGGTATGATTTTAGTTGGTAAAGTTTCACCAAAAGGTGAGGTTAAACCAACCCCAGAAGAGCGTCTACTTCGTGCAATTTTTGGCGAAAAAGCTGGCCATGTTATAAACAAATCACTTTATTGTCCTCCAAGTATGGAAGGTGTTGTAGTTGATGTTAAAATCTTTACTAAAAAAGGTTATGACAAAGACCCTCGTGCATTAGAATTAGAAAAAGAAGAGCGTGATTATTTAGAACGTGAGCATTATGATAGACTTCTTATGATTGATAAAGAGGAGATGCTAAGAGTTACTAAACTTCTTACAAAAGAAGCTTTAATTTCAGATATTAAGATTGGTGAGATAGCATATAAAGCTGGTGAAATTATTAATGGGGATGATTTAGTTGAAGTTAACCGTTTTGCCATGAATGTTATTATTAAATCTTTTTCTGAAAATATTCAAGCGGAGTACAATACAACTAAAAACTACTTTCAAAAAGAGAAAAGGCTTTTCCGCGATGAGCATGAAGAGAAACTTACTATTTTAGAAAAAGATGACATTCTTCCAAACGGTGTTGTTAAGTATGTGAAAATTTATATAGCTACAAAACGCCAATTAAAAGTTGGTGATAAAATGGCTGGTCGTCACGGAAATAAAGGTATAGTATCTATTATTGTTCCTGAAGTTGATATGCCATATATGGAAGATGGAAGAAGTGTCGATGTTTGTTTAAATCCACTTGGTGTACCATCTCGTATGAATATTGGACAAATTTTAGAGATGCATCTTGGTATGGCTGGGCGTGAGCTTGGTAACCAAATTTTAGAGCAATTTGAGTCTAAACAAAAAGGTTTTATTGATAATCTTCGTTCTAAAATGATTTCTATTGCTGATGTTGCAGGTATGATGAATGCGGTAAAAGTAATTGGTGATATGAGTGATGAGAAATTTTTAAACTATGCAAGAGATTGGGCAAAAGGTGGTGTTAGATTTGCTACTCCTATTTTTGAAGGTGTAAATGCAGAAGAGTTTGATAAATTATTTGAACTTGCAAAAATGGATACCGATGGTAAAACAGTTCTTTATAATGGCTTAACGGGTGAAAAAATCAAAGAGCGTGTAAACGTTGGTTATATGTATATTCTTAAACTTCATCACTTAGTTGATGAAAAGATTCACGCACGTTCAACTGGACCATATTCACTTGTAACTCAACAACCAGTTGGTGGTAAAGCACTGTTTGGTGGACAAAGATTTGGAGAAATGGAAGTTTGGGCACTAGAGGCCTATGGAGCATCAGCAGTTTTAAAAGAGATGTTAACTATCAAATCAGATGATGTTGATGGTCGTGTTCGTGCTTATAAAGCAATTACAAAAGGTGAATTAGTCCCACCTTCTGGAATTCCTGAAACACTGTTTGTATTAACTAAAGAGCTTCAAGCATTAGCACTTGATGTAGAGATTTTTGATGAGGTGGAAGACGATGCGTAAATTAGTACCTATTGAAGTTACAGAAGATAAAAGACCAAAAGATATAAAGAAGTTACAGTTTCGCTTAGCATCTCCTGAGAAAGTCATGTCTTGGAGTCATGGTGAAGTAAAAAAACCTGAAACAATTAATTATCGTACTCTTAAGCCTGAGCGTGATGGTTTGTTTTGTGCAAAAATTTTTGGGCCTGTAAGAGATTATGAGTGTCTTTGTGGTAAATATAAAAAGATGCGTTATAAAGGTGTTGTTTGTGAAAAATGTGGTGTTGAAGTAACAAGTACTAAAGTTCGTCGTATTCGTATGGGGCATATTGAACTTGTTACCCCTGTTGCACATATTTGGTATGTTTCTTCACTTCCTTCAAGAATTGGTACTCTTCTTGGTATTAAAATGAAAGATTTAGAGCGTGTACTTTATTATGAAGCATACATTGTTGAGAGTGGTGGTGAGGCATATTATGATGCTGAAGCAAAAACACCAGTACTTCAATATGATGTTTTAAATGAAGAACAGTATCGTACTTTAATTCAAAGATTTGGTGAACTTGGCTTTAAAGCTCGTATGGGCGGTGAAGTTGTTCGTGATTTACTTGATTCCATAGATTTAGTTGATGCATTTACACAACTTAAAGAAGATATGGAACTTACAAAAAGTGAAGCTAAAAGAAAAACTATTGCAAAAAGATTAAAAGTTATTGAGTCATTTTTAAATAGCGGAAATAATCCTGCTTGGATGATGTTAACGGCACTTCCTGTTCTTCCACCAGATTTACGCCCACTTGTATCACTTGATGGTGGTAAATTTGCAGTCTCAGATGTAAATGATTTATATAGAAGAGTTATCAATCGTAATCAAAGACTTAAGCGTCTAGTTGAACTAGAAGCTCCTGAGATTATTGTTAGAAATGAAAAGCGTATGCTTCAAGAATCAGTTGATGCATTATTTGATAATGGTCGTCGTGCTAATGCTGTTAAAGGTGCTAACAAGCGACCACTTAAATCGTTAAGTGAGATTATTAAAGGTAAGCAAGGACGTTTTCGTCAAAACTTACTTGGTAAGCGTGTTGATTTTTCTGGACGTTCTGTAATTGTTGTTGGGCCATCTTTAAGAATGGATGAGTGTGGATTGCCTAAAAAAATGGCTTTAGAGTTATTTAAGCCACATTTGATTGCAAAGCTTGAAGACAAAGGTTATGCAACAACAGTTAAAGCTGCTAAAAATATGATTGAAGAAAAAACAAATGAAGTATGGGAGTGTCTTGCAGAAATTGTTGATGGTTATCCTATAATGCTTAACCGTGCACCAACACTTCATAAGCTTTCTATCCAAGCATTTCATCCTAAATTGATTGATGGGAAAGCTATTCAGTTACATCCATTAGTTTGTGCTGCATTTAATGCCGATTTTGATGGTGATCAGATGGCTGTTCATATACCATTGTCTTCTGCTGCTATTGCAGAAGCAAAAGTGCTTATGCTTGCTTCTATGAATATTTTACTTCCAGCATCAGGTAAAGCAATTGCTACTCCTTCACAAGATATGGTTCTTGGTATTTATTACATCACTTTAGAGAAAAATGGTGTAAAGGGTTCAAATAAACTTTTTGCAAATGTTGATGAGATAAGAATTGCACTAGAGCACGATGCACTTGATTTACATGCAAAAGTTAGAACTCGTGTTAATGGTAGAATAATTTCTACTACAGCGGGGCGTCTTTTATTAAAAGCTATTTTACCTGATTTTGTTCCAGTTGATCTTTGGAATAGAGTTATGAGGAAAAAATACATTAATGAAATTGTTGATTATGTTCAAAAGCATGGTGGTATTGGTATCACCTCAGGTTTTCTTGATCGTCTTAAAGATTTAGGTTTTAAACATGCAACAGAAGCTGGAGTATCTATCTCTATTGATGACATTATTATTCCTGAGACAAAAAAGGCAAAAATAGCTGACTCTAAACATAGAATATTTGAAATTCAAAAACAATTTGAAGCAGGTCTTTTAACGGAACAAGAGAGATATAATAAAACTATTGATGTTTGGACAGATACAAATAATACTCTTGCATCTCAAATGATGGCTCTTGTAGAAAATGACAAAGCTGGTTTTAATTCTATCCATATGATGGCTGATTCTGGTGCTCGTGGTTCTGCTGCACAAATTCGTCAGTTAGCTGGTATGCGTGGGTTGATGGCTAAACCAAGTGGTGATATTATTGAGACACCAATTGTCTCTAACTTTAAAGAGGGACTTAATGTAATTGAGTATTTTATCTCTACACACGGTGCTAGAAAAGGTCTTGCCGATACTGCACTAAAAACTGCAAATGCAGGTTATCTTACTCGTAAACTTGTTGATGTTGCACAAAATGTTAAAGTTGTTGAGCATGATTGTCATACACATGAAGGTATTGAGATTGCAGATATATCTGATCAAAATACTTTAATTGAATCTTTAGAAGACAGACTTAATGGTAGAGTTTTAGCTGATGATGTAATAGATCCAATAAGCAATGAAATTCTTTTTGCTGAGGGAACTCTGCTTGATGAAGTAAGTGCTAAAGTAATTGCTGAGGCTGGAATAAAAACTGCACATATTAGAACACCAACTACATGTAAAAGTGAAAATGGTATTTGTGCACTTTGTTATGGTGTTAACCTTGCAACTGGACATATTGTTCGTACCGGTGAAGCTGTTGGTATTATTGCCGCTCAATCAATAGGTGAGCCTGGTACTCAGCTTACACTTAGAACATTCCATGTTGGGGGAACAGCAAGTTCTACCGCACAAGAGAGACAAGTTATAGCTTCCAAAGAAGGTTTTATTCGTTATTATAATGTTAAAACATACTCTTCCAAAGAGGGTAAAAACATTGTAGCAAATAGAAGAAATGCTGCTGTACTTTTAGTTGAACCTAAAATAAAAGCTCCATTTGCAGGTAAAATAGAAATACAAACTATTCATGATGAAGTAGTTGTAAGTATTGTTTCTAAAAAAGAAACAGTTCGTTATTCACTTCGTAAAAATGAGATTGCTAAACCAAATGAACTTGCTGGTGTTGGTGGTCAGATAGAGGGTAAATATTATTTTCCTTATGAAAGTGGCAGTGAAGTTTGTGAAGATGAATCGGTTGTAGAGACTATTAAAGATGGGTGGAATGTTCCATCTCGTATCCCTTATGCTTCTGAATTATTAGTTGATGATGGTGCTCCTGTAACACAAAAAATAATAGCTAAAGAAGAAGGCACTGTTAAGTATTTCCTACTTAAAGGTGATTATTTAGAGAGATTTGATGGTCTTAAAGCTGGATATGAAGTTGAGCAAAAAGGTCTATTTGCAACAGTAGTTGATTCAAATAACCGTGAAGCAGTAAGACATTATATAGCACGCGGCTCTGTGATAATGACTGATGATAACGCAATAGTTGATACCTCCACAAAAATTGCAAAGCCAAAAAGTGATGAATCAGTAGTTATTGCTGAATGGGATCCTTATTCTAATCCAATAATATCTGAGAACGGTGGTATTGTTAAATTTGAAGATATTATTGTAGGAACAACAGCAACAGAACAGTTTGATGAGTTAACAGGTAAAACACGTCTAATGATAAATGATCATTTATCTACTGAGTATAAGCCAACTATTGTACTTGCTACAAATGATGGTGAACTCTTAAGATATCAAATTGAAGCAAAATCATCTATTTATGTTGATGATGGAGCAACTGTTAAAACTGCAGATATAATTGCAAAAACACCAAAAGCACTTCAAAAGTCAAGTGATATTACAGGAGGTCTTCCTCGTGTATCTGAGCTTTTTGAGGGTCGTCGTCCAAAAGCAACAGCACTTATATCAGAAATTGATGGTGTTGTAAGTTTTGGTAAGCCACTTCGTGGAAAAGTTAGAATAATAGTTTCATCAGAAAATAAAATTATTAAAGAGTACTTTGTAGATAAATCTCATGTTTCAGTTGTAAATATTGGTGATTTTGTTCACGCTGGCGAGAGGCTTACTACAGGTATTATCTCTTCCCATGAGCTACTTCGTATTATGGGTGTAAAAGCACTTTATAATTATTTAGTAAGTGAAGTTCAACAAGTTTATCGTTCACAAGGGGTAAATATTGCTGATAAACATATTGAAGTAATATTCACGCAAATGTTAAGACAGATTAAAATTGTTAAATCTGGAGATACTAAGTTTATTCAAGGTGATTTAATCTCTAAAGCAAAATTCGCATTAGAAAATGAAAAAATTATTCGTCTTGGTGGTCGTCCTGCGATTGCAGAACCATTTTTAGTTGGTATTACTCGTGCAGCTGTTTCAGCAGATTCTATTATCTCAGCTGCATCGTTTCAAGATACTACGAAAGTATTAACAGAAGCTGCAGTATCTGCTAAAGTAGACGATCTTAACGATCTTAAAGAAAATGTAATTATTGGTCGTATTATTCCTGTTGGAACGGGTATATATAAAGATCAAGAGATTGTATTTCAAAATTATGAAGATTAAAATAGCTATAAATATATAATTGACATGTAGGCTCTCTACATGTCAAGCTCTTCTATACATTACTTCTCAATTAATAGTATAATTATTAAAATTTACTTAAAATAAGCTAACTTTTATGAAATTTCTAGTATAATCGCGTGTTTATAATTCTCTCAAAAAAAAGAATTAAATTCTACTGGAAAAAATTAAGTAAAGGAATTGTATGCCTACAATCAACCAATTGATACGTAATGAGCGTAAACGAGTGATTAAAAAATCAAAATCACCTGCTTTAGTATCTTGTCCACAGCGTCGTGGTGTATGTACTCGTGTTTACACAACTACACCAAAAAAACCTAACTCGGCTTTAAGAAAAGTTGCAAAAGTTAGATTAACTTCAGGTTTTGAAGTTATTTCTTATATTGGCGGTGAGGGTCATAACCTTCAAGAACACTCAATCGTTCTTGTTCGTGGTGGTCGTATTAAAGATTTGCCTGGTGTTAAGTATCACATCGTTCGTGGTGCGTTGGATACTGCTGGTGTTGCTAACCGTATGGTTGCTAGATCAAAATATGGTACAAAAAAGCCTAAAAAATAGTCGAAGACTGTTTTTTAAATATAAGATTCAATAGCTACAGGATAAACTTTAAGTAGTTTATTTTGAGTAAATTTGAAAAAATTGAAGAATAAGGATACTCTAAAATGAGAAGAAGAAAAGCTCCCGTTCGTCCAGTTATGCCAGATCCAGTTTATGGAAGCAAAATACTGACGAAATTTATAAATAAAATTATGTTAGATGGTAAAAAATCTATAGCAGAAAAAATCATTTATAGTGCAATGGATATCATTAGCTCTAGAGGTGATAAAACTGGTATAGATACATTTAATGAAGCTATTGAGAATATTAAACCAATTATAGAAGTAAAAAGTCGCCGTGTTGGTGGTGCTACTTATCAAGTTCCAGTAGAAGTACGCCCTGTTCGTCAACTGTCACTTTCAATCAGATGGTTGATTGACTCTGCTCGTAAGAGAAATGAAAGAACAATGGCTGAGAGATTAGCTAATGAATTAATGGATGCGTCATCTGATAAAGGTAACGCATTCAAGAAAAAAGAAGACACTTATCGTATGGCTGAAGCAAATAAAGCATTTGCTCACTATAGATGGTAATCGGATAGATTATGGCAAGATCTCATAAACTAAATGATGTAAGAAATATTGGTATTGCTGCACATATTGATGCAGGTAAAACTACAACTACAGAGAGAATTTTATTTTATACTGGTGTTGAACATAAAATCGGTGAAGTTCATGATGGTGCTGCTACTATGGACTGGATGGAGCAAGAGCAAGAGCGTGGTATTACAATTACTTCTGCAGCAACTACTTGTGAGTGGGAAGGTAAACAGATCAATATTATTGATACTCCGGGTCACGTTGACTTCACTATTGAAGTTGAGCGTTCTATGCGTGTACTTGATGGTGCTGTTTCAGTATTCTGTGCTGTTGGTGGTGTTCAGCCTCAATCAGAAACAGTTTGGAGACAAAGAAACCGTTATAAAGTTCCATCTATTGTTTTTGTTAACAAAATGGATAGAACTGGTGCAGACTTTTATGAAGTTGAAAACCAAATCCGCGATAGACTAAAAGGTAATCCTGTTCCTATTCAACTACCAATCGGTGCTGAAGATAAGTTTGCCGGTGTTGTTGACTTAGTAAAGATGAAAGCTATCGTATGGGATATAGATGCGGCAATGGGTTCTAACTACCATGTTGAAGAAATTCCTGCAGATATGGCTGAAATAGCTCAAGAGTACCGTGAAAAGATGATTGAATCAATCTCTGAAGTTGATGGTAATGAAGAATTAGCAGAAAAATACTTAGAAGGTGAAGCTCTTACTGAGGAAGAAATTGTATCTGGTATTAAAGCAGCTACACTTGCTATGCACATTGTGCCAATGACTGCTGGTACTGCATTTAAAAACAAAGGTGTTCAGACTCTTCTTGATGCTGTTGTTGCATACTTACCATCTCCTGTTGAATCAGCGCCTATTACTGGTACTTTAATGGATGATGAAGAAGTAGAAGTAGAAGTTCCATCAACTGATGAGGGTGATTTTGCAGCACTAGCATTTAAAATCATGACTGACCCATTCGTTGGGGTATTAACTTTTATTCGTGTTTACCGTGGTTCATTATCAGCTGGTTCATTCGTACACAACTCTACTAAAGATAAGAAAGAGAGAATTGGTCGTATTGTTAAAATGCATGCTATCAAACGTGAAGAAGTTAAAGAGATTTACGCTGGAGAAATTGGTGCAGTTGTTGGTCTTAAATCAACGACTACAGGTGATACTTTATGTCAAGGTGAAGAAAAAGTTGTTCTTGAAAGAATGGACTTCCCTACTCCGGTTATCTCTGTTGCAGTTGAGCCAAAAACTAAAGCTGACCAAGAAAAAATGGGTATCGCTTTAGGTAAACTTGCTGCTGAAGATCCATCTTTTAGAGTTCATACAGATGAAGAGACTGGGCAGACTATTATTTCAGGAATGGGTGAGTTGCACCTTGAGATTCTTGTAGATAGAATGAAAAGAGAGTTCTCTGTTGAAGCTGAAGTTGGTGCTCCACAAGTTTCTTATCGTGAGTCTATTAAAGATGAAGTAGAACAAGAGTATAAATATGCTAAACAATCTGGTGGTCGTGGTCAATTTGGTCATGTTTACCTTAGAATCAAACCAGGTGCCGCTGATAGTGGTTTTGTTTTCAATAATGTAATCAAAGGTGGATCTATTCCTAAAGAATTTATCCCTGCTGTTGAAAAAGGTTGTGCTGAAACAATGAGTGCTGGTGTACTTGCTGGATACCCGATGGAAGATGTTGAAGTTACACTATATGATGGTTCATATCATGATGTTGATTCAAATGAGATGGCATTTAAACTTGCTGCATCAATGGGATTTAAAGAGGGTTGTCGTAAAGCACGTCCATCAATCTTAGAGCCAATGATGAAAGTTGAAGTTGAAGTTCCTGAAGAAAACATGGGTGACGTTATTGGTGACCTTAACCGTCGTCGTGGACAAGTTAACAGCATGGGTGACAGAAGCGGAAACAAAATTGTTGATGCATTTGTTCCACTTTCTGAGATGTTCGGTTATTCAACTGATCTTCGTTCAGCAACTCAAGGTAGAGCTACTTACTCTATGGAATTTGATCATTATGAAGAAGTTCCAAAAAATGTATCTGAAGAGATTCAGAAAAAGAGAAATGGCTAAGCCAAAATAAGTAATACTCCCATAGGGAGTATTACCTACTACATTTCAAAACAAACAAATCCTTATTATATAAATTACTAAGTCAATTAGATTTTATTTCTATTTTTTTAATCATAATGTGATTATATCTGTTATAATTAAAAAAATAAAAACAATAGGTTGATTTATGAAAAAGCTAATATTTTTATCTCTTTTAGCAACACTCGCTCTTGCTCAAAATCCTCGTGTTTACTCTGCACTGGGTGATGTTATGTATGATAATGTTGAAAAAATAGAAAAATTAAAAAACATAGCAGAATTTTCTATATTGCAAAGCAAGATAGATAAGTATGTTGAAGATGTAAGAAATACTAAAAAAGATGGTTTCTCAATCGAATCTAAAAATATAGATAAAAGTGAATATTTAACTAAGCTAAGAAAACTCTCAAAAACAAACGACTTTTTTGTCAGAGATGTAAAAAAATATTTTATAGAATCAATTGAAATTCAGGATAATAGACTTTTTACAGCAACAGTTAATTCTGGACTTTTAGATACAAAAGCACATAAACAAGAGATTATCAACTACTATCTGAAACACTCTGATGATTTAGATGCATCAGGAGTTATACAGAGTTTTTTAGATGAAAATTCAGCTATAAAAAAACGCACAAAAGCAAACAAAGATATAAATAAAAATATTGAAATCAGTAAAATAAAAAGAATACGCCAAAGAGATAAACGTCTAGAAGAGGCAGTTAGAAAATCACTTGAAGAAGAATTAATTCAAAAGAAAAATAAGATTAGACAATATCAGAAAAAAGAGCTGTCTGAGGATTAAAACCACTTAAACTCTTCATGCTGTTCTGGTTTACCATCAAGCGTAAGGTATGGTTTGTAATGAGACTTATATGAAAGTGAAGGACACCCTTCTACATAGTACCCTAAATAAATCCACTTCTTATCAGAATTCTTGGCATACATGATCTGGTTGTATAGAGATAGTTTGCCAAGCGAGTATTTCATACAGTCAGGATCATAGTAGAAGTATATAGAAGAGATACCATCCTCTAAAATATCAATTAGGTCTACTCCTATCAGTTTATCATCCATATAATATAAGACCTCATATCCAAAATCATTATGAGCATCAACAAAAGAGCTATAATATCCTTGCACAGTCGCAGGAGCATGCTCCCAACCTTTTTTATTTTTCATGTATAGGTGATATTTATCAAATAGTTCTAGATGAACTTTACTGATAGATGGTCTTTGAATATAGCTTTTTATGTTTGATGCTTTTTTTATAACTCTTTTTTGAGATTTTGATAATTCAAAATTATCCACATCAATTTTTATACTTTTACACTCATCACATGTAGAACATGTAGGTCTAAAGTACATTTTACCAAATCTTCTATAACCACGTTCAATTAATTCTTGACAATCAGTGCTAGAGCAGTTATCTATTACTTTATAAAAAGTGCTTTGTTCTCTATTGTCTAAATATGAGCATTTATCATTTGTCAAAAATTCTTTAAGTATATTCATATACGAAGTTTGCCATAATTTGCTTTATGAAAGAAATATTTATAAAATATAAAATAGTTATTTTAAGGATAGTGGGTATTTTAATGCTTATTCTTAGTTTTGCTGTGCATTTTTGGGTTACTCCAAAAAAGGGATTTACTCAAAATGAGATGGCTGCACGCAACGTTGTAAGAATGGAGGCCCGAGCTGCTGGGGGTAGTGGCAGCTTTAAAAAAACTTCAAAATCTAGCAGTGCAGAAATTTTAAAAGAACTTAAAAACACTCAAGAAAAACAGATGCAATATCTGACTATAATTGCTATGATTCTAGGAGTTGGATTTTTAGGATATAGTTTTATCTCTTCGTCACTCCGGACTTGATCCGGAGTCTAGTTGCAATTAGACTCCGTGTCGTAGCACGGAATGACAGGTTTATTAGGCTCTATTCTGGGCTATTAAAACACCTTCTATCATCTTATCAATATCACCGTCAAGTATGCCAGACACATTAGAGTAGGCTTCATTGCTTCGTGTATCTTTTACTTGCTGATACGGTTGCATAACGTATGAGCGAATCTGGTGTCCCCATCCTATCTCACTCTTAGCAATACCGGCAATCTCTGCTTTTTGAGCTTCTAATTCTAATTCGTAAAGGCGAGACTTTAACATCTTCATAGCTGTGGCTTTATTTTTATGCTGGCTTCTGTCATTTTGGCATTGAACAACTACATTCGTCTCAATGTGTGTGATGCGTATAGCTGATTCTGTTTTATTGACATGTTGTCCGCCAGATCCACTAGCACGGTAAGTATCTATGCGAATGTCTTTATCTTCTATTTCTATGTTTATATCGTCATCTATCTCTGGAGAAATCATTACAGAGCTAAATGATGTGTGTCTTTTTGCATTAGAATCAAAGGGTGAAATACGCACAAGTCTATGGATTCCGTTTTCTACTTTTAAGTAGCCGTACGCATTTTCACCTTTTACTAAAATAGAAACATCTTTTATCCCGGCCTCATCACCGACCTGGTAATCTAAAACTTCAACGCTAAAACCTCGTCTCTCCGCCCATCTTTTATACATTCTAAGAAGCATTTCAGCCCAGTCTTGGCTCTCTGTACCACCAGCTCCGGGATGTATTGACAAAATGGCATTATTAGAGTCCATTTCTTCGCTTAGAAGCACTTCTATTTCCATATTGAGTATTTGTTGTTTTAACTCTCCCGCACCGGCAAGACACTCATTTATAGACTCTTCATCATTCTCTTCTTTAGCCATTTCATAAAGTTCAGCTGCATCCGTAATTGCATCTTTAGCTATAAAGTATCTACTGAGTTTGCGCTCAACCTGTGTTTTTTCTTTTTGAATTATTGCCGCATTTGATGCGTCATTCCAAAAATCTTGATTATTTTCTAATTTTTCTATTTCATCAAGTCTAGTTTGAAGTTTCTCTGGTTCAACAACACCAGTAATATTGTCCATTTTAATAGTAATATTTTTTAGTAGTTCTGTATATTCGTAGTTATCCATATTATTCCTAGTTTGTTGCTTTTGCTAGATCCTGAATCAAGTTTATTTTTTGAAATTAGGCTCCCAGTCAAGCTGAGAGTGACGAAGTCTATTGTATAATTGCGATTATAACACACCAAGGTATAATTTATGAAGATTATCTCCAATCCATTGAAATTAAAAGAGTATTTAAAAGAAGTAAACACATCTGTTGGATTTGTTCCAACTATGGGTGCTCTGCATGAGGGGCATATATCCCTTATAAAAAAAGCTAAAGAGCAAAATGAGTTAGTAGTAGTTTCTATATTTTTAAATCCTACACAGTTTAGCAAAGATGAAGATTTAGATAGATACCCTAAAAAAGATGAAGCTGATATCAAGTTGTGCCAGTTGTGTGGTGTTGATGTTCTGTTTTTCCCTCAGGTTGAGGATATTTATGGTGATGATGAGGTTAGTATAAGCGTTCCTAATGTAAGAGGTTTCGTTTTAGAAGGAAATAGTAGACCATCTCATTTTAATGGTGTTCTAACAGTTGTTATGAAGCTTTTAAACATAGTAAGTCCGACCAAAGCTTACTTTGGAAAAAAAGATGCCCAGCAACTGAATCTAATCTCTTTGATGGTAAAGCAACTTTTTATGAGTGTTGATATAGTTCCTGTAGATACCGTAAGAGAAAGTGATGGCTTAGCTCTTAGCAGTAGAAACGTTTATTTAAGCTCACAAGAAAGAGAAGAAGCTTTAAAAATCTCAGCATCACTTCATAGTGCCGGAATCATGGTAAGTAAAAATATTTTAGACTCAAAAAAAATAATAAAAAAAATGAGAGAAGTTCTTAACCCACTGGAAATTTTTTATGTAGAGATTTTAAATCGTGACTTTAAACAACTCTCACATGTAGAAATTGGAAATACAGTTATTTTGGTTGAAGTAAAAGTTGGAACTACGAGATTACTTGACAATATCTGGCTTTAAAGGAGTTAAATATCCCTCTTCAACCATAATATCAACAGCTTTTTTAAATACCGGCACTGATGTTTGAGCAGCAAATTGGCTTGATTTTGGTTGAATTACAACTACTCCAATAGTGTATCTGCTTGCATTATCGTTAGCAAAACCGACAAAAGCAGTATTGTATTTATTTACATACTTTCCTTTTTCAACTATATGTGCTGTCCCTGTTTTTCCGCCAATTTCAAGGCCGTTAGTTTTGGCCTTTTTCCCTGTTCCTTCATTAACTGTTTTTATTAAAATCTTCTTCATCCTCTGGGCCGTTGAACTTTTAATAACTTGAATCTGTTCTTCATCTGGGATGACAATCTCTTTTTTATAGCTGTCTATGAAACTGTTTATAATTGTTGGGGTTACTATTCTTCCGTTATTGCTAAATGCACTGTATGCTCGAATGATTTGCATTAGGTTCGCTCTCATTCCGTAACCGTAAGAGCAGGTAGCTTTGTATATTTCATTGTCTAGTCTCTGGGCACTTGGTATTGATCCAGATTTTTCATATATAAGGTCAGGTGTTGATGGTTGTGAAAAACCAAACTTTTGTAAACCGTCATGGAACTCAGCTCCAGATAATTTTTGTGCTAATTGTGCAATTCCGATGTTTGAAGAGTGCACTATAACATTTTCAGCTGAGAGCCAATCAAACTTATGTTCATCCGTTATGATTTTTCTGCCAATTTTATAGTGACCGTTATGTCCATTTACTAAGTCGTAAGGGTTTACAAGACCTTTATCGAGAAGTAGGGAAAAAGTAATAGTTTTTATAACACTTCCCGGCTCAAAACTATACTCTATCATGCCACTGTTTAGAGAAGGGTAATCACTTTTTTTGATAGATTTTGGTAAAAACCTGTTAGAGCTAGCCATTGTAATAATTTTTCCATTTTCAGAGTTCATAATAGCAATCATTATTTGTTTAGCCTTTAACTTATTCTTCATACCATCCAACATCTTCTCTACTCTTATTTGAAGGGAGACCGGAATATTGAGTTTTATATCAAGACCGTTAATGCTTGGTTTAGTAAAGCTGTCTTTATTTAAAATAATATAACTATTTACATCTCTTGGACCTTGACTTAGCTCGTTCTGCTTTGCCTGAAGTTCCGCCTCAAATCTTCTCTCAAGACCTTTAACCCCCCTTATAAAAGTATATCCATTTTCTTCAAGTTTATGAGTATAACCTATTACTGGAGTTAGCAGCTTTCCATATGCATATTCTCTGCTCTCTCCACTCTCGATAATACTTAACCCATGAATGGATATTCTCCCAGTCAGGGGATTTTCTCTCTCAATAAATACCTTATAGCGCATAAGTTCGTATGCAAGGCGTTTTAGGTATTGTGCTTGTTTTTGTTCTACATTGTAACTAAGAACAACTACTCCCTTTTTTTTGCTTAGCTTCTTTTTAATCTCTTTGGAGTCAATTCCAGAATATATACTAAAAAGTTCAATAAACAGTTCCATTTTTTGCGGATCAATGTAGCGGGTGTTTACTACCGCTTTATATAATTTTTTCGTGGTAGCTATATGAAATCCATCAGCGCTAATTATTGAACCGCGAACTGCTTTTGAGCTCTCTTTTGTATAAAGGGAAGGAAGGTGACGAGATTTGAGAGTGGTAAGTAGCATTACACTTAAAAATATCAAAAATCCAATAGTTATAAGCGAATAGAGAAGAAATATTTTTTTGCTTTTATTTTGCTTTTTCATATATACTTTTTTAGGAGATTATAACATTTTAAATTGAGGAGGTTGTTAAGTAGAAAATTATATTGTTATAATTGTGTTCTACCTAACTCTTTATAAGCATTTAGTGCTTTATTTCTAATTTCAAGCATCAGTTTCATACTTGTTTCAGCTTTACCGATAGCAAGTGCTGCTTGATGAAGGTCTTTTACCTGTCCTGTTGCCATGTCAGCCACAGCAATCTCACTTTTTTCTTGAATCTCATTTACTTCATTTAGAGCAGACTTTAGGTGTTTTGCAAAAGCTTCACCACCAGCTTCTATTTTGCTTTTTTGTTTTAATAAATCGGCGGTAGATGTACCTACTATGCCATTTATTTTTCCAAATTCACTCATGATTCATCTCCTCCATCTTATTGTAATAGTGAAATTGCACTATTTGCCATATTTTTTGCGCTTTCAAAAGCAGCTACATTTGCTTGGTAAGAGCGGGTTGCTTCTACTAAATCGGCCATTTCTATAACAGGATTAATATTTGGATACGCAACATAGCCATTTGCATCTGCATCTGGGTGTGCTGGGTCAAATTTTAGTTTAGGCTCTCTGTCATCTCTAAAAATTTTATCAATTACTACACTCATTATAGCAGGATTTACTTTTTTACCAAAATCACCTTCGTTTAAAGGGTCTGCATATTTTGCACTGTTTGTCATAGAACTGAGAGCATCATTAAACTGTTTGTTGAAATCGACAGCCTTAAAAACCACCTCTTTTCTTCTGTATGGACCACCCTCTTCAGTTCTGGTTGTTTGTGCATTTGCTATATTTTGAGATATAATATTTACACGCATACGCTGAGCGGATAAACCGTAACCGCTAATATCAAAACTATTTAAAAAATTACTCATTATATATCCTAGTTAACTTTTTGTGATGCTTCAATCACACTTCTAAAAATTGCACCTGATTTTTTGTTAGTTTGAATGATAGCGTTAAACATAATTGAGTTTTTACTCATCTCTGTTGTCTCAATATCCAAATCAACACTGTTTCCATCATTTCTTGCCATATGACCATCTCTGAAATAAGTTACAGGTTTAAAAGATGAACTTTCTTCTTGTAACGCTATATGAGCACCGTTTGTTTGTGCCATTTGAAGTTTATTGCTGTTTGAATCTAGTGCTTTTTCTTTTTCATGAGCAAGGTACTCTTCAAATCTAATATCTCTTGGTCTGTAAAAAGGAGTGTCGGCATTTGCGATATTAGAAGCAATCATATCTTGACGAATAGCTCTGTAATCAAGTGCTTTTCCAAGTAAGGCATGTGTTCTAGAAATCTCAATACTCATCCGTAATCCTTTTAGTTAAGTAATACAAGCAAATTTAGTTCCAAAAAATCTAGCTAAATAGTTTAAGCAAGTTTTAATGACAACTGCTACATAATGTTTCTTAAGGTTACTAGTGTAGCCCAATTTTTTTAATTCAAGGAGTCTCTTATGAAAAGAGCTGGTTTTACTATGATCGAATTGATCTTTGTTATCGTTATTTTAGGTATTTTAGCCGCTGTGGCTATTCCAAAACTTGCTGCAACGCGTTCAGATGCAGAAATCGCAAAAATCGCAACAAATGCTGCTGCTGTAGTTAGTGACTATGGTGCTAACTGGACAGCAAGAGCAGACTTAAATGCAAGTACTAATTGGGAAGATGTAACAAATGCTCCATTGAATACAAGTGGAACTTCAACACTAGCTGTTTTGAGTACTACAGCATTAACTACTCCATTGTATTTGACTGATGGTACAAATAACTGTGTTACCTTTACACCAGTAGCAGTTAGTGGTATGTATAGTAGTTTAACTGTTGGAGTGTCAGCAGCCAATACAAGTAGTGTTTGTGATGCTGTTCGTACAAGAGTACTCAACTTAGCTAAAACACATGCTTTTGGTGGTACAGGCGTACTATAAGTCACTTTTCTCGTTCCCAAGTTTCACTTGGGAATGCATACAATAAAAACAATATTAAATTATATATGAGTTCCCAAGCAAAGCATGGGAACTAGGAATACTTCAACAAAATAATTAACATAAATATTACAAGGGTACTGTTGTGAAAAATGCATTTACTATGATTGAACTTGTATTTGTTATCGTAGTATTAGGTATCTTGGCAGCTATTGCAATTCCTAGACTTGCAGCAACTCGAACTGATGCTCAGATAACAAAAGGTCGTGCTGATATTGCTTCGATTCGTTCTGCTATTGTTACCGAGAGACAAGGTCGTCTTATACAAGGTCAGAGTGGTTGGATATTAACACTCAGTATCGATACAACAACACTTTTTACGGGAGTTGATGCTAATCAGACACTTTTAATGTATGGCATAGCCGCCGGTATTGGTGATGGTCATTGGCAAAGCACTAGTGGAACGGCTTATACGTATACAGTTCAGGGAGCAGATGTACCATTTACATATACTCCTGTAGATGGTAAGTTTACCTGTAGTACAACAACTGGAACGGCTGCGCAAAATGAGATGTGCGGGCTTCTTGTAAATTAGATTCTCTCATTTTTGCACTAATAGTGTGGGGATGCATACTAAATCACTGGATGATTAAAACTCTTGTATTATTATAACATCTCACTTCTCGGCTCTCCTCTTGGACTGTTTACCTACTATAGTTCAAGAACTCTTGATATTGGTACAAAAGTCAGTGTGAAAGTTAGAAACAGATTGGCTGACGGTGTAGTTATTTCTACATGTGAAAAACCTGAATTTGACACAAGTGAGATATTAGAAGTTTATGACTCTTTTTACTCCGAAAAACAAATGGAGTTGGCTAAATTTATATCAACTTACTATATCTGTTCTCTTGGTGAAGCACTGGGAATTATGACGCCATTTTTAACCTCTTTCACGTCTGGAGATATGGAGCTGGATTGCAACGAGTTAAATATAAAACTCTCAACCAAACAAACTCAAGCACTTTCATTTCTAAAACAACATAAACACTCAACCAAGGAGCACACGACTTCACTTCTTTATGGTGATACAGGCAGTGGAAAAACAGAAATATACATGCAATATTTTCACGACATGTTAAAAGCTAAAAAGCGCTCTATTTTTCTAATGCCTGAAATCTCTTTAACGCCGCAGATGAGCCAAAGACTTGAAGAACATTTTGGTGAACTGGTTGTAATGTGGCACTCAAAACTAACTCCAAAACAAAAACGTGAGTCACTTCAAAAAATCCATGATGGACGAGCATATATCATAGCAGGTCCCCGTTCAGCTCTATTTTTGCCTGTAAAAGATTTGGGGCTTATAGTAGTTGATGAAGAGCATGACGACAGTTATAAATCATCTTCAAGACCTCGCTATAACGCTAGAGATATAGCCATTTATATGGGTAAGATGTATGATATTCCAGTTGTTTTGGGTAGTGCTACACCATCTTTAAGTTCTTACACAAAATTTCCACATGTCAGACTGAAAGGTGGTCATTTTAGCTCAAAAAAAGAGTTTATATATGAACGTTCATCAGAGAACTTGTCACCACTGATATTTGATAGTCTACAAAATACTTTGCAGTTAAAAGAACAGGCAATAGTTTTTCTTCCAACTCGTGCAAATTTTAAGTACCTTATATGCGGAGATTGTGGTCATACATATGAGTGTGTATTTTGTAGTGTAGGAATGAGTATACATCAAAAAAGCAGAGCACTTAAGTGTCATTACTGTAATTTTACACAAGCTATACCACAAGTGTGTTCAGAGTGTGGCAGTGATTGTCTGACTAGTTCAAGACTTGGAACTGCTGAAGCCGTTAAAAATATCAGTGATGAGTTTAAAGATTCATGTGTAGAGCAATTTGACAGAGATGTCATTACAACGGCAAATAAGCTAAAAAAAGCACTAAAAAGATTTAATGACAGAGAGATTGATATACTTGTCGGAACTCAGATGTTAAGTAAGGGGCATGATTATCACGGTGTTACTTTAGCAGTGGTTATGGGTATGGATAACATGTTAAATATGAGTGATTACAGAGCAAGAGAAAAGGCCCTTTCATCTTTGATTCAGGTCTCCGGACGAAGTGGACGAAAACAAAACGCAAAAGTTTTAGTGCAGACATTTAATGAGGATTTTTTTAAAACTTACATAGATAGTTATGAGGACTTTCTTGAAGAGGAGAAGGTTTATCGTCAGGAACTATATCCTCCATACAAAAAACTTTGTCGTATTCTTTTTTCACATAAAAATGCTGCAAAAGCAATAGAAGCCATGAATGAGATGCATGATAGTTTACTTGGTATTTCAAACGTTGATATTGTTGGATATGGAAAGTGTGCCGTTGAAAGAGTAGCAAATAAGTACAGATTTGAAATACTGCTGAGAGCTGATAAGAGTACTGATATTATAAAGGCTATCTCTACATGTAGAGTTCCATTAGCCGAAATAGACATGGATCCAATTGAGTTTGGTTGAAAAGTTGAAGTTGGATCCTAAATCTGGTTTAGGATGACGAAAGTTCATACATTCCGTTATTCCAAGCTTGACTTGGAATCTAGTTTATATAAGTGTTGTTTTTTATCAAAAAACCAGTAGATTGAAAGCATTACCCCTGTTGTTTTTTGATAAAGCTCATCAAACATAAATTTTTTGGCTTCTTCAATAGGAATGTAAATTACTTCAATATTTTCATCATGCAGTCCACCGCCATCATTGACTTTCATAACATCATCGCATGAAGCATAATATATAGTTTGATGAGTTCCTGATATACCTACACTTGTATAAAAAGAGCTTATTTTTTCTAAAGATTCTACAGGTATGTCATATCCGCACTCTTCTAAAACCTCTTCTTTCGCGATTTGTGCATTGCTGGCGTCTTTGTCTACTAAGCCTGCACAAAGCTCATACATCATGCCGTTTATTTTATTCTTATTAAGTACAGTAGCTCTGAGTTGTTTTACAAATATGAATGCTTTTTTATCTTTATGGTAAAGAAGTACAGCCACGCTGTCATGACTTATAACAGCTTCCCATTTTCTCTTTATGTCACCTTGGGAATAGTTTATAAGTATTGGTTTTATAAAGCTTGGATTTTTAAGTTCTTCAGTTGAGTCTATCTTGTTCACAAAAGCCTCCATTATAAAAATAACAAACCGTATCTGGTTTTGTCGTTTTTGTAAATATTGTCTCATTCTTTAGATGCAGATCTATACTCTGATCATAGTTCTCTTTTAGTTTTAAAAATGCTTTTTTCTCTTTACCTTTTAGTTTTTTAGTAGTTACCTGCACAACTCTAAGTGGATTTATCGCACGACCATTTTTTCTTAGTTCAAAATGCAAGTGTGGACCGGTTGAGCGGCCGGTACTTCCGACATAACCTATGGTTTGCCCTTTTTTAACATATTTCCCTCTTCTTATACCTTTACGAAATGATTTCATGTGAGCATATCTGGTTTCATAACCATCAGTATGTCTAATTTTTACAAGATTTCCATAGGCACCGAGTCTACCTGCATGGGTAACTCTTCCGCTTCCGGCTGCTACAATAGGTGTACCACGTCTGGCAGCATAGTCAACACCTAAGTGAGCTTTCCATTTTTTTAAAATTGGGTGATATCTTCTTTTTGTAAAACGTGATGAAATTCTAGCGCCTTTAACCGGACGAGCCAGTAAAAAACCTTCAACTTCATTCCCTTTTTCATCATAAAACCTATCATCATCATTTAAATATATGTAGTGTTTTTTCTTTTTCATCTCAATCATAGCAACTTTTAGGGTTGGCATAGAAAAAGGTTTTCCCAAACGATACTTTTGATCATAGATCATAACCAGCGTATCACCTTTTCGTAGATCTCTTTTAAAATTTAGTGAGTATTTGAAACTTGATACAAATATTTCTGCAAGTTTGTTGCTTCCTGTCGCTTTTATGATATCAAGGTATGGGGAGTGATTGATTTTTATAGTAAAAGCTTCTGTTTTTGTAGAGCTAATAATTGGGATTATTTCAAAACTGTAAGAATTTTTATATTTATAGATATGGATTTGTAATTCATCATTAAGCGGAAGCAGTATCTGATTTATGCTTTCATTATCTTCTTTTAGAATCTGATAATGAATACCGGCGTGCATTTCCTGCGTCAGTATTTGGTCATCTTTATCCAGGTTATAGTAGAGTGATTTTAGAGGAAGATCAAACCTCTCTAGAAACATTAAATATGTTTCTCCCTCGGACCATCGAAAAGTGTCAACCCTAGATCCAAACAGAGTTGTAGCAAGCATAAAAAGCATAATTAAACGTATCATAAATATAACCATAAACATAAATTTTTAAAAATAATTTCAAAACTCTAACAAAATTTGGCTTAGTATGAGATTTGTTTGCTATAATCGCGGTATATTATTACAAAGAAGAGATATGAAGTATATATTTTTAATATTAGTACTTGTTTTAGAGATATTTGGAGCTGTTATAAGATCTCCTATCGTTAGCGTTAATGAAAATGAGACAGAAGTTACAATCAAAATCGAAAAAATAAACATTGGAATGAGTGGTTTTGTTGTTCATAAAATAGCGGATAATCGCACTATAATTTTAAAAAATGCTGTTATAACAGGTTTTGATGAAAATAGTAAAACGGCAACACTTAAACTTAGCAAATATGATATATTTGGAAACAGTGCTCTCCCAACTGCTAAATGGCATGTTGAAGTCGGAGATATAGTAGTTTTGACTTTTGGTTATACAAGGGGTCTGTTAATCGCTCCAACTGAAGAGATATACTACAGGATAGCAAAACATTCAAAGATTCAGTGGGTACACCCAGATATTTTTGCTACAAATCTTTCATTTAGCGGACACCCGACACCAATTAGAGAAGACTTCACAAAGATAAGCAACAGTAGTTCTATTGGATTGATTTACATATTTTTAGATAATGTCGTGTACTCACTAGATGCTAAAAGTTTTAAAATATTAACTACTGCGAGTGTTTCTTTGGTTCAAGAAAAAGCAAGTCTTCCTTTTTATACCAGAATACCGGAGATTGAATCTAACTGGTGGGGAGAAGGTAGTGGAAATCTTGAAGATTATGAACCTCACTACTATGAGCTTATAGCAAAAGCAAATCCTAAAAACAAAAAGCTTTATGAGATAATAAAAAATGGTGGTGTAAAACTGCAATATATACTTAAAGAGTTTGATATAAAGGAGTAGCTGTGATTGATTCTAAACATGTAAAACATTTTACTGATATTGTAGGTGATGACAATATTTATATAGATAAAGCTCATCTTATAGCCTACTCTTACGATGCGACAAGAGAGCATTTTGAACCAGACGCAGTTATTTTCCCAAGAAATGAAGATGACATAAGTAAAATTTTAAAGTACTGTAATGAACATAAAATTATTATAGTTCCTCGTGGTGCCGGAAGCGGTTTTACCGGCGGCGCACTACCTAGCTCTGGCGGGATTGTCCTTGCCATGGAAAAGCACATGAACAAAATCCTAGAGATTGATATGAAAAATATGGTTGCGGTTGTTCAACCAGGCCTGATAAATATGGATCTACAGCGTGCTGTAGAAAAGGTAGGCCTTTTTTATCCGCCAGACCCAGCTTCTCAAGATTACTATACAATTGGTGGAAATGTTAGTGAGAAGGCAGGTGGTATGCGAGCTGCAAAGTATGGAATAACAAAAGACTATGTAATGGCTACTCGTGCTGTTTTGCCAAATGGTGATATTATAAAAGCTGGTAAAAGAACTATTAAAGATGTTGCCGGTTATAACATCAGCGGAATTTTAATAGCTTCAGAGGGTACACTTGCTGTACTTAGTGAAATTACTCTTAGACTTATTCCGAAGCCAAAGTTAACTAAAACAGCAATGGGAATTTTTGATAGTGTTAATGACGCCATGAATGCAGTTTATAAAACAATGGCAAGCGGAATTACTCCTGTTGCCATGGAGTTTTTAGATAACTTGACTATTCGTGCGGTTGAGCAAACATTCAACAAGGGTCTACCTGTTGACGCCGGCGCACTTTTAGTTACTGATGTAGATGGAAATTTAGAAGAAGATTTAAACTTTCAACTTGCTCAAATCGAGAAAGTATTTCGTGAAAATGGTGCAAGAGAATTTAAAATAGCTAAAGATGAAAAAGAAGCAGCAGATATCTGGTTTGCTCGTCGCAATGCTTCACCTGCCCTTAGTGTGTATGGAAGTAAAAAACTAAATGAAGACGTAACAGTACCGCGTGCTGTTTTACCGGAGCTGTTAGAAAAATTCTATGCTATTGCAGATAAATACAATATAAATATTCCGTGTTTTGGACATACAGGTGATGGAAATGTTCATACAAATGTAATGGTAGACGGAAGTGACCCCCAACAGGTTAAGATAGCTTATCAAGCCATAGAAGAGGTTTTTCAGGCTACAATTGATTTAGGCGGGACATTAAGCGGAGAACATGGAATAGGTCTTGCAAAAGCGCCATATATGCATATGGCATTTACAGATGAAGAGATGAACTTGTTCAAGTCTATTAAAATGGCATTTGATCCAAATAATATCTTAAACCCTGCAAAAATGGGATTAAATTAAAATGAGTTTTTCATCTCACCTTTGAGTAAACTCTCATCAAAACATACAACTTGATTTCTACCATGCTCTTTTGCATGGTATAGTGAGATATCAGCGTACTTAATACATTTCCAAACACTTTCACTATCTTCAGGGAACATTACTGCTCCAACACTTAGTGTCTTGCTAAATTTAGTTGAGCCGGCATTAATAACCTGTTTTGCAAAGTTTATACGAATTTTTTCCGCAGCTTCTTTTATATAGGCTCTGTCACAATTATATAAAAGTACTATAAACTCTTCTCCTCCAAAACGAATAGCTATATCTGATGAACGAATTGACTCTTTGATAACACGAGAGATTATGCGAATTGTCTCATCACCCACATCATGACCATATGTGTCATTAATCATCTTAAAGAAATCAATATCAACCATTAGTATTCCATATGGTGTTCCTGTTCTTAATGCTTGTGGAATTGCTGTTTCTACAAATTCATCAAGATATTTACGATTGAACATACCGGTTAATTGATCAACTCTTGCCATTTTATTCAGTATTTGCATCAGTTTTTTACTAACTATTGAAGGTTGTGCAGTTGCAATATAATCCTCAATCAAGCCTATTAAATTTCTAATTCTCAAATTTTCTTCTTTGGTTTTTGTTACAACCGATATAATGAGGTTTAATTCATTTGAAATAGAGTTCGGAATACATAAGTATTGTAAGTCGGATTGTTCAAATGCTGGGCAGGTATTATCGAAAATTGTCGAGTCAACAATCATATTAATACGATCAGCACGACATACCCCCTCTTCAACTTTACAATGACAACCGTTTATACTGTACACAACTTTTTTTATACCACTGAAAGTATCTGCTTCTATAATGCTAAAGTCTTCAATATTAAATTTAGTTTTAAAGACATATGCCAGCCTTTCATAGATATCCTCAAGTTCTTCATCATGCTCTATGGTTTGCTTAAATTTATATATTTCTGAAAGCTGGTCAATAGTGTTATTTATATTTACCAGTGGATCAGAAGAGATCTCTTTATTTTTATTTTGAACAAATATATATACTTTTTTATCAATTTCTTGAAAAACCTTTTGTAGTTTTTCAAGCAGAGAGTTAAGCATATTAGCAACATCTTTGCTCTCTTTAAGCCCTCCACCATCTACGCGCTTGGAATAGTTTCCATTATATGCAGCCTTCATTACATCTTTAATAGAGTAAAAAATATTGATATAAGGTTTGAGAAATCTATTGACAACCAGAAGTACCAAAAGCATAATTACTAAAGCAAAGATAGCCGTATATGCTAAAGTTTGCAGGCTGCTCCCACGAACATCACTAACATCAATAATCATACTGACTGCACCAAGGACTTCTCCCTCTTTAGCACTATGACATTTTAAACAGTTTGGTGTGCCAAATGCTGATGCAGTAAAAGGGATAGTCATTCTCATCGTACTTTTAGAGGCTGTTTCAGTCATAACTTTTTCAATTTTACCAGAAGTAAGCACTCTCTTATCTATCTCATCACGAGCTATTTCACTGTTAAATCCACCACCAAATTGTTTAATAACACTAGGAGCACGAGCAATCCATAAGCTTTTAATGTTGTCAATATTTTCAATCTGATCAATATAATAAGAGCGCTTATCCATCATGTTGTTAACCATATGTGATGTTAAACCGCTTTTTACAACTTCGGCAGTAAGAAGAGCTCTCTTCTCTGCACTTTTAATACCAAAATCTCTAAAGTTAAAAGCTATTATAATAATCATCACAATAAAAAATGTAAGAAATAACCCTGACAATATTAATGTTACTCTCTGTCTTGTAGTCATATAATAACCCTTTATAATATAAGTATTATTTTAAATAACGATTATTATATCATATAATTTTGCAAATGGCTTTTAATTGTGTCATAATGATAATATCTATTAATATAAAATCAGGAGCTCTTTTAGATGCTAAGTTTTGCCAAACTTTTTAAACATATAAGATTTTTCATCAGTACATTTGTAGATAAAGAGCTTACACTTTTTGCTGCTAGTCTTAGTTATTATACTATTTTTACAATTATTCCTCTTCTTTTGATTATGTTAACTCTTCTTACGTCTTTACCGTCATTTGCAGAGTATTATGAGACTATAAAAGGCTTCATATTCTCAAATCTTATGCCTGTAAATTCAGAAGCTATCATGGGGCATATAGATGGATTTTTGGCGAACTCTGCAAAAATGGGGGTTATCGGAGACTGTGAAATAACTATAATATTACCCACATCTCTTAAAGTAAAAAGATTCTAACATATAGAGCTTAAGTTCATCAAGTTTAAATCCCTAAAACAGTATAATACATCTAATAAAAAGCCCAATAA
>JAKITC010000021.1 GCA_021648285.1 Sulfurimonas sp. | reverse complement strand
TAGGAGTTTTAGCTGTTGCACCTTTTACTTCAAAGTTGGTAGTGTATTTGAAATCTCTGTTTAAAGAAGAGGAAAAAGATATATCCAGGGCGAGGTATTTAGACAGCGCAGTTATAGAAGTACCACAAGCTGCAATTGCAGCTTTGAGAAAAGAGGTTATACATTTATATGATAATTCAACAGAAGTGTTGTCCCACGCCTTGTCACTGCATAGACATACATTCATAGGAATGGGTGATGAGATAAGAACAGTTGTTCAAAGCTCTGTAACACAAATAGATATGAATATTGATGACTTTTACGAAAAAAAAATAAAAATATTATATGGAGATATTATCAATTATGCGACAATCTCTCAGGAAAATATGAGTGTAGAAGATAAGCAAAAAATCTACTCCCTGCAGATAGCATGTAGAGATATTGTTGAGATTATAAAAGATGTAAAAGAGATACAAAAAAATGTAAATAGATTTATAAAAAGTAAAAATGAATTTATAAGGGGTGAATATAATTACCTTAGGGAAGTGATTGCAGAAACATTAGATGGTATATATGCCCTGAGAAATACAGACGATGACCTTGGAGTATTGGCAAAATTAAAAATTATCGAAAAAAACTTTCAAAAATTGGATTTGATCACAAATGGACGGATAGATAATCTTATTCGTTCCAACAGCATAGATATAAAGATGGCTACGTCGATTATAAACGATAGTAACTTTGCACATAGTATATTCAAAAAGCTTATTGGCATAGCTACTATTTTATGGATAGAAGATAAGCATATTCAAGAACTGGGGGAGAAGTGATGAAGATTGAAGAGCTATTTGAAAAAGCTGAGAAGTTTTTTGGCATGGAAATAGATGAGCAGAGGAAAAATACAAGTAAAAGGGAAGAACTGATTGTTTTACTTCAAGAGAAAATAAGTTCAATGAAAGGGAAGATAAGAGAGTGTACTGATGATGATAAAAGAGAAGAATTAAAAAAAGAGACGGAAATTTTGCAGCAACTAAAAAAAGATTGTGAAATAGATACCCAAGATAAAGATATGTAATACTGTGCCTCACTCGAAGTATATGAAGAAGTTCTGAAAATATATGATAATTAAATGGTTCAATGAGAAGAGATGTGAAGTTGAGGTTGAGTGCAGCAGAAGTATAAGTTATGACGGAAATGCGGTGACGTTTTAAAGGGAAAAGCAAATTCGATAGACTGTAAAGTCTTTGGCAAAGCATGTAAACCATCAAGCTCTATTGGTAGTTGTATGGTGAGTAGTGAAGGTGCATGTGCGGCTTATTATAAATATGGAAATATCATTTGAGATATCAATAATATTAAAATTTAGCTAGTATATTAGTAGTAGTATTTTGTAAGTTTAAACACTTCATATTATTACATAGGGTTTATATTACACAGGATTTATAATATGAAACGTATAGAAAAAACATTAGTTCAACAGATGAAGATAAGTGACCTTGAGATTAACCGTCGTATAGAGTTGTTGCATTTAACATCCGATGATTTCAAATCATTAACAGACCATAAGCTTTTTATAGATGAAAATATAGATTCAATTGTAGATGCCTTTTATGATCAGCAGATAGAAGTTGATGAAATATCTTTGCTAATCGGTGATGCTGACACATTAAAACGTTTAAGTACATCACTTCGTCAATATATAATTGACCTGTTTTGCGGATGTTATGACAGTGAATATGTCAACAATCGCTTGCGTATTGGGATAGTTCATAAACGAATTGGTGTTGAACCAAAACTCTACCTATCAGCCGTAAGGATACTAAAAAATATTCTTATGAGTAAACTTAGTACGGTAGTTAAAGATAAAAAGAACTTAAACTCTACGCTAAATACTTTAGATAAACTCTTATATTTTGATGTAACTCTTGTATTTGATACATATATTGGTTCTCTAGTTGGAGAGATTGAAAGTGCAAAAGAGAAAACTGAAATCTATGCAAAAAGTCTTGAAGAAAAAACAAGAGAGTTAGAAGAACTATCAAGAATCGACCCTTTAACCGGTATATACAATCAAAGAGCTATGTATGATTATTTTAGACACGAGCTCGCTACGGTAAAAAGAGCTATCACCAAGCTTTCAATGATTTATATGGATTTAGATAAGTTAAAACAAATAAATGACAATGAAGGCCATATTAAAGGCGATAAAGTATTAAAGGAAATAGGGCACATATTACAAAGCACTGTTAGAGAGGTTGACATTCCTTGTCGTTATGGCGGTGATGAGTTTGTCATAATGCTTCCAAATTGTGATATAAATAATGCAAGGAAAATATGTGAAAAAATCATTAAAGCTTTTAGTAAAAAATATCCTAAATACTCTTTAAGCTTTGGAATATCTGAAACTGGACCTGACACCTATGTAGATAATGAACGATTGATTGAAATGGCTGATAAAAAAATGTATTTAGCTAAACAAGAGAGCGGTTCTTACATCTGTTTTTGATAAAAAAGATTGCAAAATCGCATCTGTGACTTATAATAAATATGGAGAAATTTTGTGAATATAAATCGTAGGAATTTTTTAAAACTTAGTAGCGCTGTTACTTTGTTAAGTATTGGAGCATTTAATTTTGGGTGCTCTATAAAACCTTTAGTACAAGACAAAGATAAAAAAGTTGCCTTGATCTATGCGACAAGATATGGGGCTACAAAAGATACGGCTCAGTGGATAGAACAAGGGTTGGAGAGGGATGTAGATTTGCTCAATATTGAAGATGTCTCATTTTCTGATACTGCAAAAAAGTACGACCTTTTCATCATAGGTTCAGGTGTTTGGGTCGATGGTGTACATAAAGACATGTTAAGATTTTTAAAGACTCAAAAAATAGAGCTTAAAGATAAAATAATAGCTTCTTTTATACTTTGCGGAACAACAAACAAGGATGTACAAGGAGAAGCTAGAATTGAGCAGTATTTTAGTAAATTTCACTCATCACTGGATAAAAAACCACCTCTAAATGAGAAGTTTGGCGGACGAATGATAATAGATAAACTAAATGAAAAAGACAAAAAACTCTTAGAGATGTTTTATAAAAAAGTCTTAAAAAGAGAGTTTGTTAGTTGGGATAGAACTCAGCCGGATAAAGCACGCTTGTTTGGAAAAAGTACAAAAAATAGGATATAAAATGAGTGAATCAGAAAAAAACAAAAACAATCCGCTGCATGGTGTAAAACTAAAAGATATTTTAGAGTCTCTTGTAAAGCATTACGGCTGGAAAAAGCTAGGAAAATTTATAGATATTAGATGTTTTTTATTTGACCCTACTATCAACTCAAGTCTGAAGTTCCTTAGAAAAACACCTTGGGCAAGAGCAAAGGTAGAAGAGTTGTATCTGGAGATGATAGAAAAGAAATGAAAGAACTATGACTAAAACACCATCTATCGTGACATAATTATATAAATATGCTATAATATTGTCACGATACTATAGAAGGATGCGTAATGTCTTATATTGAAAAAATACAAAGAAAAATTAAAACACTAAATATAAATGAAACTATGCCATTCTCTGCCGTGAAAATTGATGGCATATCTATTGACACAACAAGAAAAATTCTACATAGACTACATGATAATGGTTTTATTACAATCGTTAGCAGAGGTTATTTTAAGCGAGAAGAATCTTTTAATGAACTACTATTTGTATATGGGTCACTAAAAAAAGGTTTTGATAACCATAAGCTTTTAGATAAATATGCAAAGAGACTTGGTAAAGCCAATACGGTTAAAAAATTTGGAATGTTTGAAGATACATTTGGAAACTACCCATATTTAATAGATGCTCCATACAATAAGGTTAAGGGAGAATTATATCAAATCACGAGAAAAGAGGTTATGGAAAAAATTGATGAGTTTGAAGGTGCTCCAGACTATTACCAAAGAGAAAGAATTGAAGTGAAATCACATCATGGAGTTAATAGAGCATTTGTTTATATTCAAACTAATATTACAGCACCAAGTGACCAAGAAGCACTTAAAGAGTGGAATAACAACTCAAACTATAAAATTCAAAAGTTAAATAACTATTTAAATAATATGATTGAGAGCTAATGAAATATACGATAGATGGAACAACTAAGCGATATAAAGGTAATAAAAATTGTAAATATGGCAGTTTTATAGTTAATAGTTCTGATAAATATCAATATGGATGTGAGTTTGAATTTTATATAGATACAGAAATTTGTGACTATGAAATGGCAATAGATGAAATTTGTAAAGAGATGCATAAACTAACTTCTGTAGATATTTTAGTTGATATTGTTTCACTTCCTAAAGTTGTAGATAAAAACAGATGTTTACAAATGAAGCCAGATATATCATTAGTTGATAATGGTATTGAAATATCAGTTCCAATCATATCAGAAGCTGGTGTAGAACATTTTATTAAAACTATCTCTCCCATTATTGATAAATATGGTTACACCAATGAAGAAACAGGTTTTCATATACATATTTCAACTATTAAAAAAGATGGTATTAATTTTAACTTTTACAAATATATGTTGCTATGTCATAGAGCTGGACTACTTTCATCTTGGAAGCCGAGAGTAGGGTATAGCCAAAATGTAATGGATATCCTTTCACATAATAATAAGCAAAAAAGTAGAGAGATAAAAACTAAAAAAAGTACAATCTGGAATTTAGAAAAAATAGAACCAAATCATGTTGAAATAAAATCAATTGGCGGCGATAGTTATCACATGAATACCGATAAAATGATAAAAGAATTTTTACACTACAGTCAATGTTTTGATGAAACACTACAAAAAGATACAGAGGCAGATAAACAAATGTATGCTGAACATGAAGAGCAAATATCAAAACTGCCCTCAGAAATTAATTCATCATTTGCTACGGCATTAACTGAAGCTGGGATTATTTAGAGATGGAAGGTAAAAAATGAAAAAGCTTTACATAATCAGACATGCAAAATCAAGTTGGAAAGATATGGAACTTGATGATTATAACAGACCTCTAAACAAAAGAGGCAAAGCTAATGCTCCTTTTATGGGAAGTATATTAAAGAAACAAAAAGTACAACCTGATATTATCATATCAAGTCCTGTATTAAGAGCTAAAACAACTGCAAAAATTATTGCTAAAGAAGTGAAATACTCAAAAAAGATTGTGTTTAGAGATGACATGTATGAATCCAGTCCAAGCAGACTGCATAAGATATTAACAAAGATAGATGATAAGCATAGCATAGCGTTTTTGTTTGGACACAATCCGGAGTTAAATATGTTAGCTGAAAACTATGTTGATTTTGATGAGAATATTGTGACATGTGGAGTTGTTGAGATAGAATTTGATTGTAATAAGTGGATAGATATAAGTGCAAAAAATGCGACTCTTGTATCGTTTGATTATCCGAAGAAATATAACTGAAATATTCTTTAGAAGTATGTAAATCTGATATAATATACTGATAAAAATTTAGGAGTAAAGTCATGAGCTATCAACCACCTTTTACTATTACTTCTAAAATGATAAATTTGATAAGTGATATAAGTGAGAAGCTTGGTCAAGTCTCTGTCATACAAAGAGAACCTATTAAGCTTAGAAAAGCAAGTTTGATAAAAACTTTAGTCGGAACTTTACAAATAGAAGGAAATACTCTTGATGAAGAAAGAATTATCGCATTACTTGATGGAAAAAGAGTACTTGGCACCGTTCGAGAAGTTGCAGAAGCAAAGGGCGCAATAGAGCTTTATGATAGATTGGAAGAGTTTGATTTTAAATCTCAAACAGATTTGTTAAAATCTCATAAGATACTTATGCAAGAGCTATTGAAAGATTGTTGAAAATATAGACAAGCTAACGTAGGAGTTGGTGGAGCAAATGGAGTTACACATGTAGCACCACCGTATGATAGAGTCCCAGATTTGATGCGAGATTTATTTGAATGGATAAATAGTACAAATATTCACCCTCTTATTGCTAGTAGCGTATTTCATTATGAGTTTGAGTTTATACATCCTTTTAGTGATGGTAACGGTCGTATAGGAAGATTTTGGCAATCACTTATGCTTTATAAATACAAAGATGCATTTTTATATACCCCTATAGAGAGTATGATACGAAATAAGCAAAAAGAGTACTATACAGCACTTGAAGATTCAGGAAGTGCAGGAGAGAGTACACCTTTTTTAGAGTACATGTTAGAAGTCATACTTGAAACACTAAAAGAGTTGGAAAAAAAGAGTATTCCAAATAATGCACAACAAAATGCACAACAAAATGCACAACAAATTTTAAGTGAGATTTCAAAAGATAAGTATATTACGATAAAACAACTTTCTGTTATTTGTAAACTAGGTACAAGAACTATTCAAAAAATCATAAATGAACTTAAAGATCAAAATAGATTAAAAAGAGTTGGCGCAAACAAGGGTGGGTACTGGGAAGTTATAGTTTAATATTATTCATTTGAGAGGTGTAAAATAGAATATGAAAGAGATAAAAATACAATCAGTTATTGATTTAATAGAAGATATAAAAAAGAATGATAGTAAACTATGGTTTCGAGGACAAATAAATGAGAATAATAAAGAGTGGGATTTACTTCCAAGTGCATATAGAAATGATCCATTATTAGAATCAGAAACTTTAAACCACTTTAGATTAAAATCTCCTGCAATGTATAAAAATTGTCCAAGTACCAAAGAATATTCAAAGTGGCTTTCGTTAATGCAACATTTTGGACTACCAACAAGACTTTTGGATTGGACTGAATCACCATTAGTTGCATTGTTCTTCGCATTAGATGGAACTAATAAGCAACAAAATGCTACTATATGGGCTTTAGAACCTGGAAAATTAAATCAAAGTATGCATGGTGAAAATATAATTGATTTTTTAGACAGTGAAAGGATAAATGACACGTTAGCACAGGAAGCTTTTGAACGTGTAGATAATAAATATCAACATATTTTAGCAGTTACTCTAACATATAATAATGATAGATTAGATAGGCAACATAGCCAATTTACTATTCATGGGACAACAAAGCCTTTAAATGAATTTGAAAATGCATATGAATATTTAACAAAATATATTATAAATGTAAAGCATATAGATAATTTAAAAAATGAATTGAGCATATTAGATATACGACGTTCAAAGCTTTTCCCAGATTTACAAAATTTATCCAAAGAATTGTCTGAAATAGTTATTATTTAGTAAATATTAAAAGAGGAAAAAACATGCAACACAGATACATAGGAAAAACAGGACTTAGAGTTACACCTATTTGTTTGGGTACTATGAGCTTTGGTTCTTGGAGTGATGAGAAAGAGTCTTTTAAAATCATGGACAAGGCAGTTGATTTTGGGATTAACTTTTTTGACACGGCTGAACTATACCCTGTACCGCCAAAAGAGGCTTGGGCTGGTGAGACAGAGAGTATAATCGGCAAGTGGCTAAAGGACAAACAGAGAGATAAGCTAATCATTGCCTCAAAAGTTGCAGGTGCTGCAAATGGTTGGTTTGTTCCACCAATTCGTCATGGCTATACGGCTGTTGACAAGTTTCATATTAAAACTGCGATTGAGGGGAGTCTAAAAAGACTCGGTACTGACTACATAGATTTATACCAGATGCACTGGCCAGATTCTGTTGTACCTATTGAAGAGTCTCTAAAGGCTTTTGATGAGTTAGTACAAGAGGGTAAGGTTAGATACTTAGGAACTTCAAATGACACTGCTTATGGTCTAACAAAAGCAAATGAGACTTCCAAAAGATTAGGTATATCAAGATTTGAATCAATCCAAAACAATTTCTCTTTGAATAATCCTCGTTTTTTAGATGAATTGGCTCATGTTTGTAAAGAGGAGAATATTTCACTTTTACCATATTCGCCTATTGGAGGTGGAGTTTTAAGTGGTAAATATAATGGAGAGTTTTATCCTGATAATGCAAGATTTTCAGACTACTTAAAAAGTGATAACCCTCGTGTTCAGGCACAAGCGACAAGATTCGTGAATGAGAAGTCTTTAAAAACTACGCTTAAGTATATGGAGATAGCAAAGAGACTTGACATGTCAGTAGTCACTTTAGCAGTGGCATACTCTAAGCAGTTTTCGTTTGTGGCTTCCACTATCATCGGTGCGAGAAATGCAGATCAACTTGATGAGTCATTTGCTGCAATGGATATAGTTCTCTCTGATGAGACAATGGCAGAAATAAAAGCTATACAAGAAGACATCATGTACCCGATGGGATAAACAGTGTATGTATGAAATATCATTTTTTGACCTTATATATATAACTATTCCGCTTTTTGTGGTTTTTTACATATATCAAAAATGGAGTCATGACAGTAGAACCATACCTTATGCATTGGCAAGGATGTTTTTGCAACTTATACTCATAGGATACGTTCTTACATACATATTCGAGACAAAAGATTTTTTTTACATTGTTTTAATACTTACTTTTATGCTTATAGTCGCCGGTGTAATAGCTATGCGACCAGTCGCTCATAAGGACAGAGGGCTTTATCTGATAAGCTTTATCTCTATTTTTATTGGAGGTGTTATAACTCTGGCTTTTGTTATAGGCGGTGTTTTGAATCTGCCTTTATGGTATGAACCTAGATTTTTAATACCTTTAGCGGGAATGATATTTGCAAATTCTATGAACAGTGTCTCAATAGCTGCTGAGCGGTTTAGTATGGAGTATAAAAGAGAAGACAACTATATGACTGCAAGAAATATTGCATATAAGGCATCTCTAATACCAAATATAAATATGCTGTTTGCAGTCGGTCTTGTATCAATTCCCGGTATGATGACAGGACAGATTTTATCAGGTGTATCACCGATTATTGCAGTAAAATATCAGATAATGGTTATGTGCATGATATTGGCTAGTGGAGGATTATCCACGGCTGTATATCTGAAACTTTTACAAAGAAGGCACAATGGATAAGATAAAACTAGCCCACGGAAACGGTGGTCAAGGGAACAATGAACCTATCTCTAAAATATTTTACAAAGCTTTTAAAAATGAGATATTAGAAGCCAGTGAAGATACCGTTATAATGGGAACAAAACCAAGATACCTGACATGTAGTGTGATAATCAAAGAGGGATTTAGCATAGATATTCCAACAGGCGAATTACTCCCTAGGATCTACTGATGTATGAGTACTCCATAGTTCAATCTCTAATAGACATTTGTGAAGAACATGTAAAAACACATAATGCCAGCAGAGTGACTAAAGTGGTAGTTAAAATCGGAGTGCTCAGTGGAGTAGAAACACATCTGTTTATCGAGGCATTAAATATGTTTAGAGAGGGTACTCTCTGCAGCGAGGCCGAGTTGGTTTTAAATATCCAAAAAGTAAGGGTACACTGTAATAACTGTGGAATAGAGTTAGACCTAGAAAAAAATGACTTTATCTGTCCGGATTGTTCAAGTTGTGATCTTGATGTTTTAAATGGCGAAGAGATGTATCTTATAAGTTTGGAAATGGATTGAGTTTATGGTTTTTAGCATTGAAATAAGAGGAGTAGTACAAGGAGTCGGATTTCGTCCTTTTGTATACAATCTGGCTATATCAATGCAACTCAAAGGCTATGTCTCAAATAACGCTCATGGTGTTATTATTTTAGTTGATACAACAAAATATAAGTGTGAAGAGTTTATAGAGCATATAAGAGCCAATAGACCGCCTCTTAGTGACATCGAGTCGATAGATATCTCGCAACCAAATGAGAATCACACATTTAAAGATTTTACAATCAAAAAGAGTGATAACTCACAAGAACTTACAAGTATGATTCCTTCAGATGTCGCTATATGCGAAGAGTGTAAAAGTGAACTTGAAGATAAGAATAACCGCAGATTCGAGTATCCGTTTATTACATGTACAAATTGCGGACCACGCTTTAGTATTATCAAAAACCTGCCGTATGACAGAAAAAATACATCTATGGACAGGTTTAAGATGTGTAAAAAGTGTCAAGATGAGTATGAAAATCCTAAAGACAGAAGATACCATGCTCAACCGATTGGCTGTTTTGAGTGTGGACCGAGTATCTCACTTTTAGATAGTAGTGGCAAAGAACTACATGTAGGAAATATTGTTGATGAAGTGGTCAAGTTTATATCTGATGGCAAGATTGTAGCCATAAAGGGAATAGGCGGTTATCATTTAGTTTGCAGTGCCCTCAATGATAAAGCAGTACAGCTTCTAAGAGAGAGAAAACAACGCCCCTCAAAACCATTTGCAATAATGGTAAAAGATATCTACATGTTAAAACAGATTGCTATGATTAGCAGCAAAGAAGAAGTTTTACTTAGCTCAAACAAGAGACCCATAGTCTTGCTTAAAAAAACAGAGATAGAGTCTTTGAGCAGTCTTGTTGCTCCAAAAATCAATCAACTCGGTCTGTTTTTAGCCTACACTCCACTGCACCATATGATCTTACAAAAGTTAAATTCTCCAATAGTCGCAACAAGTGCGAATATTTCATATGAACCGTTATGCACGACAAAAGATGAGATTATGAGGCTTTCTTGTGTTTGGGACTACTGTTTAGAACATGACAGAGAGATTGTAAACAGCTGTGATGACTCAGTTTTGTTTGTAGAAAATGAGAAAATATTTATGCTCAGATGCGCAAGAGGTTATGCTCCGGCATACTTGAAACTTCCCAAAAAAACAGATAAAAAGATACTTGCTCTTGGTGCAAACCAAAAGAATACAGTGGCTATCAGCATAGATGATAAAGTGGTTGTTTCTCCATATATCGGGGACTTAGACGGACTTTCAAGCGTAGAGTATTTTAAATCACATGTAGACACTCTAAAACGAGTTTATGACTTTGAGCCCGATGTAGTTGTCTGCGATAAACATCCTCATTATGAATCTACCAAATACGCTAAAGAGCTAAAAGCTCAAAATGAAAATATAGAGCTTATAGAAGTCCAACACCACTATGCACATGTACTTGCTACTATGGGACTGAACAGTATAACTTCAAAAGTGTTAGGTGTTAGTTTTGATGGAACCGGATATGGTGACGATGGTAATTTATGGGGCGGAGAGTTTTTCGTTTGTGACACTTCTTCGTATGAGAGAGTAGTGCATTTTAAGTACTTCAAACTTATTGGCGGTGAAAAGGCGATAAAAGAGCCAAGACGCATCGCTCTTAGCTTTTTATTTGAGTTGTATGGCAAAGAAGTCTTGAAGCTAAATAACCATACTATAGCTTCTTTTTCAGCACATGAGTTAAGTCTTCTTTATCAAGCGTGGATAAAAGGACTGAATTCACCGCTTAGCAGTTCATGCGGACGTCTTTTTGACGCGGTGGCATCTATTTTAGATGTTATACATGTATGTTCTTATGAAGGTGAGAGCGGATTGCTATTAGAGAGTCTGTATGATGAAAGTGTTAAAGATATTTATGAATTCAGTGTATTAAACGGAGAAATTGATTTTAGTGTGATCTTTTATCAAATATTAAAAGAAGAAAACAAAACTATTGCAGTTTCAAAGTTTTTTAACACTTTAGTAGAGATTATCTGCGACATGTCAAAAAAGTATGACTTACCGCTAGTTCTAAGCGGTGGTGTATTTCAAAATAGAGTTTTACTAAGGCTGATTATGAGAAAAATACCGGATACGATTTTACCGGAGATGTTTGTGAGCAATGACAGTGCAATATCTTATGGTCAGGCTATTGCAGCCTTACAGTTCAAAACTCTTTGACATGTAGGTTTTAATATCTTCAGTTTTTAGCTCATGATTTGTAAAAAGTTCATTTCCTAAGACACCTTGACCTAGAAGCATATCAGCACCATCTTTGTATGTGATGCCTTTTTCTTGAGCCAGTTTTAAAAATGGTGTGAGTTTTCCGTATATTGCATCTGCAACATAAGATGTGTTATTTAAAGCCTCTTCTATGATATGTTTTGGGGCGGGCAACTCTTCATCTTTTAAACCTGCACTCGTGGTATTTACAACAAGGTCATATTTCTCTGCTTTGAAGCTATCCCAAGTGTGACATGTAGAGACAATATCTTTAAAATACTCTAAGCTTGAAGCGCTTCTGTTTAGTACAGTGACATCTATGTTATCTTGAACAAATCTGCCTGCCAGTGCTTTTGCAGTTCCCCCAGCTCCAAGAACTAGAATCTTTTTAATATCACCAAACTCTTTTATGGCAAACATAAATCCGTCTGCATCTGTGTTATAGCCGATAAGCTTGCCATTTTCGTTAACGATTGTATTTACAACGCCTACAGTTTTAGCAAAGCCTCTAACTTCGTCACAAGCCTTATATGCGGCTTCTTTATGGGGAACTGTTATGTTCGCTCCGCTAAGTTTAAGAGAGAGAAAGGTCTCACGAAGTTTTGAACCGTCCTTTAGATGGACTCTTGTGTAACAGGCAGGGTAATTTAGGTTTTTAAATACAGAGTTGTGCATAAGAGGAGAGCGAGAGTGCTCCACAGGGTCACCAAAAATGGCAAAAAGTTTTTCATTTTGCATCTCTAGTCCAAATCTTCAAGTGAGTGGATTAATGCACCCAGTTTGTTTTCAACTTCCAGATACTCCGACTCACTTTGGCTATCTGCTACAATGCCTGCACCAGCCTGAAGAATAACTTTATCTTCTTTTACCATAGCAGTCCTAATCGTTATAGCACTGTCCATATTTCCATCAAAACCGAAGTAGCCTACACTTCCACTATAGAAGCCTCTCTTTAGCCCTTCAAACTCAGCTATAAGCTCCATAGCTCTAATCTTTGGAGCACCGGTCATAGTTCCTGCTGTAAATGTTGCCATAAACAGATCAAACATGTCTTTGCCTTCATCTAGCTCAGCTGTCACATCAGAGACAATATGCATAACATGTGAGAATCTTTCAATATGCATCATATCTTCAACTTTTACGGTTCCGGTCTTTGCTACACGGCTTACATCATTTCTGCCAAGATCAATAAGCATAAGGTGCTCTGCCAACTCCTTAGGGTCTGCCAACAGCTCGTCTTCGAGTTCTTTGTCTCTTTGTTTAGTGGCACCTCTTTTTCTTGTTCCGGCTATTGGACGAAGTAGAAGTTTTCCATCTGTAAGTCTAACCATAACTTCAGGCGAAGAACCGACTATGTTAAAATCTTCATACTCCATCAAAAACATATATGGTGAGGGATTTTTTGTTCTAAGAATACGGTAGAAACTAAATGGGTCAACTTTGATATTTCTAGTAAAACGGTTTGTCATCAAAATCTGGAAAACATCACCACTTTTTATCATCTCTTTTGAGTCATCAATCATTTTGAAAAACTTCTCTTTAGTATGCGCAAAGCTGCCTTTGTCATCTCCGATATTTCTAACTCTATGCTTATATTGATAGTTTCCTTTTAGGTCATCATGGATTTCATCAAACTTATTTGCAAAGCTCTCTAGTGTACTTACTAAAGTTATTTTATAATTTTTATGAGAATAAACTAAAATTATTTTTGGAAGTATCAGGTCTAAATCAGGAGTGTTAAGTTCATCTTCTAGATTATCCATAACAGAGCCAAGTTTTGGCTCAAATACTTTTACCATATCGTAGCCGATATAGCCTATAAAACCATCTACATAGCCAACTTTCAGGTCTGTTGTGGCTTTTTTATATATAGATTTGTCTATATCTTTATAGTAATTTTTTAAAAAAGTAAAAGGGCTCTCATCTTTTACATGTTTGACTTCGTCACTGTCTGTATAAATTGTTTGATTATCTATATATTGAAGTCTCTCTCGGGCACCTATACAGATAAAGCTGTAGTTTCCTTCGCTTTGTCCAGCACTCTCAAAAAGATAAGAGATTTCATTTTTAAATAGATTTTTTAATTTTGCATAGACTGCAATAGGAGCTAGTTGATCTTGAAAAAATTGTTTAGAGTAAATCAAAGGTTACCTTGTTAAAATAATTGCTCCTAAAAGAGGAGCTTAATTGTTATATTTTAGTTAAAAAAGCGCCGGCTTCTATGTTGGTTCTAACAGTTCTTAATGCTTTTCTTGCCTCAGCTTCATTAGGGAATGGACCAACTAAAACTTTGTTCAGTGTTTTGCCGCTTCTGATTACTTGGTGAAATTTATATTTGTAACCAAGTCTGAGAATTGAGTCTAAGAATTTCTTATTAGGTTGGTATCTTGCAAAAGAACCGACCTGAACATAGTATTCTCCAGTAGTGGCAGTAGCAGTTGTTAGAGGTTTTGCTGCAACCTTTTTTGTAACAACTTTTGCAATCTCTTTTTTAACTACTTCTTGTTTAGGTGCTTTTACTACTACAGGTTGAGCTTTTTCTTTTATGCTTTCTTCTTTTAATTTTTGAGCAATTTTATCAAGAGAATTATTGTTCTGCTGAGTCTCTTGGATAACTTTAACTTCTTCAAAAAGAGGTTCATCTGCTATAGCTTTAGTCTGTTCTTGAGGTTCAGGAGGAAGTACTGCTTGAGGTAAATTACTTGTACCTGTTGAAGTAAGAGTGTTCATTAGCATTACAACAACAATTAAGATAACCCCTAAAGTTACAACAGCTAAAATAATTTTTTTATTGCCAGATGCAGAACCACCTTTATTTAAAATAATGTCATTCAATTCATTTTTTTCTTCCATAACTACACCTTTTTAAATTGTTTTGTATAATAATACCCAAAAAATGTTGATATTACATATGCTTTATCAAGAAATATCACATGTGTTTTGACCAAGAAGCTCCACGTTCTTTAGCATAAACCTCGTATGGCAGAGTTAAAATATTATATTGGTCCGGCATATCTGCATTTGGGAACATTCTCCACTGCTTTGGCTGTTTTGTAGCTAGTTTCATAGAGATCATTTTACCTAGTTGTATAGCCTCTTGCAAGGTTGTATGACCTTTGTGAATATATACATGTAAATGACCTTCAGTCTTTGTTTTGTAAGCGGTAAAATTTATAAAACCCTCTTCACGAAGAAGAAGCTGTGCTTTATGATAAAACCTTTCAGGATCTCTTCCATTATAGTCTATTACAATGTTTTCAACTTGGTTACGACTGTTTACGATAGAGTGAGCAACTGTAATATCACCTTTTATATGTTGGTTGATAACTGCTTGTGTAAGAGTGGCATTAACCTTTTCAAACTTATTATAAAAAGTACGACCTCTAAAGGTGACTTTCTCAACCACTGCATCTCTCTTTATCCAGTAGTGGTTGGTTACCATTTTTATAAGTTTTAGATCCATTGCAGTCATTAAATTCCTTTAATTATATTTCATAAAATGAAAGGAAACCCTTCATCTATTGATGACGATGTCGAAAGTAATTCCGCCATCTACGTTAACACTAGGTTTCCTTCGGCAGGAAGCCCACGGCGTTAATACCTTTTAATAAGTCGGTTGATTATAAATAATAAAGTTTTGAGCCAATTCTTTTAACTCTTCTTTGATGTTTGCTTGAAGTTCAGTGTTGTTAATATCATCTAAAACATCTGCCATTTTGTTGGCGATTAGTTCAAACTCTTTTTCTTTCATGCCGCGTGATGTAAGAGCAGGAGAACCAACTCTTATGCCTGAAGTAACAAAAGGACTTCTAGTCTCACCTGGAACAGTATTTTTATTTATAGTGATACCGGCATTACCAAGAGCAGCATCTGCATCTTTACCAGAAATTTCTTTTCCAACAAAAGATACTAAAATCAAGTGGTTATCTGTTCCGCCGGAGACTACATCGTAACCACGTTTCATCATTACTTCACCAAGAATTTTAGCATTTGCTTTTACTTGCTTAGCATACTCTTTCCATTCTGGAGAAAGATTATATTTGAAACCAACAGCTTTTGCAGCAATAACATGTACAAGTGGTCCACCTTGAAGTGCAGGAAAGATAGCAGAGTTCATTTTCTTAGCAATATCTTCATCATTAGTCATGATCATACCGCCTCTTGGACCTGCAAGAGTTTTATGTGTAGTTGTTGTAACAACATGTGCATGAGGGAATGGACTAGGGTGCTCGCCCGCCGCAACTAAGCCGGCAATATGAGCGATATCAGCAAACAGAATTGCTCCAACAGCATCAGCAATCTCACGGAATTTTTTGAAATCGATTTCACGAGCGTAGGCAGAAGCACCACATACGATGATTTTAGGTTTAGTGATTTGAGCAATATCCATAACTCTATCGTAGTTAATACGACCATCAAGTTCAACACCATAAGTAAAAGAGTGGTAGTTTTGACCGGAAAAACTTGGTTTAGAACCGTGTGTTAAGTGACCACCATGGCTCAAATCCATACCTAAAAGTTTGTCGCCAGCTTTCAGTAGACCAGCATAAACAGCAGCATTTGCTTGAGAACCAGAGTGTGGTTGAACATTTGCATAGTTACATCCAAAAAGTTCACATGCTCTGTCAATTGCTAACTGCTCAACACCATCAGCATATTCACAACCACCATAGTAACGTTTACCAGGATAGCCTTCAGCATACTTGTTTGTAAATACTGAACCCATAGCTTCCATAACAGCCGGAAGTGTAAAGTTCTCTGATGCAATCATTTCTAAGTGGTCTGTTTGACGCTCTAACTCTTTTTCACATAACTCAAATATTTCACTATCGTATTCTTTTAAAAAGCTCATGTTACAAAGTTCCTTGTAAATTAAATATGGGGATTATACAAAAAGTATGATAATAAAAGACTGAATGAGGTTTTGTAATTTCTTTTATAGTGTTAATATAAACACTATAAAAGTTCTTTGACATGTAGAAGATTGAATAAAGTATATTTGAAATAAATATACTATCCTCTTGCAGCTTTTTTAGCTTTTTTATCTTCTCTTTTTTCTTTTAAAGTTTTAGTTGGTGCTGTTTTAGCAGACTTTTGAACATCTTTACCTTTTGCCATTGTCATCTCCTTAATATAAGATACTCCGTTCATTGTATCGTAATTTTTCTTCTTCTTTTTTTTTACCCTCAAGGGGCACCTAGTCTTCTACATGTTGTGGTTTCATAGCTGGGAAAAGAAGTACATCTCTAATAGAGTGCTCATTTGTTAAAAGCATAACTAATCTATCTATTCCTATACCTTGTCCAGCAGTTGGAGCCATTCCATAGCTAAGTGCTTCAACGAAGTCTCTGTCCATCTCATGAGCTTCATCATCACCACTATCTTTTGCTTCGACTTGAGCTTCAAAACGAGCAAGTTGATCAACAGGGTCATTTAACTCACTAAATGCATTTGCAATCTCACGACCTGCAATAAATAGCTCAAATCTCTCTGTAATCTCAGGATTTTCATCACTTCTACGAGCTAGTGGAGATATGTCAACTGGATATTCTGTAATGAAAGTTGGATCAATCAGTTTTTCTTCAACGAATTCGTCAAACAGTTCACCTTGAAGTTGACCTAAGTTCATACCAGGTTTTACTGTAATACTTTTAGAGTTTAAAAACTCTATTATTTTATCTTTGTTACCAGTTACTTCTGCGGGTACACCGCCGATTGTAGTTAGTGATTCTATAAGTGGAATCTCTGTAAAGTTATCAAAGTTTACTTCCATATCACCGTAAGGCAGCATAGTCGGTAGGTTTAAATGATCAAATAAGTACTCAAAATACTCTTTTGTGATTTCGATTAGGTCTTTATATGTCTTATAAGCCCAGTAGAACTCTATAGATGTAAACTCCGGATTATGGGTAGCATCCATGCCTTCATTTCTAAAGTTTCTGTTTATCTCAAATACAGCTTCAAATCCGCCGACAATAAGTCTTTTTAGGTAAAGCTCAGGTGCGATTCTTAAGTATCTGTCAATTCCAAGTGCATTATGATGAGTAACAAACGGTTTAGCGTTAGCTCCACCTGCAATTGGGTGCATCATAGGAGTCTCTACCTCTAAAAAGCCCTTGTCTTCAAAAAAGTGTCTAGTCAAAGAGATTACTTTTGAGCGAATCTTAAATGTTTTGCGAACATCCGCATTCATAATAAGGTCAAGATATCTTTTTCTATATCTAATCTCTTTATCTGTTACACCATGAAATTTTTCAGGCAGTGGAGAGATTGCTTTTGTCAGCAGGTTTAACTCAGTTACATGAAGTGATAGTTCACCCTTTCCGGTTACAAAAGGGTAGCCGTGAACTTCAATAATATCACCGACTTCTATGTTTTTCTTAAAAATATTGTTGTAAAAACTTTCAGGAAGGTTGTCCCTTGCTACATAAATCTGAAGCATTCCGCTCTCATCTTCAATCTTAGCAAAACTGGCTTTACCCATAATTCTAAGAAATTTAATACGACCACTTACAATGTAGTGACGGTTTTCATCTCTTTGATTCTCTTTATCAGTTATATCAGAGTTCACATTCAAATATTTTTCAACTGTTGTATTTCTTTTAGAGTCGTTAGAGTATGGATTATACCCCTCTTTTTTAAGCAATTCTGCTTTTTTAATTCTTTGTTGTATAAATTTATTGTCAAAAATCAATAGTTTTCCTTTTACTTAATTTATTACATAAAATGAGCAAAGACCATTTTATTTCGCTCAGAAGCACATGACCACTCATAGTGGAGAATGCCAAGTGTTAGCATTCCTAAAAGCTAGGTTTTTAACGAACCAGATTCGCTAGTTTTCACGGAAACTTTGCTTCGTAATCGCTTTCGCTAGTTTCGGCAGTTTTTACAGATACCATAAATCTGCATAGAGTGATCTTGCATCTTGAAGCCAAGTTCGTTAGCAATTTTATCTTGTCTTTCTTCTATCTGTTCATCTACAAATTCAGTAATACATCCACAGTTTGTACAGATAAGGTGATCATGGTGATTTTTTGCACCAAGTTCATATTTTTTACCTTGTGCACCGAAATAGAGAGATGTGACCATATTTGAGTCTTCTAAAAGTGACAGAGTTCTGTACACTGTTGCAATTCCTATATTTAAATCAGGAAACTTCTCTTGTATAAGGTTGTGTAGTGACTCTGGTGTTAAATGTTCATCTGAATCGTAAAGAGTCTCTAGTATTACTTCTCTTTGAATTGTAAACTTAAGAGAATTGCTTTTAAGGAGTGCTTTGAAGTCACTAAGCAGTTGCTCGTATTCAACAATTCGATCATCAAAATTGGTAGTAATATCTGACATAATCTAAATAGTATCCTTGTTTGATGAATTTTGCTCTGTATTTTCTTTAATTTTATTTTTTGCCTCTTCTATAATTTGAAGCGTCGAGTTGTTTACTGCTTCATTGATTTTATCTTGAATAGCTTCTGTACCTTTATCAATAGTCTCATTTATGTCATCAGATATTTGAACAGGGTCAAGCTTCATAATAACGCTACCGGCTTCAACAAGTACAGGAAATATAAAGCTGTTTTTTGAAATCGAGTCTATGCTTCCTCTCATAGCTTTAATATTGTAAGTAGCATATGCGATTACTGATGCAATAAGGAAAAATTTACTTGCACTAAAAATAAAACCTAAAATTTTGTCAAAAACTCCCAGTCCACTCATTGAACTTAGTCTTTTAAATACAAATCCAACCAAAATCATAAATAGCCAAAAGATCGCAAGAGTTGCTAAAAAGCCTGTAAAACTAACTGCGGCACTGTTTTCAAATTTAAAGATTAAATCACTTAATTTCTGACCTACACTATCGCCAACTCTAGATGCAAGAAAAATACCGCCAACAATACCTATAAGACCAAACAGTTCTTTAAAAAAACCGTTAATAATCCCTTTAAGTCCTAAAAAAAGAACTATAACAGATACTGTGATATCAAAATAGTTTAATTCCATTTATTCAAATACCTTAGACACTTGATTTTTACCATTATGTTTGGAAAAATACATAGCCTTGTCCGCTCTTGATAATAGGGAATCAGGTATATCATCTTTAACTAATCTAGTAAACCCGATACTTGCTGTTACAGAAATTTTTTGTCCCATATAAAGCAGTCTGTTTGAACTAATAAGTGTTAATAGTCTATTTGCTATAAGTTCACACTCTTCATCAGTGTTACGATTTAACACGATAGTAAACTCTTCTCCGCCAAATCTGAAAATCTTATCTCCATCTCTTAGCGTTTTTCTAAGGGTATTTGAGATAAAAATTAAAATTTTATCACCCGTAATGTGTCCGTACTCATCATTTATTATCTTAAAATTATCTATATCAAGCATTAGAACATGTAGGTTGAATGGTATTGAAGTGTTAGAGCAAACATCACTAAGATAAGAGTCTAGGGCTCTTCTGTTAAAAACTTTTGTCAGTGCATCAAGATTTGTAGTCTCTTCTAGTACTTTAACTTTAGTTGTAAGTTCTGAAATGATTTCATTTGCTTTTTCTATCTCCTGAGTCATATGAGATTGAATTTCGTTGAATTTACTAGTAAGTGTAGGCAGGTCAATTTGTTCATTAATACAATCACTTAAAACTTTTTCATGTTGAAGTGTTAGTTGTTCAAACTTTTCGTTGGTATACTCATAAGAGATTAAAGTTTGATTTACAATTTCTTTATATTTATTGTTAAAAGCTTCTTTTGCATGCTCAATTGAGTCTATTTTAGTAGAATCAATATTTGAAACGATATCAACAGCATCTTTTAAATAATTAATAACTTGTTCTTTGGTTGCATGCTCATTTGCATCAATACGCTCAAGTAAATTTTCGTAGATTTCTTCAACGAGAGCTTTTAAGTCTTTTTTTTGCATAGTAACGTCCACATCAATATTTTTGTCATTGTACAGTCCTAAGGATAAAAAACAGCTTTCATTGTTTTTTTACTGCTCAATCAGAACTAAAATAAGAGCTATTTTAGGTACTTTTGAGTAAAATTGCAAAAATAAATAAACAAGTAGTATTGAAAAAGGTTTTATAATGAGCGTATGGAGTCCAACAAGTTGGAGAGAGAGACCAATTTTACAACAACCGACTTATCCAAATAAAGATGAGTTAAAAAGAGTTTTAAAAGAATTGGGGAACTACCCTCCACTAGTATTTGCCGGAGAGGCAAATAGACTTAAAGAGCAACTTGCGGATGTTTCTAAAGGTGATGCTTTTTTACTTCAGGGTGGAGACTGTGCGGAGAGCTTTAGCGAATTTCATGCTGATAATATTCGCGATACGTTTAAGGCTTTAATGCAGATGGCTGTTGTTATGACATATGCCGGTGGTGTTCCAGTTGTGAAAGTTGGTCGTCTTGGCGGTCAATTTGCTAAACCTCGTTCAAGTGACACAGAAACATTTGATGGTATTACGCTTGATTCTTATCGTGGAGATATTATAAACGGTGTAGATTTTACTAAAGAAGCTCGTACACCGGACCCAGAACGTATGATAAAAGCTTACAATCAATCAGTAGCTACTCAGAATCTACTTCGTGCTTTTGCTACAGGTGGTCTAGCTGATTTACACAAAGTTCATCAATGGAACTTGGTCTTTGCCAATAAAAGTGAAGTTTCTGCCAAGTATGAAAAACTTGCACAAGATATTGAAAACTCTTTACAGTTTATGAAAGCTTGCGGAATTACATCAAAGACGTATAGAAACTTAAGAGAGACAGATTTTTATACATCACATGAAGCACTTTTACTGCCGTATGAAGAAGCTTTTACAAGAAAAGATTCTATTACTGGTGACTGGTACGATACATCAGCTCATATGTTGTGGATTGGTGACAGAACTCGTCAGCTTGACGGCGCACATGTAGAATACCTTAGAGGTGTTAAGAATCCAATAGGTGTTAAAGCAGGACCTACAATGGACCCTGAAGATCTTATTAAATTATGTCAAACTTTAAACCCTGAAAATGAAGCAGGACGCTTAAATGTTATAGTTAGAATGGGAGCAAATAAAGTTGGTGATCAAAAAAATGGTCTGCCTAGACTTATTCGTGCAATTGAAAAAGAGGGCATGAACGTAGTTTGGTCTTGTGACCCTATGCATGGCAATACTATTAAATCATCAAATAATTTTAAAACTCGTCCAGTTGATTCTATTTTAACTGAAATGAAGCAGTTCTTTCAAGTTCATAAAGCTGAGGGAACAATTGGCGGTGGGGTTCACTTGGAGATGACAGGTAAAAATGTTACTGAGTGTATCGGTGGTTCATTTGTTGTAACCGAAGAGGATTTATCTTCTCGTTACCATACTCATTGTGACCCTCGTCTGAATGCTGACCAATCTTTAGAGTTGGCATTTCTAATAGCAGATACTTTAAAAGAGTCTAGAAAATAACTTAATATTAGAGATAAACATTATGAGTTTATCTCTTCGGCTTTTTCTTCAATAGCGAAAAGCTCTTCCATCTTTTGTTCATAGATAGTTTCTATTTCCGCAAGTTCATTAGCTAATTTTGTTATTCCAATCTCTTCATAACATTTTGGGTCTGCTAAACAGTCGTTTTTGTTTTCCATCTCAAGTTCTAATTTCTCTATCTCAAGTGGTAGTTGTTCTAAAGCTATTTTTTCTTTAAAGGTTAGTTTTAAAGTTTTTTGTTTCTCTTTAGGTTTTTCCTCCACTTTTTCTTTTTGTATTTCACTTTCCATTTCAGAAAGTACATGTAACTCTTTTTCGAGTTCTAAATATTCTGAATATTGTTGATGTGACTCTTCAATATGTTTGTCTTTTTTGAAGATAAATAGTTTTTTAGCAATCTTATCTATAAAGTATCTATCGTGACTTACAATAATAACAGCACCGGGAAAGTTAGTTAGTTGCTCTTCTAAAATATTGATAGTTGGGATATCTAAGTCATTTGTAGGCTCATCCAGTATGAGTATATCAACATTTTTTGTAAAGAGTAGGGCTAGGGCTATACGATTTTTCTCCCCACCACTAAGTATTCCTACTTTTTTCTCTAAAAATTCTCGTGGAAAAAGGAAGTTTTTTAAGTAACCATATACATGTAAATCTTTGCCACGAACACTTACTCTGTCTCCACCATGTGGACAAAATGTCTCTATCAGATTTTTATCATCATCAAGCATTTCACGATGCTGATCGAAGTAGCCTATTTTAAACTCACCCTGTTTTATTTTTCCGCTTGTTGGCTCGAGTCTTCCTAGTAGAGCCTTAAGCAGTGTTGATTTTCCACTTCCATTTGGTCCAACTATAGCAATTACATCTTTTTGAAGTATACGGGTTGTAAAGTCTTTAATTAGCTCTTTATTTCCAAGTGTTAAACATAGGTCTTCCACTTCAAAAAGCATTTTTTGTTTATTGATACTTTTGTCACGGTTAAAGTGTTTGGCCTCACGTTGGAGTTCAACCGACATCTTTCTTATTTTGGCTGGATTGTTTTTTGCATCTTCACGAAGATTAAGAAGTCGTTCTTTACGACCCTCATTTCTTTTAAGTCTTGCTCTAACACCTCTGGCATACCAAGCATTCTCTCTTTTTAAAATGTCTAGAAGATTGTCATGTTGTTTTTGAAGTGTTCGGATATACTCTTCTTTTTGTGTCAGGTAGTCACTATATCCACCACTATACTCACGTAAAGCACAATCTTCAACCTCTATACTTTTTGTAGCAATTCTATCTATGAAGTATCGATCGTGAGAGATAAAAATAAGTGTGAATTTCTCTTTTAAAATTAATTTTTCTAAAAACTCAACCATATATACATCAAGATGATTGGTAGGCTCATCCAATAGTAAAATATCTGGTTTTTGCAGAAGCAGAGAGGCTAGGGCAACTCTTCTTTGTTCTCCCCCGCTAAGTAATGTTATAGATTTGTTTTCATACTGTTTCAGATCGAAATGCTGGATAATCCTCTCAACCTTATCATCGAGATTCCACGCGTTATGATGTTCAATGTAGCGAGATAGTTTTTCATGCTCATCAATAAGAAGCTTATTGTCAAAATCATCTGCCAGCCTGAGAGAGAGTTCATTGTATCTCTCTCTTGCCTTGTTAAGTTCATCAAGACCTGCTTCAACGGCTTCTCTAACCGTATCTCCTTCTTTAAAATCTGGTCTTTGGTCTAACATCTTTACTTCTAAGTTTTGTTTGATTATTCTATTACCGGCATCTTGTTCAAGAGTACCGTTTACTATTTTCATAAGAGTAGATTTACCACTGCCGTTTTTACCGATAATAACAATTCTTTCGCCCTCATCAATATGAAAATTTATATCTGTTAAAATCTTTTGCGCTGAGTAATGTTTTGATATGTTTTGTAAATCTATTAATGCCATATGTATTTTTAACTCCCCCTATTTTAGGGCTTTATTGAGGTTTCGTTTTGTAAAAGAGCGAATATTTTTTATAAATGATACGCAGTACAATTCGTAATGTAATTCTATTAATTAAGTTGGATTATATCGCTATAATCGTTAATAGAAGCTTATTAGTTAGTATTGAATCTCGTATCTAAAAAATAGCCTAAATATAAGCTGTTTTTTAATTGTCGTATCTATCTAATCTTTTTTTATGAAGTGTGCTAGCCCCTTGATAATATGATATCGTCTCATCTTTTGTCTCTTTGTCTGTAGATATTTCTTTATATTCAGTACTAAATATATTCTGCTTAATCACTTTGTAACTCTGTATCTTTTTGCCTGGCGATAAAACAGTTAACGAATCGTTTTTATAAAGACCCAATTTTTGATAAGTCCCTACTAATGCTCTTTCTTTAAACGAAGGATTTAAAATATCTTTACCATAAAATTTACTTTTATATGACCAGTTAAGCATACCAAAGAGTGTTGGCATAATATCTATTTGACTTGATAACTTATTAATAATCTGAGGTTTTATAATATCAGGGGCATATACAATCATTGGAATATGATATTTATCAAGTGGCAGTTCTGTTCTTCCTGCGCTAGTAGAGCAATGGTCTGCAACAATTACAAAAATTGTGTTTTTAAACCATGGTTTTGCTTTTGCTTTTTTTAAAAAATCACCAATTGCATAGTCTGTATATTTTACAGCACCATTCCGCCCGCTATGAGATGGGATATCAACTCTTCCATTAGGATAGTCATAGGGACGATGATTTGATGTAGTCATTATAAAGTTCATAAAAGGTTTATGTGCTTTATAAGATAAATCAGCTTCTTTTAGTGTTTTATTCAGTAAATCTTCATCACAAACACCCCAAATAGTATGAAAGGTATCCTCTTTATCACTAAAATCTGTTCTATCAACAACATCAAATCCATTATTTGAAAAAAACTCATTCATATTATCAAAATATCCATGTCCGCCATATATGAACTTAGTCTCATAGCCCTTATTGCGAAAGATGAATCCACTGGAGTACATGTCATGATTATCCGGTCTTTTAACTATTGAACGACCGGCAGTCGGTGGAAGAGAAAGAGTTATTGCTTCCATACCTCTTACTGTGCGTGTTCCTGTTGCATAAAAATTATTGAAAAAAAGACTCTTTTTCGCTAATGAGTCTAAATTTGGTGTTAACCCTTTATATCCGCCAAGAGATTCAAGAAACTTACCACTTAAACTTTCAACGACAAGAACCATGACATTATAATCTTTCTCTTCTCCCGTATTGACAATATTATGAACTATATCATTCTTCTTAGAATTTAAAAATACACTATTATCAGTATCTACAAGTGTTTTTAAATTTGAAAATACATTTTCTTCATTTTCTGTCAAGTAAAAGCTATTGTAATCAAGAGTATTATTCCTAAAAGCAGCGAAAAGTGAATAAAGACCAGACTTGCTTAACTCATTGTTGTATTGATCTTTTGAGATTTTTGAAAATTCCTGAGTAACTCCCATAGAAAAAACAATAGGTAACATAAGATATAATAGCGCTGGTTTGAGGCGTAATTTAAATCCTCCTTCATCTTTTAAAATATTTTCAAGATAGTTAAATTTATAAATAGTGTAAAAAATAAGAGCGGCAATAAGAGCTATAACGCTAAAGAGTATTCCCATAGGATAAGACTCTCGAATATTACCAATAACCTCAGTGGTATAAACTAGATAATCAACTGCAATAAAATTAAATCTTACACTAAATTCGTTCCAAAAAAACCATTCACTAAATGAGTAAAATACAAGAGTAAAAAGTAAAAAGTATGTAAAAATGTATGTAATATATTTATGTATTTTATGCATAAAGAATTTTTGTGGTAAAACTAGTAGATAGATGATAAAAGGGATAACTAAGTAGCTTACCGCAACAAAATCGTAAAAAGCGCCGATTAGATAGATTTGAATTAATTGCACCAGTGTTAAATCTACCATATCTATAGATTTAATTAAAAGAACTGTTCGTGTGATTGCCGATACAATCAAAAACAGTGAAAAAACTAATGTGATAAATTTAAATCTGTTGTGCGAGTTTTCTTGCATTTAATATCCTCGTATAATAAAATATTGGAAACATGATACCATATTTTCATAGAGTTCATTATAACACTATAAGACTCTTCTTGTAGTCCTTTTTTAATGAAGGTAGCAATTTTTATATCATCTTCAACAACTAGAATTCTCATATAACTTTACCTAATTTAATTTATTTTACTTCTCAATTAGAATATCCATACTTCTTTTATACTCTTTTGTCTCAACTTCAAAGATTCCAAGTAGAGTATAGAACAAGTTGTCATGAGTATATTTTTTATCACTATTTTGTTTCATTTTATCTAAGTCTAGATCTGTACTCATCTCTTTACCAAACCACGCCAAAGCGCCGACATGTATTTGGGCTTCTGGAGCCATGAAATAAGGCATGCCATGAAGATAAATCCCATTCTCGCCTAAACTCTCTCCATGGTCACTCATATAGATCATGGCTGTTTTATGAGTTTTATCATATTTTTTTAAAAATCTTATTACTTCTGATAAAAAATAATCTGTATACAGCAGAGCATTATCATAGGCATTGCTAATCTCTTCATTTGTACACTCTTCTAGTTGATTAGTTTGACAAACCGGCTTGAATTTTTCAAAACTCTTAGGATATCGTTTATAGTATGCAGGACCATGATTTCCCATCTGATGCAGGACTATCAATATGTCTTTACCTTTGTTCTTCTCAATATATTCATCAAGACCAACAATCATCCCCACATCTCTACACTCACCATCTACACAGATTGTATTTTTATTAGATGACTTGTAGTCCTCATACGGGACTCTCAATGCTACACCTTTTGAGTTAGAATTATTATCTCTCCAAAGAATTTCAACATCTTTCGTATTGTTTAATACATCTAAAATATTTTGTGTTGCAATGCCCTTTTTGTAACTATAATCAGATTTTCCGAAAATAGAAAACATACATGGAACTGAATCAGCAGTTGAAGTCCCGCAAGAATATACATTTGAAAAATTAATTATATTCTCTTTCTCAAGAAGAGGGTTTGTCTGTTTCTCATAACCATTCAATGAAAAATGATCAGCTCTTGCCGTCTCACCGACAACCATTATTACCAGCTTCTTAGTCTTATTTTTCTTACTCTCTTCACAGATATATGCATCTTCACAGATAGGTTTTGCAATAACTTCACCACCACCATATGTCTTTCCTATATATTTTCCAGTGGAATATATATAATATGTTGGATTAGTATAAAACCTTAATGGTTTATGCTCTCTTAAGAATGATGTATAATGTTTACTAAAAATAAATAGACATGTTATGATAACAGCTAATGAGATAAAAATTATTTTTATTTTTGTTAGAATCTCAGCTTTTAATTTTCCGTACTTTATCTCTACTTTATAAATGTAAATTGAAGGGAAAACACCAAGAAAAATAAAATATAAAACTTGCTTAACACTCAATAAGTCCATTGATTCATGTATATCTGTTTGGAGCATATTTCTTATCATATTGTCATCTATAACTATATTGTAACTATTCATAAAATAGTTTGTTAATGATGATACCAAAAGCATTGTAATCAAAATAGGTTTAGTAGTATATTTGGAACTAACAAGGGTGAAAAGAAGGAGAATAGAAAACATTAAGAAGATAGATATCGATATTAAAAAGCCAATATTATTTGATGTCAGTGGATAGACTTCTAAAGTGTTTTTAAAGAAAGAGTAGTTATCAAATAAAACTAAAAATATTGATGTTAATATAATTAACTTTGATTGAGTCATCTGTTTTATTTGCTATCCTTTTATAATATCAAGTATTACGATTATCCACGTTACTACGAACATAGCGATACTTAAAAATACTACAGCACTGCCTACATCTTTTGCACGTCCAGCCATATGGTGATGTTCTAGAGTAACAAGGTCAACTGCTCTCTCAATTGCGCTGTTTATAGCTTCTGCAATTAGCATTGACATCAAGGTGATAAACATCAAAGCTTTATGAACTAAGGTCGCATCTATAAAGATGATAACAGGAATTAAAATTACAGCAACAATCAACTCTATTCTAAATGAGGACTCTGTTTTGATTATATCCTTTAGCCCTGCAAGTGCATAACCTGTATTTTTAAAAAAATTGTATTTTGGTTGGTTTCTCAATTAAGTCTCCTGCTTTATTTATAAAGTTTGTTGTTGTATAAATAATCCAATGCAACAACAAAGGCAAGTGCATCTTTTTCAAGTTCTACATCTGACTCTATTTTCACTAAATGCTCAAATATAACTTTCATCTCATCTTTTTTTGTGTAAAGAAAAGTCATTGGTTTCTTACCAGGTCTTATTATTGCGACTTTATCATCAACTCTTAAAGCATAAGATGAATGAAACTGCATGAGTGAGATATTCTTTTTCTTATCACTGAATATAGAATGACCCATAATAGGATATTGTAAATCCAATCCAATTAAGTCCAAAGCTGTTGCTAGGACATCGGGCTGAGTTGAGATTTTATCATAAACAAGAGGTTTTATATCTTTGCCTAAAATCAATCCAGGTATGTGGAACATATTAACGGGAACCATATCTTTTCCGTATGTTCTTTGGTTATGATCAGCAACAACCACAAAAACAGTATCTTTGTAATAATCCTCTTTTTTTGCCAGTTTTATAAACTTTCCAATTGCAAAATCAGCATACTTTATAGCATTTTCCACACTTTTTTTCTCAACTCCATTTACAAGCTCTATTGTATTATCAGGGAAATCATATGGTCCATGACTTGAAGTTGAAAACATAACAGTGGCAAATTTTTTATTTTTAGCATAAAGGTTTTTAAATTCTTCATTTGCTCTTGTAACTACATCGCCGTCACACACACCCCAAGTGCCTGTAAAACATTTATCATCAAACTTTGGCTGATCAATAACCTCATTAAAGCCATTACCTAAGTACCAGCCTTTCATGTTGTCAAATCTGCTTTCACCACCATATATGAAAGATGTATAATATCCATGTGGCTTAAGTAGTGATGCAATAGAAAAAAAGTCTGATTGTGATTTATTTCTTTTTAAAACACCTTTACCCGGAACTGAAAAATTACCGGCTGTTATTCCCGCCAAGCCTCTTATACTTCTAGTGCCGTTTGAGTATAGATCCTCAAACAAGATACCTTCTTTACTAAGTCTATTTAAATTTGGTGTTATACCTTTTTCTCCACCAACAGATTCTACATATTGATAACCTAGACTCTCTTGCACGAATATAACTAAATTTTTAGGCTTATTTGTTTTAAAGTGTGTTGTTTCCAATCTTGAAAGTGGTGATTTTTCGTTAATTGAAACGATACCAAGTCTTTTTTTAACTCGTGAGAGCGCTTCAACAGGATCCATCTTACCATATTGCTTAATTATTTTTTTACTGCCATTTCTACTATTTATATACATAGCATAACCAACACTGTATAAAGAATTTTTTGTTATCTCATTGAGTGCTCTGTTATTTGAATACATCGCATCAGAGATGTTTGCCGGGCGATGACCAAAAGATGAACGAACACCTATAAACAGTATTAGTAATATAGGTATAAATAGAAGTATACGTTTAAAATAGTGTGTTTCAAAAACAACAAGAAAATCATTTTTTCTATACTTTAAAAAGAGATACGCGAAAACACCTATCATAGAAAATGCAAGTGTAAGAGCCACTTTATAATCTGCAAGTATCATAGAAAATACCTCTTTTGGGTATATTAGATATTCTACAAAAAGATAATTAGGTCTAACATCATATTCGGCAATAAATGGAAAAGTAGCATTTTCCATATAAATTAAAACGGATAATACAACTACAAAATAATATTTCAAAAATTTATTTGCAAAGTTTTTAAATTTACCTGGAGTAAAAGAGAGTGTAATCAATGGTATTACTAGAAGAAAAGATGTAATCATTGTATCCATTCTTAAACCATATAAAAAAGTCAGCCAGTAACTGATATTCGTATCTTGAATGTTGTCAAAATATAATATAAATAATGATAATCTGCCAATAAAAAAGATAAGTATCATGTATAAATAATATTTAGTTAATATTTTTAATATATTCATTTTATTCCTATGCGCATAATAAAAAGATGATGTCAAATGCGTGTGATATGTTAGCATAAAATAGAAAAAGAGTATGAATACAAAATGAATTTTCATTCATACTCTATATTCGCTTTGAAAGTAGAAGATGTAATACTTACTCAACTTTCGCACATAGATTTCAATAAATCCACAAACTTAAGTTGAGTATTAAAGCCCATAAATAGCCACTTTTCAGTATAATCTCATAACGACAATCAATAATAATGAAGGTGTTTTTATGGA
>JAKITC010000020.1 GCA_021648285.1 Sulfurimonas sp. | reverse complement strand
TGACCCTAGTACGAGAGGACCGGGTTGGACATGCCACTGGTGCACCAGTTGTTCTGCCAAGAGCATCGCTGGGTAGCTACGCATGGATGAGATAACCGCTGAAAGCATCTAAGCGGGAAGCCAACTCCAAGATGAACGTTCCCTGAAGTACGCTTGAAGACTACAAGCTTGATAGGCTGGATGTGTACGCAGAGCAATCTGTTTAGCTGACCAGTACTAATAGTACGTTTGTCTTTTTTATTATTTTAATCGTAAAATGAACTAAGTCCATTTTACTACGCTAGCCGCTTAGGCACTAAAGCTTGATTCTTCGAATCAGAAATTAGAAAGCAAGATTAATACAACTTCGTTCACTACCTTGTTTAGTGTATATTCCCGTAAATGAAGTGAATTCATTTACTCCGCTGGCGCCGCTGTGGCGACTGAAGAATCTCTTAGAGATGGGAAACGTGTACTGTAAGTAGTTATTTATAAACAATGTTGACTTTAACAATAATACTTTAATGAGTAATCTCATTAAAACTCACTCAAAACAAGAGAATCGTTTTTGCATAGCAAAATGTTTCTTTAATAATTGACTAATACAGTCAAGTGTAAGTACATTTAGATGTTTTTACACTTGATTGTCTAGGTGGCTATAGAGAGAGGGAAACGCCTGGCTCCATTCCGAACCCAGAAGCTAAGCCTCTCATCGCTGATAATACTTGTCCTTGCAGGATTGGAAATGTAGGTCGTTGCCTAGTTAGTCATTAATTTCTCAAACACACTTTTTTATTTATACTTCGTTGATAACAAACTCACATACATAAGTATGCTTCGTTCATTATCGCCTTGTCTAAATTTAAAAATTGCATTTGAGAAATTAATGCCTTCGTCATTTTACTTAGCACAACTTATTTGTGAAAATAACTTTAACTTTAAACTTTAAACTCTTGTTTTTTTTTGAAATAAATTTCAATCAACTTTACTAATCTCAAATATGGTATTATTTCATATATTATTATTGGATAAATTATGAAAAAATATATCAAAGATCAGATTAAAAAATCATATGAAACAAAACAAGCTATTTATGAAAATGAAGATTTATTAAACAAAATAGAAGAGGTTTCTAAACTCTGTGTAGAATTATATAAAGGCAAAAATAAAACAATTTTAGCAGGTAATGGGGGGAGTGCAGCTGATGCTCAGCATATAGCAGCTGAACTTGTTGGTAGATATGGCTTTGATAGACCATCTATACCATCTCTGGCGCTTACAACTGATACATCTAATCTTACAGCTATCGGAAATGACTATGGGTATGATAAAGTATTTTCTAGACAATTAGAAGGTATGGGACAAAGCGGTGATATTTTTATCGGTATCTCTACTTCAGGAAATTCGCTAAATATAATAAATGCATTTAATAGTGCTAAGAGAAAAGGCATCACTACTGTTGCATTAGTTGGAAAAGACGGTGGCGAGATGGCTAAAATTGCTGATATAGCATTAGTAGTACCATCTGATTCTACTCCTAGAATACAGGAATCTCATATCTTAATAGGACATATTTTATGTGATATTATAGAGAAAGAGATTTTTGGTGATGGGGTTAGTTGATTATTTATGAATAAGGCTCTTTTTTTAGACCGGGATGGTGTTGTTAACATTGAAAAAGACTATCTTTACAAGATTGATGATTTTGAATTTATAGATGGTATATTTAGTCTCTGTACGCATTATCAAAATTTGGAATATATTATAGTTATTGTAACTAATCAGTCTGGTATAGCAAGAGAATATTACACTGAGCATGACTTGACTGTTTTAACTTCTTGGATGACAAAAGAGTTTGAAAAATATGCTATTGAAATAAAAAAAGTTTATTACTGTCCTCATCATCCTGATATATCAGGTGAATGTTCTTGCAGAAAACCTAACCCCGGTATGTTTTTGGAGGCTGCTAAAGAGTTTAATATTGATTTGAAAAAATCAATTATTATTGGTGATAAAGAGAGAGACATAGAAGCTGGACTGAATGCCGGGCTTTTAGAGACATATCTGTTTGATAGTACTTCTACATGTAAAGAATCAAAAGCAAAAAAAATTGTTTCAAAACTAGAGGATATATATAATGCTGATACTAAATAACGGTGGCACATTTAACAAGAGATATAATCCATTTAATGGAGAGTTGGAAGTTCCTTTTGATAATGCAGCAATTGAGAGAGTTTTACAAAGTGTTGATTGTGAATATGATTTAGCTGGTGTTATATATAAAGACAGCTTAGATATGACTATTGATGATAGAAAAATATTAGCAAATATAATTATGCACTCAAAAGATGACATTTTTATAATAGTTCATGGAACAGATACTATGCATCTTAGCGCTGAATTTTTATCAGAAATATTTGATGATAGAAAAATTGTACTCGTTGGTTCTATGAAACCTTTCGAGATAGATAGTGTTGAAGCAAGTCTAAATTTAGGTATGGCTATAGGATTTTCAAAAGCTATTAACGAGTTTGGTGTGTATATCTGCATGAGTGGTTTTGTAGAGCCTTGGGAAAAGCTGCAAAAAAATAAAAAATTTGGGAAGTTTGAACTTGCTAAATAAGGTCTCTTGTTCTCACTGTCATCTAAAATTTGATGAATCAGTGATGATAAAAGAAATGAACAATTACTTCTGCTGCAAAGGATGCCAAGGTGTTTTTCATCTTTTAAATGAAAAGGGATTAGATAGCTTTTATGAAAAATCAGGAAATGTAGAACTGACTCCTCCTGCTGAGAATTTTGAAGATGCATCAAGTTTTGACAGTGAATCTTTTTATAGTCAATTTGTAAAAACTAATAGCGACGGTTTTAGTGAAGTTTCTCTAATAATAGAGGGTATTCACTGTTCAGCATGTGTCTGGTTAAATGAGAAGGCTCTTAATAAGATGGATGGTGTTGTAGAGGTTAACATTAATTTTACAAACAACAAAGCAACAATTGTATGGGCAGACAGTGTTGTAAAACTATCCGCAATAATAGAAATGATTCGTTCTATTGGTTACAATGCATTTGCATATGATGCTTCAATGCAAGAATCACACGCAAACAAAGAGCGAAAGTCATACTATTTGAAAATGGCAGTTGCCATCTTTGCATCAATGAATATTATGTGGATTGCTGTTGCACAATATGCAGGATACTTTAGTGGAATCACGCAAGAAGTAAAGACTATACTAAATATTGCAGAGGGTATACTTGCTACACCTGTGCTTTTTTATAGTGGTTGGGTCTTTTTCAGAGGTGCATATTATGGTCTAAAAACAAAAGTTGTAAATATGGACCTGCTTGTAGCAACTGGTGCAGCATTAACCTATATGTATTCTATTTACATAACTGTACTGGAACAGGGTGAAGCATATTTTGATTCTGTCAGTATGATAATAACATTTGTACTTATCGGTAAATTTTTAGAGGTTTTGAGCAAAAAGAATGCTGCTGATACACTTGATATTATAACAAAGAGCATACCTAGTGAAGTCAAAATTATTAGAGAAGATAAAATACTTACATGTAAACTTGATGATGTTAATGTTGGAGATATCGTTGTTGTCTCTTCAGGAGAAAAAGTTTTACTTGATGGTGAGATAGTTAAAGGAAGTGGTTCATTTGATGAGTCTAATCTCACTGGTGAGAGTGAACCTGTTTATAAAAGTATAGGAATGAATGTAGTTAGCGGTACTACTAGTATTGATGCAGATATTCATTTTAGAGCTGTAAAAGATTTTGAGCACTCCACTTTATCAAATATTGTAACTCTGTTGGAATCTGCTATAAATAAAAAACCTAAAATTCAACAGATGGCAAATAAACTATCTGAACATTTTTCATCAGCTATTTTGGCACTCTCGTTTGTTACATTTATCGTTTGGTGGTTAGGGCCTCACAGTTTTGAAACATCATTTATGGTTGGTATTTCAGTAATAATCATAGCATGCCCATGTGCTTTAGCTTTGGCTACACCTGTTGCAACTTTAGTTGGACTAGGACTTGGGGCATCAAGAGGCATACTTTTTAAAGAAGCAGCTCAGCTTGAGACTATGGCAAAAGTTGATACACTTGTTTTGGATAAAACGGGTACGATAACTGTGGGAAAACCAGAAGTAGTAAACGTGCATATTTATCAAGAATTTGATAAAAAACTACTTTATTCGCTTGTTAACTCTTCAAACCATCCGGTAGCAAGTGGAATAATGGAGTATATTAAAGAAGAAGATGAAGCCGTTGTGGATATTATTTTAGATGAGTTTGCTCAGATTCCAGCGCAGGGTATTAGTGCTAAGTATAAAGAGGTAGAATTACTTGGCGGAAATAAAAAACTATTAGAAATGAACTCAATAAAGACAGAATATAGCAGCGAAGAGACTGTTTTTTATTTTGTTGTGGATAAAAAACTAGTAGCCATTTATGAACTAAGGGATAAGATAAAAGATGGCGCTAGAGAGTTAGTTGAATCATTAAGAAAAAGAAAAATAGAGACAATAATGCTGACTGGTGATAATATTAGTATTGCTAAAAAAGTAGCTCTAGAAGTTGGAATAGAGAAATTTATTTATGATCAAACACCTCAAAGTAAAGCAGAATACATAAATGAAATTCATAAGAGCGGTAAAACAGTTGTTATGGTTGGTGATGGAGTTAATGATATATTAGCACTTGCTTCATCAGATATAGGAATAGTAATGGGAAGCGGAAGCGATATCGCAGTTGAAGTTGGTGATGTTGTTCTTTTAGACGACTCTTTAAAATCACTTCATGATGCTTTTAAAATCGGTCGTACAACTTTTGGACTTATCAAGCAGAATCTGTTTATTTCTTTAGCTTATAATGCCATAACTATACCTCTGGCAATGGCCGGATATGTAATACCTTTAGTGGCAGCAATATCTATGTCTGTCAGTTCACTTTTAGTTGTTGGCAACTCAATGAGAATTCGTTATAAATGGAAGAAAAACTAAGAAGACACTAGTGTCTTGGGCATCACACCGAGTGAAACAAAGTGTTCAGAAAAAAATTTAGTTTTTTTCTAAGTCGTGCTTTAGCCCAGAAACGTAGATATCGGAATCAGCGTGCCCTTTTACGGGTATACTTCCGATGTCGTTTTAAAATAAATGAGAGGTTTCCTTTTGTTTTATAAAGTATAATTAAAGGATAAATATGGATAACTGGGTAATAGCAATGATGCTTGGAGCATCTATATTTTTAGGAGCAATTGCACTGTTCGCTTTTCTTTGGGCCATAAAAAATGGTCAGTTTGATGATGAAGAGAAGTTTTTAAATGCAGCAAAGTTTGATGGCGAAGAAGAACTAAATGATGCTGTTAAACAAGAGCAGAAAAAAGAGGCACTGAAAAAAAAGTATAAACCTGAATAGTTTTATTTAATTATATTGATAGTTTAAGTTTGATTATTTTGAGTGCAGAGGTTGAATTGCCAAAAAGGCAATTCAGGTAAAATTATTTACCGATTGTTTGTGCGAAAGCTTCTAAATCAGCATCAGAGTATTTTGCAACTTGACCTTTCATAAGACCTTTCATTGGTCCACCAAAAGTACCAGCTTTATAACCTTTAAGTGCAGTAGCAATTTCAGCATGTGGAAGATCAGCAACTATCTTAGATTTACCAAGAGCAGATTTTTCAAAGTTAGTACCGTGGCACCCTTGACATGCACCAGCATTTACACCAGCCATTAAAGCTGTAGTTGCAGTTAAAGCAACAATTGACATAACGATTTTTTTCATTTGTATCCTTTTGATTTTAATTTCAAACAAATTATAGTGATTTTACTCTTAAATACATGTTAATGTATAATTTGTTATTATTATATTAGATTAAATAAAATATTGTAATAGAATGGTGGCGAAATGGTAATAAAATGCGATATATAAAAGATGACTTAAAAGATAAAATAATTCTGATTACCGGTGGTGCCGGTTTTATTGGTTCAAACTTGGCATTCTATTTTCAAAACAATCATCCAGATGCAAAAGTAGTAGTTCTAGACAGTTTTAGAAGTGGTGAAAAGCTTTCAAATGGAAACTTAAAAAGCTTTGGACATTTCAAGAACTTAATTGGTTTTAACGGTGAGATTATAAGTGGTGATATTAACGATAAGGGGTTGTTGTCAGATTTGAGAGCTAATTATAAATTTGATTATATTTTTCATGAGGCTGCTATATCTGATACAACAGCTTTAGAACAAGATTTGATGATAAAGACAAATGTAAATGCATATAAGGATCTGTTGGAATTGGCTATTAGGCATAATGCCAATATGATTTATGCTTCATCTGCTGCAGCATATGGAAATGCTTCTTCACCACAAAAAGTTGGTTGTGAAGCACCACAAAATGTTTATGGCTTCTCTAAACTCAGTATGGATAATTTAAGCTATGAGTATATGAAAAAGAGTAATATCTCTATTGTTGGGCTTAGATACTTTAATGTGTATGGGAAAAATGAATATTTTAAAAATACAACTGCTTCAATGGTATTACAGTTTGCTCATCAGATACTAGCAGGTAAAAATCCTCGTCTTTTTGAGGATAGTGATAAAATCCTTCGTGATTTTATATATATAGAAGATATTATTCAAGCAAATGTTAAAGCTATGCAACCAAAAAAAAGTGGTATTTATAATGTCGGAACCGGTAAGGCTAGAAGTTTTCAGGATATAGTTGATATTTTACAAAAAGCATTGGGCACAAGTTTGACATGTGAGTATATACCTAATCCATTTATAGGAAGCTACCAGTTTCATACAGAGGCTGATATCTCTACGACAAAAGAGGCTTTGGGGTATGAACCAGCCTACGAGATGGAAGATGGAATAAAAGCTTATGTAAGTGAAATAAAAAGAGTGTATGAAGAAGAAGTTAAATAATGCGAATATTAAAAAATTTCACTCCCAATATCTTAGTGATTGGTGATTTGATGATAGACCACTATTTATGGGGCAGTTGTGAAAGAATTTCACCGGAAGCCCCTGTACAGGTTGTAGATATATCTAAAGAGACAACTGTTCTCGGTGGTGCCGGAAATGTTATTAACAATCTTAAAGCTCTTGGTGCACAGGTAAGTGCAAGCAGTGTTATTGGTAATGATGATAATGGTGCTGAATTAATAAGTATGCTAAAAGATATTGATGTAGAGAGTAAAAATATAATTATTCAAAAAAGTAGAAAAACATCAAAAAAAAGTCGTATCATAGCTGTTTCTCAACAGATACTAAGATATGACAATGAGAGTAAGGATGAGATAGAAAGTTTATCAGTAGATGCAATTTTAAACTCTTTAACCGGAATTATTAGTGGGTTTGATTCAGTAATATTATCAGATTATGGCAAGGGTGTTTTAACCGAAGATCTGTGCCAAAAAATTATAAAACTTTGTAATGAGCATAGTGTAAAAGTTTTAGTTGATCCAAAGGGAGACGACTTTACAAAATATAGAGGGGCATACCTTTTAACACCAAATAAAAAAGAGGCCATTCTTGCAACCGGAATTGATATTCATGATGAGGAAACTTTAAAAAAGGCACTTCTTAAACTTAAAATAGAGTGTAACCTTGATGTATCACTTATTACCCTTTCAGAAGATGGAATAGCAACTTTTGATAATGAAGTAAAGATATCTCCAACAGTTGCAAAAGAGGTTTTTGATGTAACCGGTGCGGGTGATACTGTGATTGCATCAATAGCTTTTGCTTTAAGCGCTGGAAAAACAATAGAAGAGACAGCCTCATTTTCAAATCTGGCTGCTGGAGTGGTTGTTGGTAAAATAGGCTCAGCGACCGTTACACTTGATGAGATTGAAGAGTATGAGGCAAGTCTGCATAAAAGTACATCTGATGCTCATATAAAAAGCTTTGAAGAGATAGACGCATTGGTAAAAAGATATAAAGATAATGGTAAAAAAGTTGTTTTTACAAATGGCTGTTTTGATATTTTACATGTAGGACATGTTAAGTACCTTCAAATTGCAAAAAGTTTTGGAGATATTTTAATAGTTGGGCTAAATTCTGATGAATCAGTAACAAGACTAAAAGGATCAACTCGTCCTATTAATATCGCTGAAGATCGTGCTTATTTACTTGCGGCATTAGAAGCTGTAGACTTTGTAGTTCCATTTGGTGAAGACACACCACATGACCTTATAAAAAGGATAGAACCGGATGTGCTTGTAAAAGGTGGAGACTACAAAGGCAAAGATGTTGTAGGAACTGAGTTTTCTAAAGAATTAAAATTAGTTGATTTTGTAGATGGAAAAAGTACTACAAAAACAATTCAGAAGATTCAAGAGAACTAGTTGCTATTTAACAGTTACGAATTTATATTTGCTTTTCTTCCATTAGTTTTTTTAACATATTTCTTTCTTTTAAACAGAAGACTGATAGTTGGAGCAAAAAACTTTTTAGTATTTTCTTCACTCTTTTTTTACAGTTGGTGGAATATAGCATACCTGCCACTTATCTTAATCTCCATGTTATTTAATTACACAGTAGGTAATAGCTTAAACAGTAATTTTAAAAAGGTAAAATTGCATAAAAAAGGGTTACTTACTATAGGCATAGTAGCTAACTTGTCACTTCTTGGATATTTTAAGTATGCAGATTTTTTTATAGGTAATATAAACTACATTAGTGGTAGCAGTGTTGAGTTATTGCATCTTACACTTCCTTTAGCCATCAGTTTTTTTACATTTCAACAGATTGCTTATTTAGTTGACAGTTATAGAGAAGAGACAGCAGAATATGATTTTTTAAACTATGCCTTGTTTGTTACTTTCTTCCCCCAGTTAATAGCTGGTCCAATTGTGCATCATAAAGAGATGATGCCTCAGTTTGCTTCTAAGGGGAATATGGTTAAAAACTATAAAAATATAGCTGTAGGGCTTTTTATATTCTCAATTGGATTATTTAAAAAAGTTGTTATAGCAGATAAGTTTTCCGTCTGGGCTACAAATGGATTTGATAAAGCTGAAACTCTAAATATGATAGAAGCTTGGGTTACATCACTCTCTTACACCTTTCAGTTATACTTTGATTTTAGTGGCTACACAGATATGGCAATAGGAGCCGCACTTCTGTTCAACATAAAGTTGCCTATCAACTTCAACTCCCCATACAAAGCAAAAGATATTCAAGATTTTTGGAGAAGATGGCACATAACACTGTCTAGGTTTTTAAGAGACTATATCTACATACCACTTGGCGGCAGTAGAGTTTCTTCATTTAGAATATACTCAAACCTTATGATTACATTTATTCTTGGCGGCCTCTGGCATGGTGCCGGATGGACATTCGTGTTTTGGGGTTTCTTGCATGGCTCTGCATTAGTTATTCATAGATTGTGGAATAATCTTGGATTCAAGATGAACTCTGTCTTAGCATGGTTTATTACTTTTAATTTTATTAATATATCGTGGGTTTTCTTTAGAGCGAAAGAATTTAAAGATGCGATGAAAGTTTTAAGTGGGATGTTTTTTGGTAATTTTATCTTGCCATTAAACTTTGAAAAATATTTTGTCACAAGAATAGAATATAGTAATGCCTGGTTGTCAAATATATATGCAGATAAATATATAATGTTACAACTATTAATTGCTTTTATTATAGTGTCGCTAAAAACGAATACAGATTACATTAGTAAGAATTTCTCTTCTAATAGTTTTACGGTAGTTTTAATGATTTTTTTAACGGTAATTTCCATACTAAACTTAAGCGGGGTTCATGAATTTTTATATTTTAACTTCTAAGAAAAACATATTTTCAAGTAAAAAATGGGTTAAAAACAGCTTAGTATTTTCTTTCATCATCTTTGCACTGATTGTTGTGATAAATTATATTGTTGATCCATATAGTATAACAAACCATAATTTACTAAATATTAAACAGAAGTTTACAGGTGATGATAGGGCTGAAAAAGTAAACCACTTCTCCTCTATGGAAAAAGTTGATAATATTTTATTAGGTAGTAGTAGAGTTTACTATATAAATCCCACAGTAGTTACAGATATTATAGGCGGAAGTACATATAATTTTGGTGTTGGAAGTGCAACCATAGAAGATATTCTGGGAATTGCAAAATATTTACAAAGAAATAATAAACTGCCTAAGAACTTAATAGTAGGAATAGATTTTTACACGTTCAATCAAGGAATCCTTCCAAATAGTTATTTTTTGAAGAACAAGAAACTTAATTTTTTATCATATAAGCAATACAATGATACTTACATTGACAAGTTTGTCTCATTAGATGCATTCAAAGCATCTATAAAAACTTTAAAGGTTCATCTTTTAAAAAAAGATAGAAAACAGAGATTTAACTTTCTAGGTTGGGGTTCCAGATATGATGATTATAATAAAGTAAAAATAGATTATGATTTTATAAAAGTAAAAAAAGAAATAGATGATAATAAGGTCTTCTTTTATAGTAATAATAAGTATTCAAAGATAGATGTAAAAAGAGTTTTATATATGGAAGAACTAAGGAGTATAGCAAAGCTTAATAATGTGAAGTTATATATATTTAACACTCCCTTACATCCATTATTACTAAAAAAAATAGAATCAAATGATAATCTAAAGTTAGCAAAAAAAGAGTTTATTGATTATTTGAGTACATTTGAAAACTTTACAAATCTTTATCATGATAAAGATATTTATAGTGATTTAAGGAACTTTCATGGTGCTACTCATATAAGTGCAAATGCCGGCGATTTAATTTTACAAAAGGTATTAAAAAAGAATTAGATATTTAACTCTTTTATAGCCTCTATAACTTCCAAGGCAGTAATAGTAGTCATACACTCATGATGTCCAAGTGGACACTCTCGTCTCATACATGGTGCGCACTCCATATCGTGTCTGACAATCTTGCTTTTTTTATTCATCCATTGACATGTCTCTTTATATTTTGTAGGTCCAAAGATGGTTACAGTCGGAACTTGATATGCAGCAGCTACATGCATGGGACCACTGTCATTTGTGATAAATAGTGAACATCCTCCGATATTCGCACAGAGTTCTTTAATGTCTGTTTTATCTGCTAAATTAATATAATTTTGTACATGTGAATCTTTTAGATTGGACTCTATTTCATTAGCCATTTCAACTTCATTTGGTCCGCCAAAAATGATAATATCATATCTGTTACTAAACTCACGTGCCACCTCTGCAAATCTTTCCGGATACCATCTCTTTGCACTTCCATATGTAGCACCTGCGTTAATGCCTAAAGTCGGTTTTTTAAATATTTGTGGCTTTATGTATAGCTTTAGGTTTGGAGTCTCTTTATTCCATTGATCTACATTAATCATAGCAAGTTGGGCATACTGCCTTGATAGATGTTTGTTTGAAAATATTTTTGGTGTATGTGACAGTAAAAGTATAGAGTGCCATGATTTTTTAGCTATACAAACTACAGTGCCGGTAAGTCTTAGCAAAAGTGATGAATGGATTTGATTTCTAAACGAGATTGCTAAATCAAATTTTCCTAATTCATGTGCTAATTTATATGTAGCAACCAGTCTATTTGAAGCTTTTTTTGTTTCATCAACTACCGATTTTTTACAAAGCGGATGATGTTTAATGGCTTCAATGGATACATAACTTCCAACAAATGTAAAGTTGGCACCTGGATGGTACCTTGCTAAAAGTTCTATTGCCGGAGTTGCCATAACAGCATCACCAAGCCAGTTAGGTAGAATTATTAAAATTTTACGACTCGGCATTTAGTGCCTCCCTGCATTGAACTTTACTTCTTATCATTTTGTCCATTTGTTATTTTGGATTAATTGTGCTTCTGCCGTATCAATACAAAAGAGCAGTTTTTTTGTCTTTTGTAAATTTTTATCATCTACTGATTTTGCAACAATGTTTTTAAAATTATACTTGATATATCCATTATCAGTTATAAGTCCAATTAAATTTCCAGCAAAGAAGTAAGCAAATCGTGTATTAATATCTTTGTCAAAAAGTGAACTTCCCATAGTGGTTATATTCGCTTCCCATCCTAACATGTCAACAATACTCGGAAATATATCATTTTGAGAACCTAGAGTCTTTATTTCCTCAGCTTTAAATATCTTTGGAGCATATATAATAAGAGGAATCCTGAAATGCTCAATTGAATCTAAAGGTTTGTCGTCTGGTCTATATTTTTTGCCGATGCTGTTGAGGGCACTTCCATGACCGTGATCTGACGTAAATATAAAGATTGTCCTGTCAAACCAAGGCTCTTTTTTTGCTTTTTCCATAAATCTGCGAATAGAATCATCAGCGTAGTAATAAGCATTTAATGCGCCGTTGTAATTTTTTAAATCATGTGGAAACTTATCATATTTGGCACTTGGAACATGAAAATCAGAGTGAGTAGAACTTGTGAAAGCAAAACCTAAAAAAGGCTCTTTCATTTTATTTAATTTATTACGATAAAAATCAAGCATATTATAATCATAAGTCCCAGTATTTGGTTTACGACCAGCTTCTACCTCTTCTACATTTGGCATATCCTCTGCACCGTAATACTCATCAAATCCAGAAAGATTACTGACAGAATCAACTCTATATGAGCGTCTGTTTCCACCTTGCATAGAAATTGTGGAGTATCCATTTTCTTTGGCTGTAGTTCCAAGATAACTTAAATTTGACAGCTCAAGTCCTCTTCCTAGGTAGTTAAATCCTTGAGGTATAGTAATACTTGTAAAAATAGATGTAATTCCATAGATGGATCTGTATCCATTAGAGTAAAAGTTTGTAAATTTGAGACCCTCATTGCTTAATTTTTTAAAGTAAGGTGTAACGCCTAGTTCTTTGTACTTTGTAAACCCGTCAAGATGTTCAGCACCAAATGATTCAAGTAATACTATTACAACATTGTATTTTTCTTTTTCTTTCTTCTTGTAATGTCTTAGAAGAGGGTAGTTTTCATCTATAAATTTTGCATTTGGGGATCTTAAGGCATCTTGAGTTATTTTGATGGCCTCATCAAGTTTTACCAGGTTGTGTTTTTTAGATTCGCTAGCTGTTCTGTAAATTGTAAAAAAGCCATTTAGAGCTAAGTTCCCACTGCTTACTTTATTTACTGCAAATGCATCACTTGTTCCAAAAGATTTTCCACCAAAGTTATTTCTGATACCAATAAATAGTACAAGTATAGTAATAATAGTTATTATTGCAATATGTCTTCCATCAATAAAGTTTTCTACATGTCTTGTAAAAGTTTTAAGAACAAAATATAAAAATATAAAACTAAAGAGGGTAGCACCAATAGTATATGGCAACATAGAACCAAAAGCCATACTGAAGATGATATCCATATCATTTCCAAGGTTAAAAAGTTCATTGGAAATATGTCTGTGAATATAATGATAGTAAAGTACATCGCTAAAACTTAAAATAAATATTATATTCAATACTAGTGCCCATAGTATTGCAATAGTTGCTCTTTTTTTTGTACCTTTTAGAAAAAGCAGCAGTAAAATAAAGATAGATGAAAAAGTGAATATAGTTATCATATCTACGCGGAAACCCATAAACAGAGAGTAGAAAAATTCATATGTTGTGAGATTGCTAAAATCATCAAGATAGAAATTATAAAGAGTCAGTCGTATAAGCATTAAAGCAATAAAACTAAAAAGGATGACCTTTATTATTGGTGATAGCTGATGTTTATGCATTATCCATTTTTTCCATTGCGCAATTATACCGCGTTATTTATATAAATATATAGAGGAGATGAGCCTATGTTTAAGATTTTGTCATATATAATTTTGCCATCGCGTGAATATACTGCAAAGAACTCTTCATTTCTTAGAGTTGTAGGTTTCAGAGACCAGTGAATTTGTAAAAGAGTATCGTTTACTAAACATTGTAAAATATAATAATCTCGTTTTATATCAAGTCTCAAAAATTGTGCATTTTTTAAGTTCTTAACCATTGTTTTATAGGTTTGAAATGCAGAGCGTTTTTTCATCCCATCACGATTATCTATAAGACCATATCCCGGAGCTATTAACTGATGCCATGATACTGAGTCGACCTGTTGAGAAGCGAATGCTAATAGATAATATCTTAGCATGAAATCAGCATATAACTCTTCACTAATACACTCATATTCACTAGTTGGGGCATATGGAGCTGTACCTGTGATTGGCCAATTTGTCTCTGTTATATGTAACTCTTGCTTTACTTTTGGACTTAGCCAGACCATTGTGCTAAGAAGCGCAATTTTATCAGAAAGAGTAAAACCCAGTTGAGAGTTTTCCGGTGCACCTCTTCTATCTACATAAAGAAGGGATGAGATACCATCATAGCTGTACTTAAAAAAGTTAAAAAGAGTGTGAGCTGTGAAATGGTATTCAAAATCTATAACACCGCTGCCTATAAGTTTAATATGCTTGTCCTCTTTGGTTGAGGGTGGAAATTTTTGTGTTTTCAGATCATAAGCAGTTTTATAAAAATAATTATACTCATTTACACTAAAAAAGCCCCATTTAGCTCTGTTTATAGTTGAACCAATCTCAAAAATATCTACATGTTCATTTAGGCTTGTAAAAATAGTCTCTAAATCTTTTTTTAGAAGTTCTAAATCTTCTACATGTTCTCTGTCTTGAAGGATTTTTAGGGTTACTTTTTTATCTTTACACTTTAGTATAAATTCTTTAAGTTCACATAGTGTCTCCATCTCCCAAAGTTTTAATCGAACTAAAACTCTATTGACATCGAGCTCTTCAATCAGTTTTATAGTGAGTTCAGGCTCTCTTTGAAAATCAACACCGATGCAGAAGAAGTCGTTTAAATTTATCTGTTTTCTTTTTACAAAAGGCATCATAATCAATGAAAATGGCAGTATGAGTATAGAAATTAAAAATGTTTTTAAAAGCGAAGAGAACTCTTTTTTTCTCATCCGCTTCTTGTAGCTTCTGTCTTGTAGCGGATATGGTTGGTCGGAATAATTATCCCATATATAAGGTGTGTTCATAAGGCGGATTATATCCTTTTTAAGGTAAAATAAGCCATTAATTTTTTGGAGATTGTAGTTTGAATATACTTGTAGTCCGTACAGATAAACTCGGTGACTTTGTAACAGCCTTGCCTGCAATGTATGTGTTAAAGCATCATAATTCACAAAATAGAATCATTGCTTGTATAGCTCCACTAAACAAAGGTTTGGCAGAAGCTTGTGATTTTATAGATGAGGTTATAATTGATGACGGCTCTGACATGTGGAGTTTTGTAAAAAAATTACGAGAAGCAAAAATAGATGCCTCAGTAACTCTTTTTTCTAACACAAGGGTCGCTGTTGCACAGTTTTTAGCAAGAATTCCAAAACGCATTGCACCGGCAACCAAGATAGCTCAAATTTTTTATACCAAGAGAGTTGTACAGAGACGAAGTGAAGTTAAAATGGCTGAGTTTGAATACAATTTAGAGCTTACAAAGGTCATTTTTAGCGATATAAATTTAGAGTATAACAAACCGCTTTTAAAGTTTGATGATGCAGATAAAATAAAGTATGTTTTTTGTGCAAATAACGATATAGAAAAAGAGACAATAGCTTTTCATGTAGGTTTTGGCGGTTCTAGTGATGCAAACTGGACTCTAGATGAGTATGAAATCTTGATTCGTGAAGTATTGAAGCAGGATAAATATCAGGTTGTCATGACTTTTGGACCGGATGAAATAGAGTTGTATGAAAATATGCAAAACAGATTCTTTGGACAAAATGTGATTTTTTATCTCTCTTTGGAAGGTTTAGTATACTTTGCAAAACTTGTAAGCAGTTTCAAGCTTTTTGTCAGTACATCAACAGGAACTTATCACATAGCTTCATTGGTTGGAACTCCAACTATGACATTCTTTGCAGATTCACTTTTTGCAAGTTCTAAAAGGTGGAAAAGTGTGGGAGATGACAAACTTCAACAACACTATATGATTCCACATGTAAAAGAGAAACGAGATGAGTTGTTTGAAGAGGTAAAAGCAGAACTGCTTACTTATTAGTTAGTGTTTCCACTTAATACCTTGTTTAATTACTTTAGCTGGATTTCCGGCGGCTATTGAGTGTTGCGGTATTGATTTTGTTAATACTGAGTCAATACCAACAACTGAGTTACTACCAATTTCAACTCCTTTTAGTATTGTCACATTATCTGCTATCCAAACATTATTATTAATCGTAATATTTTTTGCCTGGTTTATAATTTCACTATTTTGATATATTGGGTGACCATCAGATGTCATAAGTTTTGCACTCCTTGAAAGCATACAATTATCACCTATATTTAATTCGATATTAGTTTCTTTTGCAGACAGATAGCAGTCGCGTCCAATTATAGAGTTTTGACCAATCGTTATGTTACAGTTATCACCAACAATTTCGATAAAAGAGTCTCTTATATTTACGTTATTTCCTATATGTAAAGTGTTGTTTGTGCCTTTAATAAGTATTTTTGTATTTTTAATTTTTAAAGATTTTTTATTATCTAGTAATACTCTATTATTAAAACCTTTAACTTTGATTTTATTTTGAAGCTTCTGCATCATTGTAAAAGGATTCATATTCTTACTCCCAAAGCTTTATTTTAACTCTTTATTTAATTCATAAAGTTTTATATATTTGTAAAAATTTGTTGCCATATGAGAAAATGCGATAACTAAACCTGCGTATCCGTCTAAAAAACCACATTTTAAAAAGTAAGTTTTTATAAAAGAAAAAATACCATTCAAAATGGCTTTAAGAGGTGAAGAACTTTTTTTACCAACATTATCATTTGCAAAGATGGTAGAGTAACGATCCAGTTTTATAATAAAGTCTGTAATTGTGGAGTATGGATAGTGCTCAACTGTACCGTTAATAGCAATAGTATTTAAGCCTTTATCTATCACTTTCTCATGTACTTTTTTGTCTGTAAAGTGTGTTTTAGTACGGTTAAAAACTCTAACTATATTGTCATTTCCCCAGCAGTGTTTGACATGTGTACTTTTGTAGTAGTTTTCTCTGAGAATTGTGTATATACTGTTTTTATCTATATTAATATTTGTAAGGTTAGTTATAAACTCCTCTGAAAGTACTTCATCTGCATCTAGCGATAATATCCAATCATTTTTAGCAAAACTAACAGCTCTGTTTTTTGTAGGACCAAAGCCTGAAAAATCACCTTGGATTAAATTGACATTTGTATATTTTTTCACAGCCTCTAGAGTGCCATCTGTTGAACCATTGTCAAACACAACTACATCATCAAATGCGAGCAGTGAATCTAAAGTTTTTTTAATTGTAGAAACAGCATCTTTTACAATTATTACACAAGAGATATTTTTTATATTATTCATTAGTCAACAACCTCAAAACCTCTTAACCTCTTTTTTCTGTTTTTTCTATCTTTATGTGCTTGAGAGTATTTTAGCGCAATATCAATACATTTTTTTTCATCACTGTTTATAAGTTTGGAGTACTCTTGAATTATAGTTGATAAATCATCATCTTTAGCCCAAAGTTTTGAAAAGTTCCTAAGCCTGTCTTCTAAACCAAGATTATGAAACTGCATTCTGTTTATGTCAACTATTTTAAATATATAGCCATCCTCTTCTTTTTTTATTAGTATATTTCCTGGAGAGTAGTCTAGATGAAAAATATTGTTTTTATGAAGTTCAAAAGTAAATTTTGCAAATGATTTAAAAATATTTTCTTTATCTGTAAAGTTTTTGTCAAGCAGAGGCTCACGTATAGTAAAACTATAGTCAAAGTTCTCACTAACAAAGTAACTGTCATTAATTAAGCCATTTTTTTTAAACTCTATAAATCCTATAGGTTTAGGCACAAAATCAATTATTTTAATACTATTTGCGTAAGACTTTTCTGTTTTTGATTGCTTGAAAAATGTATAAACAATTTTATTGATTATATTTGGAACTTTAAAAGATTTGACTACAAGCTTTTCATCTTTAAAATTTATTATTTTTATTTCATTTCTTGCTTTATGGATCGAACTATTTGAATTATCAAAGTATGTTCTAATGTTTTTTAAAAGACTACTATAGCTCTTATCAAGTAAATCAAGTTTCATGCTCTAACCTTGATTTAGCTATGAAAATACCTACAAAAAGAGCTAGAAATGCCTCTCCGAATTGTGAATGGAACATAGTTTCATTCACGCTTGATATTGAATATACTATAACAAAAATAATCACCATATTGAAATACTGCTTGTCTTTGATTTTAAGTGTTAACAGGCTGTAAAAAATCATTAAGTATAAAAATAGCCCGATTATCCCAAGTTGTGCTAGTGGTTGTATGTAGTTGCTGTGAAAGCTTGGCATCACTCTTATAGATTCCATATCTGTGTGATTTTTTGTAATATAATCATCCATCACATTCATCTCACATGAGACACCTATTCCTAAAAGAGGGTTGTCCATAAATATTTCACTACCTATAATCCAAACGGCAACTCTTTGTCCAAGAGAACCAGAATATTTGTCATTAGTATTAATATTTTTAGTTTCTGATATAGAAGCTTGTACCCTTTGTTTAAATACGGGACTAACTTGGTATGCTGTAAATAATATAGCTGCAATAAGTATTAGCATGCTAAAAAAGGCTATAGCTTTATGTTTAATATTTAAAAAACCAACAATAAATATTGAGAGAATAAATGCAACTTGTCCAGTCCTGCCTCCATTTAAAAATAGGTTTGACGTAGCAGTTAAAAAATATAAAAAATAAATTATCTTCCATCTTAGGTTGGTTTCATAAAATAGTCTATTTAAAATAATTAGAGAGGTAAACGCTAAGAGCATGGAATATTGAACACGACTCATAAAAGGAGATGGGTTAGTTGGACTACTGTGTCTTGTTGTCCACAGCTCAAAAACTATTCCATATGAGATGATCTCACTTGCCAGCATACCTAGCAAAAATGCTGAGATGCCATAATATATGAATCTTTTTTCTACAGCTGTTGCTATTACAAATATTGGTAAAAAATACCAGTACTTTCTGACATAATACAGGCCACTGCTTACATTATCTGTCCAAAACAGAGATAATAAACTAAGCGCAACAAAAGCCAGTAAGTAAATAGCTACTCTGTTTGATTTTAAAAAAATTATTTTCTCTTTAAAGTTGTCTGTAAACAACCAAAGTATAAATAGCAGTGCCGTTAGTATTGTTATAGCACCTCTAGATAAAGGAACCAAGAAAGCGTATAATACAAACAGATAGTTTATATAGCTGTTTAGAGTTATATCTTTAAATTTAATCATTGTGGTTTCCTAAGTAACGATTCAAAATATTCAATATACTTTTCAGCTGTAATTTTATGTGACATCTTATTCTCGATAGTATATTTACAATTATCTGAGAGTTGTTTTAATATCTCAGGTGAGTTGTAAAGTTCTTTTACTCTATCGGCTATGCATTTATAATCTTTTATAGGAGCAATATATCCATTAAATCCATCATCAATTATCTCCATACTTCCTTCAATCGTTGAAGCGATAACAGGAGTGCCACCAGCGAGTGATTCCAAGATAACACGAGGTAAACCCTCTTTTCTGATTGATGGGTGTACTAAAATATCACAGGCAGCTATTATTTGTGGAACATCGCTGCGAAAACCAGTTACATGTATTCTCTCTTTCATGCCACTCTCTTCAATTTCAGACAGATAAGGTTCCTGGGAGATATTGTTTCCAATTAAAAGAATGTGTAACTCTTTTATATCAGCTAGTTCTTTGGCTGTTTTTATTAAATATATTAGACCTTTGTGCGGTCTGGCATTTGCAACACATGCAATATTAAAGTTATCTTTGTTTGTGCCAAACTCCTTTAGATCTAAAGGAGTTTGGTTATACCATGAAAGGTTATGCCCTTTGTGGATTGTTACAATTTTTTTAGACTTACCAAATACTTGTTTTGAGACATGATTATTGACTGCTTGTGATACGCAAACTACACCATCAATTCTTGGATTGAGAATAGAGAGGTAAGAGCTTGGATCATGTCTATACATCCCTCCTGTAGTACCGCGATATGCTACAAGTTTTACCTCTGTACCAATAGAAGCAAAAACAGCATTTGGGATACTTCTTGAGCCAGTCGCATAAATAATCTGAATATCTTTTTCTTTGATGATTTCTTTGATTTTTTTAATGATTGTCAGGCTAATCTTCTTTTTGTGTGTAGTATTAATAATATCAATGCCGTGCTCAGTAAGTCTAGATGCGTATGCACTATCTTCTTCTGTCATCATAGTGATATTGTGACCTGCTTTAGCCAAAGAGATATAAATCTCTAACTCAGGTCTAACACTATTAAATGAATCATTTGATGATGTAAGTACTAAAATATTCATAGTTTATAATGTGACCTTGATTAAAGTGTTTTGATTTTTTATAATATAAATTTTGTGGATTTTATCGAAAAATTGCTTAATAAGCAGATTTATTAAGCTTATTTGCTAGATTTTTGATTTCATTTACCTTGATTTCACAGATTGAAAAGTCATTTTTATTTAGTTTATAGTGGTTAATTACAGTGTTTGATTTAACAACTTTGTTTATTGGTGTTACGTAGACACGATTTGTAGGAGTCGGTCCAAAAATAGTTATTGATGGTATATTTAATCCCCATGCCATATGAGTTGGACCGGTATCGTTTCCAATAAGTAAATTAGATTTTGAGATGACATATTTTAAATCATTTAAGGAGCCTCGAGGCAATACATGTAAAAACTTTGATTGCTCTTGCATCCAAAGTGCCTTTTGATGTTCTTCTTCGCTGCCCCAAATTATAAAAGTTTCTATTTTTAACTCATTTGCAATTTCAACGAATCTCTCTTTTGGGTAGTTTCTGCTCTCCCATGTTGAGCCTATTACAAACAAGTTAAAGGTTTCTGGCAGATTTTCTACATGTGAATTAGAAAATAAAAACTTTTCTTTATTTATTATTTTTTCACTTGTAGCTTCTATGCCAAGTGGTTCACAAATAACTGTTGCATTTCTGTCTATAGTATTTGCATCATATGGAATATGAACTTTTTTGTTATAAAAAATAGATGCTATACCCTCACGAATTGAGTCTTTATCAAAACCTGCAATGACCTTTGCACCTATGATTCTAGATACTATTGCAGACTTTAGCAGTCCTTGGGCATCAATAACAATGTCATAACTGTTTTTTGAGTAAGTTTTCAATATTTTATATTGATTAAATATTTCGCTTTTTTTCTTTTTTATAGATTTTAGGTTTATTGGTAAGATGTTATCTATATGTGGATTGTTCTCTAGAATACCTTTAAAGCCACTCTCAACTATCCAGTCTATTTGAGCTTTTGGAATCTCTTTTTTTATAAATTCAAGGGCTACCATTGCGTGGATAATATCTCCCATGGCTGATAGTTTTACTATGCATATTTTCATAATAATTTCAGCATTTATCTATAATATCATACAGTTTTTTGAGTTGTTTCTCATGGTCAAAAATGATTTTTGCTTTTTCATACCCAGCCTCGGCCAAAGATTCTTTTTCGTCTTTATTATTGTAGAGAAATTTTATTTTTGAAGCTAGATCATCACTGCTTCTATCGAAAAAAAGACCATTCTCTTTATTGTCAATAATTTCCAATGGACCACCGTTGTTAGTTGCAACAACACATACCTTATTGACCATTGCTTCAATTACCACTAGCCCGAAAGTCTCTTTTTTAGTAGCCAATACAATTGTATCACATGCCCTCATATGCTCATTTACCTCTTTGGTAAAACCGGTAAAGATAACTTTGTCAGTAAGGTTTAGTTCTTTGACTTTATCTTTTAGTTCACCCAGGTACTTCTCATCCATTGTATGACCAATAATCAATGCTTTTATATTTAAATTTTCTAATTTTTTAATGGCATCGATAAGTATATATTGTCCTTTTTCATGTTCAATTCTACCAACCATACCTACAACAAACTCATCATTGATTTTATATTTAGATTTTAGGTTTTCAACTTTGGCATCATCGATTTTTCCCTCTTGTACTCCCAGATATACCATCTCTATTGGAGGTCTAATTCTGTCAGGGATGAACTTCTCAAGTTGTTCTTTTACTTGAAGTGTGACTGCATGCAGTATATCTATATTTTTATATAGCCATCTATGATACATGTCGTCTTTAAATCTTGTCATATTCATGTGTCTGGAGTGCAATATTTTCGGCTTCTTTTTAGTTAAAATTTTTGCTAAAATAACAGTGATTATGTCTTTTCCCCAGTGAAAATGGACTAGGTCTATATCGTTTTCATCTATGAATTTTGCAAGTTTTATCGCAGGCAAGAATGGAAATAATTTATTTCGTTTGAGGGTGAATTTATTGTCGTTCTTAACAAGTTTATCAAGTTTCGTATCAGGGGCTACCATGATACTACAGCGTGTTTTGGTTTGAAAATATTTAAAGTTATCAACAACACAAAGTTCAAGACCACCTATGCCGTGAGAAAGACAAAATTCTAATATATTCTTAGTTTTCATATGTGCATTCTACATTAAAAATATTGAATATGAGATAATTTCCAAGATGTTTTTATTTTTTAGATAGAATACAGACTAAATTAAGAATTTTGAAAGAGTTATATTGAAAAAAACTTTAAAACGCTACTTTCCATATATAAAAGATTATAAATTACAATATTTTTTCGTATTAATCGGTATACTTTTTACTGTCAGTGCAACAGCTGCTACAGCACATATTATGAAACCTTTGATGGATGAGATGTTTATCCAAAGAAAAGCAGAGATGCTGTATCTTATTCCCCTTGGATTGATAGGTATATATTTTTTTAAATCTGTTGGCAGATATGTTCAATCAGTGTTTATGAAATACATAGGTTTACATATAATAACTAGACTCAGAGCAACACTTTTGGAAAAAATTATAAATCTTGATATGGCTTTTTTATACATAAATAGAAGTGGTGAACTAATATCAAGGATTACAAATGATATAGAGAGAATTCGCTATTTTGTGTCAAATATGTTACCGGAACTTTTCCGTGAGACGCTGACAGTAATTACCCTAATAGGTTATATCATATACTTAAACTCAATGTTGGCATTTTATTCTTTGGTGGTTTTACCAATTGCTATTTATCCATTGATTTTAATAGCGAAAAAACTGAAAAAATATTCTCACAGGTCACAAGAAAAAAATGCAGATGTAGTTAGCAGACTTACAGAGCTTTTTAATAATAGTGAAATTATAAAAGCAAATGCGACTGAAAAGTTTGAGATGGGGCGTTTTAATATCCAGAATTGGCAGTTTTTTAAGATAACAATGAAATCAGTCTATGTGGGAGATGTTGTTTCTCCAATGATGGAACTAATTGGAGCAATAGGGCTTGCAGCAGTTATATTTATTGGAGCGAAAGAAGTTTACAATGGAAATATGACTGTTGGAGAGTTTACAGCTTTTTTAACAGCTGTTGGTCTTGTGTTTCAACCCATACGCAGAATAGGATCAATATATTCAAAAATTCAAGATGCAATAGCCGCGAGTGAAAGAGTATTTGAAATTTTAGATACTCAAAGCAGAGTAGTTGACGGAGAGAAAATTCTTAACGAAGACATTGTACATGTAGAGTTCAAAAATGTGAAGCTTAAATATGAAGATTTATATGCACTTGATGATATAAGTTTAAAAATAAAACAGGGTGAAAACATAGCTCTTGTTGGAGATAGTGGAGGTGGGAAAAGTACATTTATTAATATGCTTCTTCGTTTTTATGACCCGGACAGCGGTGAAGTTTTAGTAAATAACACCAATATTAAGGAATTTACTCAAAATTCATTAAAGCACCATATCTCTTTAGTATCACAGCGAATTTATATATTTCAAGATACTTTAGCTGCAAATGTTGCTTATGGACAAGAGATAGATGAAGATAAAGTAAACGAAGCCTTGAGACTTGCAGATGCCACTGATTTTGTAGACTCCCTTGAAAATGGTATTTATACAAGAATGGAAGAGTTCGGAGCAAATCTATCCGGTGGTCAAAGACAGAGAGTTGCGATTGCCAGGGCAATTTATAAACACTCTTCTCTTATTCTTTTTGATGAAGCAACATCAGCACTTGATAATGAGAGTGAGAAAAGAATACATGAAGCTCTTGATAAGTATACGAAAGATAAAATCACTATAACAATCGCACATAGATTAAGTACGATAGAGCATGCTGATAAAATATTAGTTATGCAAAAAGGTAAAATTGTAGCGAGTGGTAATCATAGTGAACTTTTAGAGAGTTCAGAAGTTTATAAAAGATTGGCGGGACAGTTTGAAGAGTAAAGAGGAATTAAGTTAGATGAATCATATTTTGGGACTGATTGGCAGAAAAAAAGAGCTTTTTGAAAAAGATATTACAAATAATAATAAAGAGTTGACAGACATCGTTTCAAAGTCTTCTTTTTTAGTCATTGGTGGTGCAGGCTCAATTGGTCAAGCCATCACAAAAGAGATATTTAAACGTCATCCAAAGAAACTACATGTAGTGGACATCAGTGAAAACAATATGGTTGAACTTGTTCGAGATATTAGAAGTTCTTTTGGTTACATAGATGGTGATTTTCAAACTTTTGCACTTGATATTGGAAGTATTGAATATGATGCTTTTATAAAAAATGACGGTAAATATGATTATGTTTTAAACCTATCAGCCCTTAAACATGTAAGAAGTGAAAAAGATCCGTTTACCTTAATGAGAATGATTGATGTCAATATATTTAATACAGATAAGACTCTTGAGCAATCAATCGAAAATGGAACTAAGAAATACTTCTGTGTCTCAACTGACAAAGCTGCAAATCCTGTAAATATGATGGGTGCTAGCAAAAGAATCATGGAGATGTTTTTGATGAGAAAATCATTACAAATAAATATCTCAACTGCCAGATTTGCCAATGTAGCTTTTTCAGATGGTTCACTTCTTCACGGTTTTAACCAACGTATTCAAAAGAATCAACCAATAGTTGCCCCAAATGATATAAAGAGATACTTTGTTACACCACAAGAATCTGGTGAGTTATGTCTGATGTCATGCATATTTGGCGAGAATCGTGATATATTTTTTCCAAAACTTAGTGAAGATTTAGACCTTATTTCTTTCGCAGATATAGCTGTAAAATACCTCGAAAATCTTGGATATGAGCCATATCTCTGTAAAGATGAAGATGAGGCTAGGGAATTGGCTAAAACTCTGCCAAAAGAAGGAAAGTGGCCCTGTCTGTTCACAGGTAGTGACACAACAGGTGAAAAGGACTTTGAAGAGTTTTTTACTGATAAAGAGACTTTAGATGTGAATAGGTTTGAAAACCTTGGTGTTATAAAAAATGAAGCTATATTTGATGAAGAAAAATTAAATATATTTACTAAAATGATACAAGGTTTTAAACAAAGATTGTCTTGGACAAAAGAAGAAATAGTAAAAGAGTTCTTCAAGATGATACCGGACTTCGGACACAAAGAAACAGGTAAATATTTGGACGGGAAGATGTAATGAAAAAAGTAGTAAAATTTATACAAGAGACTTTTTCAACAACAGAGTTTATTCCACTTCATGAGCCAAAATTTGTGGGAAATGAAAAAAAATATTTAAACGACTGTATAGATTCTACTTTTGTGTCAAGTGCTGGTAAGTATGTAGATACATTTGAGAAAGAGTTTGCTAAAAAAGTCGGTTCAAAATATGCAATTGCAACTGTAAATGGAACTTCTGCTTTACACATATCACTTCTTCTTGCAGATGTAAAAGCTGAAGATGAGGTAATTACTCAAGCTCTAACTTTTATAGCTACATGTAATGCAATAAGTTACATAGGAGCCAAATCTGTTTTTGTAGATGTTGACTTGGATACTATTGGACTCTCTCCAAAATCTTTAAAAGGGTTTTTGGAACAAAATTGTGAAGTAGTTGACGACACATGTATAAATAAAACTACAAAAAAAGTCATTAAAGCCTGCGTTCCAATGCATACTTTTGGGCATAGTTGCAGGATACAAGAGATTAAAGAGATATGTGATGAGTGGCATATCGCTTTGGTAGAAGATGCAGCCGAGAGCTTAGGCTCATACTACAATGGCAAACATACCGGTACCTTTGGGAAGCTAGGTGCATTTTCTTTTAATGGCAATAAGATAATAACTTCAGGCGGTGGCGGTGCTATAGTAACTGATGATGAAGAACTTGCAAAAAGAGCAAAACATCTAACAACTACAGCTAAAATCCCGCATAAATGGGAATATGTACATGATGAGATAGGATATAACTACAGAATGCCCAATCTAAATGCTGCTTTACTGGTCGCTCAACTCGAAAAGTTGGATAGTTTTATAATTAGTAAAAGAGATTTGGCTTTAAAATATGAAGAATTTTTCAGCAGTAATGATGATATAGATTTTATCAAAGAGCCTGATAACTCCACATCAAACTATTGGCTACAGGCAGTAATTGTTAAAGACAGAAGAGATGAGTTTTTGGATTTTACTAACAAAAATGGCATAATGACAAGACCTATTTGGAAGCTTATGAATGAATTAGACATGTTTAAAAATTCTCAATGTTTCAATTTAGATAATTCAAAATATTTAGAACAAAGAGTTGTAAATATACCAAGCAGTGTAAGATTATGATAAGTGTTAAAATACAATGCAGTGAGGTACTAAATGCTCAATCGTAAAGAAAAAATACTTTTAATTGGCGGTGGTGGACATTGTCACTCTGTAATAGATGTGATTGAGTTGGAAGATAAATACACTATTGCCGGAATAATTGATAAAAAAGAATTAATTGGTCGAGATGTTTTGGGCTATAAGGTTATTGGATGTGATGATGATTTGAAAGAGCTGTTTCAAGAGTATAAATATGCAGTCGTAACGATAGGTCATATAAGCTCAAACGCAGTAAAAGTTAAGCTGTTTGATATACTTAAGGGCATAGGGTATGGTTTACCTGTTATTATATCACCATTGGCATATGTGTCAAAACATGCTTCTATTGATGAGGGTACCATTGTAATGCACCAAGCCATGATAAACTCAAATACTAAAATTGGTCAAAATTGTATAGTAAATTCAAAAGCGCTGATTGAGCATGACTGTACAATAGAAGACAATTGTCATATCTCAACAGCAGCAGTAATCAATGGCGGAGTTAAAGTGAAAGAGGGAACTTTTTTTGGCAGCAATGCAACTTCAAAAGAGGGCATAGAAGTAGATGGATTTATAAAAGCTGGAGCTCTGAAAAAATGAGTCTGTTTATTATAGCTGAGGCCGGTGTTAATCATAATGGTTCTATAGAACTTGCCAAAAAACTTATTGACGCGGCGGTAGAGGCAGGGGCTGATGCTGTTAAATTTCAAACTTTTAAAACAGAGAACTTAGTATCTAAAAATGCACAAAAGGCAGAGTATCAAAAAGAGACTACAGATAAAAGTGAATCACAGTTTGATATGATAAAAAAACTTGAGTTAGATTTAGATACGCATCATGATTTAATTTCATACTGTAATGAAAAAAAAATAATGTTTTTATCAACTCCTTTTGATTTAGACAGCATTGACATGTTGAATGACTTAGGGCTAGAAATATTCAAAATTCCAAGTGGAGAGATAACAAATCCTCCATATCTCAGAAAAATCGGTAGTCTGAAAAAAGAAGTTATTCTCTCAACCGGGATGGCAGATATTGGAGAAATAGAAGATGCTTTAGATATTTTGACTAGTGCTGGAACATTAAAAGAAAACATCACAGTTTTACATGCAAACACTATGTACCCGACTCCTATGAGAGATGTTAATTTAAGAGCAATGCTAACTATAGGAGAGAGATTTGATGTTGCTTTTGGATATAGTGACCATACTTTAGGGATTGAGGTAGATATCGCTGCTGTGGCAATGGGTGCAACTGTAATTGAAAAACACTTTACTTTAGATAATACTATGGATGGACCTGATCATAAGGCGAGTCTTGAACCTGATGAACTTATTGCTATGGTTAAAGCAATAAGAAATATTGAACTAGCACTTGGAAGTTATGTTAAAAAACCATCCCATAGTGAAAAGCCAAATATGAAAATTGCAAGAAAATCAATAGTAGCAAACTCTGATATTAAAAAAGGTGAGGTATTTACCCAAAATAATATAGCGGTAAAAAGACCGGGTAGTGGGATTAGCCCAATGAAGTGGGATGAAATAGTTGGCACTACTGCTTCAAAAGATTACGACGTAGATGAGTTAATATGAAGACAATAGAGCTTTTCCAAGCAGAAAATGGAGCGATAGAGTTTAGAGGTGATAATAAGCATGAGACTATTTGGGCGAGTCAGAAACAGATAGCAGAGCTTTTTACCATTGATAGAACTGTAGTTTCTAGGCATATTAAAAATATATTTAAAGATGATGAACTAGATAAAAAAGTGGTATGTGCAAAGTTTGCACATACCACAAGTCATGGAGCATTAAAAGAAAAAACTCAAACTAGAGAAATAGAGTTTTATAATTTAGATATTATTTTAGCTATCGGGTATAGAACAAGTTCTAAAAAAGCAATAGATTTTAGAAAATGGGCAAGCTCAGTTCTTAAGAAGTATCTCTTAAATGGTTATGCGATAAATGAGAAAAAACTTACTCAGACAAAAAATCTTCTAAATAATCTCAAAGCCACTATAGAATTACTCTCAACTAAAGAGATAGGACAAGAAAAAGAGATACTCTCACTTTTAAAAACTTATACAAAAACTCTCTCTTTACTTGAGAGTTACGATAAGAGTTCAATAAAAGATTTTGATGGAAACTCTACTTCGTATCATCTTACATATAGTAAAGTGAAAAGTGTACTAAAAAGTCTTAAATCTGAACTGATTAAAAAAGGTGAAGCTACACAACTTTTTGCAAATGAAAAAGCAGATGAACTTGATGGGATTATTGGGAACCTTTATCAAACATTTGGAGGAGTTGAACTTTATCCAAGTATAGAAGATAAAGCTTCACATTTACTCTACTTTATCATAAAAGACCATCCGTTTAATGATGGAAACAAACGCAGTGCTTCATTTTTGTTTATCTATTTTTTAGATAGATGTGATTATTTATATAAATCAAATGGTGAAAAAAAAATAAACGAAAATGCACTTACAACTTTAACACTACTTGTAGCAAGTAGTAATCCAAATGAGAAAGAAATATTAGTAAAACTGATTAAACATCTTATATTTGAGGCAGAACTATGAGCAAACGAAAAATTTGTGTAGTTACAGGTACTCGAGCTGAATATGGGCTTTTATATTGGTTAATGAAAGAGATAGAAGCTGACAAAGATTTAGTACTTCAAGTCATAGTTACCGGAATGCATCTAAGTCCAGAATTTGGACTCACGTATAAAGAAATAGAAAAAGATTTTAAAATAAACAAAAAAATAGATATACAACTATCTGATGATATAGCTACGGGTATATGTAAGTCTATGGGATTGGCTCAAATTGGATTTGCTGAGGCATATAATGATTTAAAACCAGATTTGTTGGTAGTTCTAGGAGATAGATATGAGATTTTTTCTGCTACTACCGCTGCTACAATTTCAAGAATTCCAATTGCACATCTTCATGGAGGAGAGACTACTCAAGGTGCTTTTGATGAAGCATTTAGACATGGTATTACAAAAATGAGTCATTTACATTTTACTGCAACGGATGAATACAGAAACAGAGTTATACAACTTGGTGAACAGCCGGATAGAGTATTTAATGTTGGTGGTCTTGGCATAGATAATATTAAAAAATTAAAATTATTATCTAAAGAAGAATTTGAAAAATCGATAGATTTTAAACTCAATAAGAAGAATATTCTAGTTACTTTTCATCCAGTTACTTTAGAAAACTCTACGGCAAAAGAGCAGTTTGCTGAGTTGCTTAATGCTATAGATGAATTAAGAGATACAAATATTATCTTTACAAAAGCAAACAGTGATACCGATGGAAGAGTAATCAATAGAATGATTGATGAATATGTATCAAATAATAGTGATAAAGCCATTGAATTTACTTCCTTGGGGCAGCTGAGATATTTAAGTGCCTTACAATATGTTGATGCAATGGTTGGAAACAGTTCAAGCGGACTTCTCGAAGCTCCCAGCTTTAAAGTTGGAACTATAAATATTGGAGATCGACAAAAAGGTCGTATAATGGCTGATAGTGTAATAAATTGTAGCTCAGATGCCAAATCAATTGAATGTGCATTTAGTAAACTATATTCAAATGAGTTTACTAAAGTATTACAAGATGTTGAAAATCCTTACGGAAGTGGCGGAGCGAGTGAAAAAATAAAAGAGTGCATAAAAAGTTTTAATATAGATAATATTTTGAAAAAATCATTTTATGATATTGGAGTAAGCAATGAAGATAATTAATAAGATAAAACTAACGTTGGATTCAACAATTAAAGAGGCTCTAAAGATTATAGACAATGCCTCTATGCAGATAGCTATAGTTGTAGATAAAAATGATGTATTGATAGGTACCGTAACCGATGGGGATATTAGACGAGGACTGCTAAACGGGATGGACCTTGATGACACTGTAAAAGAGATAGTATTTAAAAATCCAACCACTGCCAAAATAAGTGATACAAAAGAAGATATTCTAAAAAAAGCAATCTCAAAAAAATTACATCAAATTCCAATAGTGGATGATTTAAATAGAGTTATATCTATAAAAGAAATAGATGAACTTGTTAGACCACAAACAAAAAGCAATAAAGTTTTGCTTATGGTAGGTGGTCTTGGTACAAGGTTAAGACCGCTTACAGAAAATACTCCAAAGCCAATGTTAAAAGTTGGAAATAGACCAATTTTACAAACAATAGTTGAAAAATTTGCGGAGTATGGATTTATAAATATTACAATGTGTGTCAATTATAAATCTCAAATTATAAAAGATTTTTTTGGAGACGGCAGTGAGTTCGGAGTAAATATTGAATATATTTTAGAAGAAGAAAGAATGGGAACAGCTGGTGCACTTAGTTTATTGAGAGAAACGCCAACGGAACCATTTTTTGTAATGAATGGAGACTTGTTGACAAATGTAAACTTTGAAAACCTGTTTGATTACCATGTAAATAACAACTCGGCAGCTACAATGTGTGTAAGGGAATATGATTTTCAAGTTCCTTACGGAGTCGTTAATCTAGACAACAATAAAATTTTATCTATTGAAGAAAAGCCAGTTCATAAGTTTTTTGTTAGTGCAGGAATATACATGTTATCTCCTCAGGTAATAAAATCTATTCCTGAGAATGAATTTTATGATATGCCAACACTTTTTGAAAAGCTCATTAGTGAAAATGAAAAAACAGTCTCATTTCCACTAAGAGAGTATTGGCTTGATATAGGAAGAATGGAAGAGTTTGAGCAGGCAAATAAAGAATATGACGAGTTTTTTTAATGTATAAAGATAAAACTTTTTTAGCAATTATTCCAGCAAGAGGCGGAAGTAAAAGAGTCCCCAGAAAAAATGTTTTAGATTTAGCTGGGAAACCACTTATAGCATGGAGCATAGAAGCGGGGCTAAAGAGTAAGTATATTGATAAAGTGATTGTATCTAGTGACGACAGTGAAATATTAAAATTATCACAGGAATTTGGCTCTGATGTAATAAAGAGACCTAGTGAACTGGCAAGTGACACATCAACTACATTTGATGCAGTAAATCACACAATAGATAATATAGAAAAGTTTGACTATATAGTTTTACTTCAGCCTACAAGCCCACTTAGAAGTGCTAAACATGTGGATGAAGCAATACAAACTCTTATAAATAAAGATTCAGAATCAGTTGTGTCAGTTTGCGAGATGGATCATAGCCCACTTTGGTCCAATACTTTGCAAAAAGATGGAAGTATGGAGAATTTTTTAAGAGATGATGTAGCAAATAAAAGAAGTCAAGATTTGGAAAAATATTATAGAGTAAATGGTGCTATATATATTTGTAAAACAGATATCCTTTTGAAGGAAAAAACATTTTTTCCTAAAAAAAATATATATGCATATGAGATGGACAGAAATAGTTCTGTTGACATAGATGAAAAGATAGATTTTATTGTAGCAAAAGCAATAATGAGTGTGCCAAGCAAAGCTAAGGTAATCAAGCTGGACAATCCAGCCCAAGGAAAGGTTAGCCACCACTTTGGAACTAAACTACACAGGTTAGGAGGTAACAAATAGCTTGAAGCTGTAGTAAGG
>JAKITC010000019.1 GCA_021648285.1 Sulfurimonas sp. | reverse complement strand
CGACTGGTGATAAAGCAGCTGCAGCTTGTCTGATTGCGCCAGCACGGACAGGTTAGGGATTGAATTATTTTTTTCGGTAATATCCATGAGTATTAAGAGTCTAGCAATTAATTAGAATCATTACAGAAAAATAAAGACGTTCGGTAAATATAAAGTTCGGTTTGTGTCATCTTGCTTACTTTCCCTGTTGACCAGAAGAGAGTCATCCATGTTGGGCTCTTTGAGTATTGTATTAATCGAACCGAAATCGTGTTTCTTTAGTAATATCAGTATTTAATTTTTACTCAACAGATAAAAATTCAACATTTAAGCTTAGAACAGAGTATAGTGCATTCACTGGAAAAGGAAAAGGCGATAAAATAAAAGAAGGTGATCTAAAAACACCAGTTGGAATATATGAAATAGTAAAAAAGCTATCCAAAGACACTAACCTAGACTCATTCTATGGTCCTTTGGCGTTTGTTACATCATATCCAAACGTATATGACTCTTACAGAGGAAAAAATGGTTCTGGTATATGGATACATGGACTTCCTTTAGAACAAACAAGAGATGAATTTACAAGAGGTTGCATAGCTATAAACAATCCTAATATTGAGTGTTTAGATAACAATATTGACATATCAAAGACTCTTCTTATTATAAATAACTCTAAAATTAAAAAAAATATCTCTAAAAAAATGCTCACATCAATACTTTCACAATTTTTTTCTTGGAGATATGCTTGGCTTTATAATGATATAGGTAGTTACCTTGATTTTTATTCCAATGAATTCATAAGAAATGATGGAATGAATATTACAAAATTTAAAAATTACAAAACAAGAATTTTTAGAAAGATTGAGAAAAAAAGTATAATATTTAACAATATAAATATTGTGCCATATCCAAACAGTGATAACGTTTTTCAAATAACATTTAAAGAGTTTTATAAATCTGATACATTTGAGTTTACCGGCAATAAAACTTTAATAGTTACAGTTGATAAAAATAAAAAAATAAAAATCTTAACAGAAAAATAGAAGTAATCAATGAAATTCCGATGGATTAAAATAGTATTAGTTCTTACATGCTTGAGTGCTTCTATCTCTGCAAATATACAGCTAATAAAAAAAGAGAACCCCGATTCAAACACAACACTGTTAGTTATAGCGGGAATACATGGTGATGAGCCAGGTGCGTATTTTGCAGCTTCTATATTAGCAACTCACTACGAAATAACATCTAAAAATCTATGGATAGTCCCAAATCTAAATCAAAAAAGTATTCAAAGAAATCGAAGAGGTATTTATGGAGACATGAATAGAAAATTTTCTACGCTAAAAAAAAATGATAAAGATGCAAAGACAATAAATGATATTAAAAATATCATTTTAGAAAAAAAAGTCTCACTAGTATTGAATTTACATGATGGACATGGATTTTATAGAAAAGAGAATCACGGTAAAATATTTAATCCAAACGCGTGGGGACAGACATGTGTAATTGACCAATGTAACCTTCTTAACCAAGATCAACCGTTTGGAAATTTAAACTCCATTGCACTTGATGTAAAAGAAAGAATGAATAAAAAACTTTTAAAAGAGCATCATAGTTTTGACATTAGAAATACGAATACAAAATTTGATGATGAAGCGATGCAACTGTCACTAACATACTTTGCTGTAACAAACAACAAACCAGCTTTTGCGATAGAAAGCAGTAAAAATCTATCTTCACTATCTCAAAAGGTATTTTATCAACTTCTTGCAATAGAAGAATTTATGAATATTATGGGTATTACTTTTACAAGGAAATTCGAATTCAACGAAAGGAATATCGCTAATATACTGGGCAATTACGGCAGTTTAAACATAAATAACAACTTTTTTCTAAATTTATTCAATATAAAAAAATCTTTAAGCTTTATTCCGATAAAATTGAGGAATAACGTATTTAAGTTTTCTAATCCATTAGGAAGCATTGTGAAAAATGGTAAGCGTTTTACTGCATATATTGGCAATAAAAAAGTTCTAACATTTAGGCCACAATACTTTCAAATGGCGAAAACATGTACTGAAAAATTTGATGTTATTATTGATGGAAACCTAGTTTCATTAAATAAAACTTCAGATATTATCGTTAATGACGATTTTAACATTGTTAAAAAAGATGATTTCCGTGTAAATGTAATTGGATACACATCAAAGATACACCATAGTGAAAGTGGAGTAAGCATTGGGCTTAAGGACTTAAACAAAAGGTTCTCTCTTGATAAGTCCAATAAAATCTACAGGGTTGAGTTTTATAAAAATAATGAATTTTGTTCCATGTCAAAGGTTCATTTTAAATAGGATTTTATTAATGAGTAAACAAGAGCAGCGATCTTTTTCAAATGTGCTTTCTGTAAATCCATACAAAAACATATATATTAGTGCGATTTCAAGTTTTTTAAGTGAAACGACATCTCCAACCTTCTCTAAAGAACAATACACAATATCTTATCTAAATACAAAAGGCTTTATAAACAGTCAGATTGCTATTAGTAAGAATATTCCTGATGAAGACTTATATGATGCTATTTACAACAAAGCATATGATGAGTTGGGACTTGATCAAGCTGTAATGTATCAAATACAATATATTGAAACATCTAATGATTTAGAAGAAGAGAACAGAAACTTTCATATATTTATAATTAATCCTGCAGAAATTACAGATGTTTTTAAAGATGCCATAGAAAAAATTAAATATTTTGACTATATTATCCCCTCACCGTTGTTACTAAAGTCATTATATTCAAAAGACATTATAGAAGATAGCGGTGTTCACTGTTTTATATATTTTCAAGAGAATGATACTTTTATTACCATATACAATAATAAAGAGTTTATATATACAAAATCCATAAACTACTCTTTTTTACAGATGCACGAAAGATTTTGTGAAATATATGGAGAGAGAGTAGAATATGAGGAGTTCATTGATTTTCTCTCAAATGGAAACCTTAAAACTACACAAAGCAGTTATAAAGAACACTTCATCAAACTATATAAAGAAATTTTTGCGAATATAAGCGATGTCTTAACATATGTAAAAAGAGCCTTAGATGTAGAAAAAATAGATACTATATATATTGATTCTCAAATATCTACGGTTACTAAACTTGATGAATTGTCAGAAGTTGAACTTGGCATTAAAAGTAGCGATTTTAACTTTGATTACGGGTTTGAAAGCAGCGAAAGTCATATGGATCAGCTTCATGCTCTTATGCATGTATATGTGTCTCTTCCACAGGAAGAGAAGTATGAATGTAATTTCACGATTTATCATCGTCCTCCAAAATTTATTCAAAGAGATAGTGGGAAAGCTATTTTACTTGCTGTAGCTTCACTAATACTTGCTTTTATATACCCAGTATCATACTGGACACTAACTTATGCACAAAATGTACAATATGACCTTTTAAATGAGGATTATAAAGAGCTTCATAATATTAAGATAACCAGAGAAGCAACTATAAAAAACAAAGAGGCTGACAAACATAAAGTTTTAACACTGTTTAACAATGAAAAAGATGAGTATATTCAAAAGAAAAACACACTTATTAAAATTCATGATGTTAAAGTCAACTATCCTGTGAAAGCAAATCTTTTATACAAATTAACAAAAGATTTAAATAGATACAGAGTCAAGGTCGAATCTATGTCATATAGCGAAAGTGCTAAACCTGACAAAAAGATAGGTACGGCAAAACAGTTAAAATTTGGTTTGGTATCTTCTAATGATAAAAAGATCACTAATTTAGTTAAATATTTAACTAGAACATATGAGGGTAAATTTCATTTTTCTATAGATGAAATATCATTTAGAAAGGAATCAAAATTATACTTTGGTGAATTAAGGGTAAATTTATTATGAACTTTAAATTAATATTAGAAGAGTATTTACAAAGAATTGATAGTTTCTTTAAAGAGAAATCTCAAAAAGATACTTATATGGTTTACATCATAATATTTGGTCTTGCTGCTGGTTTGGCTTATCCTTTTTATGATTCATCATTAAATGAATTTAATGCTGCCAAAAAAAAGGTTATAGATGTAAAAGCAAAGATTAATGTAGATAATATGTACTTAAAGGTAAACCCACAGGCAAAGATAGACAAACTTGACATGAACATAAAAAATCTGGAAGCCCAATTAGTTGTTATGAAAGAAAACAACCAATATATCAAAGATAAGATAGAGACTATATCATCACTTATATATGATGAAGTAAGATGGGGTGAGTATCTTAATTCCATATCAATAAATGCTAAAAAACACAACATAAAGATAATTAATTTTACAAATAGTTATGCAAAAAACACTGAATCTTTTGGACATGTATTAGATATAGCCCTTCAAATTAAAGGTAACTACTCTAACACTGTAAAGTTCATCAGCTCTCTTGAGAGAAGTGAACTAGTTGTAGATTTACATGATTTTAGTATTAAAGCACAGGATGATTTAGATACAAATCTTGATATCTCAGTTTGGGGGATTACTTACTAATGAAGACAATATTAATAATAGCAACTACATTTTTTTTAAGCGGTACAATTTACGCTACTGAACTTTCATGGGTGGATGAGCAGATAGAAGCAATAAAGCCAGCAAGAAAAAGTGTGAAAATCAGAGGTATTAATGATCCATTTGTATTTTTAAGAAAGAATAAAGCTGAGAAAAAAGGGATGAAATCAGGGAAAAGAAGAGCAACCTCATCCGCTGGCACAAAGAAAGCATCCTCAAAATCTTCTATTGTTACGAACAAGGTGAAAGCTAGTGCTTTTGATTTAAGCACAATAATAAACTCAACAGCCATGATTAATGGCAGTTGGTACAAAAAAGATGCAAAAATCAAAGGATATACCGTCATTGAAGTTACTAAAACTTTCGTAATACTAAAAAAAGGTGATAAAAAATTGATTTTATCAACCAATATCAAAAATCCAAATTTAAAATTTAAAAATAAGTAGGGCAGATTCATGAAACTAATAAAAACAACAATAACTACAACACTTTTAGCACTTCTACTATCTAGCAGTGTTTTAGCTGACTGTTCTTATGAACTATTTAGTATCCGTTCTACAAAAAATACTAAAATAATAGACTTTGTAGAGCAACTTAGTGATGAATGTGAGTTTAGTATAATTGTAACCGATCCTAAAGCGGATGAATTTTTAGATACTAAACTAAACAAAACTAATCTTAATAACCTAACTATTAATGAGGTTTTTAATATTATTTTGAAAGAGAACAACCTCTCATATACTCTAGAGGATAATCTTCTTAAAATTTCATACCTTACAACAAGAATGTTTAGTATTGATTACATCTTGTCTCAAAGAAAAGGCGAGTCTAACACTGACATAACTCTCTCATCAGAAGGTGCCGGCAAAGCATCAACAACTAAGACTACGACTACGAAAGGTTCAGCCGGTGGTGGTGGTGCGGGTAAATCTGGTATGAAAATAGAGAGCATTGATGAAGTTATATTTTGGCATGAGTTAGACGAGGAGTTTAAAAGTATCTTAAATAGACCAGAAGATATATATGTGGCTGATGCTCCTATAATAAATAAGAATGCAGGTATCATAACAGTAACAGCAACTCTAAAACAGATGAACAGACTAGAAAAGTATCTTAAAAAACTTCAAGACAAAGTGCAGCTTCAGGTTTTAATAGATGTGAAACTACTCTCTGTTACAATGAACAAAGGCAAAACAACCGGTATTGACTGGAATCAACTCTATGCACTTCAGAATATTGGCCTTAATTTTCATAAAGTAATTCAAAAAAATGTAGGTACGTTTACAAATGGCTTAATAACTACAGCTGTACTAGATGCAGCGGATGGAACAACTTCTAATTCAAATCTTGTAAATATTACTGCTGATGGACAACTTAACGAAGTAATAAAATTCCTTAAAACACAAGGTGATGTAAGTTCTATCTCTAATCCAAAGGTTTTAACTCTTAACAACCAACCTGCTCTTATTACTGCAGGGGTGGAATACTTCTACAAAATAATAACTACAGAAACTTTAGCAGGTGCTACAAGCGGTACACAGGCTACAAGTGAAAATGTACAGTCAGTTTTTGCTGGTGTTTTACTTGACATTACTCCTGAAATCTCTGATGAAGACTTAATTACACTTAAGATAAACCCTTCACTATCTGAGGCTGTTAATGCGTCTTTCGCGGCCTTACCGAATACTGATAGAACAATGCCACCAGATCTTAGTCGTCGTCAACTCTCATCAGTTGTAACTGTAAAAGATGGCAATCGTATAATCTTAGGTGGTCTAATCACTACATCAGACACTGTAGATGAAAGCAAGGTTCCTCTTTTAGGTGACATCCCTATTCTAGGATGGCTTTTCAAACATGAGAGTAAATTAAAAAGTGTTACAGAGCTTGTAATTGTTATTGAGCCGCATATCATTAGAAAAGGTAAATCAGACCTTTCATTAGCAGATTTAGGATATGAAAGTCTTACAGATAGTGTTGTTATGAAAAGAAAAGTAACTGACAAGAAAGAGGAAAATGGAATTTAATATCTATGAGAGCTCTAGAGATGTTTTTTTAGATACAGTAAACACTAAAGATTACATACAACTCGACAGAGTATCTAATATTTATCAGTCACTAAAAGATTCTATAACTAAACCTTTGAAGATGATACTTCTTTACGGAAAACCAGGTACGGGTAAAAGTATGTTTCTTACAAAACTTCATGACAGTCTTCTATCTTCTCATGCTGCACATCTCTATAGTACACCAATATTAGACGAGAGTGAATTTTTCAAAACACTTGCTCAGGATTTGTATGGAATGGAATATAGTGGTGAACTTAACTTCACTCAATTTATGAAAGTGGTAAACAATAAAGAGCTAAACGGACCTGTAATACCATTAATTTTACTAGATGAAGCTCAGCTATACTCATCATCTATGATGGAGAAAATAAGACTTTTATCAGATACAAGAAAAGTTAAATTTATCATTGCCCTTCACAAAACCGAGAAAGAAGATTTAATTGCGAAAGAGCATTTTCAAACTAGAATTTGGGAAAGCATTAAGCTTGAAAATGCTTCAACTACCGAATTAATGATTTATATTCAAAAGAAACTAATGAAGGCAAACTGTCTAGATACTGCTAACATGTTTTCAATAAAATCTATAAACTTAATCCATAAAATAACAGATGGAAACTATAGAGATACGAATAAACTAATGTATACACTATTTGATATTTATCTACACTATCAACAAAACAATCCTAATCAAATAAATGGTAGCCAAGTCTCAAACAAGATTATAGAGATGTCGGCAATCCATACAGGACTAATAAATGCTTAATATCAATGATTTAGAGATTAGACAAAAAAATTATAAGTTAAAATCATATATTCGGTATTTTATGATATTTATAATCTTAATAATCATCTCTATATTTGCAGTTTTTTTATTTAACTATAACTCTGTTTCTACTGTTGACACAAATACTAATATACTAAAAAATAAAGAATCTTCACTAACACAAGATACTAAGATAAAAAAGCAAGAAACTGCAGAACACTCGAATATAATAAAAAAAGAGATTACGATAGACAAACCACAAGAAGAAGTTATAATCACTAAGGAAGAAAAACTTAAACTCTTTCCATCTCTTGACTTTATACGAAAGATACAATCTAGTACTCTTAACTATTATGAAGACAACACTAACATACAAAAATCTGTTACTAAAAAAGAAATTTCTATTGAGAAAAAAAAGACAATAATTTCCGAAGCAAGCGAAGAAAAAAAAGTAGTCGAAAAACCTATACTGCCAATAGAGACAAAAAATATTATTAATATAAAAAGAAAAAATTCTAATGATGATATTGGGCATGTTATTACAAGATTTAAAGTAAACAATAATCCAGCGCTTAGCTTATTTATTGCTAAAAAATACTATCAACTAAAAGAATACGAAAATGCATATAACTATGCTTTAATTACAAATGAAATTAACAATAATATTGAAGCAAGCTGGATTATTTTTGCTAAATCACTTGTTAAACTTAAAAAGAAAGACATGGCGATTAAAACGCTTAAAAGGTATATAAACTATTCTCACTCCTCTCAAGCCAAACTCTTACTGAATGAAATTTTAACAGGGAAATTCAAATGAAAACATTATTAATACTTTTTATAGCTATAAATTTATATGCTGATATTAAGCAAGAAATGTTTAGCCTTTACCAAAATAAAAAGTATGAAAAAGTTTGTAAACTTGGTTTCAAAAATTTTCCAAAATATAGACAAAATGAAGAATATATATCACTATATGCCTTTGCCTGTCTAAAATCAGATTATATAGATCGCCTGACTATACCAATAGCAACACTAAAATATTCAAAAGAATCTCGCGCAAACTCTGCATACTTGTCTATTATTTTAATGCAAAAAAAGCTTCTTTACCATGCTCTGGTTGATAATTATGAACTTTCCTCACTTAAATTACCAAGTACCGACTATGTCTTATCAAAAGTTTTTGATTTATATGTTAAACTAGGTAAACATAAATCTAGAACTTTTTATCTTTTTGAAGATGAAGATGACAGTAAATTAACATATAAGTTATTTCTTTTAAAAGATACTAAATTAAGTAAAATGGTAGTTGAAGAGTATTATAACTCCATAGTCGTTAAACGACATGTTTACTGGTAGGAGGCATTAATGGATAGAATTACGTCAGATTTACTAGCAAATGGCTCCATCATGAAGGGTCAAGTTGATAGGCTCATTGCAAAAGGTTTAGATACCAACCTAATTTTAAGAGATATTACTCTATCTGGTTTTATGACAATGGATAGGCTTATTCGGTTTATTGTTGATAAAATACAAAATGGTGTATATGACCTCTCTATCATTGACAATTATGACTATATAGAAGAAAAAGACGTTCTAGTTAAACTTTCCGAAGAGCAAAATCTTCTTTTTTTAGATTTAGATTCTATAGATATGGACTATAAACTCACAGAAAGAATATCTCTAACACAACTTAAAAAATATAGTGTATTACCAATATCAGAAGATCAAATGAGTATTACAATCGCCTTTTGTGATCCCTTAGATATTGAAGCTCAGGAGTCAGTACAGAGACTTTTTTCAAGAAAACTGATTAAAGTAGCTGTAGCTACAAAAAAGCAAATTGCTTCATATCTATTTAAAGTAGAATTAAAAGATAGTGTAAAAGGCCTAGTAAAAAAGATTAGAGATGAGTTAAACTCTATAAGCTCCCTTGAGGAACAACAAGAAGCATCTTCTATATTACTTTTAATAGATGTCATATTAAATGCCTGTATAAAAGGGCGCGCAAGTGATGTACATGTTGAACCAACAGAAAAAAATTGTGTTATTCGTGGTCGTATTGATGGAAAATTAACAGAAGTGTTTATTTTTGAAAAAGATATCTATCCTCCACTTGCTTCAAGATTAAAACTGCTAGCAAACCTTGACATTGCAGAAAAGAGAAAACCTCAAGATGGTCGTTTTTCTACATTGGTCGGTGATAGAGAATACGATTTCCGTATTTCAACACTTCCTATTTTATATGGTGAATCAATTGTAATGAGGGTACTTGACAAACAAAAAGCCTTGGTTAAACTTGAAAAGGCCGGTATGGATTCAATTAGTTATCAGAAACTTCTTAAAGGTTTAGGTGCACCTTATGGTATCATCCTTGTTACCGGTCCAACAGGTAGTGGTAAAACAACAACTCTGTATGGCGCCCTAAACGAGTTAAGAAATGTAGAGGACAAGGTTATTACAGTTGAAGACCCTGTAGAGTACAGAATGAATCTTATTCAGCAAGTTCAAGTTAATCCAAAAGTTGGTTTAAGTTTTGCTGATGCACTTCGCTCTATTCTAAGACAAGATCCAGATAAAATTATGATTGGTGAGATTCGTGATGCAGAAACACTTGAAATTGCGATTAAAGCGGCATTAACAGGTCACTTAGTTATCTCAACACTACACACGAATGATTCCATAAGTGCAATCACCCGTATGGTAGATATGGGAATACCTCACTATTTAATAAGTGGTGCTTTAGTAGCAATACAAGCCCAAAGACTTATAAGAAAAATATGTACTTACTGCAAAGTAGAAGAGAAAATTACAGCTTCAGCTTTAGAAGAGATACATCAATATGTGCCCCAACACAGTAAGTTTTATACTGGAAAAGGGTGTAAAGAGTGTAATGAAACCGGATATATGGGTAGAGAGATGATTTGTGAAGTTCTTACTATCACTGATAAATTATCATCTCTTATTGCAAAAGGTGCATCCAACGAAGCTTTACATGACCAAGCAATAAAAGATGGATTTATTGGTATATTAGAAAATGGTGTAAATAAGGCGCTTGAAGGTATCACTAGTCTGGAAGAGATTTTAAAGGTAGCAAAATAATGAAATACTTTATCGCAACTATACTTACAAAAGGTAAAAAAGAGCAAGTCGGCATATATGCTGAAGATAGGAAACATGCCGGTGAACTCACAAAGCTAAAACATCAAGGAATTATGATTAAGATAGCTGAAGCTCAGGAACCGCTTGAAAATCAACTTAAAAGATTTAAAAATGATCTTTTAAAAAATGTAAAAAAAAGAAAAATAAAACCTGACATGCTTATTGCTTCAATTAGACAGCTAGCTGTTATGACAAATGCCGGTATCTCTATATATGATTCGCTTAATGATATTGCACAAGCAACTACAGATGAAAATCTAAAGTTAGTTTTTGGCAAACTTGCAGAAGACATCAATTCAGGTCATTCTCTCTCTAAGTCCATGGAGAATTTTCGTTTTGAACTTGGAAGCTTAGCTATTGCTATGGTTCAACTTGGTGAAAAAACAGGTAACTTGGATGAAGCTCTCTATTCACTTGCTAATATGCTCGAAGAGATTCGTGCAAACTTTATTAAATTTAAAAAAGCTATGGCATATCCAAGAAATGTTATGATTGCAATGGCGGTCGCCTTTACTATTTTAATATCTTATGTTGTTCCGCAATTTAAAACTATCTTTGAAAGCTTGAATGCTGAACTACCATTACCTACCAAAATTCTACTAATGCTTGAGCACCTGTTTAACAACTACGGACCATACGTATTGGCCGTTTTATTTGCATCATTTATGACTTTTAAATACCTTATAAACAATTACAAAGATATTAGATATAGTTGGCATAAGACACTGCTTAAAATATACCTAATCAAAAATATTATTATATTTGCAACACTCAGTCGCTTTACCCTTGTGTTTTCTGAACTTCTACGTGCCGGTATCCCTATCGCCGAGGCCCTTGATACTTCAGTCTCTATGATAGATAATCTTCCTTTAAAAGAAAAATTATTATCAGTAAGAATGGCCGTTGAAAAAGGCTCATCTCTAAACAAAGGCCTGGAAGAGACAAAACTATTTGAAAATATGATAATTCAGATGGTTACTGCCGGCGAAGACAGTGGTACCTTGGATGCAATGGTTAACAAAGTCGCAGAGTATTATAAGATGAGATTTGATGCTATTATTGATGGTCTTAATGAGGCTATAGAGCCGATCATGCTATTTATTATTGCAGCTATGGTTATTCTACTTGCTCTTGGTATTTTTTTACCAATGTGGGATATGGGTAATGCTGTTCAGGGAAGAAGATAGATATAAGAAATTCTATCTACTTTTTTTAAAAACTCATCCATATCTGACTTACTTGCTTTTAGTTCGTAAACTGTTTTTGTGTCAAACTCTTTATGAATAATCTCAACATCACATGTCAAACACTCGTACTCAATTTTTCTTATATTTGAATAAGAAAATGATATCTTTTTCACCACCTCTTCTTTATACTCAAATAACTTAGATAAATTTATAACTAGGTTGACAGCATCACTATATGCTCTTACAAGTCCACCCGTACCAAGTTTTGTTCCACCAAAATATCTAACGATTATCACTGCACTATTGATTATATCTACCCCTTGAAGTACCATCAAACTTGGTTTACCAGAAGTTCCTTTAGGCTCTCCATCATCACTAGATGACTCAACTATTTGATTAAATTCATTTAAATATCTATATGCTGTAACAAAATGTCTAGCTTTTGGATGGGAAAGTTTTAATTCTTTTAATGTAGTTTTATAAAGTGAATAAGGTACAAAATAAGCAATAAATTTTGATTGCTTCACTTCATATGTTTGAGTTATAATTTTATCAATATATTTCATTTATTATATTTCTCTCAAAAACTTATTTTTTGTAGCTTTAGTGGGTTGTAGGGACATTTATGTCCATGCCACTATAATGGGCTTTTGCTCATTATAGTATAAATAATAGTAGTATCATTATGATAAGTTTGTAAAAACCTTTTGAACATCCTCATCATCCTCAAGTTTTTCTAAAATTTTGCCTATTTCTACCTGATATTCATCACTAATTGATATCGGAGCATTTGGCATTCTCTCTAAGTTAGCTTTTGTTATTTCAATACCCATCTCTTCTAAAGCTAAAGTCAATGCACCGAAGCTTGCATAATCCGCCGTAAGAAGCACTACTCCCTCTTCTTCTTCGATTTCTTCCAAGCCTGCATCTATTAACTCTAATTCTAACTCTTCTAAGTTCATATCATCTTTCATATTAAACTCTATTAATGCTTTTCTATCAAACATAAACTCTAAAGAGCCGTTTGTTAGCATTTCTCCACCATTTTTAGTCAGAATATTTTTCACATTTGCAACTGTTCTTGTGTTGTTATCAGTCATACACTCTATAAATAGCTGCACACCGTGTGGTACTTTGCCTTCAAAATTTACTTCCAGCATACTAGCCGTATCTTTTGCTGACGCTCTTTTAATTGCTGCTTCAATATTATCTTTTGGCATATTTTCAGCTTTCGCATTTATAATTGCTGTACGAAGCTTCGAATTCATGTCAGGGTCACTACTTCCCTCTTTCGCTGCCATTGTAATAATTTTTCCAAGTTTTGGGAACAATTTAGACATTGCTCCCCATCTTTTCAATTTTGATGCTTTTCTATACTCAAAGGCTCTACCCATAAACTTTTCCTTAGTTATTAATATTATTTACACTCAATTTAAAATCAAAGATGTATAATAACATATTAGTAATATATGAGGGATTTAAATGGGACTAATTTTTAGAATTAAACACTATTTTTTTAATGCATTTCGTGAGTTATTTGTTCATCATCATGGATCACTTGAATTTCGTGCAAAAATATTTGCACTTACTATATCAGCAAATCAAGATATCAAAGATGAATGTTATACGATTGTAAAAAATATTGGTATGAATATTTATAAAAATGATACAGATAGAGCAAATCAACTGATGTTAACAACACAGGAGCTTGTTCAAAAAGTAAAAGACAATAATGGGCTTGACATTGATACACTTATAGAACATATTCAAAAAGAGTTGAAAATAATTCCAAGATATGCTAAAAAGATTGATACTCTGTCATTAAAAGAACTACTTGATTTGTCCCATGACCGAGATACTATATCTTATCAGAAAAATATTATAGAATTTTTACAAACACTAAAAGAGGAAACTCTTCATAAGAAAAAATCACAAATTGCTAAAGATGAAAAAAATATAGAATCTAAATATTAAACTTCTCTTTATCAAAAAAACTATCAACTGATATATTTTTAAATGCAGCGTTCATGCTTGTAAAAAGTGATGGAAACTCTTCCTCCATTTTTGCTAACATCTTTTTAGTGTTTGCACGAGCATGTGGCATTTTTACATCAAATCTCATAGCTGGGCATGCTTCATCACCAATAGCTTGTATATTATTACTCTCAACAAAAGCCCTAAGTTGTCTCTCTCGCATTTGAATCAACGGACGAATAACGATCAAGCCGTTATCTGCTCTATACTTAGGTGCCAATGAACGCATTTGTCCATTGTAAATAAAGTTCATAAAAAAACTCTCTACAGCATCATCCATATGATGACCAAGAGCTAGTTTATTACATCCATGCTCCTCGGCTATGCCATAGAGAGAACCTCTTCTCATACGAGAGAAAAAACTACAAAAGGATGAGTTTTTTCTAATTTTTTCTTCTGCTAATTCATAAATCTTTGTATCATGCACTATATGAGATATTTCATGCTCTTTGCAGTGATTTACTAAATTATCAAAATCTTCACCCATACCATATCCAATAGTTACAGCAATAAATTCAAATTTAAAAGGTGCTCGACGTTGCTGCTCTTTCATAGCATGAATCATAGTAAGAGAATCTTTACCGCCGCTAAGTCCAACTAATATCTTATCACCCTCTTCTATCAGTTCAAACTCGGCATTTGTTTTGCCAAGTTTTGACATAATTTTTTTAGATAATTCTACAGACATTATAAAGCCTTATAAGTTCGGTTTATCTGAACGTGAGCTCTCTGCTGAAGAGAACTTAGCGATAGCGTAAAATGGACTTTGTTCATTTCGCGTTATTATCAATGACTTTGTCTACCATTTTCATAATAAACTCCGCTGATATAATTGCACTTGACTCCATAAATTCATCAAATGAAAAACTTGCATCCATATCAGCCGCATCACTGATTGCACGAAGAATAAAGAATGGAACATCAAGAGCATCACACACAACTGCAACGGATGCACCTTCCATCTCTAAAGCATCAGCTTGAAATGTATCACCTATCCAGTTTTTACGCTCTTCATTTGCTACAAACTGATCTCCAGTAGCGATAATGCCCTCTTTAACACTTTTACCCATCTCTGATGCAACTTCTTTGCTCAAATCTATCATAGATGCATCTGCTTCAACAAAAACAGCACCTTCGGGAACAAATCCAGATGGATGTCCAAAAGCAGTAATATCTAGATCATGCTGTGAAAGTTTGTTTGCAACTACTAAGTCACCTACTCTAAGCTCAGGTGATACCGCACCGGCAACACCTGAAAAAAGTAATTTTTCTGCTCCAAAATGTTCAATCATTGTAGTAGCTGTAAGTGTTGAAAAGACTTTCCCAATTTTTGAATAAGCAATTACTAACTCTACGCCTTTATATGTTGCTTCATAATATGTGTTTTTTGCATATTCTGTAGTTTTATACTCGCCTAATTTTTTCAGTATTGGAGCTACCTCTTCTGGCATTGCACCCATTATTGCTATTCTCATATATTTTCCTTATATTTTAAATGTTTTAGCTGTTTTTTCATACTTAGGAAGTCTATTTATAATATTTGCATCTTCATCAACTATACAACTTCCGCCCCAAAAACCAAGACCATCTTCAAAGCCAACACGGTTTACAAATACTAATTTTGCATTACACTCTTTTGCAACAGTTTTAATAATCTCTAGCCACATATCCTCTATCTCCAATCCATCATCACTAAATCCACGAGCGGGAGATGCTACAAGAGTCAAAATATAGTCCGGATTCTCTTTTATTAGATCTTCATGAACAGATGTATGCCATAGATCTTCACAAACCAGCATTGACACTTTTCCATAACTGCTCTCAAAGCTTTCAAATACAGTTCCTGCTTTAAAGTATCTAGCCTCTTCAAACATTCCATAATTCGGTAGATGAAGCTTGTAATGAGTTGATAAAAGTTCACCTTTACAAAAGTATAGAGCTGCATTTCTAAAATCATTTCCATCTTTAATCGCAGCACCAACCACAATATCTACATGTAGACTCAGGCTCTTCAAATCATCTAACTCATCTATACTCCAAGCATCTTCATAAAGTTTATCTTGCAGCATATAACCACTTAATGAGAGTTCAGGAAAAACTATTAAGTCACTCTCATCACTAAACTCTTTTATGGTTGTAATAATATCTTCAAGATTAGAACGATTTAACTTTGGCGATGTTTGAGCTAAGGTTACATTCATATTAGTTAGAGACTTCCTCTGCTACTTTTGCTAGTGAATCCATATCAGAAACATTAAGAGTAGTCATATCTCTTGCGATTCTACGGTTTAGACCTTTAAGAGTAACACCATTTCCAAATTCAATTGCCATATCAACATCTCCAGCAATTGCTAATATTGATTGTTTATACCTTACAGGTTTAACTAACTGATCTTTTAGAAGCGAAACGGCTTCATCTTTAGTACTGTATGGTGCTGTAGTCACATTTGATATAATTGGAGCCTCAAAACTCTCTTCAATCATACTTTCCATTAGACTCTCTAGTGGAATTTGTGCAGGAGTTAATAACTCACAGTGAGAAGCTACCGACATATTAAGAAGTAGTGTTCTTTTTGCACCCCCGTCTTTAAAAGTCTGCTCTAATGATGTTAAATCAGCTTTCATCCCTGCTACAACTAGTTGTCCATCTTGATTATAGTTTGCAGGCCAAACTTTTTTGCCTTGAGCTTGTGCATCTGCACAAATTTTTTCAACAGAAGCATCATCAAGTCCGACAATAGCCATCATCCCTGCTTCTATGTCTGAACATGCATCTTGCATTAGCTGACCACGTCTGTGAACCAACTCAACAGCATCTATATAGTTGATAGCACCACTTGCACATAAAGCAGAAAACTCACCAAGAGAGTGACCTAAGAAAAGTTCAGCTTTAACATCTGAACATGCTTGTCCTCCTTGGTTGAGGGCATCTTTAAAAAGGCGATATGCAACCATTTGAACCAATAAAATTGCTGGTTGAGTGTAAGCTGTCTGACCTAGGAGTTCATTTTCTTCAAAAATAAGTTCTTTAAAATCAACACCTATTCTTTTTCCAGCTTTATCAAACATTTCACGTGCTACATCTGAATTTTCATAAAAGTTTTTTCCCATTCCTACTGCTTGGCTACCCTGCCCTGCAAAAATCATCGCTATTTTTTTCATTGTGTTCCTTTGCTTAAACTCACTCCTTAGCCAAAGGCTATGAGTAGAGTTTTAGTACTTCTAATTCTTTAGAATTACGAAGTTACATTAACCCCGTAGGGAACAGTATTTCAATCATAAATATGCACTATTATCAGTTATCTTTTTTCTAAGTGTATTTCTATTTAACCCTAGCTTATCAGCTAACTGTAACTGAGACTTAAATTTATTGAGTCCTGCTTTTATTAGAGGTGCTTCATACAGATGCAAAAAGTTTTTATAGTCACTGTTAGAACCGAGTCTATCCGCTAAATAGTTCTGAATAATATCCATAAGTTCGCTATCTTTAATATCTTGTAATAGATAACTTATCATCACTTGTCGTCTTAAAGAGTTTGAGTTCTGAGATAAATCTGGTTTAAAATTTTTCATATTAAATTCTTCATTTGTAGAAAAAAGCAGTGAAGCCTCTTTTGTAAACTTTTGAACTAGTTGTTCTATATCTTCTAACCTCTGACAAAGTGGTGGAATATCAAACTTGATACTAAACAGGTTATCCGTAATCTCATTATAGTAAGAACTTTTTGCCGTAGCAATAACTCTGATATTCTTAGAGCTGACAATATCTAAAACTTTTTTTATATTTGGAGAATTTTCTAAATTGGTAATTATTATTTGATTAACACTCTCAAGAGTAATTAATAGTTCGTCGTAGTTTGATGCATCAAGTGCTATTGCATCTGGAAGAATATAAGAAGCTAAACTCTTTTTGCCAACACCAACTTCTCCTGTTATTAGAGAGTTTACACTTAGTGTTTTTAAAAGAGTTGCTGTTTTAAATGCCTCAAATGAAGATGCAGAAGCAGTTACGTAGCTAGTGTCCACAACCAGCGCCACCACCACAATCATGATTATCATCATGTTCATGTTGATTTTCAGCAGGAATTCCAGTCATAGTTTCTTCAGTAGATGCTTCTCTAATATTATTAATAGATACATTAAAAACTAATTCTTTCCCAGCCAAAGGGTGATTAAAATCAATAATTATATTCTCAGCACCTATCTCTTGTACTACAACCTGAACGGTCTCCCCATCTTCCCCTTGACCATAAAGACTCATTCCAATCTCTAAATCAATACCGGCAAATTGATCTTTTGGAACCTCTTGCTTAGCTTCAGCGTTATACTCACCATAAGCATCTTCAGGCTTAACTAAAAGTTCAGCTTTTTCACCTATTGACATGTCAATTATTCCATTTTCTAGTCCTGGTATAATTTGACCTTTTCCAAACATAAACACTAATGGTGTACCACCAACATTACTATCTACTATTTTTTCTCCATCGCTTACTTCATACTCTATTGATACGATTTGATTTGCTTTGATTGCCATTTCTATTCCTTATTGTTGTTTTTTTCTAAAATTTTGCTTGGATTTTATCATAATAATACTAATTGTAGATAAATCAATCATTACTATTTAATTAAATCAAGCCTATCCATCGCAATCCGAGCAGAATCACTCTGCGGATATTTTGCGATAACTGCATTATAAAAATCTTTTGCTTTCTTTTTGTCACCTGTTTTATCCATTGAAATTGCTGTATGTAGCATCAATACCGGCATATAAGAAGCTTTAGAGTACAGAGATGCACTCTTTTTAAAGTATGCTAGAGCATCAGCATAATTTTTTCTATAATAGTTTATCTCACCAATCATATAGTGTGAACGTGCTGGCTTATAATTTTTCTTTATCAAATAATTATAGTTTTTAAGTGCTTTGGTATAAAGTTTTTTATCATAGTAATCTTTAGCTTTTTTTGCAATATCACTATTTGATATATTATCTAATTTAGATTTTTTTGGTTTTGCCTTCTCTTTTAACTCTTTTGCAACTAAATCTTTAAATTTATTTACATCATTTATAAGCATGTTAAACTCATCTTTTGTTACGTATCTACTGTTAATAGTATCAACTAATTTAGACAGTTCAACTAAAAGAAGATTAAGTCTTTCTGTCTCTCTTGTGCTAACAACAATTTGATTATCATTTACTTGAATTAGATTACTATTTGTTTGAATAGATTGAATAAGTCGTTTTTCATATTCATTATTACTTTGAAGTTGTTTACTGTTTTTTTTCTTTAAAGATTTCAGTTTAAGTTGATTGTCACGAGCAGATAAACTTATGCTCTCAATAATTGTCTGAAGCCCATCCATTCTTTCCCTAAGGGAATCAACTTCATTTGCTTGATTCTTAGTTTTTACAACTACTTTATGAAGATTTTTTCTATTTTCTAAAAGGGTCTCTTCTGTTGAAGTTAAACCATATGGCTGAGGATTATTTAAATCTCCTGCACCAAACGCTGAAGGTTCGGCACCAAGAAGGCAGTAAGGCAGGAGTATTGCAAAAAAAGCAACTAATATACTGCGATTCATTTATTACGGTAAAAGTTTAAAATCTACTCTACGATTTTTAGACCAACAATTCTCTGATTTAATACTACATGTAGGATTGCTTTCACCATAACTTACCATTGTAATACGGTTTGCATCAACACCTTCTGCAATTAATGATTTTTTAACTGTATTTGCTCTTCTCAGTCCAAGTGCAAAATTATACTCATCACTTCCCCACTCATCACAGTTACCTTCTAGTTTTAATGAAAAACTACTTGCAGCACCATTCGCTACACCTGCGTCATTTACAATTCTGTTTTCCATATCTGCACGAATATTAAATTTATCAAAATCAAAATATATTGTTGACATGCCATCTTCTATACTAGACATAGAACCAGAACTACTGCTTGAAGCATTAGAAGTATCTTCACTCATTACAGAAGCTTCGCTAGATGATACAGTTTCTGTCTCAACTGGTGCAACTTTTTCAACTGAAACCTCTTGTGGTGATTGAACACTTTCTTCAACAACAGGCTCTTTACTAGAACATCCACTTAAAACCAAAAGTGCTGCTACAACACCAGATATTACAAAACTATTCATATTTAACTACCTTGAATTTTATTTACTGTGATTGTACCAAAATAATAATTAATATATTTTGATAATTCGATTTTTACCAATCAATTGATTGAACTTTACCGTATTTCAACGGAAAAAGATAGTTTTTATTATGATTTAGTCTAATAATGCCTATTGAACTTTGAGCTTTATAGTTTTTAATAAAAATAATAGCATCACCATCAATTGAGAATCTTGGAAATTCATTAACTCCAACTGCTGTAAGTCTTCTTATAAAATCTGTTTCTGTTGATATAAGATGTAAATTAAATGTATTGGTAGAGAATACATTTGAGCTCTCTCTAGATTTATAAACTATATATTCACCAAAAGCACTACATGCTACGTTACTTTTTCCATAATAAACCATTTGCTCAACACTATGGGAATTGACTCCCTTAGAAAAAATATTTGGATAACCTAAACGATCAGAAACAAATACTATTTTCTCTTTATTCACAAATTGACCACTAACATCAATACCACCATATTTTGTTAGTTTTTTTGTTTTTCTTGAATTAACATCATAAAGATAGATATCCGGTTGACCTTTTGGTGCCATAGTAAGCAGTAGTTTTTTCCCATCACTACTTACATCAGAGCATATCATCATTCCATCAGAAGATTTAATTATTTTACTTCTAGCAGTTTTAATATTTACATGCTTTAATGTTGGTATCTTTTCATCTAACGAAGTATAATAAAATGAATCTTGTGCCTTGTTAGCCCACTTTGGAAATATATTAAAACCACCTTTTACTATTACATGTTGATATGTAAGAGTATAATCTGCTATAACTAATTCACTCTTTTTTGGTGCTATAATTCTTGAAAAGATGACTTTTCTTTTCATCCATTCAACAGGTTCTTCACCCATAAATTTATTAATATCATATGCAATTGTATGGGAAACAAACATATAAATTTTTGGATTATTTACTTTATAGTTTTTGCTAAATACAATATCATCTTTACTTAAAATCTTCAACTCTATATTAAGTGCACCATTGTCATCTTTTTTGAGTTTATATCTTAAAACATAATTCATCTCTTTATTTTCATAAGAGACTTCGCTAGCATCATAATCAACTGTACGATAGCTTCTGTCAACGTTAAACAAAGATATAACATTCAAGTCGGCCACAAGTGATTTAAAAAACTTCATCTTAAATTTATTATTGAAGCTTACAGATGAATCTTCAACTGCTAAAGTGGGAAGAGAGTCAACTTTCTTTATAACCTCTATTGTCGCATCACTTGCATATGATATAGCTACTGCTATTAAAAATGATATTAATATTTTCAAATCTACTCCTTAGATGTTAATGTAATCGTATATGTACCTGAACTATTATCAGGATTTTCAGGAAAAATGACACCCATCAGTCTATCTTTAATCTTATCACACTCACTGTTTAATTCACTACTCGAAGAGTATCTTAAGATTCTGAAATCATACACTTTACCTATAGGGCTAAGTTCAATAATAGCTTCTACACTGTTTCCCTGTGAATTTTGAGGCGGATAAAAATATTCATATACTAAAGCCTGAATTTTAGCCAAATATTCATTAACTTCACTTGCTGTAGATGTTTTAACACTTTCATTCTTTACCTTTGGAGCATCCATTCTCTGAAGCTTTTTAGATATTGATTCAACTCTGTTTTCATTTGATTTATTTATCTTTTTCTGAATCTCTAAAAGTCTTCTTTTATTTACTTTTTTTTCTGTTTTTTCTGTTTTTTTGATACTTTTTGTCCAAACATCACTAAATAGATTATCGATATCTATCTCCTTAGTTTCAACTGCTTTTACCTTCTCTTTTACAATTTGTTTTTGTACACTTTTTTTAGCACTATTTGAGCTTATTTTTGGAGTGATAAGAGATACAGATATGTAATTATCTTTTTTTAATGCAAAGCTTTTTACTTTATCTGATGATACTAACATGTATATAGATATTGTTAAAAAAAATATAAAGAGAGATAGCGATATAAGACCACTAATATAGAAATACCTACTATTTCTATCCATTGGTAGCTAATGAAACCTCAGAAAAACCTGCTTGTTTAACAGCAGCTAATACTGACATAACAACACCATAATCCAAATTTTTATCAGCACTGATGAGCACTGTAGCTTTTTTGTCCAGCTTATTTGCATAAAGAAAAAAGTTATCCATGAAGGAATTAAATAAAAATGTGTCTTTATTGACTTTTAAATTTTTATCTCTATCAATAACTATATGAACGGGAGGTATTTTAGATAATTGAGTGGTTTTTGAACTTTGAGGAAGATTTATTTTCTCTTCATAGATCATGTTTGGTGCTACAACCATCATAATTGCTAAAAGAACGAGCATAACATCCACAAGAGGAGTGATGTTAAGTTCAGGTTTTTCATCCCAGTCATAACGCATAGTTTATGCTTTTCTAGCTAATATTGCATCACTTTGCATCTGCATAAAACTAACCAATTCGAATGATTTTCTTTTTAGTATTTGGTGATAAGTATATGCAAAAATTGCAACAAATATACCAGCAGCAGTAGCAACAAGCGCATCAGATACACCACTTGCAATTACTGACATTCCCCCACTGCTTTGTCCTATATGTGTAAATGTATCTAAAATAGAGACAACAGTACCAAATAGACCAATAAAAGGAGTAGTAGAAGCAAAGATAGAAAGTATTGATAAACCCTTAGTAGCTTCTTTTGTGGCAGCAAGCATTCCCAAATCTAAAACTTCTTTAGTGATATTTGAACTTGCTTTTAAAAAGTTATTTAAAAATGATTGAGGATTTACTGTTTGTGCTCCCATAAGAAGGCTCTCAAGAGATCTACTCTCTATATCAATCCAACTATTAATGGAAAAATAGCGGTAGAAAAAAACCCAATTCAGCACTATAAAATATACTGCTAAAAGAGCTAAAACACCCAGTGTGACTGGATGGCTTTTTGTATAAAAATCAATTAATTCGTTAAACATTATTTATATCAAATTTTGGGCTGCTGATTCAATCTTTGCAGCAACAGTTGCTATTGCAGGATTATTGTCTTTAATAGATTCAATAAGTTTCTTAGCATCTTCAAGAGCTTTTGCAACATCACTCTCAGTTTCTCCACGAATAGCTACTGCACCTTCAACTAATACAACAACTTTTTCTTCATCAACATTGACAACGCCCCAGTTGATTAAAATAGATTCGACTGATTTATCTTCTTTTTCAATATCTATTACACCTGCTTCCAGTAATGTTGATAATGAAGAATGTTCTGCCAAAACACCAAATTCGCCCTCTTCGCCAGGAAGAGTTATGCTAAATGCTTCGCCATTGTATATTTCACCATTAGGAGTCAGGATTTCAAGTTTAATATTACCCATTTCAGTCCTTTAAGAATTACTTCTTTTGAGATTTCTCAATCGCTTCATCCATGTTACCAACCATATAGAAAGAGTTTTCTGACATGTGATCACATTCACCATCAAGAATCATTTTGAAACCTTTGATAGTATCTGCCAAAGGAACATACTTACCAGGAGAACCTGTAAATACTTCCGCAACAAAGAATGGCTGAGATAAGAATTTCTCAATTTTACGAGCTCTTTCAACAACATTTTTATCATCTTCAGAAAGCTCATCCATACCAAGAATCGCAATGATATCTTGAAGATCTTTATACTTTTGAAGTGTTTGTTGAACACCACGAGCAATACCATAGTGCTCTTCACCAATAATTTGTGGATCAAGTAATCTTGAAGTTGAATCTAGTGGATCAACAGCAGGATAGATACCTTTTTCAGCAATTTTACGGTTAAGTACTGTAGTTGCATCTAAGTGAGCAAAAACAGAAGCAGGCGCCGGGTCAGTTAAATCATCTGCCGGTACATATACAGCTTGAACAGAAGTAATTGAACCAGTTTTAGTTGATGTAATTCTATCTTGTAATGCACCCATTTCACGTGCTAGTGTAGGTTGATAACCAACAGCTGAAGGGATACGACCAAGAAGAGCAGACATTTCCGAACCTGATTGAGCAAAACGGAAGATATTATCGATAAACATCAATACATCTAGACCTTTTTCATCTCTAAAGTACTCAGCCATAGTAATACCTGTAAGAGCGATACGGTTACGTGCTCCTGGAGGCTCACTCATTTGACCATAACAAAGTGCAACTTTGTCAAGTACATTTGAGTCTTTCATCTCATGATAAAGGTCATTACCTTCACGAGTTCTTTCACCAACACCAGCAAATACAGATAGACCCTCATGACCCATTGCAACATTGTGAATAAGTTCCATGATAATAACTGTTTTACCAACACCAGCACCACCGAATAGTCCAACTTTACCACCCTTAGAGTAAGGAGCAAGTAAATCAACAACTTTGATACCTGTTTCAAACATCTCTGTAGCAGTTGACTGATCAACTAATGGTGGAGGTGCACGATGAATTGACCATGTCTCTGCATCAGTGATTTGCTCACCGCCATCAATAGTCTCACCAATTACATTAAAGATACGACCAAGTACCTTGTCTCCAACTGGAACTTTAATAGGAGATCCAGTTGCACGAGCATCCATGCCACGAACTAAACCTTCACTCATATCCATTGCAATCGTTCTAACACGACCGTCACCTACGTGAGCGGCAACCTCAAGTACTAAACGAGTTACATTGCCCTCAATATTTACATTAACTTCAATTGCTTCATTAATTATTGGAAGATAACCATCAAAATCAACATCAACAACTGGGCCCATTACCTGGCTTATTTTACCAATCATATTTTTCTCCATTATTTCATAGACTCCACACCACTTATAATCTCTATAAGTTCTGTAGTAATAGCTGCTTGTCTTGCTTTATTATATTGAACACTTAACGACTTAACCATATCATTAGCATTATTAGTTGCTGCATCCATAGCCTGCATTCTAGCACTGTGTTCAGCAGCAACTGAATCAATAAGTGCATAATACATACCATATTCAACATATTTACTAACTAAAGAATCTAGCATTTTTTCCTCATCTTGAGCTTCAATCTCAAGAATTGATTTTTGTTCTTCACTGCAGTCAAACTGCTCTGTATCTACTGGCAGTACTGTATTAACATGTAACTCTTGAGTCATCATGTTTTTATAACCATTATAAATAATATGAAGACCATCAATTTTTTCATCTTTAAAATCTTCAATAGAAGTTTTAATGAAATCATCAGATCTTTCTTTATCTGGCTTAGAACTAAGATTTATAACTGAATCAAAAAGTTCAACTTCATTATATTTAAAAAATTCAACACCTTTTTTACCGATACCACGTAAACGCACTTTTACATTCTTCTCTTTGTACTCTGCCAATAATTTTTTAACAGCTTTAATAGTTTGAATATTAAAACCACCGCATAAACCTTTATCTGCAGTTACGAAAACAACATCAACTATTTTAGGATTTTCAATCTCTGTAAAACAACGATTATCAATTCCACCAATTTTGTTGCATTTAATGCGTCCAGCTATTTCGGCAATTACCTGATTCATTTTTGCAGCATATAGACGAGAGCGCTTAGCTAACTCTTCCGCGCGACGGAGCTTTGCAGTTGATACAAGCTTCATTGCACGAGTCGTCTTTTGAGTATTGGTAACACTCTTTATCTGTCTTTGAATATCTTTCAAGTTTGCCATAAAATTTTCCTTAGTTAGCTACAAAGCTGGCTTTGAACTCTTCAAGTGCTTTTTTCATTAGTGCTTTTGTATCATCATCTACTTTAGAAGCACTTCTTATGTTCTCAAAGATTTGAGGGTAAGATGCTTCAATAAATGGATACAACTCAGCTTCAAAACGAACAACATTTGACGGAGCAAAGTCATCTAGGAAACCTTCATTACCAGCAAAGATGATAACAACTTGTTTTTCAGCAGAAAGTGGAGAGAAAGGTCCTTGCTTAAGAACTTCTACCATTCTTTGTCCACGCTCTAGCTGATTACGAGAAGTTTCATCAAGATCAGATGCAAACTGAGCAAATGCCTGAAGCTCACGATACTGAGCAAGGTCAAGTCTTAAAGTACCGGCAACTTGCTTAGTAGCTTTAATTTGAGCAGCACCACCAACACGAGATACTGAAAGACCAACATTAATTGCTGGACGAACACCCGAGTTAAATAGTTCAGTTTCTAGGAAAATCTGACCATCAGTAATAGAGATAACATTAGTTGGAATATATGCCGCAACATCACCAGCTTGAGTCTCAATAATAGGAAGTGCAGTAAGCGATCCAGCACCTTTCTCATCACTTAACTTAGCAGCTCTCTCAAGTAGACGAGAGTGAATATAGAAAACATCACCAGGATATGCTTCACGACCCGGAGGACGACGAAGAATAAGTGACATTTCACGGTATGCAACTGCATGCTTTGATAAATCATCGTATACAATTAGACCGTGTCTAGCGTTATCACGGAAATATTCACCCATAGTAACGCCAGTATAAGGAGCTAAAAATTGAAGTGCAGCAGCTTCAGCAGCTGTTGAAGATACAACAATTGTATACTCCATTGCACCGTGATCTTCTAAACGACGAACTATTTGAGCAACAGTTGACTCTTTTTGACCTACAGCAACATAGATACAAACAACACCATTGCCTTTTTGGTTGATAATAGTATCAAGTGCAACAGTTGTTTTACCAGTTTGTCTATCACCGATGATAAGCTCACGCTGACCACGACCGATTGGAACCAGTGCATCAATTGCTTTAATACCGGTTGCTAATGGCTCATGAACAGATTTTCTCTGCATAATACCAGGTGCCTTTTCTTCAACGAAACGAGTTTCAGTTGTCTCAATTGGACCTTTACCGTCAATCGGCTCACCAAGTGCATTTATTACACGGCCTAAGAGTGCATCACCAACAGGAACTTTAAGAAGTTTACCAAGTCTTTTAACAGACATTCCTTCTTTTAGTTGTGTACCTCCGCCAAGAATAACTACACCTACTGCGCTCTCTGCAAGGTTCATTACCAAACCTCTAGTACCCTCTTCGAACTCTACCATTTCACCAGCCATAACATTGCTAAGTCCGTAAACTTGTGCAACACCATCAGCATAAGAAATAATTTTACCTGTTTCATTAATATCAACACTTAATTCAAAGTTATCGATACGCTCTTTAATTATTGAACTGATTTCATCAGCTTGAATTTTTGCTACCACTATATATCTCCTCTCTTGAAGTTAAATTGCTTTTACTATATGTTCTATAATTTGACTGTTGATTCTAGATTTTGAGAATCTAATCTCAACACCAAGGTCTTCAACATCTACTTTAATACCGTTAAAATTATCTTTTACAAACTTTAGTGATATAACAGAGTCAAATCTTTTACTTAATCCACTACTTAAATCTTCTATAACTTTTGTATCAATATCACTATCACTGGATACAACTCCAGTATAGTTTTTAGCAGTTCTTGCAATATCTTTTCTCATTGCTTCTGCAATTGCAGGAATAATGTTAATACGATTATGCTCAGCAAGTAATTTTATTAAATTATCTACTTCTTTTGACTTAGCTGATTTAACTGCTGATAAAAGAATGTCTGCTTTTTGATCTTTGCTTACATTTGGGTTATTAATAATTTGAATAAAGCTCTCATCATTAAAAGACTCAGCTATAGCAGAAAATATCAAAGCCACACTCTGCATAGATTTTATATCAGAACTTTTTTTAATAGCTTTAATATATCTTTTTGCGATTAATTCTTCCATATTACGCCACCTTCTTTAAGATGACATTAGCCATAGCTTCTTTATCAAAACTATCACTACTCTTGTTCAACACTTCTTCAAGTGTATCTTCTACAACACTGCGAATCATTTTTCTTTGTTCAAAGTCCATTAATACACCCTGTTGCTTATCAAGAATTCCTAAATCTACATTACATTGAGTTATGATGTTGTCATTTATAATCTTATTCTCTTTTTTAGAGCTAATAGCCAATTCTTCAGCAAACTTTTCAGCATCTGTAATCTTAGCTAGTGCTTCTTTTTTAAGAGCTCCAGTTTCTTTTAATTTATCTTGAACTTTTTTCATCTCATCAGCAATCGCTTGACTTCTGGATGCAAAATAATTCTTAGCTGGTTCAGCAACTAGGTACCAAATAAGTCCAGCAAAAAGTAAAAAGTTTACTGTACTTTGAACGATATCCGTACCTGCATGCTCCGCATCAGATGCTAATGCTATTGTTGATATCATAAGCATTAATATTATAATTCTACTCACATTACATCCTTATATTTGACTAAATTTAGCTTTAACAGCTTCTGTAAACAATGGAACTTGTGATTTTAAATCACCCATTAATTGTTCACGAGACTGAGCAAGTGACTGCTCAAACTCTGAATACTCTTTTGCTAATTCAGCACGTTTCGCTTCTAACTTACTCTCTGCTAACTCTTTAGCATCTGTTATAACTTTCTCTCTTAAGGCCGCAGTTTCCAGTTTAGCATTTGTAATTATTGATTCTGCTTTTGAATAAAGTTCATTGATTTCATCATCATTAGAGCCCACCTTTTGTAAGTCTCTTTTGATGTCTTCATCTCTTTTATTCATATAAGCGAATAATGGATTATAAAGCCAACTGTTAAGAGTGACAATAAGTGCAAGAAACACGATTAATGTAGCTATAAGTAGTATTGGATTTATATCTAACATAGCACCTCCTAAAAGTTGCGTGATTATACTATGATAAAATTAAAAGAATTGTTAAAGAAAGAATAAATTTATAAATTTGTTGGTTTTTGAGTATTATTTTGTCAAATATTTTAAAAAATCATTTATATGATTTTCATTATCAAATTCTATGGTTAAGCTTTTGTTAGAAGTCTTAATTTTATATCCAAGTGAAGAAAATATATCTTTAGCATCACCGAAATCATATGAAATAACTTTTATTCCTTCAGAAAATTCTACTATTTTATTCTTCATACTCTTAATCATTGCTTCGACTTCTCTAACACTTAATTTTTGTCCAACAATTGAATTTACAATTAACTGCTGCTGTTTTTCATCTAATCCAATTATAACTTTAGCATGACCAGCTGTGATTTTTTTCTCTATAAGTGCTTTTTGCGTTTTTAAAGACAACTGTAAAAGTCTTAATGTGTTTGTGATATGAGTTCTACTTTTATAAACTTTTAAAGAGAGTTCTTCTTGTGTTAATTCATGAAGTTTGATAAGTTCAGCATAAGCATGTGCAAGTTCAATAGAATTTAACTCATCTCTTTGAATATTTTCAATAAGAGCTAACTGTCTCATTTTATGATCATCACTATTTGAGACAATAGCACGAATAGTTTTTAGTTTTGCAAGTTTAGATGCACGTAATCTTCTCTCGCCTGCAATAAGAACATAACCATCTATGTCCTCTGTAACTACAATAGGCTGAAGTAATCCATCATTTTTAATTGATTCACTAAGTTCATAAAGAGAATTTTCTTCAAAATGTTTTCTTGGTTGAAATGGATTTGGTCTAATATCTTTTAATGATATTTCAACTATATAATCCCTTGGAGAGCCTTCGTTCTCATAAGCTTCATCAATCTCGCCTAAAAGTGCGTCTAATCCACGACCTAATTTTTGTGATTTCATGATTCAATTATTGCCTGTGCTAAATTTTGATAAGAGATAGAGCCGCTAGACTTTACATCATATAAAATTGCCGGTTTTCCAAAAGATGGTGATTCAGCAAGTTTAACATTTCTAGGAACTACAATAATTTGACCACTTGCATCTTTAAAAAGTTTACTGTTAAAGTGTTGCTTTAAATCAGCAAAAACCTGTTTTGAAAGATTATTTTGAGAAGAAAACATAGTTGGCAAAAAACCTTTAATATTTAAGTTTTTGTTTATTGATTTTCTTACAAGCTTTACAGTATTTAAAAGCTGCGCAAGCCCTTCTAGTGCAAAAAACTCACACTGAATTGGTATAATCACAGAATTTGAGGCTGAGAGTGCATTTATAGTCATTGGTCCAAGCGCAGGTGGTGAATCTATGATAATATAGTCATAATCTTTTAATACATTTGAAATAGCTTTTTTTAAAACTAGTTCACGTCCTTTTGAGTTCTCTGCATCGTAGTACTCTTTTTCAATTCCGACAAGACCGATGTTTGATGGAGCAAGATGCAGAGTTGGAAGTTCTGATTTTAATATTATGTCTTTTAATTTTTTTGTACCTATTAGTACATGATACATGTTAAACTCATAATCATTTCTGTGAAAACCTAAAGATGTGGTGGCATTTGCCTGAGGATCAGAGTCTATCAAAAGCACTTTTTTTTCTGCAACTGCCAGTGAAGCAGCTAAGTTTACGGCAGTAGTCGTTTTACCAACACCACCCTTTTGATTTGCAATTACTATTACTTCGCTCATCTTAAACTATATATCCTCATGCCATTAATTATTACAGAGCCGTCATCTTGGAGACTTGCATCTTGTAAAGAAATTCTTAAATCTTCATTATGTGTAAAAAAGTTTTGATTTCTGTAAAATTCTAACTTATATTTGCTAAAAACTTGCTTCCATAAAAATCTTTTTTCAACATTTGTAAAATATAAATCTAACAAGTTGTCTCTACTTATTTGTATATCTAATTTTGCAAAATTTTCAGGAGCATTTTCTATATTTAATCCAACACCACAAACTAGGCAATCTTGGATTATATTTGTAATCATTCCACCAATTTTTTTGTTATTTACATAAAAATCATTTGGCCACTTAATCCAAACTTTTGAATGCAACTCTTCTAGAGTCTCTTTTAGAATATAAGAAAAATATATGGATGCAGATTCTAATTTTAAGTCTTTTGGCAAATCTTTGATTGAAATAGCAAAGGATAAAAATAGATTTCCTTCCAGCCCTGTCCAAGAATTTTCTCTACTACCTACTCCATCTGTCTGAGTATTAGAAACAACAGCATACGGTAGTGATACTTTTTTCTCTTTTATCAACTCTTTTAAATACTTTTGAGTTGAGTCTACACTATCAAGATAGAGTATCTGCAATGTTTAATCTTTTACCATTTATATAAGAGATTATATCCATCTCTTTTTTTGATTGCGGCTGAACTCTGAATATTTTAACACTTCCCTCTTCGCATCCGACAACAACACTATTTTTATCTACATGTAGAATCTTACCAATCTCATTTTTGCTTGTCTTTTCTACAAGTTCTATCTCTGTCAGCTTTAATCCACTGTTTAAATATACGGCCGGCCAGGGAGTGAATGCACGATATTTATTGTAAAGTGTTTTTGCATTTATAAATTCTACTTCACCGTCTTGTTTGCTTATCTTTGCACAGTGAGTGGCTTTTGAATCATCTTGCTTTTGCGAAGTATATGTAGAAAAATTCTCTAATACATCTATTGTCAACTCTACTGCGACATCTGTCAGTCTATCAAACAGAGATTCTACCATCTCTGTCTCATCCACTTCAATCTCTTTAATCTTTATTATATCTCCAGTATCTAATCCTACATCCATAAGCATTGCTGTAACGCCTGTTTTAAAATCTCCATTAAGAAGAGTCTGCTGAATCGGGCTTGCTCCTCTATACTGAGGCAAAATAGAAGCATGCAGGTTTATACATGGAGCATGCTGTAAAATTGCTAGAGGAAGTATCTGTCCATAAGCAGCAACAACTACATAATCACACTCAACATTAAGAAGCTCTGTTACTGTATCTTCATCACGAAGTCTGTTTGGCTGATAAACTTCTATTGAATTCTCTTGTGCCAAGGTTTTAACAACAGAAGGAGTAAGAACTTTTTTTCTACCGACATGTTTATCCGGCTGAGTATATACAGCTACTACATCCATACCGTCAGTTTCGATAATTTTTTTTAAAATATGTTCTGCATAATCAGGCGTACCCATGAAAATTATTTTCATCTATTTTTCACCTCTTGTAAAATGAGTTCCACCAGTATGCTCACCATACAACATAAAATCTTTTATATCACTCAAATCATATCCGCTTGACAGAACCATATCAATTGAATTAGTTAAAAGGTAGTCAGCAGCTTTTAATTTTGTAAGAATCCCACCTGTTGCAAAAGTGCCGTGTGGTTTTGCCTCTTTTTCCAGCTCTCGTTTATCGATAGCGTTTACAACTTTAATTATCTTTGCATTTGGATTTTTTCGTGGATCTTCATCATAATATGCATCAATGTCTGAAAGAATGATCAACATGTCAGAATCTGTATGTTTAGCAACATATGCTGAAAGCTGATCATTATCTCCAACTGTAAGTTCATCTGTAGCAGTTGCATCGTTTTCATTTATGATTGGAATAACTCCGTTTGATAGTAAAGTATCAATTGTGTTTTTAATTCTTGTAATATCATCATCTTGGTTAAAGTTTACTGCAGTAACTAAAACCTGAGCAGTTATAATATCGTAAATTGCAAATTTTTTACTATATTTGCCCATTAATATTGATTGACCTATA
>JAKITC010000003.1 GCA_021648285.1 Sulfurimonas sp. | reverse complement strand
CTCATAAGATTGTGAGTTAAATTGAAGAGCCGTATGAGGGAAATCTTCAAGTACGGTTCTGTGAGGGGCATTCTGCATCTCCGAAATAAATTAAATTTAAAGGAGGGGTAGCGATGTCTACTCTACAATATAAAATTCCTCACCTTATAAAATCACAAGATATTTTTATAGCCGCAAAAGAGGCTATTCTGTTACAATGGATTTCTTATGAACATCCACAAAAAATTTTAAAACTTCATAACATAGATAAAAAGAATTTTTTAGAGGAATATGCTGATGGAGTTTTTGATTATTTTATGAGTGTTATCTCCGGTGAGTGTGAAATAGGCAATTGTCCCATTATAGAAAATCTTTTAGCATATTTAAAAGAACAAAATATTAAATCTGATGAGCTGTTTGAAATATGTAGTCACTTTAGACGATCAATGATTGATTTTACTTATGATGTAAAGCTTAATTCAAAAGAGATTTTTGATGAAATATCATATATATTTGATCAAAATTTTCAAGGAGTACTGAAGTATTACACGGATACTATTTTTCAAAAAGAGCAAGAGATCAGTAGATATGTAAGACTTCTTAATGAGTACCAAATGGCATTAGATGAAAGCTCTATTATCTCTAAAACAGATATGAATGGAAATATTATCTATGTTAATGATAAATATATACGGTTAAGCGGATACAATAAAGAAGAGCTTATTGGAAGCAGACACAGTATTATCAGGCATGAAGATATGCCACAGGAGTATTTTGATGATTTATGGTTTCAGCTTGAAAATGCAGGAATTTTTAGAGGAACACTAAAAAATCATAAAAAAAATGGAGAGTACTTCTATATTGATGTAACCATAGTTAAAATTACGGATCCATACGATAGCTCTATTGAGTACATGTCAATTGCTAATGATGTTACAAAGCTTATCGATGCAAGACTTGAAGCACAAAAGGCTTCCCAAGCAAAAGAGTACTTCTTATCTAATATGTCACATGAAATTAGAACGCCATTGCATGCAATTTTGGGTTTTGTAAATCTTCTTATTGAACAGGATGTCTCAAAACAGCATAGAAAATATTTAGATATTATTTTAAGCAGTGGAGAGAATCTGCTAAGTATTATTAATGATATTTTAGATTTTTCAAAACTCAGAAGTGGCGAATTCAATATAGAGCCAAGAATATTCTCTATTCACGATGAAATCAGTCATACTTTAGAACTTTTTGTAGCTTCAGCAAACGCTAAAAATATTATTATTACATCTTTTATTGATCCTGCTATACCAAAAGAGTTGTATGCAGACTCACTAAGAGTTAAGCAGATTCTATCTAACTTTTTAAGTAATGCTATAAAGTTTACAAAAATTGGCGGGCACATAAGTGTTGAAGCTACATGTGAAGACAGTATACTTAAAATCAGTGTTAATGATAATGGAATTGGTATAGCAGAAGATGAGATACAGAATATATTTACAGCATTTACACAAGCCGGACGAGGTGAGATAGAAAGGTTAGATGGAACAGGGCTGGGATTGTCTATTTGTCATCAGCTCTCAGAGCATATGGGTGGAAGTGTACATGCTCATTCTGAAATAGGGAAGGGAAGTACATTCTTGGTTGAACTTCCTGTTGAGATTCATAATACTGAGTGTCAACTTTTTAGTGATTTAGACGAAGTAAGAACACTTAAAATTGTATTTTATGACAAAAACATGGTAAGAGGATACAAGTCAGACTCATTTTTAAAATATTCTGATATGTTTGATATGAACGTAGAGATGGTAGATAATCTTGATGTAGAGTATGATATAGCAATATTTTTAGATCAGTATATTGATGACAGGGTTAAAAACAAGATTTTAAAGTCAAATAAAAAATACATAGCTTTAATAAGCAAGCCAAATGATAAGTATGAAAAATATACGCATATAGTTTGTATAAATTTTCCTTTATACTGTTCAAAGATAAAAGCTGCATTTGAGGAGTTGTTAAATCCGAACGTCCCTGTACCACATAAACATAGAAGCAGTGCGAAATTTGAGGGACATATCTTAGTTGCGGAAGACAATGAAGCAAATCAGGAGTTAATTAAGATTATCCTCACCAAGTATGGATTGACCTATGATTTAGCATGTAATGGTCTTGAAGCTGTGGAACTTTATAAAAATAGCTATTATGATCTGATTTTTATGGATGAACAGATGCCAATTATGGATGGAAATGAAGCAGTTCAACAAATACTAAAATATGAGAAAGAAAAAGAGCTTAGACATACACCTGTCTCAGCACTTACAGCAAATGTCATCAAGGGTGCAAAAGAGAGAGGTTTAAAAAGCGGTTTTGATTCATTTTTAGGAAAACCAATTATTATTAAAGAGTTGGAAAAAGTTTTTCACAGTTATCTTAAAGTTATACAAGAAAGCACAGAAAATCAAGATTTTGGTCCTCTTTATAACCGTATAGAGGGACTTGATTGCGAAAAATTAATTCAAGAATTACTCTTAAATGAGGAAGAACTAATAATGCTCGTAGAACTTTTTATAAAAAAAATGTCCAAACAGCTGCCTGAATTAGAAAATGCAATAAAATCAAAAGATTATAAAAAGATAGCACTTATTGCACATAGCATAAAAGGATCAAGTGGTAATTTTAGACTTGAAGTGGTACAGGAAGATACTGCTGAAATGGAAAAAATGGCTAAAAAAGAAAATAGTAAATATGATTATGAATCTATATTTCAAATAATAAAAGATAGAGTAGTTAAGATAAAGGTATCTTAACTCTTTTCAATATAGTAGCCGATTCCAGAAGCATTTTTTATAATATCTGTAGGGAGCTTATTTCTAAGTCTCCAAACCAGTGTTCTTATGCTGTTCTCTGTTGCACCATTTTCTTTCCAAACATACTCAATTGCTTGATCAAAACTAATAACCTGTCCTAATTTAGCAACAAGAAGTCGTAAAATAGCACCCTCTTTTTTTGTGAGTTTAATTTTTTCATTATCATAAAATATTTCGTTTTTAGAGATATCTATGTGATATCCATTTCCAAAAGCGACAATCGGTTCATCTGATTTTCTTTTGGAATATAGTAACTTTTCTAAGTTTTGATCATCTACTCTAGATGCGTTTATCTCTTCATTTCTTTGATTTTCTACATCAAATTTGAAAATAGCCATCTGTATAGTAGCATGAAGTGAAGATGGGTCAAATGGTTTAACAATATATCCATAAGGCTCTGTTTTTTTAGCTTGTGTAATTATGTCATCATCGCTATATGAAGTTAAATATATAAATGGAATACCATAATGCTTTCTTATTGTTTTAGCTAACTCTATACCATCACTACTCTCTTGTAAAGAGATATCTATTATAACAATATCTGGTTTATGTGTCTCAATCTCTTCTCTTGCTAAAGCTGCATTATCACAAACAGCAAGAATATGATATCTATGCTTTTGCAATGACAGTTTTAGGTTAAGAGCTGTAATCTCATCATCTTCTACAATAATAATTCTGTATTGTTCCATAAAATAGCCTAAGTGTGTTAAGATATAATAATTATATTATTTTATTATTATATACGATTTAATTTTAGTGATATTGTACATTATTTGCAGTATTTATGCAAATTGTGATATTTATGTTACATAATCACACGAAATGTGTGTCTATTAATTTAAGTTCCAATATAAAATATATTTGTCTCTGCTTGAACTAAATATCTCTTTTTCATTTATAAATTTAATTTTATTAATAACTTTTTTGTGTCCGATTAAACGATTATACATATTTTTTGTTTTTGTATTAAAAAGCTGTAAGGCATTTTCTTCTCCACTTGAGTAAACACCAATATTTCCACTTGGACTTATTCCTACACAGAAAACTAAAAAATCACTTTTAATATAATATGGGTCTTGATCTTTTTGATAAACTCCAACTCGTCTATCTTGACCAGCTGTTATAATAATATCATTGGCATAAGCGACTTTGAAAATATTATCAACATTTTGGGAAGAGTGCACTTCGTCAATTATTGAGGTTTTTGCATCAATTATTTTAACAGCTCCACTCTCATCCGCAACAATTATCTTCTTTTTGTCTTCGCTTAACATTACATCACTCATAGCGCTATAGGATATGTGAGAATTATATAAGAGATATTTTTCTGAGGTATCATATAGCATTATGTCTGAACCCAGTGTAGAAAGCAAAATTTGCTCATTATTAATAAAGTGAACCTTTTTTATAGTGAGTTTTTTATCTTCATTTATTATTTGCTTCAAGGTGTGATTTTTATATATCCAGATATTGCGGTAGGAGTCATTGCCAACACTTAGTATTAATAGTTTTCCATTGAGATAATCAAGACTAAGTATATCCGCAGGTATGATTTTATTCATAGATGATGTTAGCGGTGGTAGCGAAATTTGATTAATCATTTTTTTAGTTTTAATATTGAAAATGTCTACAGTGCCCATATCATTGCCAACATATAGGTTATTGTTATTTACTACAAAATCATTTACAAAACCAACAGAGACAAAACGAGAAGTGGGATTTATATTTTTAGCGTATATTGCACCAAAGAGTAAAAAAATGAGTGCATATAGTTTATTCACAAATTTTTATTCTTCCTGATTACCATTATTTAAAGTAATTTGCTTTACTGTATTAAATAACGTTTCAACTAATTGCGATATGTCTATTGGTTTTAGCAGATATCCGCTAATGGCGAAGTTTTCTGTTTTTGCTGAGATATCTGCATGATTTGTAGCAGTTAAAATTAGGATAGGAATTTTTTGAGAGACTTTTCTGATTTCATTAATCATTTCTATGCCATTCATCTTTGGCATATTTATATCAGTCAAAATAAGGTCAATTGTGGAGTCGTTGAATTTAGCTAAACCATCTTCTCCATCAACACCAACAGTAATAGCAGAAAAAAAGTTTTTAAGCATTACAACCATTGTATCACGAGCATCAGTATTGTCTTCTACGTAGAGAATACGAATATCTTTGCTTATGTTTAACAGGTCTTTTATCTTAGAACTATCCATACTAAATCACTCTCTTTTTTTTGTCTAGTATTCATGTACATGTCAAATAGATCTTCTTATTTTGAATATTGTGCTTTAATAATACCAAAAAATGTATAAATAAGAAGATTAACAGTAAAATTAGATTTAAATATTAAAAGGTAACATGATGGATGATGTGATAGTTTATTCTCTTATTGGAATAACAATACTTATATTTATGATTATTATAATACTTCGTGGCAGTAATCCTAAAGAGGTTAAAACGAAGAATCAAAAAAAAGCGGAGATACTGGATGCATACAAACTTGAATTTCAAAAAGCTCTAAGCTCTCTTAAAAATGATAGAGAAGCTAAGGTAAGTAAAAAGAGTTCTATGCTTAAAAAATTTAGTGATGAGCTCTCAAGAAGTATCTTTTTTGATAATAGTGAAATCAGAGATATTATTTTAGAGTTATCAAAAGAGGAGTGATTTTTAGTGTACAACCTGATTATATTGTTCTTTTTGCTAGCAGTAAATTTATACGCAGATAAAAAATGGATTTCGTTAGAACCGATAAGTGCAAAACAAAATATTAATCCACCTCAGATGCAACCAATCAAGAAGTTGATAAAAAATGCAAAAATAATTAAGCGATTGGTAGATCATAAAGGTGGCAAAAAGAAGTTAGATGAAAGTGGTAAAAATTGGTATCCTCTAGAAAATTAAAATGTCATAATCTATTTCTTTTTATGTCATCAGCATAAGGTACATCAAGCTTTTGATTATGTTAACTTTTATATCTCTATAACAAAACAAACACCAATGCTTGCCCCTTGGGCATTACTTCTATTCTCTACATGTAGTCTTCCACCATGATGCTTTTCTATAATAGTCTTTGACATGTAGAGTCCTAGTCCTGTTGAATTTTTTTCATCTTTTGTTGAAAAATATGGGTCAAATATTTTTTCTATTATATTTTCTGGTATTCCACCGCCATTATCACAAATAGAGATTGTTCTATTTTCAGTAGTAATTTTAATATATGGGTCTTTTATGTTATGCGGAGCGGTATCCTTTAGGGCTTTTTCCGAGAAATTGTCTTGAGCATTTTTTAAGATATTTATAATTACCTGCATTACCTCATTATCATAAAGTTCTATCTCTTCTTTTGATTTATACTCTTCTATTATCTCTATATTAGAGCTAATAAGTGATGCTTTGATGATACTTAATGATTTTGAGATAACATCTTCTAGCTTAACTGTTTCTAATTTTTTATTTGGTTTATAGAAGTACCTGAAGTCATCTATTGTATTTGATAAGTATTGAGACTGTTTGTTTATTTCTGAAGTAACATTATGAATTTCTTCGTTTGATATCTTATTGTTTAAGAGAATATCAGTTTCCAATTTAACTGTATTTAGAGTTATAATGTTCAAAGGTTGTCTCCATTGATGTGCTATCATGCTTATCATTTCACCCATCAGTGCCATTTTTGATTGTTGAATTAATTTTTGATCTTGAAGTCTGTTTTTCTCTACCTCTTCTTTTACTTTATCTTCTAACGAAGCATTTAATTCATCTAATATATTTGTATGTAAATTTATTTTTGACACCATTGATATAATCGCATTATGTATCAAACCTACTTCATCATTAGAAGTTGATTTAGCCAAATCAAAATTATTTTTCTTTGGATCATACAATAAAACATCATCAGTCAATTTATTTAGATGTTTAAATACTCTTTTAATAAATAATATAAAGATAATTAACAATACAAGAGTTACAATGGAAATATTGATAGTAATATCTCTATTTTTATTTATCATATCCATGTACTCTTTGTTTGAAAACTTTAAAGTAATAGTAGCTAGTTTATCCTCTGTTATGGAGTCTATAATATCTTTTCGACAATAGAGAAAATCATTCTCTTCATTTTTAATTTTTATATTAGAATCTTTTATATATTTATAAATCTCATTATTACTTATATCAATAAGCTTAATATATTCTAGGTCATAGTTTTGTTCAGCTATTGTTTTTAGGTAATCTTTATACGCCTCCTCTAAGCCTAATGATAAATTCAAACTAACAATTGGAGCAATTGTATCTATCAGTAAATTATTTTTTGATTTTTTAGATTCTATAAATTGTTCCATAATGTTTTCTGAGAGTTGATATCGTTCTAGTCCAATAATGAAAATTGTAAAAAATACAATACTAAGAATAATCTTTATCTCTATTTTGTGCATCATTTAGCTTCCTTATTGTATATTTTCGAAATTCTTAATAAATTATTATTAAGTTCAATATTTTTCTCTCTTATACTATTTATATTTATATATGGGATTATTTTTCTACCTAAAAACATAGATATATCGGTGCCATTTTCTAATAGTTTTGCATCGTATGAGATAGTTAATTTTTTGTATTTACGAGAAAATTTCAAAGTTCGTTTAATATTTTTATCGTTAGAGTTGAGTAAAAATAATAATACAGAACTGTTACATTTACTAATGTCTGAGTAGTTTGTTTGTATAAATTTTAGTTGATACTCTTTAATCCCATTTGGATAATAATCGTTTGTTTTTCTAATCAGTGATAATGCGATTTTCTCATCAATATTATCATGAAGTATACATATTCTAATCTCTTTTTTAATCTCATCTTTTTTACTGCTCATCAATATAAAACGTGGTAAAACTTTTGAGAATATATTTAATACATCATCATCATATGTTGATGCATTTAAAGTAGAGTTTAAAATTATAAAAATAGAGAGCAATAGTCGAAAGACATGAGACATATATTTTTTGTTCCTAAAGTTTATAAAATGCTATAATAAAAAAAATTTACCAAATATTATAACATATTTAATTTTATAATCATTCAAATAGAATAAATTATAATTTAATTAAACAGGGATTAAAGTGAGAACACTCATTGTTTTATTTACATTTATACTCTTAATAGTAACTTCTCTATCTTCAAGCGAACTTGACACTACAGAAGATTTTGAATCTCTTTTGAATGATATGAGTGATATAGCTACAAAAAAATCAATAAATGTTGATTACATGCCATCTGTCGTTACGGTTGTTGACGCACAGACTTTTTTAGATGCTGGAATTCAAAATGTAGGTGAAGCACTTGGTATGTTGCCTGGAATACAAATGCAGTTAAGCGTTTTAGGACAACCTGTAACAACGGTTAGAGGTTTTAAAAATCCTCGTTCGATGATATCAGATAAAATAAAGATATTAATTGATGGTGTCTCAATTAACAATGAAGCTGCAGGGACGAGTGGTTTTTACTTGGATTTTCCTATGCAACTTGTAGAAAAGATAGAAGTACTGCGAGGACCGGGCTCTACTATTTATGGAGCTGGAGCATTTTATGGAGCAGTGAATATTATTACAAAGCTTGGAAATGAGAAGAATGAAAATCAGATTTATTTAGGTACTGGTAGTTATGATTATGGGACAATAGGTGCAAGTCTAAATACATCTTCAGGTAATTGGAAAATTTTCACTGATGCTTATTATGAGCAAAATGATAAGTCAATAGACTATAACAACAAAACGACAGATGAAGCTATGCAAAACTACTCTCTTGGTGTTAAGTTAGTTAATGGTAACTTTGAATTTTTAACCAGATACAAAAGTAGTCATTATGGAAATTTCTACCTTTATAAAGGTGATGTGTCACCTAATTATGATGATGGACGTGAAGACACTTACCTTTTTTCTCAACTCTCATATAAAACATCGTTCAATGATTTTAAACTAGAGACAAAGATAAATGCTTCACGCAGAGAATCTGATGTAACAGGTTACTTTACAACTGATGTAGCTAAAATAGCCGCTATTTTTGCCGCTGTTGGTGTTAATATGCAGGAATCTTTTTATGTTAGAGATCATCAAGTAGAGGTTAACCTTGAAGCCGAGGCGATTTTAACACTTCCAGAGATTAGTTCAAATGATATATCAATTGGACTGGGAACCCGTAAAGCTGATTTAACAACAAATGATTTTTACAGTAGTGTTGAGAATACTATTGTTGATAATATGGCTTTAGTTCTAGCTAATATGGGTGTTTTTTACTTTAATAACACTGATGAAGCTGGATATTGGGAAAATCCTTACAATACAGATTTATTTGATGAGACAACTAGAACAATCCAATATGCATATATTCAAGATCTTATATCATTAAACAAAAATATTGATTTAGTTCTAGGGGCAAGAGTTGATAACTACTCAGATATAGGTACTAATATAAGCAAAAGAGCAGGTTTAGTCTATAGAGTAAACGATGAGTTTGTTTTTAAATTATTGTATGGTTCAGCATTTAGAGCACCTTCATTTTATGAAAAATATACTAGTGGACATATCTATTATGGTCATGGAGTTAAAGATATCTCACCTGAAGAGACAGATACATATGAAGCAGCTATTGTTTATATACCTGATTTTGACAATAAAATTTCTTTAAATATTTATTATTCAGAACTTTTAAATATAATAGATATAGATAAATCTTCTAATTCATATATAGGATATCAAACTATGAAAGAGAGACTAAGTAAGGGAATTGAGTTAGAGTACTTTTTCCATCCAAAAACTTCACACAACTTGTATATGAATGCAACTTATACAGATTCCGAATATACAACAGTCAATGTACCCCACATAGATCAGAATATGCCAGATATTTCAAAAGTAATGGTAAAAGCTATGTATATATATCGTCCAATAAATAAACTTTCATTTGGTACCACGTGGAAATATTCTTCAGAGACTACACAAAATAAATCAAAAACTGAAAACCTAAAAGTTAATCAACAACATATATTTGATGAGACCATAACTTATATATTCTCTAACTCTTCTCAGATACGACTTACAATCAAAAATATTTTAAATGAAGAAATGCGTCTTCCAGACAACGGGAATACAGGAGAAGACGGTGCACTCAGAGAAGGTACTAATTTCTTTTTAAATTATTCCTATACATTCTAAATAGAATTCTCACATTTTAACGGTGTTTGTACGGTAACTGCAAGGCTAGAAAATAGTGAAGATATTAAAAGAGCTTCTTTTTTAAAATAGTGGCACAAAAGGCCGCAGTAGCTAAATGATTTAGTTGGAATGTAAGTGTTTATGTAAATATGGCTCCGGATACTGGATTCGAACCAGTGACCAAGTGATTAACAGTCACCTACTCTACCGCTGAGCTAATCCGGAATATGTAATAGAGCCGAAATTATACTTTATGACCCGTGAAAAGTCAAGATTTTTAAACTACTTTTGTCGTTTTCTTTTTTCGTTGGCATGTAGAATGAAAAACTCTAGATTACCGACTGTTTTTTTGATAATTTTAGAGTCGTTTATCAGTACATGTAGTCTCTCTTTGCTATCTTCATCAAGGAGCAGATTTATATCATCCATTGTAAGTGGTCTCTTGTCTAGTGTGTTTAGTATCTCTTCATCTGTGTAAAAAGAGTTGTTCGGTTCAGCATGCACTCTAGAAGCGATGTGGATAGGCAGGGAGCTGTCAAACTCCAAAGATGCACTATGAAGCTCTTTATAGCTTATTCCCACTACAGGATATGCCGGCGGTCTGTCAATGGTACTCAAATCAACTCTAGTGACATTTAACTGTAAAAGGATCTCGTTTAGTTTCGCTATCTCTTCTTTTGTGTCATTTAGTCCATATACAAACAGTATTTCAATATATAGTTTGCCTTTGTAGACCCGAGAAAAATCTATTACTCTTTGAACTACATCTTTTATGTTTATGCTTACATGTGGTCTGTCTATTCTTTTAAATACATCCTCGCTTATAGCATCAAGCGATAGTTTTACTTGGTCTAGTTTTAAAAGTGAGTTGAAAACTTTGTCATCGACCAGAGTTGCACTATTTGTCAGTATTAGAGTCTCAGTACTACCTTTGATTTTATCTATCTCGTCAATAAGCTCATCTAGGTAAGGGTAGAGAGTTGGCTCTCCGTTGGCTGTAATTGTTATGACATCTATCTTATCGTTTAAGTGTTCTTGTAGCTCATTGATTATTGTGGAGACTTCTACCGTATTAGTTTGAGAATCAGTAGTGGCACTGGGTGCGAGTTCACAATAAAGACAGTCAAAGTTACATTGTTTTAAAGCAGGGGAGAGGTCGATACCCAAAGAAGAACCAAATCTTCTTGAGTTTACAGGACCGAAAATAGTTTTCATATAGCGGAATTACTTTTTACTAACTCTTTGACATTCTTTTACAAAATGTATCGCATTTTCTACCGGTACATCCGGAAGGATCCCGTGACCAAGATTAAATATATGACGTTTGCCACCCATTGTTGCATGAATATCTTCAACAGCTTGTGTAGTCATCTTTTGTGAATATAGTCTACAAGGCTCCATGTTTCCTTGAAGAACGTATTTGTTTCCAAGTTTCTCTTTCGCCAAAGCCATAGGAGTTGACCAGTCTACACCAAATACTTCAAAGTTCCCATAAACTTTATCTAAGAATGCAGGGATTCCTTTAGGGAACATAATGATAGGGATGTGTGGATACTTACCTTTTAAATAATCAGCAATTTCAACCATATATTTCCAAGAAAACTCATCATATTTACTTGGTTCGATTGCTGCCGCCCATGAGTCAAATATTTGAACTACATCTATCCCGGCTTGAATCTGTTTTTCCATATAAAGTTTTACAACTTCAGTAACTTTAGCAAGTATTTTATGTAAAAGCTCAGGATTTGAGTACATCATTTTTTTACAAATATTGTAAGTTTTTGTACCTTCTCCTTCAATCATATAAGTAGCTAATGTCCAAGGTGCGCCGGTAAAACCTATAAGTGCAGTTTCACCACCTCTCTTATCTAGTTCTGCTTTGATAAGTTCGATAGTTTCATAAACGTAAGTTAGCTTAGAAGCTGCTTCCTCACCACCGATAAGTCTGTCTAAATCTTCTTGAGAGTTTAACGGGTCATTGAATTTTGGTCCAAACCCTTTTATGAATTCTAAATCCATACCCATCTCATCAGGAATAACTAAAATATCACTAAAAAGTATTGCAGCATCAACACCAACAATATCAACAGGTTGAAGTGTTACTTCACATGCTTTTTTAGGGTCATGGCAAAGATTTAAAAAGTTTCCAACCTCAGCACGTACTGCCATATACTCAGGAAGATATCTTCCAGCTTGTCTCATCATCCAAACCGGAGTGTGTGGAGTCTCTTTACCAAAACACGCATCTACAAATATTTTACTCATTGTTTTCCTTTTTAGTTGTCTAATTTTAGTGATATTAGTTTATGTTATGTTTAAACTACTGTTTTTTCCCTACTTTTCCTAAAAAATATAGTCCAACTGATATAGCGGTGATTGATAGTGCAAGATAAAACATATCTAAGGCAGTAGTATACTCTATACGTCCTACTTTTTGAAAAAAACCAACTACTAAAACCATTACGATTACTTTAGAGATTTTGTCTTTTAGTTGGTCAAGAGAATGAATAGCTAAAAGTTGATTTTCTGCACCATCTTTATTTTTTGCTACATCAATATCAGATATAAACAGTTCATAAAGACCAAAAGAGAAAAGTAGCATTACTACACCGATAAGGTACAAGTCAACAGCACCAATAATTCCACCAACTACATCTTCATGAAAGCGTTCAGGATGTGCACCAGTAAAGTAAGTTGTAAAAACATACTTAGCAGTAGCAAATACATCTACACTAGCTACAGCGAATAAGACAACTGCTCCAATTAAGCCAAATACTACAGCAAAAATTACCATAAATCTTGTACTCCATAAACTGCTTTCAAATATTTTTTCTAACATTTTAATTCCCCTCATTCATCTCTACCCATTTTTGGGCAATTCTTACTGCATTTGTAGCAGCACCTACTCTTAAGTTGTCAGCAACAATAAACATGTGAATTATATTTTTAGAGAAGTTGTCATTTCTGATACGACCGACAAAAGTTTCATTCATATCTACACATGTAGCCGGCATAGGGTATAGAGCTTCTTCAGGCTTATCAAGTATAACAATATTAGGAGCCTTACTTAGAACATCTCTAACTTCATCTGCTTGAACTTCACTGTCAAAAGTAAGAGTAAGTGCTTCTGCATGCCCGCGAAGAGTTGGTACACGAACACATGTAGCACTAAGAGCAATATCTTTATGCATGATTTTTGAAGTCTCATTTGTCATCTTCATCTCTTCTTTAGTGTATCCGTTGTCCATGAAAACATCTATTTGAGGGATTACATTTAGAGCAATCTGCTGGTTAAAAGCTTTATGTTCTGAGTCGCTTAGTTTAAATGCAAAAAAGTCTTGCATCTGAGTAACTAGTTCTTTCATAGCAGTTTTTCCGGCGCCACTTGTTGCTTGGTAAGTACTAACATCAACTCTTAGAAGATCGTAAGCATCATCAAGAGGTTTAAGCGTTTGAACCATCTGTATAGTCGAACAGTTTGGATTTGCAATTATTCCAGTATCTTTCCACTTAGCGATATCTTGTGGATTTACTTCCGGCACAACAAGAGGAACATCTTTGTCCATTCTAAAGTGGGATGTATTGTCAATAACAACAGCTCCAGCCTTAACAGCTGCAGGTGCAAACTGTGCACTTACACTTCCACCAGCACTAAAAAGTGCTATCTCTATCTCTTCCTCTTCAAAAATATCATCTGTCAGTTCTTGTATAACTATCTCTTTACCGTAAAATTCTACGGTGTCCCCCGCACTTCTAGAACTTGCTAGTGGTACAAGTTTATTAAGTGGAAAATCTATCTCTTGTAAAATTGTTAATATTTCTTCTCCAACAGCGCCGTTTGCTCCAACTACTGCTACATTATATTTTTTTTGCACATTGACTCCTATTGTATTTTATTTTGTAAATAAAGTTCATCTGCCGTTATCTCTTGGTTTTCACTAAGTATAACAGCTCTCTCAACCACAGAGATAAGTTCCCTAATGTTTCCCGGCCAGTTGTATGCTAAAAGTTGTTCCTGAGCTTCTTTGCTAAAAGTTTTTAGTTCAAACTCATACTTTTTACAGTTTTGCTCCAGCATTGCATCAGCAATTTGTAATATTTCATCTTTTCTATCTTTAAGAGGTGGAATACTTAGAGGGATAGTATTTAAACGGTAGTATAAATCTTCTCTAAACTCTCCATCTTTTATCTTGTCAGTCAGATTTGCATTAGTTGCAGATACTACTCTGATATCAATTTTTATTGTTTTTGCTGAGCCCAATCTTCTTATCTCTTTTTCTTGCAGGGCACGAAGTAGCTTAGCTTGAACACCATAAGGCATTTCTCCAATCTCATCTAAAAACAGAGTTCCACCTTGTGCTAGTTCAAACTGTCCGACTTTTGCCTCATTTGCATCGGTAAATGCACCTTTTTCAAACCCGAATAGTTCACTCTCTATAAGATTTTCCGGAATAGCTGCCATGTTGATAGCTATAAAAGGTTTTTTTGCTCTGGGAGAGTTGTCATGAATGTAAGAAGCAAAGACCTCTTTACCAACACCACTATCTCCTAAAAGTAAAACACTCGCATCTGTCTTAGAAGCTTTATTTGCAATTTTAATTACAGACTCCAGTACTTTTGATGTTCCTAAAAAACCGTTAGATTTTTTCTTATCTTTGGTCTTGCAAACTGTTTTTTGTACTTTTTGTATTTTATCTTCTCTCTTTATTGCAGCAACTAAAGTGTCTACATCAAAAGGTTTTAGCAAAAAGTCTTTTACACCAAGGTGAATAGACTCTATCGCTCGTTGCAATGTTGCATTTCCGGTCATTATAATCACTTCAAATTTACCATTTAAAGTTTTTACAAATTCTATACCATCCATACCGGGCATATTGATGTCAGTTATAACCAGATCAAAACTCTTATCAATATCTTTTAGTGCGTCTTTTGCGTTTTTAAATGTTTTAATTTCAAACTCTTTATAGTCGCTCATAGCGATTTCAAGAGATTTTCTCATATTAATGTCATCTTCAACTATTGCAATTTTCAATATATGCCCTAAATGTGGGTTTAGATAACCCTTATTTTAAAGGTGCTATTCTAGCGAAATTATCATTAAAATCGACTTTGAAGCAAGTTGTCTTAAGAGTTAGGATCGTTGTAGAGGTGTTTTGAAGGTTTAAGGTTTGTTCCTTGTATTTAATGTGTAAACCTAGCTTATGTATATAATTTGAAAATTCTTCTGAGTTTTGAGATATGAGTTTTTTGAGATCTCCATCAGTTGTATTTTCTAGGATTAGCTCTGATTGTGGTTTTCCTTCACACTTTGTCATAGCGTGTGAAATATGTAGAGTTTCATTATATAAAATGGCATCTTTTACCATATATCGGTATGAGATAAGATATTCACCTGCATTTAATGCAAGTGAACAAAATAAGATTATTGAGGAAAGTCTGAATGTGAGATTACTATTTCCATCTCTACTTCGCATAGCCCCTCTTTGAAAGTTGTCTCAACAACATTTGCATTTCTAACCATTGCTTTAACTGAAGTACGGATTGTTGATCTTTTAACCATCATGTTTTTAATTAAGTCTTGACCATCGATACGAACACCTTTTACCTTCTCTGCAATTGCTCTGTAAGCATCTGCTATTGCTGCTCTTTTAGCAAGGGCATAAGCTTGAGCCGGAGAAGTTGTGTTCATAGGTGCAACACCTTGTCCTACAACAGAAATATACATAGTGCTGTTTTCTTTTAAAACGTCTTGAGCTTCAGCGTCTGCTTCAGCTTGTGCTTCTGCTTCAGCTTGTGCCTGAGCTTCTGCAGCCTCTGCAATTTTTACAGCTTCATCTTCTCTGTCAGCTTTTTCTCTAGCAAGTGCAGCTTTGGCCTGCATTGCTTCAATTTGTGCAAAAGTAGCCTCTTTTTTTGCCAGATTAGCTTCAGCTATTGCTCTTTGAAGTTCGGCATTTGTCAGTTGTATTACTTTAGTATCTACAGTTTGAACTTGGTCAGCCCCAAAAAGTGATGAAGCACTTAAAAGTGCTATAAGTAAAATAAAATATTTCATAGTTAATCCCTTAGCATGGTTTGATATTGCAGTTAAAGCAACTACTATACCAACTAACCTTGTTCAGGTTGGATAGTTTCATCATCATCTTCTACCGGTTGTTTAGGACAACGAGAGACATTAGCTACATCATCGCCTTTTACTATATAAACACCACTTGTATTTCTGCTTGATTTAGAGATAGTTTGCATGTCAACTCTAATCATTTTACCGGCTTTTGTAAGTGCCATCATATCCATAGTCTCATCGACCATCAGACAACCAACAATATTTTTACCTGTTTTTGCTGTCATCTTCATAGCTATAACACCAGAACCACCACGATTAGTAAGTCTGTACTCACCGGCATCTGTACGTTTACCAATACCTTTTTCAGCAATCATTAAAATTTCTTGTTCGTCATTTGCAATAATGTTTGCATCGATTACTTCGTCACCAGAATGTTTAAATTTAATACCTCTAACACCTCTGGTATTTCTACCTTGGTCACGGGTTTTTTCTATATCAAATTTTATACACTGAGACAGCTTAGTCACTATGAACAGATATTTAATATCTTGATTTGCAATTTTTGCTGTAATAATAGAATCATCATCATCTAAGTTAATAGCTTTAACACCATTACTTCTAATATTTGAAAATTCACTTAGGTTTGTACGTTTAACAACACCTTTTTTCGTGAAGAAAACTAAAGATTTGTCTTCGCTGAAGTCTGTTGTCGGATTGATAGACTGGATTTGTTCATCAGCTACAAGGTTAAGAAGGTTTACAACTGCTTTACCTTTAGCGATTCTGCTTCCCTCAGGAATTCTATAAACTTTTAACCAGTGAAGTTGTCCACGGTCAGTTACAAATAGTAGTGTGTCATGAGTGTTACATGTAAAGAATCTCTCAATGAAGTCATCTTCGTAAGTAGTAACAGCAGTTTTGCCTTTACCGCCACGTTTCTGTTTTTCGTAAGAAGCCAATGGAACACGCTTGATATAGCCTCTGTGAGTAATAGTAACAACCATTGGCTCATTAGGGATTAAGTCTTCAATATCAATGTCATCATAATCATCTTCAACTTCAGTTCTTCTTTCATTTGAACCGTATGTATCCATTACTTCATCAAACTCTTCAGTAATAATTGAGTGAAGAACTTCTTCACTTTTTAAGATTGATTCTAAGTACTCGATTAGTTCCATTAATTCACGAAGTTCATTCTCGATTTTTTCACGCTCTAAGCCTGTAAGCTTACCAAGACGCATGTCAACGATACTTTGTGCCTGAATCTCTGAGAAGTCAAATTCTGAGACTAAGTTGTCACGCGCTTCTTCGATGTTTTTACTTGCTTTGATAACCACGATAATCTTATCAATAATATCAAGCGCTTTTTTAAGACCTTCTAAGATATGAGCTCTTGCTTTTGCCTTTTCAAGGTCAAAAATTGTACGACGAATAATAATTGTTTTACGGTGATTAATAAAATGCTTTAATATAGTTATGATACCAAAAATTCTGGGTTCTTGATTTAATATAGATAGCATGATAATACCGAAAGTAGTCTGCATGCTTGTTTGTTTGAAAAGATTGTTTAAAACAATCTCGCTCATTGCATCTCTTTTTAACTCTATTACAACTCTCATCCCGTCACGGTCAGATTCATCACGAATTTCAGAAACTCCGTCAATCATCTTGTCTTTAACCAGATTAGCAATATTTTCAATAAGACGAGCTTTATTTACTTGGTAAGGAAGTTCATCAATTACAATAATTTCTTTTTTCGCTTTTTGTTCTATATGAGTTTTTGCACGAACCTTGATGCGACCGCGACCTGTTTCATAAGCGTCTGTAATTCCTTTTTTACCAAAGATGATACCACCGGTTGGAAAGTCAGGAGCTTTTATGTGTTCCATGATTTCAGCTAGTTCAATGTCTGGATTTTTTAGAAGAGCTTTTAAACCATTCATAATCTCTCTTGGATTATGTGGAGGAATATTTGTTGCCATACCAACAGCGATACCGGATGAACCATTTATAAGAAGGTTAGGAACACGAGTAGGCATAACATCTGGTTCTTTAGTAGTACCATCGTAGTTTTCTATCATGTTTACTGTATTTTTATCTAAGTCTTTTAGAAGTTCACCGGCATATTTAGTCATACGAGCTTCTGTATATCTCATAGCTGCTGCAGAGTCACCGTCAACAGAACCGAAGTTTCCTTGTCCATCGATAAGTTGCATTCTCATAGAGAAATCTTGAGCCATACGAACTAGAGCATCATAAACTGCTGTATCACCGTGAGGGTGGTATTGACCAATAACATCACCAACGATACGAGCTGATTTTTTGAACTTAGCTCCGTGAGATAGGTTTAGTTTGTCCATCGCATAAAGTATTCTTCTGTGAACTGGTTTTAGTCCATCGCGAACGTCAGGAAGTGCACGGCCTACAATTACACTCATAGAGTAATCAAGGTAACTACTAGAAAGAGTCTCTTCTATATTAATAGTTTGTATATTGTCGTTGTTTAGCAAATCGCCCATATAACCACCTAGCTTTAAAAATAATTTCGTTTATAATATCTGATTAACCCTTAATATATTTGGAAAATTTATGTAAATTTATAAAAAATTGTAACTATTTCAGTATAAAACAAATTGCCTAAAAATTAATCATTATTTTGATTGATAAGTTGTGTTTTGGGTATATAATTTGCGCAGTTAAACAATAAGGATACTTAAATGAAAAGATATTTACTTGCTCTGTTGGCACTACCAACTATTGTATTTGCAGAGGATACATTAAGTGGCGGTGACACTGCTTGGATGCTAGTTGCTACAGCATTGGTTATGTTGATGACACCTGCGGGACTAGCGCTTTTTTACGGTGGTCTTACTCGTAGTAAAAATGTACTTAATACTATAGGTATGAGTTTAGGTGCTTACGCTGTTGGTACTTTGGTATGGGTTTTGGTAGGTTACTCAATCGCATTTGGCGATGGTGATTTAATCGGTACTGGAAAAGTTTTACTTTCAGGAATTACATCAGATAGCTTAACTGGTACTATTCCTGAGTTGTTATTTGTAGCATTTCAAGGAACTTTCGCAGCTATCGCTGTTGCAATTGCGAGTGGTTCTATGATAGAGAGAGTTAAATTCTCTACTTATATAGTATTTGCTGCTTTATGGATAGTTGCAGTTTACGCACCTGTCACTCACTGGGCATGGGGTGGTGGTGAAACACTAAACTTTGGTGAGATGGATTTTGCCGGTGGTACTGTTGTTCACTTAAATGCCGGTGTTGCGGGTTTTGTTGTTGCAATGATTCTTGGACGTAGAAAAGATTATGGCAAAGTTGCAATTAAACCTTTTTCACCTGTATTAGTATCGCTTGGTGCTGCTTTATTATGGTTTGGTTGGTTTGGTTTTAATGCCGGCAGTGAAGTTGCTGCTGATGGTGTTGCTGCATCCGCATTTTTAGTTACAAATGTTGCTGCGTCCCTTGGTGTAATTGGATGGATTATGGTTGAGTGGTTAGTGTATAAAAAAGCTACAATAGTTGGTGGCGCTTCTGGTGCTGTTGCCGGTCTTGTTGCAATTACTCCTGCTTCAGGTTCTGCCGGTGTTGAAGGTGCAATTATTATTGGTCTTGTTGGTGGAGCACTTGGTTTTTGGGGTGTCGCTAAACTTAAAAACATGTTCAAAGTCGATGACTCTTTAGATGCATTCTGGATTCACGGCCTTGTTGGTATTTGGGGTTCAATTGCTACTGCTATCTTCATAGCTGATTATGCAATGGCTGATGACTATAATATGACTTCTCAACTTGTAAGTCAACTTCAAGCTATTGGATTAACAATAGTTTATAGTAGTATTGTTACTGCAATTGTTTATTTTATTGCCTCTGCTGTTACTGGTGGTGGTAGAGTTGATGAAGAGATCGAGAGTCGTGGACTTGATGAAACTGTTCACGGTGAAAAGGCTATCAACCTATAATTGAACGATAAAGGAACTCGTCCCTTTATCTACGCTGGAGTCGATATGGCTACTAAAGAGTTGATTTTCGCCATAAATATGGCTAGAATGTTAAAATTAAATTGGAGATTATTATGAAAAGAGTAGAAGCGGTTATAAAACCATTTAAATTAGAAGATGTAAAAGATGCTTTAGCTGAAATCGGGATAGACGGTATGACAGTTAGCGAAGTTAAAGGTTATGGTCGTCAAAAAGGTCATAGTGAACTCTACCGTGGTGCAGAGTATGTTGTTGATTTTTTACCAAAGATCAAAATGGAAATGGTAATCAGTGATGATATGGTTGAGCAAGTAACAAGTACAATTGTTGAAGCTGCTAGAACCGGTAAGATAGGTGATGGTAAAATATTTGTTAGTGATATTGAAAAAATCATCCGTATTCGTACAGGTGAGACTGACAACGAAGCTATTTAATAATTAGAACGTGAAAGGAACTCGTCCCTTTCAACTACGCTAGCCGCTAAGGCAACTCATCGTGGAGAATGCCATTGGTTAGTATTCTAAAAGCTAACCCCTTTTGGGGTAGAGTATTTTAACTATTTTTCAAACTGATTAAAAATTAATCAATCTTTTTTTTTCTTGGATATTTTTTAAGCTATAATAATTGCTTTTAATTTATACAAGGATACTCTCACATGTTAGAAGCTGATTTTAAATACATCATCGACACTTTCTTCACACTATTCACAATGGTTTTAATAATTTTTATGGTTCCGGGTTTTGCTATGCTTGAAGCTGGACTTGTACGTACAAAAAATGTTTCTGCTGTATTAACCATAAATGTAATGATCTATGCTGTAGCGTCTTTGGCATTTTTACTTGTTGGCTACGAGCTTGCATTTGGCGGATGGGAGAGCGATACTCAGAGTATTTGGGCAGTATTTATGTTTCAAATGGCATTTGTCGGTAAGACTGTAAATATTATGAGTGGTGGTGTTAGTGAGCGTGTTCGTATAATTCCTTTAGCTATATTTACTATTATTATGGGTGCTGTAATCTATCCACTAGTTGTAAATGTTACTTGGGGTGCAGATATGCTTGCAGGCACAATGCTCGATATTGACATGTATGACTTAGCTGGTTCAACTGTTATTCACTCTACAGGTGGTTGGGCTCTTTTAGCTGCCATAATGATAGTTGGTGCTAGAAAAGGTCGTTATGTGGGTGATAAAATCAAAGTTATCCCCGCTTCAAATATTCCGCTTGTTGTTCTTGGAGCACTTCTTCTTTGGATAGGCTGGTTTGGTTTCAATGGTGGAAGTGTTGGTTCAATATCTTCTGTTGAAAATGCAAATACAGTTGCAAAAACTATTATGAATACAAATACAGCCGGTTTAGCCGGTGCAATTATTGCCGGTTTCATTATGTATTTCAGATACAAACTTCTTGATATTACAATGATTTTAAATGGCGCTTTAGGCGGTCTGGTCGCTGTTACTGCCGGACCTGATCTGTATGACATGTACACTCCTATATTGATTGGATTAGTTGGTGGAGCTTTAGTTGTATTTGCAGTTCCACTTTTTGATAAGCTTCGCCTAGATGACCCTGTTGGAGCACTTTCAGTTCACTTGGTTAATGGTATATGGGGAACTTTAGCAGTTGGAATTTTTGTAGAAAAAATCTCATTTATGGCTCAACTAAAGGGTGTCGTAGTTATTGCAGTTTTTGCCTTTAGTGTTTCATACGTTGTTTTATTTGTAATCAATAAATTATCAAGATTCAGAGCAGCTGATGATGATCAACTTGAAGGAATGGATGTTAATGAGTGTGGTGTAGAAGCATATCCAGAATTTAAAAGAGCTATTTAGTTTATACATTCCACCTCTTTAACAAAGTAGTAACAATTTTTTTGTTACTATTTCCCTTATGATAAAACGTCCTGAATCACTTTTTATATCTATCTTCATTCATACTCTTTTGATAGCAACAGTATTGTTTGCATGGAAAAGTTATTCTGATGTCAAAAAAGTAGAGAATAAAAAAAGAATTCATTTAAAACTTAGCGATGTTGTTGCTACAACAGAGATTGTTAAACCAAAACCAAAACCAAAGCCAAAAAAGATTGAAAAGCCAAAACCAAAGCCAAAGCCAAAGCCAAAAAAAATAGCCAGAAAAGTTATTAAAGAGCCTGTAAAAATCTATGATTTTGCTGTGGAAGAGGTTCCACAAGAGTTAGCTATTGTCAATAAAAGAGTTATTAGAAAAAAAGTTGTTAAAGCTGATGTTATAAAAAAAGTAATTGCTAGAAAAGAAACTGCTAAAAAAACAGTTATAGTAAAAGAGATTGTTAAAGAACACAAAAGAGAGACTAAAAAACCAAATCAAAAAAAATCATCAACCCAGTATCTTGAAATCAACACAGAAAAAATCGCCAAGCTCTTAAAAGAAAATCTTTACTATCCAAGAAGCGCTAGAAAAAGAAATATAACCGGTGAAGTGATTATAAAGTTCACATTGAACATGGATGCAAAAGTTTATGATATAAAAATTATTAAATCAAAGAGTGATATCCTGAGCCGAGCGGCTATGAAAACCATAATGGGTCTCTCTGGAAAATTTCCAAAACCTCAAAAAAAATTAACCCTGCATGTTCCTATTACCTATACTTTGAAGTAATTAACTAAATTATTTATCTATATTCTCGACAGCTTCTTTTGATTTAAGTTGTTGCCATTTGGCACTATTATTATCATAGCTCGAACCTGTAGCTTTATCAGCACACCCTATAAACAGTATGGCTAGTAACATTGCCACTGCTACTGAAATAACGATTTTGTTTAATTGTATTTTAGTGTTTGTCATTTTGGAACCTTTTATATAAAAGAGTATATCAGTATAAAACTTAGTAGAAATTTATTCATTTTGATTGGCTTTGCTTGAAGAATTTCATTTTTTTTTGCTTAAGTTAGTGGCATTTACCCCTGTAATTGCAATCTTTTTAATACTCTTCCTCTCTACTTTTTGAATGTAATTATCAATAATTTTTTCCATACTGATTTCATCTTCGTCAATTTTTTTCTTTATATTTAAAGTTTTACGTATATCATCTGCATAATCATCATAAAATTCTTTATTGGTTTCATCTTTATCTTTTTTAGGATATCTCAACTCATTAACAGCATCAACTAAAAAATTTATCCGATTTATTATATTTTCTTTGTAATTTAAGCAAAACTCTTTTTCATCTTTAAATAACTTTGTTTCTATAAAATCAAACTTTTCTAATTCTTTACTTATCTTGATAATAATTTCTCCAAAATATTCAAAATATTGTATCTTTGAAATATTATTTTGTTTTAAAAATTCTAAAAAATCATAAGCTTTGATATTGTATGTAAATTTATCATTTATAGCCATTGCCATATCTTGTTCATACTTTTCTTGATACATAGTTATATTTACAATATCATAAAATGGTGCAATCTCTAGCCCATCTCTATCTACAAAAAAAGATATATTCTTGCCATGTGCATCACTATTGCCTAAACATAAATTTATAATGCTCCATATTATTAATTGCTCTTTATAAATAATAGGGATTTTTGCTTCTATAGATAAGTTAAAAAGCTTACGCCATGATACCCCTTCTCTAAAATCTTTTACTTCTTCATTAGAACCAAATACTCTTTCATATTTATAAGAGACTGGCAATCCAAGCGCTTGAACAGCATCTATAACATGAGTTCTTTGTATATGATCACTATCGAGTATTTTTCTATCGAATCTTTGGACATACAGAACATTCTCTTTACCTACAGCTTTATATTCAACATTTGCTACATTAATCCCTATTTCTTTGCACAATCTAAGAGATATGTATTCATTAAGTATTATGTTTTCCCCACGCCTATTAAATTTTAGTATATGAGTAGAACATAAGTCACCCTCGCCAAAGCCCATCTTTGAATCAATCAGTGATATAGGTAGTTTTTCTTGTACTCCCGCAACACTCAATCTTAGCTTTTTATCCCAAATAGAAATAGGTTCCTTATCTTTTGATTCTATTCTTTTTTTAAGTTCATCAGCACTTACTTCTCTAAAAGAAGTGCTAATATTATAAGTATCATCTGGTAAAAACATTAAAGCACCTGTTGTATCAAGTCCTATTTTTTTGAGTAATGCAAATTTATTGCTTTTAGATATTTGAAAATACCTACTTAAATCATCTAAACTTTCACCTTCTGGTAATAAATTTTCAATAAACAATTTAATTGCATCTTTTTTAAAGCCTTTAAATTTTAATGCTGGACTAAGTTCAAATCCGTTCTTTATCCATTCAATATCATATTCAAAAGAGTATTCATTCGATAATGGGTCATAATCAATGGCACCAACTAGTGTAACCCTATAAAATATATGTAATTTTTCCATCTCTACAGTCCACTTATTTTAAATTTTAAGCCCAACATATTCGTGAGATTTAATATTGTTGAAAATTTACTCTCATTTCCTTTTTCTATAGCTTGAAGAGTTTTATCACTGATACCGCATAATGATGAAGTTTTTTTTATTGATAGTCCAAGACTGGTTCTTTTGTATCTAATTGCATCACCTAAGTCCTTTGATGTTGTAATAGAATCACTTAGCGGTTTATCTGTTTTTACAACACTTCTCGTTTTACGCATCAGTTATCCTTTTATAGCACTATACAACTATATTACTATATAAAACATATTAAATATAGCACTATACTACTATTTTTAATTAAAATGTATCTAATTGGAACAAAATAGTAATGTAGTACTCTCTTATTAACCATTGTCTTTATCGATAAACCTTACTATTTGGTAAAGGGAGTCTACAAAATCAACTTTCTTTTTAGGTATATTATCTTTGTTTAAATAAAGAACTGTAGATTTTTCTAACATTAAAGAAAATAACATACCTTTTTTTAGATTGTTATTGTCATAGGAAAAAGCAATAATCCCTTTTTCATTTGCTATTTTTGCCGCATTAGCAATATGAGAATTTGAGTTTAATGCATAAATAGCGGTAGCCTCTGTAGAATTTGTCAGATCTGTAAACTCTACTAACTCTACTATATATTTATATTTATCCATATTATTTATATATATAGATTTTATCAACCTGCTTATTTCAAGGGCTGTAGTATGATCACTTTTTTCATATACTACTATAAACACAATCTTACCATCAACTAGTTTTTCTTCTAACCTTTTGTCAAGTAGCATAATTTTAGGAAAGATAGTAGCTTGAGCTTCTAGTAAAATATAATTATAATTAGATCCAAAAAGTAAAGAACCAAATAGAAGTATTAAAGCTAAAATACGCATTTAAAACTCCTTCTTTAGGGTAATCATAAAGTTTCTACCCTCTTGATGGTAATCATCATCATAAGTAAATTGTTTTGAGGTAAATCTTATATCACTATCAAAGACATTTTTTATACTAGCCGTAACACTAAAGTCATATTTTTTATTATCATATCTGGTCGTCAGATCAACTTTGCTATAAGCTTTAAGTGCCTCAGTTCTAGTGTCAGTTGATGAGCGTTTTTTCTCACCTATGTACTTCATAACTGTACTAAGAGATAATTCACTTGTGATGTCATAACTATAATAACCCTTAGCCATATGTTGTGCTACATTTGAGAGATAATTAGTATTTGTCTCTTTACCATCGGTATATGAGTAGTTAAAGTAAAACATATCGTTAGAAGTTATGTAACCTTTATATTCTAGTTCTAGACCGTAGATGGTAGTCTCTCCAACATTTTCAAATGTTCCAATAGCATCAACTACCTGAAGCTGATCACTGTTTTTTAAGTAAAATAGATTCGCTTGTAAATGCCTTGAAGTATCTATTTTGTAAATATATGCTGCCTCATAAGCCTTTACCGTTTCAGGTTCAAAACCTTCACTTCCATTTCTTGAGTCATTGTTTCCTGTAAATGTCTCTTGCCATGATGGGTTTCTATGTGACTCTGCATAAAGAAGTTTAAAGATGTTACTTCTGTTTGGTTGGTAAACCAGTGAGATTTTTGGTTCATACTGCGCTTTTGTTTTTGAAGCTTTTTCGTAATTAAAACCAAGTAAAAAACTTAGTGAATCACTATATGTATATGCATCTTCAAAAAACAAAGATACTATGTTTCGTTCTGCATTTTTGTTAAAAAAAGGTAAACTATCTGAATAATCAACTAATTCAACCCCAGTAGCATAACTAGTAAGTTTGTGAATCGAATCTGTTGTTTTTTCTTTACTAACTCTATAACCTAAACTAATATTATGGTTCTCAATGCCATCATACTCTATAAAAGAAGATTGATAATAAGTAAGTTGCTTAGCAATAGCAATTCCATATGCACCATCTGGGTATGTTGTTGCAGTTAGATAAGTTGCTATTGCATTTGCATTATCTCCAGCTGCTAAATAAGCTAAATATAGTGGATAATCAAAGAGTCTTGTTCCATCTGGCGCTAGCTTAGCATAACTATCAAAAGCATCATACTTTACACCACCATTTATATTTATGTCAAAATCACCTACATATTCTTTAAAACCTAACTCTAGGTAGTGATTTGGTTGCTTTAGTCTCGAATTTTTATCATCAGTTATATGAAGATTTATCCCACGTCCACTTGCTTGTGTATGGTCCAAAAGACGAAGCTTTGCATAAAAGTTATTTTTAAAATCTAGCGTTACGCCAAGAGAAAAAGTTTCACTCCACATAAAAGTTTTACCAGAGACTCCAAGCCATGTATTATCAAAAGCATATGCACCAGCATAACCATTTCCATAACCATCTAAACCTGAATAAAGTGTTTTATCATCTTTTTGGTAGTAAAAATCTGTTGTTAAGTTAAAAGTATCTAATTGATAACTCTTAACAAACCCAACCATTCCATATTTATACGAGCCATATTTTGCAACTATAGAATCATCATTTCCAAACCCATCTATATCTTCTGCGTAAGTTATGACATTTATAGAACCTGCATAAGCGTTGTAACCGTTTGTCTTACTTCCAGGCCCACGAACTACTTCTATACGCTTTATCATCTCAATTGGCATTTTTAGATGTTCTGAGTATGAGTCAAAAAAGAGATTGTTCGCTGGAACACCATCTATGAAGAGTTTTGATTGTCCATAAGCTTGTGGGTTTGAACCACGAAAGATAGGTGTTTTAACTTCCGTATTATCTGTAGCCATGTCTACGCCTGGAACTAAAGAGAGAGCCTCTTCTAAGTTTACAATCCCTAACTTTTCTAAATCTTTACCACTGAATGTTGAGATAACATAAGGCTGATAATGCTCATTTATTTTTGTAACAGTTGCAACTTCATTAAAATGATTCATATCATTTGAAATAGATGACAGAAGATCTTCTGTTTGAGCATTCAGGTTTGTAAAACTAATTAAGAAAAATAGAACAAAGCTAAATATATTAGGAACACAGTAAACGTTATACTTCATGCTATTTCTCCCTATAGTATTTTAATTATCCTTGTTGTGATAACACATTATAACGACATTTTTTGTGATATATGTAAAAAGTTTAAAAAAAGTAGTATTTTGAGGTTATTTGTGCATTTTAGCCTAAATTTTATTCGAGGCTATATTTAGAGAAAGTTTTTTTTGAAAATCTTTGAGTAGAGGCTTTTTTATACGAAAGTGTTAAACAGCATTTTTAAATCTATGCATAAATTTAATATAATGAGATTTTTTTACTTCACTTTCTCTATTTATAGATGTATCTTTTAAAGTATCAATATTTTTACTATTTGTTAAACTTTACTACACTTAAAGAGTAGTCGTTTGAGATAAATGGTTGATACTTACATATGTTTAAATTATTTACTTTAAAGTCTGTTATCTCTTTTAGATCAAGATATAAACCACCTCCGAGAAGCTTTACTAAAGCTTCTTTATATGTCCAAAGAGAGTAAAAATAGTTTAATCTTTCACTGTTTTTCAAGAACTCAAATGTTTTTAGCTCTTGGCTATTCATACATGCCGGTATGATGCTCTTAATGTCAAAAGAGTGATCTATGTACTCTATATCTACCCCAATTTTGTTTTTAGTTGAGATCGCTACTGCTATTAAGCTTTTTGAATATGAGATGTTAAAATCTATATTTGTATCTTTTAGTGTTGGTCGTTTAATGTCAGTGTACAAAAATGTAAAATCTGAGAAACCATACATCTCTTTTAAGAACTTAAATAAAAAAGTACGAGATACCAATCGTCTGTTTTTATCTTGAATTTGGCGATATTGATTGATCTCTGCAAGTTGGAGAGATGGAATTAGACTTGTATCAATATAAGCCACATTATCCTCTAAGTTTAAAATAAAAACAGATGAGTGTTTATCTATTTCAATAGTTTGTAATATATTTATAGTTTTTCCTTTGTTAAGTGCCTGACCTTATTCAACACCATCATATCAAAAATAATAATAAGTACAAAACTAAATTTTAGGCGACAATTTGATAGCAATATAGTTATATCAGGTTACTTTATGGAGACAATGTGTTATAATTTTGATTATATTATAAATTTTAAGGATTATATATTGCAAATATCAATCTATCAAGAACGATTCTTACTAGAATGGCTCCTAAACCCCAAGAGTTCCAAATATAATGTATCTCTTTCATATAAACTAGACAACTCAGTTAACCTTAAGTATTTAGAAAAAGCATGTAAGTATGCACTGGATGATGAAAACTTTTATATCTCATTTAACAAAGAGAACAAACCATACAGAGCTGATTATAGCCTAAATGATTTTATCACATACATAGAATATGATGAAGATAATATAAAAGAGTATCTAATAGAGCTTATTAATAAACCATTTGACATATATAACGGTCCTCTATATAAATACTACATAATTACAACTAATTCAAATATATATTTATTATCTGTAGCTTATCATATTTTGGCAGATGCTATTACTGCAAATACTCTTAATCGTAGACTTGAAAATTTTTATAATCATCTTTGTGATAAAAATACTCATATAGACCTTACTAAAGAAAGTTTTTGTGAGGCAGTTGAGATAGAGCACTCTTTAATTACTAAAGAGAAAAAAGAGTCTGCAAAGGAGTACTGGTTAGAGTTTTTAAACAACTACCCTTTAAATGTTGACTTTCCTATTAGTACATACACTAACACCACTTCAAAGAGTGAAGTACTATACTTGGAGCTTCAAGGGGATGAATATATTAATTTAAAAAAAGCTGTAAGAAAAAGTAGGACTACACTATTTCAGTACATTACAGCTGTTTATAGTTTGGTTATTAGTAAAATCACCAATCAAGAAGAGATAATACTGAGTTACCCTATAAACTTAAGACCAAAAACGCATGCAAATGTTACTGGTTCATTTGTGAACAATGTCCTACTTAAAGCAAATGTAACAAACGATATATCTTTTAATGATCTTATAGTCTCACTTAACAAACAGCGCAAGAGCTCTAAAGAGCATCTATGGTACTCACTAAATGATATTGTAGAAAATCTTAGAGAAGAGAGAACTAAAGATATAGGTGATAACTTTTTTAATATCTCTATAGGTGAGGCTGTATTTAGTGGTAGTACTATAAACTTAAGTGGTGTTCACGCTGAGGGGATGATGGATGTGTCTTGGAGTAAAGAGAGTGATGCACTACTTAGCCTTCAGTTTGATGCAACAAGTGATAAAGATAGAGTAATATTTCAGTTAGAGTACCAGTGTGAAAAGGTAGATCCACTGCTTATGAAAAAGTTTTTAAATCACTTTGAAAACACTCTAAATGATGTAGCATCTACTCCAGAGATACACATAAGTGATATAACTCTTTTAGACAAAGAGGAGTACCAACAACTAGTATATACAAACAACCAAACAGACAAAGAGTACCCAGACTTTAGCTTACACGAACTCTTTGTAAAGCAAGCACAACTTACACCAGACAATATAGCACTAGTATATGAAGAAAAAAGCTTAACTTACAAAGAGCTAGACTCTCTTACAAACTCTCTTGCAAGAGAGATACAAGCAGAGTATAAAAAGAAGAGTTTAAAAACTCTACAAGCAGATACACCAATAGCTCTATGTTTAGATAGATCACTAGATATGATAATAGCAATAATTGCTACGCTAAAAGCTGGCGCGGCGTATGTACCAATAGACCCAAACTATCCAGATGAGAGAATAACTTATATCTTAGAAGACACAAAAACAGCATTACTACTCACTCAGTCACATTTAAAAGATAAACTAGACACTCTGTTGCTAGAGCATGAAAGTATAAATAACAGACTATCTTTACTAGCAATAGATGAGTATAACTACCAAACTCAAGATGATAGAGAGTTGATATCTATTTCTACACCAGATAGCTTAGCTTATGTTATCTACACTTCTGGTACTACCGGTAAGCCTAAAGGAGTTATGATTGAGCATGGTGGCGTGGTTAATCTAGCAGAAAATCAGATTAAAGAGTTTGGAATTACAGATAAGGACAATATACTACAATTTGCTTCTTATAGCTTTGATGCTGCTACTTTAGAGATATATACTGCACTCATATATGGAGCTGTCCTTGTTATAACTTCTAGTGCTCAAAGAGAAAATATCAGTGAACTAATAGAGCTTATTATAAAACAAGAAATTTCTTTTGCTCTTCTTCCCCCAGTATTATTAAGAAGTATAGAATATAAAAGTTTACCTAAGTTAAAAACATTACTTGTAGGTGGAGAAGCTTGTTCTAAAGATGTAATGGATGTCTGGTCTAAAGATAGAACTTTGGTTAATGCATATGGTCCAACAGAGTCTACAGTATATGCTACACTGCATAAGTATAAAACAGATTCGCTACACACAAATATCGGCCGCCCAATAAACAACACTAGACTCTACATCCTAAATGAATCTCTAATACCAGTTCCAGAGGGAGTAACAGGAGAGCTATATATTGCAGGTGCAGGTGTAGCAAGAGGTTACTTAAACCAAGAAGAGTTAACTAAAGAGAGATTTTTACCGAATCCATTTGCGAGACGTAGAGGCGATAGAGACAAAGCTTATACAACTATGTATAAAACAGGTGACCTTGTAAGGTTACTAGCAGATAATAACATAGAGTACATTGGAAGAAATGACTTTCAAGTAAAAATACGTGGTTATAGAATAGAGCTTCCTGAGATAGAGTCTATCATCTCTAACTGCAGTGGCGTTAAACAAGCTGTAGTACTAGCCAAAGAGCATAATAACTCTAAATACTTAGTAGCTTACTATACAACAACGCAAAGTATAAATGAGAAACAACTTATAAGCTTTTTAACTAAAGAATTACCAGAGTATATGGTTCCATCCGCTTTTATAAAGGTAGAGGCATTTGAGCTTACAGTAAACGGTAAGCTAAACACCAAAGCACTTCCGGAACCTGAGTTTAAGAGTGAATCTTACGAGGCACCAACATCAGAGTTACAAGAAAAACTTTGTGAGATGTTTCAAGATGTGCTGAAGCTAGAACGTGTAGGAATAAATGATGACTTTTTTAAAATAGGTGGTAACTCTATCCTAGCTATCTCTTTAGCAAATAAACTATCATGTGCTCTTTCATTGGAGGTAAAGGTAGCTGATATATTTACATTTAAGACCATAGAGCACTTAATAAAAAATGGTCTACATCATAACAGAGTGCATATTCCAGTGACTCATCAAGATAAAACACCACTTTCATTTGCACAACAGAGACTCTACTTTATAGATAAGTATGAAGATGGAAGTAACGCTTATAATATACCTATGACTATAGAGCTTCTAAGCACTACAGATATAGAGATCTTTAAACAAGCTATTAGTTCTATAGTTAATAATCAAGATATACTAAGAACTCTTATAAAAGAGGATAGTGATGCAAACATATATCAAGAACTAAGTAAAGAAGAGCTCATATTTCACGAATCTACATTTGAATCTAAAGAGATGTTTGATGCTAAACTAAGTGAAGATGTTAACCGTATATTTGATCTAAATAGTGAACTACCTATATACGCGGCAATCTACAGAGTAGATGAGGGTATATACATGCTTATCAATATCCATCATATAGCATTTGATGGGTGGAGTATGAAGATCTTTTTTAAAGAACTCTATCAATACTATAATCACTATAAAAATAGTACTACTCTTGAGGTTCCTATACGTACTTTAGACTATAAAGACTTTGCATCTTGGCAAAAAGATTATCTTCAAGAAGAAGAGTTACAAACACAGTATAGATACTGGGAAAATAAACTCCAAGATGTAGAGCCACTTACATTAGTTACAGACTACCAAAGACCTAAAACAATTAGTTATGAAGGAGATAGCTACTACATATCATTAGATGATAAACTCTCCCTTGATTTATCAAAACTTGCTAAAGAAAATGGGGTAACACCATATACTCTTTTACTTAGTGCTTTTAATGTTTTACTCTTTAAGTACTCTAACCAAGAAGATATCACTGTAGGTTCTCCAACCGCTTCTAGACACTTTAAACAGCTAGAAGATATTATTGGAGTTTTTGTAAATACTTTAGCTATAAGAAATCAAATAAACAGCAATGAATCATTTAACTCTTTACTTGACTCTGTAGAGGAGAATGTCATACAAGCACAATCTCACCAAGATATACCGTTTGAGCATCTTGTTGATAGACTTGATATAGAGAGAGATATATCAAGACACCCTATATTTGACATAATGTTTACACTTCAAAACTTTATGTCAAGAACTACGGATAAAGATAAACTTTTTAGTATATATGACTCTGATAGTTATAAAGTAGCTAAGTTTGATTTAGAACTCTCTGTTGTTCATGATGATGATGAATCCTTACATCTGCTTTTTAACTATGCTACTTCACTATTTAAACTCTCTACTATACAGATGATGGCAAGTAGATATATCCGCATCTTAGAGCAGATAGTATTTAACCCTTACATACACATAAGTGACATAACCCTTCTAGATCAAGAAGAGTACAAACAACTTGTATATATAAATAACCAAACAGATAAAGAATATCCTCACTCAACTATACATGAACTCTTTACAAATCAAGCAGCCCTTACACCAGATAACATAGCACTAGTATATGAAGAAAAAAGCTTAACTTACAAAGAGCTAGATTCTCTTACAAACTCTCTAGCAAGAGAGATACAAGCTAAGTATAAAGGGCAAAGTTCTAAAGAACTTCAAGCAGATACACCGATAGCTCTATGTTTAGATAGATCACTAGATATGATAATAGCTATAATTGCTATACTTAAATCTGGTGGAGCATATGTACCAATAGATCCGAGTTACCCAGATGAGAGAATAACTTACATACTAGAAGATACAAATACTGCACTACTACTAACACAGTCACATCTAAAAGATAAACTAGATACTCTTATATTAGAACATAAAAGTATAAAAGACAAGCTATCTTTACTAGCAGTGGATGAGTATAACTATGAAACTCAAAGTAGCACAGAACTTCCATCTATCTCTACCCAGAATAGTTTAGCTTACATTATCTATACCTCCGGTACTACCGGTAAACCTAAAGGCGTTATGATTGAGCATGGTGGTGTGGTTAACTTACTTAGTTGGTATACTGAGTCGTATGAGTTTAATGATGAGAGTTCTACTATTATAATTAGCTCACTAAGTTTTGACCTTACTCAAAAAAATATATTTTCCATGCTAAAGAGTGGAGGAAAAATTGTTCTCCCTAGTAGTAACCACCTTGAAGCAAACGAGGTACATAATCTGATTTCAAAGCACCAATGTACATTTTTAAACTGTGCACCTTCTGCTTTTTATACTTTAGTTGAGCCATTTATGGCTCCATATGAGTCATTAAAAAGTTTAAAGTATCTGTTTTTAGGTGGAGAGAGCATAGACTTTGAACGTATGAACTTATGGTTAGATAGTACAACTGCACTACTAGTTAATAGTTATGGACCGACAGAGTGTAGTGATGTAGTAAGTTCATATACATTAAATAAAAAACAATTGGCAGAAGAGAGCATCCCAATAGGTCGTCCAGTTTACAATACAAGACTTTATGTTTTAGATAATAATCTAAACCTAGTTCCTAAAGGAGTAACCGGTGAGCTCTACATTGCAGGTGCAGGAGTAGCAAGAGGTTACCTAAACCAAGAAGAACTAACACAAGAGAGGTTTTTACCAAACCCATTTGCAAGACGCAAAGACGGTAGGGACAAGGGTAATACTGTTATGTATAAGACAGGTGATCTTGTAAGATTACTAGAGGATAATAATATAGAATACATTGGAAGAAATGACTTTCAAGTAAAGATACGTGGCTACAGAATAGAGCTTCCTGAGATAGAGTCAATCATCTCTAGCTACGATGGTGTTAAACAAGCTGTAGTGTTAGCTAAAGAACATAACAACTCTAAATACTTAGTAGCTTACTATACAGTTAACAAGAGTATAAATGAAAAAGAGCTTATAAAGCATCTAACAAAAGAGTTACCGGAGTATATGGTTCCATCTGCATTTATAGAAGTAGACGCATTTGAACTTACTGTTAATGGTAAACTAAACACAAAAGTACTTCCAGACCCTGAGTTTAAGAGTGAGTCTTACGAGGCACCAACATCAGAGTTACAAGAGAAACTTTGTGATGTATTTAAAGAGGTGTTAAAAGTAGAGAGAGTAGGAATTAGTGATAACTTCTTTAAAATAGGCGGTAACTCTATTCTTGCTATATCACTAGCACATAAACTATCTAATGCTCTCTCTTTAGAGGTAAGGGTATCTGATATTTTTAGAATGAAAACAGTTTTAGAGCTTATTGATGGATTAATAAACAATCATAGTTCTAAAGTTTCATTGATTAAACCTTATAGTAATCACTACAACGAAACATTGCCTAAATTAATTTTTATTCATCCAGGTAGAGGAGGTTGTGAAGTGTACCAACCTTTGGCAGATAAACTCAGTGAAACATACACATGTATAGGTATTGATAACCATAATATACATAGCAGTGAAAAAATAGATAATATAAATTTACTAGCCTCCTACTATTTAGATCAATATAAAAAGCAGTATCAACTAACAGAGCAAATTTCCATATGTGCTTGGTCTATAGGTGGTAAAATAGCATTAGAGATGGCTTATTTGTTAGAAAAAAAGGGATATAAAAATATAAATATAATAATTCTAGATACTATCTTAGTTGATGAAAATATAAAGTTAATGGTAGACAGATTGATGTCAAACAACAAGTATGAAAACCAACTAAAAGAGAGTATGTACAAAAATTATGATAAAGAATATGTAGATAAAGTGTTCTCGGCTACTGAGGCAGAAAATGCACTCTCAACTAATCCTTTAAGTGGAAAGTTAGAGTACTCTAATGTAACATTGCTTAAAGCTATGCAAGCTGATACAATAGTAGAAAACGAAGAGTATAAAAGATTAAGTGAGTACACAATATCTTTAGAATCTAATAATATTAGCCCCTATTCAGATAATCTTACTATACATGAATTGGATTGTACTCACAGTAACATTTTAGATAATCTTGATATCAATGAGTTTTTGAGAGTGTAAAGCGCCAATTCAAATATCAAGTGCAATTTTTTAAAAGTAAGTTGAAAGATAAATATTAATTGAGTAAGTGGTGACCCCGAGGAGAATTGAACTCCTGTAACATGGATGAAAACCATGGATCCTAACCGCTAGACGACGGGGCCAAATATATTCCTTACTCTGCGTCAAATTTAATTTTTCATTCGTTATGTACCTTATGTACACTTCTTCATTGAAAAAATTAAATCTTTCTTGATTAAGAAAAAATTAATTAACATTAAAAAGTTTAACAATGTATTACATTTAACAAAAGCAACAAGTTGCGTGAGCTTTCTGCTGAAGAAAACCTAGTGTTAACGTAGTAAAATGGGCTATTGCTCATTTTGCGTAATATAATATTATGGTGTCCTGTGATGGATTCGAACCATCGGCCACATCATTAAAAGTGACGTGCTCTACCAGCTGAGCTAACAAGACATAAACAAACATATTGTTTGTGGATGGGAATTATAGGCAAATAGATTTTCTATGTCAAGAAAAAAAAGAACGAATTTGCCAATATCTTAAAATTTGTTCTTTATTGCCACAATTTTATATATTTTTGTTAAACTATAGTAATGAATTATTATAGTTTTGAGTATTCTTATCTGATTCTGTTGTTATTGCCAATATTGTATTGTCTATATAAATGCAAAGAATATATGAAACCCAGATTTTTTGTACACCTGCACTTTTTATCTACTTCCAGAAGTTTTTTAAAACTGGAGTGGATTGTAAAAGTACTGATATTTGTACTTCTATGTATTGCAATCTCCTCCCCGATTATAGTAGACAGATTTAATCCGCTAAACAGGCATGGAAAAGATATAGTTTTAGCTATTGACGGAAGTGGCTCTATGAACTCTTCAGGATATGATGTTGATGACGAAGTAAGTGGCGGTGAGAGACTTACACGATTTGAGATAACAAAAAAAATAGCACATGAGTTTATACATAAAAGAGTCAGCGATAATGTTGGTGTTGTCTTGTATGGGGATTTTGCTTTTATAGCTTCTCCCATAACATATGAGAAAGAGATAGTTACTGACATGTTAAGCTATCTTACCAATGGAATGGCTGGACAAAACACAGCTATTGGCGAGGCAATCGCAGTGAGTGTTCGAGCATTTAAATACTCTAAGGCTAAAACAAAAGTCATCATACTTCTAACTGACGGAGAACACAATAGCGGAGATATCTCACCAAAAGATGCAATAAAACTGGCAAAAGATGAAAATATAAAAATATACACTATTGGTCTGGGAAACAAAGGTGAAGCAGACGAAGTACTTTTAACAAAGATTGCCCTTGAGAGCGGCGGTCATTTTTACCGAGCTGCTTCTGCTACAGAACTTAAAAAGGTTTACTCTGAAATAGACAGGCTTGAGTCATCAAAGATAAAAAGCAGGGAGTACATGTTAAAAGATTATTATTATGGAATCTTTTTGCTCTTGGCCTTTGGACTTGTGCTGTTTTTACTTTACAGAGAGGTGAGAAAATGAGTTTTATCTCTCCTGAGTCTTTTTGGCTTTTGTTGTTTCTTTTACCGCTTTTTATAAAAAAAGATTTCAGAAGTTTTACACTTACGACATGTGGCTATATATTGACATCTGTTTTTATCATCTTGGCACTCTCTCGTCCGGTTGTTGAACAGGAACCGATAAAGTCTAAACAGATGCTCGCTGATGTAGTAGTTGCGGTTGATCTCTCTTTTTCGATGCATGCAGATGATGTGCATCCGACAAGGCTAGATAAGGCTAAAGAGATTTTAAAAGAGTTAGTACATGTAGGGAGTAAAACAAGGTTTGGTGTCCTCGGATTTACGACAAATGCCATCGTTCTTTCTCCACTGACAGAGGACAGAGAACTTCTGCTGCATCTGTTTAACTCACTTGATGAGAAGTTTATTATTACAAAGGGCAACAGTGTTATGCCTGCTTTGAAATTGGCTCGTAAGATGTCAAACATGAAGGGACTTAGTGTAGTCATTCTTAGCGATGGGGCAGATGAGCTTTCTTATGAGAGTGAAGCACTGTACGCAAAAGAGAACTCAATGAGTGTAAATATCTTTATGCTTGCATCAACCATTGGCGGAACATTGAGACTTGAAAACGGGGAACTATTAAAAGATGAACTTGGCGACATAGTAGTCAGCAGAGAGAACAGCGCCATAAAAGAGATTTCAGATGCAACCGGCGGAGTTTATACAAAAGACCTAGGAGAGCTTCTGGATGCACTTGAGTCGCAAAAACTTAAAGATAAAGAGAGCGAGACAAACATAGTTCAGAATATGGAGCTGTTTTACTATTTTGTATTTTTGGCAATAGTTACATTTTTAGCAAGTGTGACAACACTCAAGAGATATGTATTGGCTGCTTTACTGCTCTTGGGAGTAAACATGAGTGCCTCTGAGAATACAAAACTTTTTAATGAAGCGGATAAGCAGTATAAAAGTGGAAATTATGAAAAAGCATTAAGTAATTATGAGAGTGTCAAGTCTTCACATGTAGAATTAAAATCTGTCATTTATTATAATATTGGTAATACATATGTTAGACTACAGCAGTTTAAAAAAGCAAGAGAAGCGTACTTAAAATCTCTTACGCTTATGTACTCTAAAGAAGCCGATGAAAATTTAGCTTATATAAAAGAGGCTAGTGATAAAAAAGAGATGAGTACTGGACAGCAAAAAACAGATAAAAAGTCATCAATAGCGAAAAAAATGAAAAGCTCGAAGAAACAAAAAGAGGGTGGCAGCTCAAATATGAAGGTCAGTGCACCAGCGGGTAGTGGAGCTGATGATGGTAAAAAGAGTAAGTCTAAAAGTATGGTCAATCTAAACAGCGGCAAAGCAAAACTTAGTTCTGCGCAGTATGAGTTGATAAATAAAAGGGTAGTAAATGAAAAACAGCCTTGGTAGAATTTTTTTAACATTTTTACTATTTGTACATGTAGAGGCTTTTGCCTCTACTTATGAGTGGAGCGCTAAGGCAGATAAGTCTGCTGCTTATGTAAATGAAGCGATACATCTGACTTATACATGTAGATTTAGCGATAAGTCTGAACTTTACTCAATCGATTTTAATCCCAAAAAAGAGAATGAAGATTATACTCTTCACATACTAAGTGAGAGTGAGACAATTGTAGATAACAAAAGAGTAGACAGCTACGAGTTTATAGTATTTGCAAAAAAAGCCAAAGAGATCATTTTTGATTTTGAGACAACAATGAAAAAAACTACCAAAGAGTCTATAGAAAATACAGTCATAGGCAGAGACAACAAAGAGTATGAGGATTTTACCCTCAAAAAAATCAAGCAAAAATCTATAAAAGTGGATGTTAAACCAACTCAAAAAGAGTTAGTCGGAAATTTTGAAGTCGAGGTCAAAAAAGACAAGTCACATGTCAAAGCATATGAGCCTTTTCACCTACATGTCAAAATCAAAGGCAGCGGAAATCTTGACGCAATAAAACCGATTGATTTTAAAATAGAGGGTGTAAAGATTTTTGCTGGGAAAGTTATAAAAGATATAAAGTTGAGTAAAACTGGTTACAGCGGTGTCTGGAGTCAAAAATTTGCATTTGTAGCAAGTGAGAATTTTGAAGTCCCTGAGCTAAATATTGAGTATTTTAATCTAAAGAGCAATAGGGTTGAGAACCTACATGTAAATGCTGTTAAAGTTGAGGTAAGTAAAGGGTATGAAAAAAAAGAACTCTTAGATGAGGTAGATGGCGGGTTTAAAATAAGCTATAACTATTTTTACTATTTACTCACTTTTATAGCAGGATATTTACTTGCCAAAATAAAAATAACAAACTATAAAAGCAATGCGCCTGATATCTTTTTGGATAAAATACAGAGTGCTAATTCTATGGATGAGTTGTTGATGCTTTTAGCCTTGGATGGTTCATTAAAATACAAAGATATAATTTCACAAATAGAGACGAGAAAGCTCACATCACTTAAAGATGCAAAGAAGATCCTTATCTAAACTTTTGCATCTTCAATCTTTTGACTAATGAATTTAGCAAATGGTATGATATTATTGTGATTACTAGCTTGTTCCAATGCATGCATATATATCTTTCTCTCCTCTTTTTCTATAATTACCCAAGGTTGTCCATGAGATACCAAGATAGCATTCATAATAAAGCGTGAGATTCTTCCATTTCCATCTATATATGGATGAATATAACCGAAAATAAAATGTCCTAAAATTGCTTTAGATAAAATATTGTCATCTGCTTGTATCATTTCAAAATATTTATCCATCGAATCAAGTACTGCCTCTTTTGGAGGGGGGACATGTTCTGATCCTCTTAAATAAATCGCTGAATTTCTATATCCAATTAAATCTTTTGCTTTAAGGATATTAGCTTGCACACTAGGCAAGAAGAGTTTTCTATATAGTTTTGATTGTAAGTCTTGAATATTATCTTCTATATGTTCTTTTGATGTTAAATAAGTTAATATATTTGATTTTAATTCTTCAAAAGCTTCATAATATCCTTTTGCAGCAAGAGCATCACGAGTTTCTTTATCCTCTATATTTTGTACTGGATTCCAGTTTCCATTTTTCATTTTTTCTATTAATTCAGTTGTTACTTTATAACCTTCTATAGATAAAGAATGGTAAGCATCTTGAGTGTACTTCTCATTGAGTTCAGATAATAAATTTTCAATATTTATTTGTTTTGATTTCAGATTACTATACTGCTCATCAATAACACTAGCATACTTGGTACACAATTCATCAACTCGTGCTGAATAAGGGCTTTTTATCAATTGAGTATTACTAAATATAGGCTTTTCACTATTAAAAGGATTAAAAGAATTAACTTTGGTTCCTATTATTGTGTGATATGTATTTTTAATATTTTTAGCATCTTTTTCTCTTCCTAAATACTCATAAGCTCCAGATAATCTTGCTGCAGAAGTATCCATTCTTTTAAGGCTAACAAGAGACTCTATAATTGTAGATACATCACGAATTGACTTTAATGCTATTTCCATCTCCAAAGGATAATTAATAAAGCTATTGGTGTCACTTTTGCATAAGGCATCTTCTATGGTAAAAATATTTACCCCTCTTTTTTTATCTATGTTTGTTGGAAAATTATTTTTATCCTCATATGCAAATAAAGTCATATCATCAGGAAGTTCAGTTTTTGATGATGACACCCCTTTTTTTAGTATTACAGTCAATTGTTTTGGGATGGAATTTTTTTCAGTATGAAGCAATAATGAATCATGAGGGTTTAAACAATAACCATTCTTACCAAATCTATCAGTTAGATATTTTGCAAAAAATGACCATGCATTCATATACCATATGGTGCTATCCCCTGCTTGTGTCGTAGGGCTTTGTATACAATGCCAACCTTTCACTATTTGAAACAAGTAGCCATTTTCTATGAGTATCGTTATACTTTTTGCATCAAGTTTTTCTGATTTAAACACAGTTCCTTCTCTATCTTGTATCTTTTTTAAAGAGTTTAAAGCTTTTGCAAGAATCTTATTCTTCATGATAACTCCTCCATCTATATTTACATGGTTATATTATATCATATTTACATGGTTTTAGTATTCAATATATACATGGTTGTATTAACTGTAGTGGCTCCAAATATTGAAAAATCTAAAATTGGAGTGGTAACTTAAATTCATACACTTTATAATACATTTCTAAGTAGCTGTTTACAGTTGTAACATACGCATTTTAGGATTAATGTTAAGTTAACTCTTTTTTAAATAGAATGGTTGTAAATTTTAAAATAGGAAATTGGATGGCAGTACGACTGTTTTTATTATCGATAGCTGTGGTTATTATGAGCGGATGTGCTCAAAAAGTTAATATTCGTGCACTTGAACCAGCTGAAATAGACCGTGGAGCTAAAACAAAAAAAATTACTGTTGCACCATTTAGAAATGATAGAGTCGGGTTATCAAATAAAATAGAAGCAAATCTTGTAAATAAAAAAATCAATAATAAAAAATATTTTACTATTGTCAATAGAAAAGATTTTGATAAGATTATTGATGAACAAAAAATACAAAATAGTGGTCTGATTGATGTCTCAACTGCAGTTGAAGTCGGTAATCTGATCGGTGCAGAAGCGATTATATCAGGCAGTGTCGGAAGAGTAACGTCAAATGATACATACTACAAAGTAAATCGTGTTAGATGTTTAGACTTGAAATGTAAAAAATTTAGTACATATTCAGTTAGATGTATAAAGCGTGTTATTGGCTTATCGGCTGAGATACGTATGGTCGATGTAACAAAAGGTGATATCATTTACGCAAATACAATGAGTCAAACAACTAAGTTGAAACACTGTAGAGATGACTCTCGTGCACTGCCTTCAACGGAGATAGTAGCACAAAGATTGGCTAGTCAGATGGCTGCAGATTTTACCTATAAATTGACACCACGTTATAGATATTTTCAAGTTGATTTGTTAGATGAAGCTGATATTGAGTATGATGATACACAGGAAAAACTTTTGGAAGTCTCTATAGAGTATATTAAACAAAACAGATATGATAAAGCCCAAAAATTTCTTATCGACTTGATAGACTCAACAGAACAAAAAAGTTATGTTCCATTTTATAACTTAGGTGTTATCAAAGAAGCTCAGGGGGAGTATGAAGAAGCACAAAAATATTATAAACTTGCAGATGATTTGGTTATAGAGCCTGTTGAAGAAGTGAGTAGAGCGTATATAAGAATACAGAGTTTGATTGACAAAAAAAGTAAAACTCAAGAACAATTATTAAGGTAAAAATATGACAAAGATGAGATTTTTTATAACAGCAATATTAGTTAGTTTAGTGTTTTTCTCCGGTTGTGGCAGTCAAAAAAGTGTAAATTTTACTCCAAAAAAAGCAATTCCGGCTTGGTATGCAAAACCTCCTCTAGTAACTACAACAACACTTTATGCTATAGGTGAAGCCCAAAATAAAGATGAAGCTATAGTAAATGCACTTAACAATATGGCATCAACTCTAAGTGTTTCAATAGGATCACAATTTACCTCTAGAGAAGTTGTAGAGGATGGTATAAAGAGCAGTCACCAAGTGACTTCTTCTAATGAGATTCAAAGCGATGTTAAAAAACTCCGCATAAGCAACTATGAAGTTCTTGATTCCAAAGAACTTGGATTTAGAAAATATATTGTATTGATAAAATCAGATAAACAAAAGCTTTTTAATAGTTTAAAAAATGAAGTGGATCAAAAATTTGCCTTTATTGATAAGCAAAAAGAGACGATAGCTAGATACCATGCAATAAAGCAACTTACTATTTATAAGAAAGCAAAAAGTGATATTGCAGATGTTCCAAATACTTTGATAATTATGAATGTACTTAATGAAAGTTTTGATAGTAAAGAGTATGTTAACAAAGTTGAAGCTGTAAATAGTAATTATGATAAATTACTCTCATCTATAACATTTACCATCCAAAGTAATACAGAGGCAAAAGATCTAGAAGCTTCAATAAAAAAGGGACTAACTGCAAAAGAACTACAAGTTCAATACAATACCGGCAAGAAACACTTTATCCTAATAATTACATCAAAAATTGATAAAGCCAGTACATATGGATTTACGTTGGCAAGAGCGGCAATAAATATTATTGTTAGAGATTACAGAGGTTCTATTATTGGAAGCAACAAACTCAACATTGTAGGGCAATCTACACAAGGTTACAATGTAGCCAAAGAAAATGTTGCAATAAAACTAAATGAGATGATAAAGAAGGATGGAATAGGTAAGGTTATAGGTTTAGATTTATAATTTCAAAGCCCAAATCTTTACCAAGCATTATCCACATTTTGTTATACTTTTGTCAATTTATAAATAAGGCAAAAAGCTGATGATTTCTAAGATTGAGTTAATTAAAAAAGAAGTTTCTAAAGTAGTTGTAGGACAAGAGAAGATGATTGATTCTCTTCTTATCGCACTACTATGTGATGGACATATTCTTATAGAAGGTGTTCCCGGATTAGCAAAAACTACAACTGTAAATGCACTTGCGCAGAGTTTAGGACTAAACTTTAAACGTGCACAGTTCACTCCTGACTTGCTCCCATCAGACATACTTGGTGCAGAGATTTATGATCCTCAAAATAATAGTTTTAAAATCAAAAAAGGTCCTATCTTTACAAATCTGCTTTTAGCGGATGAGATCAATCGTTCTCCGGCAAAAGTCCAGTCTGCTCTGCTTGAAGTTATGCAGGAGAAACAGGTTACTTTGGGAGATACTACCTTTAAACTGGATCTTCCGTTTTTTGTAATGGCTACTCAAAATCCTGTTGAACAAGAGGGTGTATATCAGCTTCCAGAAGCTCAGTTAGACAGGTTTATGCTAAAACTTGTAGTTGATTACAACACAAAAGAAGAAGAACTTCAAATCGCTAAAAGAATGTCAAGCGGTAACTTTGAAAAAATACAGAGTGTAGTGACTCACGATGATTTAAATGAGATAAAACAAGCTATAAGAGATATACATGTAGATGAAGAAGTTGAAAAATATATGATTGAACTTGTAAATGCTACAAGAAATCCCAGCGAGTATGGACTTGATGAACTTAAAGACCTTATTCAGTTTGGTGCTTCGCCTCGTGTAAGTATCGACATGTTTAAAGCTGTAAAAGCTATGGCATTTATGCGTTCAAAAGATTTTGTAACACCTGTTGATGTTGCGTTCATTGCAAAAGAGCTGATGAGACATCGTATTGTTTTAACTTACGAAGCGGAAGCTGAAGGTATTACAACAGATGAAATAATTCAAAAAGTATTAGAGACTGTAGCAATACCATAAAATGAGTAAACTGCAAAAAATATTAGTTCGTGCAAGACGTCAAGTCTTTAGCGAAATGGTTGGCAACAATCCCTCAATCTTTCAAGGTGAGGGTTATGATTTCATAGAGCTTCGTGAGTATATGGCTGGTGATGATATACGTCGTATTGACTGGAATATCACAGCAAAGATGCAAAAGCCTTTCATAAAAATTTTTCGTGAAGAGAGAGAACTGAATGTTGTCATTGTTTGTGTATTAAATGGAAGCGTACATTTTGGTTCTAAAAAGTTCAAGCAAGAGAGTATCGCTGAGGTAGCTGCACTGCTTAGTTTTTCAACTCTGAAAAATGGTGACATGCTAAGTTCATATATTTTTACAGATGAGATGATCTATCATTCAAAACCAAGCAAAAAACTCCACCAGATTCAAAAGTATGTAGATGAAGTTCTAAATTTTGATGCAATAAACAAAAAAGTGGATTTCAAATTTATCGCAGATACTCTGTATAAAAGATTAAAGAGAAGGTCACTTATTTTGGTTGTCGGAGATTATTTTGAGATTCCAGACTTTAGACTGCTGGCTAGAAAACATGAAGTTCTTTCTATTATTGTTAGAGACAGATTGGAAGAGAATCCACCTGAAATGGGTTTTGCATCTTTAGTTGATCCGGAGAGCGGGGCAGTTTTAGAGGGAGATTTTAATTCTTCAAGCGTAAAAACATATAGTAAAAAAGTTGCCAAACATGATCATGAACTTTATGAGACTCTGAGAAAAGATCAAGTCAGGTTTACAAAAGTATATACAGATGGTTTCGCAAGCGTAGATCTTCGTAGATTGTTTGAGTGTAGATAGATGAAGGCCGGACAGACTCAGAGTTATGATATTCCTCTTCACGACATAAAACCTATTGTGGATGTTCAAGAGTACTCTCTGTACTATTTTTTAGGTGTGAGTATTTTTGTTCTTCTTTTGACATGTGCAATTGCTTATATAGTCTACTTGTGGTTTAAACGACGAAATGCTTTTAACATAAGAAAAGAGCATTTTAAACTACTGAATTCACTTGATTTAACCGATACAAAACAGAGTGCATATGCGATTACTATATTTGGAGCAACATTTAAAGATGACAGCCCAAGACATCAAGAGATGTTTGCCAATATAATAAATAGACTTGACATGTATAAGTATAAAAAAGAGGTGAAAGAGTTTGACAGTGAAGTTGTTGGTTATATAAAACTTTATGAGGATATGATAGATGTTTGATGGGTTTTATTTTGAGTTCCCCTATACAATCTTTGTGCTCTTCTTCTTTATAGCTTGCGCGATTTTTTGTAAGATGAAGCTGCCATCTATATATTTTCCTCACACAGGACAGTTTTTAAAACAGTCTGTTTCAGCTTCTAAAATACTGCTTTTACTTAAATGGCTTGGAATATTAATGATGATCTTAGCTCTTATGTCACCGGTAAAAGATGAACCTTATGAGTTAAAGCCAAAAGAGGGTTATGAGATAGCTCTTATTTTAGATGCTTCTGAGTCTATGAAAGCACAGGGATTTGATGCTAATAATGAGCATCTTACAAGATTTGATGTAGTTAAAGAGATAGTCGGTGATTTTGTGACGCAAAGAAAGAGTGATAATATTGGTCTGGTTGTATTTGGACAGTACTCTTTTATAGCTTCTCCGCTGACTTATGATGAGAATATCTTAAATAAGATAGTCTCACAGCTATATATAGGAATGGCCGGTAAATACACAGCACTAAATACATCCTTGGCACAAGGTGTAAACCTGTTGAAGATGAGCAAGTCTAAAAGTAAGGTGGCAATTCTTCTTACAGACGGATACTCCACGGCAGAGATAGATAAAATCCCTCTTGATATTGCTTTAGAGATGGCAAAGAAAGAGGGTGTAAAAGTTTACCCTATTGGTATAGGTATGCCACATGAGTATAACAGAAATATTTTACTGAAAATTGCAGAGGATACAGGCGGAGTTGCCTTTGGAGCTTCAAGTGCCACAGAGTTAAAAGAGGTATACAAAAAGATTGATGAGTTGGAAAAATCAGAGATAAAAAGTGAGAGTTTTTCTAATGTAAACTACTACTTTCAATTTCCGCTATTTATATCGCTTATCTCTTTGATGTTATATATATTTTTGAGAAATAGAAGGGGATACGCATGAGTTTTTTACATCCTGAATTTTTGTACTACATGTTACCTCCATTTTTTATACTATTTGGATTACTGCTTACTCAAAAAGAGTCTCAGGCACACTTTTTCAGTGAAGAAGTGATGAGTAAACTGCGAGTAAGTGCAAATACATTAACACTAAAAGCTAGAAATGCTCTTTTTATGCTTATGGGATTCTTTATGATTTTAGCACTTGCACAGCCTGTTATAAAAGATGGTAAAGTTCAAATCAAAGCAAAGAGTGCGGATATTATGATTGCTTTAGATATTTCAGACTCTATGCTGGCAGAAGATATTTATCCAAATCGTTTAGAGATGGCAAAACAAAAAGCACTTATACTTTTAGATGAATCACCAAACGAGAGAATAGGTATAGTCGCTTTCGCTAAAAACTCATATCTTGTCTCGCCTCTTAGTTTTGATACAAGCGCTGTAGCATTTTTGCTTCGTCAGTTAGATACTACATCTATTACAGAAAAAGGCACTGATCTTCTGAGCGTCCTTGATGTTGTGAGCAAAGCACAAGAAAAAAAAGATAAAAAATATCTTTTAATATTGAGTGATGGCGGAGATAAAAGTGATTTTTCTGATGAGATAAAGATGGCAAAAGACAACGGCATAACCATTTTTGTTTTAGGAGTAGCGACAAAAAAAGGTGCACCGATAAAACTCGAAGATGGAACTTTTATAAAATATAATGGGGACATCATAGTCTCTAAACTAAATGAGAAAATAGCAGATTTGGCTACAAAAACAGGTGGTGTTTATATACAAAGCAGTACATCATCTGATGATATAAAAACTATGCTTCGTGAGATTACAAATATAAGCGATGAAAAAGAGTTAAAAAGTGAAGAGATTGAGAGATATATCCCTCTTTTTTACTATCCTGTAGGAATGGCACTTTTTGTTTTACTCATAGCTACAAGTTCAATGAGAAAAAAAGATAGTGTTTCTGTTCCCTCAGCTTTTATACTGTTTTCTTTACTTTTTACAAATGTACATGTAGAAGCTGGAATGTTAGATTTCATGGAACTAAATAAGGCTAAAGAGGCTTATGAAAAAGAAAATTTTAAAGAGTCGTCCAAGCTTTATGAAGAGTATGCAAATGATAGTGATAATGGCGATAGTTATTATAATGCAGGAAATTCTTTTTATAAGCAAAAAAAGTATAAAGAGGCTATAGAGTCTTACAAAAAAGCAACATTTGACACAGAGGAAGCAAGAGCAAAAAACTACTCAAATATGGGAAATGCTTACGTTAAAGAGCAGGGTAAAGAGAGTCTGCAAAAAGCTGTAGAGTCATATGAGAAATCTTTAGAGATACAAGAAGACAAAGATACAAGAGAAAATCTTGAAGAGGTAAAGAAGTTTTTAAAAAAACAGAAGCAAGACTCAAAAGATAAAGATAAAAAAGATGATAAAAAAAATAAAGATAAAAAAGATGACAAAAAACAGGACTCAAAAGATGGTGATAAAAAAGAGTCTGATGAGAAGAAAGAAAAAAGCTCAGATGAAAAAAATAAATCCAAAGATAAAAAAGATAGCTCAAAAAGCAAAGAGTCCGAAGATAAAGAGAAAAGCTCTGACGATATGAAGAGTAAAAAAGAGAAAGAAGAACAAAAGTCTGAAGATAAAAAGCAAGACGCTAAAGATAAGAAGAAAAAAGAAGATTTAAAAGAGTTGAAAAAAGAAAAGGACAAAGGGTCTTTATCCTCGCCTAAAGAGTTAGACAAACAGAAGATGAGTGATGCAGAAGAGCAGAAGTGGATACAGGAACTTAACACCAAGAGTAATACTTACTTATATAAATTAAATGAGTCAAAACCTAAAAGTGAAAACTCAGATGAAAAACCATGGTAGAGCTTTTAGGAATGCTAACCAATGGCATTCTCCACGATGAGTGACCACAGCGGTCCAAGCGAAGAAAAAGGAATTACTTCCTTTTGCGGACAAATAAATAATTAAAGGAAAAAAATGAATAAAATTTTTAAATTACTATTTTTATTAATATTGCCACATGTCATATATGCAGGTGTAACGGCGAAAGTAGACTATAAGACCGTAGAGCTTGGCGAGATGGTCACATACTCTTTAAATATATCTGGAGAGGATATTACAAGACCTAATGTACGAAGACTCTGTGACACTGACGTAATATCAACAAGTTCTCAGACAAGCGTACAGATAATAAATGGGAATATTACAAAAAGTTATACTTTAAGTTATAAATTTGTTCCACAAAAAAGTTGTACCATTGAGTCGATTGCTATCGAAATTGGCGGTAAAACAGAGTTAAGTAATCCAGTAGATATAACTGTTAAACCGGTTAGTGCAGCTAAAGATAAAAATTTTATACTTACCCTTAGTACAGATAAAAAAGAGTTATCAATTGGTGAAACATTTGATTTGACTTTGATTTTTAAACAAAAGACAGATTCAGAGGCAGTTGACAGTGAATTTACGCCACCTGAGCTAAAAGGGTTTTGGGTTAAAAATGAATCTAAGCCGCAAAGCTATAAAGAGGGAAAATACAGTGTTACAAAAGTAGTTTACACTATGGCAGCGCAAAGAGCAGGAAAATTAAAGATAGCAAAAGCCCAAATGAGAATAGCTTCGAGAACGGGTAGGGCTAATAGCTGGGGTTCATGGATACCAACAATAAAGTGGAAAACCTATTTTTCAAATGAGTTAAATTTAGATGTTAAACCTCTTCCATCAGGAGTAAGTTTAGTAGGTGATTTTTCTATTGAAGCAAAAGTTGATAAAAAAGAGATAAATGTGAATGAGGCCGTAAACCTTACTATAGAAGTTCTTGGAATTGGAAATCTGGAAGATATAAAAAACTTTAAACCATATATTGACGGAGTAAGTGTCTTTGATGAAAAAATAGTGATAGAGGGTACTAAACTAACGCAAAAGATAGCATTTATAGCAGAACGCAATTTCACAATCCCAGCATTTAATTTAAAATATTTTGATCCAGAGACTAAAGAGATAAAAACAATTAGCTCTAAAGAGATAGATGTAAAAGTTAAAAATGCTAAAGCCAAAGAAGAACTAACCATTAAAAGAGAAGATAAAAAAAGTGTAGAAGCTGGTACCGGCTCAAATACAAAATTTGATAAAACTGTATTGATTATTACTTTTATTGTTGGTCTTGTATCTGGAATTTTACTCATGTTACTTAAACCGTTTAAAAGGCTTAAAAAAGAGAAAAAAAGTTCACTAAAAGAGCCAAAAGTACTTTTAATGAAATTATTACCTTATAAAGATGATGAAGAAGTTGGAAAAATCATGGATATTTTAGAGAAGAATATCTACTCAAATGAGAAGTTGGAGTATGATAAAAAAGCCCTAAAAGAGATTTTGAAAAAGTATGAGATAGACTAAATCAGTAAAATTGGAAATCGGTTAATATGCATTCCCACGCTAGAGCGATGGGAACGAGAAATAAACTACCCTTTATATGGTGCTTATTCTACTGTATTTATGATTTTAGTATGGTTAATTTTAGGGTGATTTTGGTAAACTATTTGTAGTATTACGCTTGCAAATTCGGTCTGAATATGGTACTATTTAAAGACTGAAGGAGATTTTTATGCAAATTGTAAATGATATAAAACCAATTACTTATTTAAAAAGTAGAGCTGCTGATGTGCTAAAACATATTAATGAAACACACAGACCAATGATAATCACACAAAATGGTGAAGCAAAAGCTGTTATTCAAGACCCCAAAAGTTATGAAGATATGAAAAATGCCATCTCTATTTTAAAACTTCTTTCTTTTGCAGAAGAAGATATTAAAAATGGAAATCTTCACACTGAAGAAGATGTGTTTAATTCCGTAGAAGAACTACTTAAAAAATGAGTAAAACATATGAACTTAAGTGGAGTACAAATGCGAAAAATGACCTTTTAAATATTGTTGCCTACATTAAAAGAGATAGTCCTAGCATAGCAAATGACATATACTTAAAAATAAGAGAGAAAGCACACTCAAGTAATTTCTTTCCTTTGAAAGGTCGAGTCGTACCTGAACTCCAAAAAGAAGGTATTACGCTATACAGAGAAGTGATTAGTTCTCCTTGGAGAATTATATATAAAGTCGGAAATGATACTGTTTATATAATGGCTATATTAGATTCAAGACAAAACGTTGAAGAATTACTATTGCAAAAGCTATTAAAAGGCTAAATCATTAATCTAAAATATCGTGAAGTCTGTTTCCGGCTTCAATATTTTTATGTACTTCTTCCCAGTTCTCTTCTTCTATGTTTTGTTTAAGAAGTTTTAATTCATCTTCAAAAAGCTCTATTGCTTCAAGCAGGTTTGATTTGTTTTGTCTAAAGATATCTTCCCACATAGTTGCTGAACTCTTTGCTAAACGACTCATTGAGCGAAAACCACCAGCTGCAAGCGCTAAGATATTGTTTTTGTTCTCTTGGTTCATGACGGTATTTGCTAAAGAGTAAGAGATAACATGTGGCATGTGAGATATAAAAGCAGCATGTCTGTCATGCTCACTTGCACTCATAAAATACTTCTTCATACCTAATGCTTTAAAGATCTTTCTAGAAACTTCAGTCTGTTTCTCTCCACTATGCTCTAAATCACATAAAACTACAACCTGATTTTCATAAAGACCATCAACTGCAGCTGTTGGACCAAAATTTTCAGTACCGGTCATTGGATGGGCAGCAACAAAGTTTTTTCTGATACTTTGCGGAACAGATGAAACTATCTTTGCCTTAGTACCTCCAAGATCAATAATAGTTGTTTTTTCACTTACATCAGTTAGGTTATTAAGGGCTGATATAATCCCATCTACAGGGATAGCAAGAAATATTATATCATAAGTTTTAAGCTCATTAAATTTCACTATTTTATCGACTAAATCAAGCTCTATTGCCTGTTTTTGATGTGTTTTATTATGGTCACATCCAACAATAGTGCTGATAAAATCTAACTTTTTAAGACTTTTTGCGAGTGACCCGCCCATTAGTCCTAAACCGATTATCGCTACATTCATATTATATCTCTGTGTTAATTTATCAAATTATACAAAGTTTACTTAATATTAGAGCTGATTTTCTAAAATATAAACGTATATGATAGTTTTATCAAATCTATAAAGTTAGTTTCAGTATTTGGAGTTAATTAGTAAGAAGTAAAGTTTATCTTTTGACCTGTAGAACTAATTTCATCATACAAGATGGCATCTATATTATCACTAAACTGAACTAGGTCTATCTTCAAATCAAAACCTTGCCTAAATAAAAAGGTTTTAAATTTTATTTTTTGTTTATTAAATTCTTTTTTATCCATAACTGTTTTAATAGCAAGGTCAATGTCCCCACCTTTCTTTGTATCATCTACACGACTACCAAACAGATAAACTTCTTTATTCCCAAAGCTATATATAGATGCTTTTTTTATAAGTTTTATAAGTCTATTTGATAGTCTCATATTTTAAATCTTTTCGTAAAATTGATAACATTAAAGCAGTAAGATTCTAATGTTTTAAAGTTGTCTATACAGTATTTTAAGTCATCTAATGCTTCTTGCAATTCGTCAGTATATTCATGCTCAAGTTCATTTCTAATTTCTCTTATTTCTATCCAATGCTCCAAAGAATCTATAATTTCTTCTTTTTCTATATAGTCTAAAACTTCTGTCATTTTTGATGTAGCTATTCCGCTTATCTCTATTAAAAGTGGAAATATTTTAGCACCTAAAAAATCTTGTATGGATGTAAATCTTTTTAAATAAGCATCAAATATAGCTCTATCTTGTGGCTTTATAAAGTTAAACTCTTCAACTGTAAGTATATTTTTTTCATCAAGCATCTCCTCAATAAGTTCTTTATACTCTTTAATGGCATGGTAGTGGGAGTCAAGTTTTACAAGTCTTTTTTTTAAAATATCTTTTTTATTTTGCATGATATCCACTTTTTATGATAAATGATTATAACATACTTTGCTTGTGTACTTCGTCATTCCGTACTTGAGAACCTAGCTTAGAAATAATTTAAGACAGAACATGTCCAAGTAGAACATGGGCACGAAAAATATTTTCATTTCCAAAAAATTTTAGGCTCTGAGCCAAATTAAAAAGGCGCTATTTCCCTATATTGCGTTGCATTGTAAATGCACTAATTTCAGTTTCGTTTTACTTAATATTAACCTCATAAAAGGTAAAATCTCTTTTAAATTTTATAACTATGGAAAATATATGAGAATCTTTTTAGCAACAATGTTAATACTGCTGGCAGCAAACCTATCTGCCTATACGATCAAATCGATAAAGTATGATGGGTTAGTTCACATGTCAGAATCAGTAGCATTAAGAATGCTTAAGTTTGAAGTTGGCGATACAGTTGATGATGAGATGCTTGATAAATCGGTAAAAGCCTATTTTAAACAGGGCTATTTTATGGATGCCTGGGTTGATATAGAGAATGGGGAATTAACATATCATTTTAAGGAAAAACCTCTGATCTCCCAAGTTGAGCTAAAGGGTTGGAAAGAGAACGACACTGAAATCATAGATAGTGTTGTCCAGATAAAAAAAGGTTCTTTATATGATGAAAAAAAGATGGAAGCTGCAAAAAAAAGAATCATTGATGCAATAAGTCAAGAAGCTAAAATAGACAGTGTTGTAGAGATCCAAAAAGAAAACCTAAGTAACGGAAGTATAAAAGTCACCTTTGTAGTTAATGAGGGTGAAGAGATAATCATAAAGAAGCAAGAGTACAGTGGGGTATCTGGGCTTGACAGTGATGAATTTGATGAAGTGATTGCAAACAAAAAGCAAGAGTATATGAGCTGGTTTTGGGGACAAAACGATGGGAAGATGAGACTTGCAGATTTAGCTTATGATCCACTTAGGATTCGTGATCTTTATATGCAAAATGGTTATTTGGATGCTGATGTTAATGAGCCGTTCGTAAAAGTTAACTTTGATAATTATACAGCAGATATGAGTTATCAAATTACAGAGGGTGAAGTTTATACAATTAGTGCTATAACAATTAATCAAGTAAAACATGTTACTGATGACACTTTGGTAAGAGAGTTTATAAAATTAGCACCCGGTGAGCCTTTTAATATTAAAACTTTTAGAGAGGATTCTGAGAGAATCAAAACTCATATAGCAGATTTGAGTTATGCATTTGTTCGGGTTGTTCCAGATTTGAAAAAAGATAAAGAGAACAAAACAGTTGAAGTTGTTTTTAAAATTATGCCTGGAGAGAGAGTTAAAATTAGAAATGTAATAATTTCAGGCAATATAAGAACACTTGACAGAATCATAAGAAGAGAGTTATATCTAGGACCGGGTGATATGTACTCACTTACAGATTTGACGGATTCTAGAAGTGCACTTGGACGACTTGGTTTCTTTGATGGCAATACAATTGAAGAGAAAAGAATTGATAACAAGACAATGGATCTGGTTGTTAAAGTAAAAGAGGCACCAACTGGAAATATCCAGCTTGGTGGTGGATATGGAAGTTATGGAGGATTACTTGTTAGTGTTGCTGTTAATGATAGGAATATTTGGGGATCAGGTATAAATGTAGGTGTAAAAGCTGAACGTTCTGGGTTAACATCAAACTACTCTTTTAGTATCTCTAACCCAAGACTTAATGACAGTGACTTTAGTGGTAACTTCTCTATATATATGAATGATTATCAATATAATGATTATACCGTTCTTTCAAATGGTTTTAGTACCGGACTGGGACGTAGATTTACTAGATATATAAGTGGAAATGTGGGTTATGGATATTCAAGTAACAGCTATGACTTTAGTGATACTAATACAACGGCAATTGATACTTTTTTCTTTGAAGATTATGCGAAAAGTTCAATTAGTATAAGTGCTAAGTACGATAATACTGACGATTACTATCTTCCAAGAAGCGGTATTAGTGCGAGTCAGAGTTTTGAGATTTCCGGATTGGGTGGAGATGCAGAGTTTATCAAGAGTAGGACAAATTTTGCAATATATAAAGGTCTGAAGGACTGGTTGGGGTTTGATGCTATTGCTAGATATAAAGCTAGATTCAACTACGTAAAAGAGAATGGATACCTGCCGGTTGCTGAGAGATTTTATATGGGTGGTATTGGTAGCGTTAGAGGTTATGAATCATACTCTCTTTCTCCAACGGTTGCAGATTCAGAATCCAGTAACGGAGTAAGAAGAATTGGTGGTGAATTTACTGCTTCAAATAGTTTTGAGCTTAGTTTTCCACTTGTGCCAAAAGCCAAAATGCGGTTAGTGACTTATCTTGACTATGGCTATATAGGAACATCTACAGACTCTAGAAATGATTATTTAGTAAAAAGCCTTGATCGTGGTGGTTTTGGTGCCGGAGTAGAGTGGTTTTCACCAGTTGGACCAATACAGCTTATGTTCTCGCAACCCATAGGCGAAGAAAAGACTGATAAAACAGCGGTATTTGAATTTACTATGGGGCAGAGATTTTAATTTAAAGTGGTCCAGTTACTATCAGTTTGAGAGTACATTTTTAATTTAGAATTTGTTGTGTCATACCAAAGAGCACCATTTATTGGTGTGCTTGGTTCTACGCCTGAGACTATTGCACTGTTATAAGCACGTGTCTCAGTCGTTATCTCAGAGCTGCTATAAAGTTTAAAATGATTCACCTCACCAATACCAATCTCAAGCATTAAATCATCATTTTGAGCAAAACTATTAGTTGCGTTTGTGTCAAGAACCATATCTTGACCGGAACTGACTAAACGACCTAAGATATTATCATTTGGCGAAATAGAAGAATTGGTATCAGCATATGTAGCATCTACATTTGTATCTCCAAGGTCAATTGTATAGTAGTGAATTCTTTTACCCCAGGCATCTGTTCCCAAGCCAACACTTATCGGTAATGTGTTATTAGCATCTTCTTTTATAAGTTCAAAGTATGAATCAGCATCAGGGTCTTGTGCTAGATTTAATAAGCGACTCCGCACAATTTCTAATATGGTTTTCGTATTTTGTTGTTTCAGCAGATTTGATTGGATGTGGGTGTAGTAGTTCATTGTTGTAAAAACTGTTGCTACTATGCCTGCAATTATTATTGCCATCATTGCTTCAACTAGCAGATATCCTTGACGCATCAAAAAGCTCCTGGTCCGCGGGTTAGATCAATTAGACCTTTTTGAATCAGTATCTGTGTTAATACAATCGTGTAAAATTCAATAAAGACTGCAAATGCCAGTAAAAAAATAGATAAAAAGGTTATCATACGAAAAAATTTAGTAGTTAACTTTAGTGCATCTGTTCTGGCCCTACTACTTATTTCAAGCATAACAGCACCAACTTGGAATGATGAACCAACACCAAGCAGTAAACCTTTTTCAATGTCATCATATAGAGTAGAATGAAAAATAAATTTACCATCATTCTTTATGCTCCGCAGACTCTCTTTAAGCGCATTTTTAAAACTACTGACTGTGCTTGTATCAATCGCCGATTGTATGGAATTTTTAAAGGATATACCACCTTGAAGCATCTCTCCAAGAAGACTAAATAACATAAATTTTTCAAATTTTACTACAATCTTTGAGATAATTGGAAGAACTAAGCCTATCTGTTTTGCTATACCTTGTGTTATATTTGAATGACTAAAGAGTGCTATCATCAAAATCATAAAATAACTTGCAACTACCAAAAGAGATATAAAGAGTGCATCCGTCATTATTTGGGCTACTGCCAGATGATTACCTATAAGGTTAATAATCTCTTGGCTATACTCTTTAGCCCTCTCCATTTGAATTGGTACGGCAATAAATTTAGTACCCAGAACAACTAATGAAGCAAGAGTAAAATATATAAAGGGCAGTGTGATTTTATCATTCGATTCTCTTTCAAATTCTTCTTTTACTTCAAGATAGTTTATTATTTTTTCTAGAGCAGACTTAAAGCTAACACTTTTTTCAGCCATAGCGATAAATTGCAATACATCTGATGAACCAATATGGTTTGCTTTAAGAGCCCCAGAAAATGTTGAACCGTCTTTTAATGCATCGTATATTTTAAGATAAGTATTTCGTTCCTTTTTTGTTTGTGCCGCAGTGGCTAAAAGGTGCATACCGCTTGAGAGGCTTTTTCCGTTTTGCAGAGTAAAAAGCAGTGTTTTTAACATTGTATATAGATTAATCTTCATCTACATAACCTAAAGAGAAAAGTTCTAAGACTAAAGAGTCATAATCACACAGTCCTTGTTCAAAAAGATATTGTGCTGATTGAAAGTAACTAAAAGTAATGAGCAGATCCCAAGCTTTTAAAACAGTGCTTTGTTTAAGTGCCATATAAAAGCTATAACGGGTTTTCATGTCTGGTGGTATAAAGACCATGTCGGTAAGTAATACACGGCTGCTATAACCTGTAAAATTACATTTTATACACCCTTTTTTCTCAAAACCTAATTTTTTTGACTTGAAATAATGTTGACCGTCCGTAGTAGTAGCTGAAGTTTTACAATCACACAGTTTTTGGACTAACCTTTGAGCGATAACCCCGCTAAGTGAGTATGCTAAGATAAAAAGATCACCGCCTTCATCACGAATACGCTCTAGTGCCATATAAGCATTTGTAGTATGAAGCGTCGAGAAAACCATATGCCCACTATGAGATGCTTTTAATGCTGTGATAATACTGTCTTTGTCTCGCATCTCTCCAATCACAATAACATCAGGATCTTGTCGCATCACTGATTTTATAGCGGTTTGAAATGTCATGCCGATATCTTCATTTACTTGGTATTGAGTTACAAAGTCTATTTTATACTCAATTGGATCTTCTACAGTGTATATAATTTCATGTAAGCGGTCTCTCTGGGTTATTATGGCATTAAGTGTAGTTGTTTTCCCGCTCCCTGTAGGTCCTACGGTTAAGAAAAAACCATTTTTTTCATTAATAAAGCGAAATATATGCTCATGCATCGGGTGTTGTTTTGGAAATAGTTGTGAGAGTGATTTTAAATTGTTTGATTTATCTAGTAAACGAATAACAATATTTTCACCAAAATGAGATGGTGCAATTTCAATACGAAAATCAACTTTGCTACCTTGAAACTCTTCCGTAAAACTACCACTTTGAGGGGTTTGTACATTAACAAGGTCTACATTTGATTTTTCTTTTATAATAAGTGAAAATCTCTCTGCTAATTCTGAGTTCAATAAGTATTTAGCTTGCACTTTCCCATCAAGTCTGTAGCGTAACCAAGAAAACTCTTCATAAGCATTTATATGTATATCGCTTACACGATTTCGTACGCCGTGATTCAAAATCATTTTTAAAAGTGATAAAACTTCGTTATCGTCTGTGTCGTAAGCATTGAACTGTTTAATTCTTTTTTCAATTAGATCAGGATCTACTGCAAGAATAGCATTGAATTTTTCATTAAATTCACGGACAGGGATAGTTTGTTGAACTACACTCTTATTCAATTGTTTCTCTAGCTCATCTAGACGTTTTGGACCAATTAATTCTTTACATTCTATATAAAAGTTTTTTTTATCTTCGTTGACAACAACAATTTCATATTTTTTTATTAAATCAAGACTGTAAGGGTTGAATTGTTCTTTTTTTTGAACGAAGTTGTGTTCAATTGCAATCTGAAGAAGATTTTTTTTTACACCTATGTGTTGATAATAGTATTTTTCTTTTGTACAGATTTCTATTTGTTTAGGTGTTAAAATTTTTTTTAAATTCATAATTACTTTTTAAATAATTATACCATTAAATTTAACGAGATATATAAAAGTTTAGATAAGCAGTTGTAGCGTCATGTGTAAGTACGTATTGATTTGTAGAATAGCTACTGTTTAAGTCTTGTAATACTTCATCATTGTTTGAATTGATTTTGGCAGTGGTGCTGATATAAAACTCAGTTCCATTTTGTGTAGCTTTATAGTCTGTAAAGCCGTTAATGATTACAGGCATAAAATATCCTTTTCCTCCATCAAGTGCATAAGGGGTAGATGTATTACAATCAAGTTGTTTGATTAGTGTATTGTTTGCCAATGTTAAGTTATTGTTAATTGGCATAGCATTGCTAAGCTCTTTACATTGTAAAATCGCTGCAGATAGAATGTTGAAGTGTGATTGGAGCTCTGTTTTGATATTTTCTTTGGAGATTGTTGAAGTGTCTATGTAGTAGTTAAGTGTAAAAATTGCCATAGCCCCAGCAAGGGCTACAGTAATTAGCAGTTCTATAAGAGAGAACGCTTTACGCATTATCTCTATTGAACAGTTGCACGTTTTATAAAAATCATATCAAAGTCATACGATCCAGCTGTACCATTATTGTCAGCACAGTGAAAATACTCAAACTCGCTCGTAGCAGATGCATTACCATCAGACCATTGTTGCGCAGTTGTGTTTTGATCAGATTCAACATAATCTAAACTCCAAGCCGTATTACCTGTTTGATTTAAGATATTACAGTAATCTAAATTATCTGTATTTGAACCAACACCATCAAGTTTATATCTAAATGCAACACCAGTAGTATCTGCTCCAACAATTGTTAGGTTTTCTTCAAGTGTCCAACCTGTAGAACTTAAAAATGGCTGTTTAACCGGAGCTTCTGTTAAAATTCTTTGGTCTACTATCTCTTGAACAGTCACTGGGTCTGTACCTACTTTTGTATTATAAAGATCAAAAGCATTTGAAAGCTGTGCCGCTTGGTCAACAATTGTATATATACGTAGCTGTTTTGCTGCCAAAGAAGTATCGTAGTAGTTTTTGTAGTACGTATAACTAATCGTACCAATAATACCGAACATTACAACTGCAACTAGCATTTCAATAAGTGAAATACCTTTTCTCATTCCTTTGTGACTTCTCGTCATGTTACTTCCTTGTATCATGTCATATCCTTTTTTTCATTTAAGTTACTCTGTATATCGGCAACTGTTATTTTAACTTTAGCGGAAACAGCATAAATTTTGTCTAAAATTTATCATCTTCTTTTGCGCACTTATTTTAACTTTAACAAATATGGTCTAATTTTTATTAAAAATCCATAATCATCTTCTGTGCACTCTTTTCCTATGCAGGTACTTATAAGATTTACCTCGTCATTTTTCACTATGTTTAGCAATCTTTTAAGAAGGATATATGAAAAGCTATTGTGAATAGCACCACGGATAACTATCATATTTTTATCAGCCTGTGCTATTGCATCTATATTTAATTCCAGTATAATTTGATTGTACTCAAAGACCTTTGCTTCGAGCTCTGCAGGATTAGCATATTCTACTATTGGCTTACCCGCTATACGCTTGAGATCATAAAGAGATTCCACATCAGTTTTAACAAGTTTATCTTTATATATGATGTCTAAATAAAAAAAGTAACTCGACACACTAACAGTAATTAAAATAAGAATAAAAAGAATGACTGTGTTATATTGTTTCATAGCAGTATTGTACTATACCTTTTGCTTTATCTTTATGCTTTATCTTGATATTTTTAGGCAACATGCTTATGAATGGTTCCATTTGCGGTGTTTGAACTTTAACGCAGATACTCTTTCCACTATATTGAACTTGAGAGAGTGTTGATTCTGTAGTTTGTGTTAAGTTTTCAACATTCTCTAATGCAGCAACAATATCAATTTTTGCTACTATTTTTTCAGATTTTTTAAATTCATTTTTTACTATTTTTTTATATTGTGTAGCCAAAGATTCTTTGTTCCCTTTATTTATATTAGTGCCCTGCATATAAAAAAAGCCACTATAAAAAATTGTTGTAGTAAGCAGAATTGTGAATCCTAAAGATATAAAACCTGCTTTTGCTGTACGGTTGTGGTTATCCAAATTAAATGAAACAAGTTCAACTCCATCAGCATTATCAACAAAAGCTGTTTCATATCCTCGCTCTTGTGCAAACTCTTTTGGTTTATCTAAAATATAATCAGTAATTCTTTTATACTCGCATACGACACCGACATACTTATAATCCAACTCAAATACGATTACTGTACGAGTTTCACACTCTGAGACTTTTTTAAGAACATTCTCTTGTATAATTTTGTCTTTTGGCAAAAAAGCTATAAAGTTTATGCATGTAGGAGATTTTCGTACAGATATTTTCATAGCGGGGGAGTCAAGATCATGTCGTGACAACTCGTATACATGATTTCTGATCTTTTTACTGCTATTGGTTAATTCAATACATCCTGCTGTAAATATTGCCATTTAATTACATCACTTCATCACATACTTAATAACTCTAGGAGTTACAATAATAACCATTTCGCTTTTTGATATTGATGCATACTCACTGCCGCCCAATATGCGTGCATCTGTTCGAGCTAATCCAGGTATTCCTTTATACCCTTTATCTCTCTTATGTCTAAAAAGACCGGATATAATAATAGGTACACCTGGCTGAACTCTTATGTTGTTTGTAATTGTCTTAGTACGAACTTTTGGTTGAGTATAAGATGTATCTCCAACACTGAAGTCAGTATAACCTACAATATCATTAACCACTAGGTTTATATTTGTTATTACTGTTCCATCCATGATATTTGAATTCAGTGTTATTTTTAAACCACTTTGTGCGGTTGCATTTTGAGTAGTAGTCTGTATTCCTGTGTTTCCAACGGCAGTTGTTGTTAAACCAGATATATATTGCTCAGTTTGACCATCAATAAGTGTGACATCTGTTCCGGCAATACCAAGCAATTTTGGTTTTTGAATACTCTCGACTTTCCCAAATTTACTTAATGCCTTAACCATCATAGATCCAGTCATGGTAGGGGAATCAAAAAGCATACCAATATTGGATGTTATGGCACCGGCTGCTACAGAGCCAAAAGATGAAGATGTAGTAGTTGTAAGACCACCTTTACTTTCTGCACTAGGTACAAGGCTCCAGTCTATTCCTAGGCTGTATTTGTCGTTTAGATAAACATCATAAATAGCTATCTCATATTCAATAACATAAAGATTATTTCTTAATATTGTAAGATATTTCATTATGTCTTGATACTCTTTCTCTCTTGCAGAAAATGTAACGGTAGAGGTAACGGAGTCTTGTACAAGATTTAGTGCACCGAGGGTACGAAGTGTCTTATTCATCTGTGCTGCCAGACCAGTAAGTGACGGTATTTTTAAAGTAACAGTCTTAACAGATCCAAGATAGTATGTTCCATCATCATATCTGACACTTAGTTTATCACCAACCGTCTTCTTAAGAAGTCTTCCGAATCCTATATTTGATGCTGTTACATATACATTTGAGTAGCGTATATCTGAATCAGCATTGTTCCTAGCAGTTCCAATTCCTAATGCAGCTCGTCCTGCAGTACCTATTGTAGTCGTTCTAGTCCCTAATGTTCCTATTCCTGTTCCGGTACCTGTTGTATAACTTGTATTGTTCGATTGAAGTTGAAATATAATGTCCTGGTCTGTCGCTTCAGTTATTAAAGCAATTACATCATTTAGCGGGGCACCCAAGATTTTAACATGCTTTATCTGTTCATTATCTGGGACTAGATTTTTAGTTATTTTAAAATTTTCAGCATTAACTTCTATAATTCTTATTGCAGATTCTTTAGGTAAAGGTTTTTGTAGATTATTGAACTCTGTTTTTAACTCTGTTTTTAGTAATTCTTTTTTGTACTCATTAGAGCATCCTTGAATAAGATAGATTAAAATGATTAAAAACAGGAATTTTATTATTTTTGTCATTTTTTAGTATCTCTGAATTTCTGAGGAAAAATATATTGTTTGAGATCTGCTGTATCTGTCTTTTAGAAGAATGAAATTACTGGTAATTTTAAATACTTTGAAGATTTGTTCATCTAAATACAGAGAATCATTTTTTCTCACTACAATGTTTTTCTCATCAAAACTAACTAAAGCAAATTTTCCTTTTTTGCTCTCTATAAACCCAATATAGGTAATTTTCGCATTTTGTCTTTTTGGAATAGGCTTGGGTTTAGCTTTTTGTATGACTACTTTGACTTCTGGTGCTTTTGGCTTTGGAGCATTTTTATCACTGAAAAAAGGATTGTATGCAGCATAAATAAATGTTGGTAATATAATAAATATTACAAATATATTTTTCATGCAAAAAACCCTTTATGTTTATTGTTAATTAATACAGCAAAAATCGTACCACAGGGAAGAATTGTATTAAATAAAAATTTTAGGAGGAGAATTTAATGCGGAAATTTTTTATGGAATCGAGTTTTTTTATACTCTCTTTTGCTAAGTATAAACTATTTTTTGAAGCTACACCTAGTTCACCATCTTCAAATGTAAGGGTAAAATCAATATTTCTTGGATTATGACTTAACAGAGCTACACTTAGTGATAAGAGATAAGATAGAGCATGTAACTCCTCTGTATTTGGAAGTAAATCCCTATATTTGTCTACATGTGATAATGAGGGTAGTTTTCTTTTTGTATACTTCACCAGTGAGGCTATAAGGGTAATTTGTTGATGCGTAAAGCCAAACTCTAAAGCATCTTGTATTAGATGATAGCTATGCTTGTATTGTGAGTAAAAGTGTATATTAGAGCCACTTGTACATAATTTAGCAGCTATACCTAATTCATAACGATATTTTTCATCAATACCCAGTTCTTTATGTGTTATATCAAAGAGTGATTTGGCAACCCTGCTTAGTTGATTTGCATATGTTGTATTGTCTATATGTGAATCAAGTATATATCTTACAGAAGTATTATAATTGGTTGGAAGTTTGTCTTTGGAATTTCTAAGCATATCAGCTAAATAGACTCCCTCTCTAACCCCAACACCACTCGTTATAAGCTTTTTTACTTTGATTTTTTTAAGAACTCTGTCTAGTATCAAGGCACCTGGTTTAATAACGTCAAATCTATCTTTTTTTATCCCTAACTCTTTTAATTCATCTTCATTTGAGTTTAAAATAGTAGTTAAAAACTCACTAAACTCTTTATTCCAAGATTCGTAAGCGTGTAGTTTTTTTATCGGGTAGTTGCTGCTGTTCATCAATGCAGAAGAGATAGCTCTAAACGTTCCGCCGATTCCAATAATACTGGATGCTTCAATAGAGTCTAGCTGAGTCAGTTTAGAGTCTATGTACTCTTTAGCACCATCTATATCATTGTTGTCAAAGAATAACTCTTTTAATCTAACAGTACCTAGATTTAAAGATAAATTGCTAGCAATATTTTTTTTATGTATAAGTGAAAACTCAGTTGAGCCACCGCCAATATCTATGCTCAAAGCACTATCTTGCTCTGGAAGAAGATTTGCACATGCAACTGCTCCAAGATATGACTCTCTTTGTCCGTCAATAACCTTTATTTTTAAACCAAGAGAGTTTTTGACTCTGGAAATAAAATCTTTCTTATTTGGTGCATCTCTAAGCGCAGATGTGGCAACACACAAAGTTTTTCTCGCTTTAAAGGAATCGATGATTGTTAGAAAGTTCTCTAGAACATCAAAGGCTCTTTGCATGGGTATCTCTTGAAGATTACTACCATTTTGGTATGCTTTCTCTGATAGCCTAACCCTGCTCTTTGTTTCATGAAGTATGTGGAATGCAAATCGAGATGTTTTTTCATAGACAACCATTCTAACCGAGTTAGAACCGATATCTATTACTGCTACTCGTTTTGCCAAGCTTATTCTTCTACTTGTAGATTTTTATATTTAAATTGAAGTTCCGCTATAGATTCCACATTGTCTTTGTCCGGAATAATACAATCTACAGGGCATACAGAGATACAAGCTGGTTCATCATAAACAGTTACACACTCTATACATCTGTCTGGATCAATGTAGTAAACAGGATCTCCCTCTTCAATAGCTGTAGTAGGGCATTCTTCTCTACAAGCATCACACGCAATACATTCATCATTTATTATTAATGCCATTTAAAAACCTTATAGTATATTGTTCATTTTTTTATATGTCCGATTTATATCAGAATAAAGCTTTATTATTTTTTAAATTATATGATTTGTCTAACTTCTTGGCAATATACATGAAAGTTTAGAGTTTAAGTTAAGTGAAGCAACAGTTCCGCTAATTCCATCTGTTCTGTTTTTTATACTTATTTTAGCACCCAAAGCATCTGCAGCACTTTTGGCCAAAAAGAGTCCTAACCCAACACCTTGTTTATCACCTTGCCTTTTAAATGGGGCAAAAAGATCAACACTTTCATCTATACCACACCCTTCATCTATTACTTCTATGAGTAGTCCATAGCTGTTTTGTGAACTCCGAAGTGTCACACTGCCATCTTTTGATGTGAATTTTAGAGAGTTTTGCAAAAAGTTTTGTATTATCTGGTTTAGCAAACTAACTTGAAGTATTGCCATGAATCCACTTGGTTCAAAACTCATGTGAAGTTTCTTGTCTTCATTTGCAGCAAGAAGTTGAAAGTCATTTGCTTTTTCTCGAAGTATGGATATTATGTCTACTTGAATTGGTTTCTCAAGTTGTGCACCTTCTTGACGGCCAATATTAAGCACATTTGAAACAATAAAATTCATTTCATCTATAGCCTTGTTTGTGACTTTAAGAGCATCTATATACTCTTCTGGGGATCTTTTCTTGATTAGAGTGACTTGATTTTTCAGTTTTATAACGGCGAGTGGTGTTTTAAGCTCATGAGCAGTTCCGATAAATAGTTCTTTTTGATACTTAACAAAGTTTTGAATTCTTGCAATGAGGTGATTAATTGTGATACCTAAAGGTTCAAACTCCTCAGGTAGTTCTTCTATTTTAATAGGTCTCATCAAGTGCTCATTCATGTCTGATAATTTTTTACTTAGAGTTTTAACAGGAGATACAAGCATTTTTGACAATCCAATGGCATAAATTACGACAAGTAAAAAACCGGCAATATTTATGATAAAAAGGTAATTAAGTATTTTTTCCAACAGCTTTTTTGTGCCTGTTATCTCTTTAGTTATTTTTAGGTAACTTAGCTCATCAATGTTAAATGGGTGTATAGCTGTTAGATATACTTTTTTTCCTTTTGTAGTTTCATATAGATCTTCACCTGAATGTATTTTTTTTAGTTGTATGACTTCAACATTAAGCCCTAAATAAATATCAGGTGAAGGCATATCTGTACCATATAGAGACTCATCATGTGCTATATTTTTTGCATAGTTTAGAAGTTCTTGATGTTTCTCTTCAAATATTGAACGTTCAATGTAAAAATAAAGTATTGATGAGAATATAAATATAAGTGAGGCCGAAGCGAAAATGAGTTGAATTAGAAAGCTTTGTCTGATACTTCTTTTTGAGAACATTTTTTTACCTATAAAACAAATATTTGTAATTATAGCTAATTCAGTAAGAAAAGGGTTGTTGTTTAAATATAAAATTTGAGCTTTTTAAAGCTCTAGCTTCTAGGAATGCTAACCAATGGCATTCTCCACGATGAGTTACCACAGCGGTGCAAGCGGAGATAAGGGATTATTCCCTTATCGGGAATAATCTAATTTATTTCTTTTGGAAAACAAAAACGGTAACCACGACGACGAACTGTCTCGATAGTTGTAATACCTAATGGTTTATCCATTTTTTGTCTAATTTGATTAATTGCTACTTCAATAACATTTGGAGTAACTAGTTCCGGTTCTTCCCAAATTGCATCAAGAAGTTGCTCTTTAGATACGATTTGATCACGATGACGAGCTAGGTGAGTTAGAACCTCAAAAGGTTTACCTTTAAGCTCTATATCCTGCTCTTTATAAGTGATTTTTTCTTCTTCAGGATTGATTGTTAAATCTTCTATTTCAATGATGTTTGAACCACCAAAACGAAGGCGAGCTTCTATTCTAGCTACTAGAACATCAAAATCAAATGGTTTTCTAATATAATCATCAGCACCACTTCTCAGTGCTTCAATCTCACTGTCATTATCATCTCTTGCAGATAAAACTATTACTGTGGTTTTAGGAGTGTTAGTTTTAATATCACCGATGATATCAACAGAGTTTCCATCTGGAAGCATCCAGTCCATAAGTACTAAGTCATAGTTACGGATATCTAAGTAGTACTCGCCATCTTTTAGAGTCTCTACTACATCACTTTGGTAACCAAACTCTTTTAGTCCCTCAGCAAGCATTTTGTTTAATGTTACTTCATCTTCTATAATAAGAATACGCATAATTTATGTCCTATATGTAAATATTTTTGCGGAATGATAGCATAATTTTAGCTAACTTTAAAGAAAAATTCAATTTATTTTAATAAAAATTTAACAAAATTTTAAGATTAAGATTTGTAACAATTGCTTACACTTACCTTGCAATCGGGTAGAATCGATGGTTTTGTTATCTTTAAATCAAGGCTTTTAATGGAAGAAAATTCTTTAACTAACTTTAAATTTAGGCTATCTAAAGCATCTTCTATGAGTAAAAATTCACTTTTAACCATATTTTCTTTAACAATTTGAACAATATCGGCATAATTTATGAAGCCATTTTCATTATTATAGTCAATTGTAAGGTTTACTATAATATCTTGCGATTTAATTCTCTCAAAATCTAGAATTCCAATAATGCATTGGAACTTTAAATCTTCTACATGTATAATCATAATAGTAATTACACCACTCTTTTTTCTTCACCCTTAACAAGACGGATAATATTGGGAATGTGTTTGTAAAAAAGAATAAAACCAATAAGAATAACAGGCGCGTGAGCCATATCCGGATGAATAATAAAACTGGCAATTATAAGAGCAGATAAGGCTGTAAGTGATGATAGTGAAGAGATACGGATAACCTTTGCTCCAACAGCCCAAACAACAAGTGCAATTATAGTCTCAAGAGGAAGCATGAACATCATAACACCCATCCCGCTTGCAACACCTTTTCCGCCCTCAAAGTTCAAGTAAGGTGAAAAGCAGTGACCAACAACAGCCAAAAGTGCTATGCCCCAAAGTGTAGCTTCACTGACACCGACAAAATATGCAACAGTTAATACTAAAACACCTTTTATAGCATCAAGAGCTAAAGTCGCAACGCCAAGTTTTTTAGCCAAAGATGGGTTAGTCTCTTTTACAACTCTAAGAACATTTGTAGCACCGATGCTGCCACTGCCACTAGCCTTAATATCTACTCCGGCAAACTTTTTAGCTAGAAGCAGACCAAAGGGAATACCACCGATAAGATATGCAGATATAAAAAACTGAACATTTGTGTTAAATAAAAAATCCATTGATTACCTTGTGATACCAACCAGAGTGCAAGTATTTCACTTTGATTGGTATGAATATTTGTGACATCTTACTTTATATATGATTACAAGCATATAAAATAGATATTACTTTTTACTGAAATTATAAGGTTTCTGAGAATAGGTTAATTTAGCTAAATCAAATGTAGTGGGTTTAATCTCAACAGCTTGACTATGAGTATTATCTTTCTTGTCTATTGCTAAAATATTTATATTTTATAATCTTTGGTCTTTTTTAGCTGTAAAGAGAGTCCCTTTATTATGAGTACACTCTATTAAAAACTCTCTCGCAGATGATAAGTCATAACCACTACATAAAAACAACTCTCTATTTTTACTCATAATATATTGAGCGGCTTTAAGTTTTGTAACTATCCCGCCTGTTGCAAATTTAGAATTTGGAGTATGGCTTTGTTCTAACTCTTCTTTTTTTATTTCAGTTACGATTTTTTTTATTTTTGCTTTAGGATTATCTTTAGGATTAGAGTCATAATATCCATCAATATCACTCAAAATTACAAGCATATTTGAACCTGTAAAGTAAGTAACATGTGCTGAGAGTTGGTCATTATCTCCAAAAAGTTGTTCAGGAGTTGTTGAAATATCATTTTCACTTACAATAGGTAAAATATTATTTTTTAGTGTTCTATCAATAATATCTTGTACAATTTTTGTATGTACACGAGAATCAAAGTCTTCTTCTGTTAAAAGGATTTGAGAGATATTTACATTAAAAATATCAAACTTACTTTTATAACTACTCATAAGGATGGGTTGCCCAACAGAAGCTAAAACTTTTTTACTTGTGGGGATATTTCTATCTAATTGAAGAGCTGTATATCCAGCGGCAACTGCACCAGATGATACAAGTATTACTTCGTATTTTTTTCTAACATCAGCTATCAAAGAGACTAGATTTAACATCCTCTCTTTTGCAATATTTGTTGTTTCTGTTAAAATACTGCTCCCTACTTTAATAACTATTCTTTTCACTTTTTTATTCCTTTCAATTTATATATCCATGGCTATTTATAGTTACAAACAGTGCTAAAAGCAGAACTTACATATATCATTTCAAGAGCTTTCTCCGTATTGTAATAGAACTTAACATCATCAAAGATATGAGTTTTATTTAATTTTAAAAGTTGAGTTTTGTCACTCTCTTTGGCTATGATTTTCACTTGTATATTGTTAGATTTTAGTTTTGAAATTAAATCTTTTAATGTAAAAATTGCTGTTATATCCATAAAAGGAACATTAAAAATATCAATAATAATAATTTTAGTATCTAAAATAGAGTTTGCTATACCCTCAAAAGCGGTACTAGAACCAAAGAAGAAAGCACCATTGATTTTAATAACTCGTATTTTTTTATCTATTAAGTTATATTTCGTATTTACATCTTCACTGCTACTATCTGCTAAGGTTATGCTTGTCTCTTTTGTTATTCTATAAACTATTAGTAGTGAAGCCAATACTATCCCAACTCCTACAGCAGTAATCAAGTCAATAAAAACTGTTATAAAGAATACAACTAACATAACACTTAAATCATATTTTGGACTCTCTCTCCAAATTGATAAAAATCTATAATCTAAAATGTCAATACCAATTTTTATCAAAATACCCGCTAATAATGCCAAAGGGATTTGAGATGCCAAAGGAGCAAAAAACAGAACAGTAATTAAAAGAATTAGGGCATGTGTTATACCAGATATTTTATTTGTACCACCACTTTTGACATTTATAACGGTTCTCATAGTAGCACCAGCTCCTGGAATCGCTCCAAAGAGTCCACAAATAGAATTACCAATACCTTGACCTATCAACTCTCTATTTGGTTTATGTTTAGTTCCAGTAACTGAATCTGCTACGATTGATGTTAAAAGAGTATCTATTGTTCCTAAAATGGCTAAAGTGAAAGCTATTGAAATAATTTGAACATAGTGTTCAATATCTATATTGGGTAGAACAATAGAGGGAAGAGTTGATGGAATTTCACCAATAGTTTCTATATCAAAATTCAAATATATACTTAGTGGGGTAATAATGGCAAGTGCGATAAGTGGAGTTGGTATAACTTTGGCAATTTTACTTGGTGTAAAAAACATAATGATAAGGGTAGCAGTAGCTATAATAAAAGCTTCACCATTTGTTTTATCTATGTTTGCTGGAAGTGATAAGAGTATATGAATTACAGAAGCATCACTAGATAAACCTAAGTATGGATTTATTTGTAATATTATGATTATTATACCGATACCACTCATAAAACCAGATATTACAGGATATGGAATATACTGAACAAATTTACCTATTTTTGAGAGTCCAAATAAGATTTGAAAAAAACCAGCTAGTAAAATAGTTGAAGCCAATAATCCAATATCATTATGTAGAGTTACAACAGCGGTCGCAACAACTACAGTCATAGGTCCAGTCGGACCAGAGATTTGAGTAGGTGTTCCACCAAAAAGTGAAGCAAAAAATCCTAAGATTATTGCTCCATAAATTCCAGCTGTCGCACCCAATCCACTTGCTACACCGAATGCTAAACCTAGAGGTAGAGCAATAATTGCAGCTGTCATACCTCCAAATAGATTTTTTTGTAAATTAAGCTTCATTTTTCAACATTTTATACACATCAATCGGCATTATATTTAGCTCATTAGCTATCTCTTTAATTCTCATATCAGCACTAACATCAATAAAACCTTTTGCCTTTAAAAAAGTGATTGATTTACCTAAATCAATCTTTTTCAAGTCACTCAAGTCTTGGAGTGTTTTTTTTCCTAAGCTTGGTGATATATCAATATGTTTTTTAGTCGAATCACTTCTATTTATTATCTGGTATATATAACTAGAACTAATATTGTCGTTTTTTCCAATAATCAATAAGCTATCATTTTCATTGAAAATAATTTTTCTAGAATTTAATGTTTTACTTGTTTTTTTATAATCTATGTTCATCTTTTTACAAAATACTCCTTGTTTTGTTTCCTCTGCCTGTCTATAAGGTGGTTCTCCATACTCTTTACTCCAACTATCTTTTATTTCATCTTGTAAATCTAAAAAAAACTTTAAAGGGTTGTGTCATAAAGCGAGTTCCAACTAGAAAAATTAAATTTATGCTCAAAGCTATAAGAAACTCTGTTTTTGTAAACGAAACCTTTCTCATTCTATTTTTCATATAACTTACAATAGTTTTCCAATTATAGAAAATATGTAATATTCCAAAAAATAAGTAATGTAACCTTGATGTAGTATGAATATCTCCATACAGTTTTTTTGAAGGACCTAACAGATGCCAATTAGCCCAGTAAGGCACTTTACCTTTTGGAACGAAATAGAGTATAACTCATTATAATAAAGGCAAAGCCTAAACTTAATGATGTTGTTTTTTTCATAATATCCTCTTTGAAAAGATAAGTATTTCAAATTGTACATTATAATTGTTTAAAAATGAATTAAGTTATAGTTTTAAACTTCTTATTCTATTTTATGGACTTAAATGATACTATTACATATGCCTAATAAAGTAACCCAAGAAATTAAAAAGATAAAGAGAGAATTATATATAAAAGCTTCTGCTAATTGTTTTGAGAAGTTTGGTTATGAAAATTCTAAAATATCAGATTTAGCAAAAGCATTAGACATTTCAGTAGGGACACTGTATAAAGTATTTGATACGAAAGAAAATTTGTATTTTGAGTATATAGCATATCAACTCAATAGCTTTATAAAAAAAATAAATGATGCTTCAATTGATGACCCAATATTTAATTTGAAACTATATTTGCAATATAAATATGAACCTTTTATAAAAAATAGAAGATCGATAGAATACACCCTGAATAATGACCCGTTTTTCTTTCATAAATTAAATGCAGATACTCATCATCCAATGGATGCTGTTTATGAGTTTTTAGCAAAACAATTTGAGCAGGTCCTAAAAAATGATAAGCTTGATTATAAACATATTGCTATATTATTTAATAAACTTGCTGATGGTTATACTGAGAGTTATATGATAAAGAAATTTGATACTAGTAATGTTATAGATGAAACTATTGATGCTTTTTTGAATGGGCTTTCAGAAAAATAAGTATTTTAAACGAATAAAGTTCATCAATTTAATATCAGAAGTCACCTGAGTTTGTAAAATAATTGTATTTTCTGAATAATTAGATATTAGATATTAGATTATGGATCAAGTCCAGAATAACGGAGTTATCGTCACTCCAAACTTGATTTGGAGTCTAGCTTATGAATTAATCAGAGGGTTCAATTTTACTTATCTAAAAAATCAATAAAAAGATTTATTTTTTAAAGGTATACTTTTTATAAAATGTGATCCTGCTACACTTATTCATACTTAGAAATTTTTATGCATCTGCACCTGATGAAAAATATGTCGGGGATATCACATATATTACAAGCATATAAAATTTATTTTAAAGTTGGTATATATTTAGATAAATCATTTAAATCATTATCATTATAATCTGATAATACAACAGTCATTGTGTTACCCATTCCATACTCACTTCTTCTAGCACTTTTGTAACCCTTTAGAGCGGTTAGTATCTCTGACTGAGAAAGAGAAATTGGTGCTTTAGATACACCCATACCGCTTTCATCCATCCTTTCTCCATGGCACTCATTACAAACGAATGAGACAGTTCTTTTTGCAGATGCTGCAAAAATGAGAGTAGAGAAGGACAACAGCAAAATTAATATTTTCATAATAAAACCCCTTTTAATTTGAATATCTAGGTAGTATATCTAACTTTGGTATAAATTGAAAGAAAATAAGTAAAACTTATAAAAGTACTTTCGTTATGTCAAAAGAAACAAACCTATTTTTTATTTTCGATATAATTACACAATTATTTAAAATAAGGACATTTTTTGCAGCTTACAACTGAACAATTAAAAGATAAAATTAACGAATATAAAAAAAAGTTGGATGTAACTGTTGTTGCACACTTTTACCAAAGAGATGAAGTTTTTGAGATTGGTGACATTACAGGGGATTCACTAGAACTGGCACAGAAGACTATGGTTGATGATTCTGAATTTGTAGTGTTTTGCGGTGTTGGATTTATGGGTCAGAGTGTAAAAGTGCTATCGCCTCACAAATGTGTAGTTATGCCAAAAGTTGCTTGTTGTGCTATGGCGACCATGATTGACGGTGCCCAGTTTAATGTCTCTGTGAAAGCTCTAAACGATGCAGGCATACCAAATGAAAATATTTTACCAATCACATACATAAACTCAAATGCAGAAGTAAAAGCAAAAGTAGGCGAGATGGGCGGCATGGTCTGTACAAGTTCAAATGCTAAAAAAATCATAACAACTGCACTAAAAGAGGGTAAAAAAATTCTTTTTGTTCCAGATAGATGTTTAGGTCAAAACATAGCAAATCAGATGGGATTGAAATCTTGTGTTCTTGGTGACGGAACTAACCTTGCTGAATCAGATATTATTTGTTTTAACGGTTTTTGTTCTGTTCATCAGCTTTTCTCAGTAGATGATATAAATTTTTACCGTAAAAAATTCCCTGGTATTTTGATAGCTGTTCATCCTGAGTGTGACCCTTCCATTTGTGATGCATCAGACTTTGTTGGTTCAACTTCTCAACTTATCAGATACATTACGGAGTTGCCAGAGGATCAAAAAGTTGCCGTTGGAACAGAGTTCAATCTAGTTAACCGTCTTCGTCCAAAAAACACTTATGTTCTCTCTTCTACAAAACCGGAGTGCCCGACTATGAATGAGACAACTCTTCAAGATGTATATGACATACTGAAGTCTATTGACGAGGGTGAACCTCTAAATGAGATAAAAATAGATGGGCATACTCAAAAGTGGGCAAAAATTGCATTAGATAGAATGTTGGCGTTATGATAGAAGAGTTTGTAAAAGCTTCACTTGCTCAGGATGTCGGTCGCGGTGACTTGTATGCCTTGGTTGAACCGAGCGTAGATGCAAAAGCTGATATTATTGCAAAAAGTGATGGAGTTTTTGCCGGTCAAAAATATATAGATGTTTTAGCCGACTTAGAAGGCTTTGAAGTTGTTTGGGGCAAAAAAGACGGTGATAGCTTTAAAAAGAATGATATTTTAGCAATTGTTCGTGGTGATTCTCACACAGTTTTAAAAATAGAGAGAACACTTTTAAACATGCTTCTTCATGCAAGTTCTATTGCTACACTTACAAAAAAATATGCAGAGATTATAGAGCCGTATGGTGTTAAACTTTTAGACACAAGAAAAACAAGACCGCTTTTAAGAGTGTTTGAGAAGTATGCTACTAGATGTGGCGGTGCAGTTAATCATCGTATGGGCTTGGATGATTCTTTGATGATAAAAGACACTCATTTAAAAACTATAAAAAATTTAAAAGAGTATATTGCTAAAGCAAGAAAGCAGATTCCTTTCACTTCAAAAATAGAAGTAGAGGCTGAAACATTCGGTATTGCTAAAGAGGCTTTTGCCTCTGGCTGTGATATAGTAATGTGTGATAATATGACTCCTACACAGATAATTGAAATTGTGAATTATAGAGATGAAAATTTTTCACATGTACTTTTAGAAGCAAGTGGGAATATTTCACTTGAAACAATTGAGTCTTATGCAAAAAGTGGTGTAGATGCTATAAGCAGCGGTTCACTAATCCATCAAGCAAATTGGATTGATTTATCGATGAAAATCACTGATTAGTCCGTAAAAGGAACAAGTTCCTTTTACTCGTTGGCGCCGCTGTGGCGACTTATAACGGAGAATGCCATTGGTTAGCATTCCTGAAAGTTTAACTCCGGTGGAGTTAATAAATTACAATATTGAGGTTTTTCTTTTATGGCTGATGATCAGGAAAAGACCGAAGAACCCACCGATAAGAAGATTGAGGATGCCCGAAAGGAGGGCAATGTCCCAAAATCACAAGATGCTTCCGGAGTTGTTACACTATTTGTAGCAATCTTAGCTTTTTTACTACTTTTCCCATATATGAGTTCTCATATGATTCTTCTTTTTAAATACTATTTTTCACTTTTAGGTATGCATCTTGATAGAGCAATGTTGATAGATATAGCCATAATAACCATCAGAGAGTTTCTTCTGATTGTTATGCCAATGGCTATTGCTGTTGCAATCGCCGGTGTTATCGCAGCCCTTTCTCAATTTGGTTTTTTATTTACAACAAAAGCGATAATGCCAGACTTTAAAAAAATTAACCCGATAAAGGGAGCTAAAAATCTATTTTCTATGAAAAAAATTATTGAAGGCGTAAAGATAACTTTTAAGTCTTTTACTACTTTGGGGATAGGTTTTGTATTTTTCTTTATATTTATTATGGAACTTCCAACAGTTGCTCTTTTTGGCCTTGATGATCAACTGGACTGGCTTAAAGATAAAATGTTGATTATTGCATTTGTTATGCTTTTGATTATTTTTATTTTTGCGATTATAGATATTGTAATAGTAAGAAAACAGTATTTTGATGGACTCAAGATGAGTAAGCAAGAGATTAAAGATGAGATGAAAAATATGGATGGGGATCCAATGATTAAAGCAAAAATTCGTCAAATTCAGATGGAGGCTTCAAAAAAAAGAATGATGTCTGAAGTTCCAAATGCAGATGTAGTAATAACAAATCCAACTCACTATGCTGTGGCCATCAAGTATGACGAAGAAAAATATAATGCGCCTGTAGTTGTAGCAAAAGGTATGGATAATATAGCACAACAGATTAAAAAAATAGCTCGTGAAAACAATGTACATGTAGTTCAAAATCCACCACTTGCACGTAGTCTGTATGCTCAAGTAGAAATTGATAAGCCAATTCCAAGTGAACTTTTTGCTGCAGTTGCAGAAGTATTGGCCTATGTTTATAAAATGAATAAAAAATAGTATATAATCTCAAAAAAGATAAAAAAATGAATGAAATAATAAATAAAATAGATAGTGCTAAACATATTGTAGTTATTTCACATGTCAATCCTGATGCAGACTCTATTTCTAGTGCAAGCGCTATGTACACGTACTTGCTTCAAAAGCATAAAAAGGTTTCATGGTATTGTAAAACTAAAGATATATCTAAAAAATTATCTTTTATACCCTGGTTTGACAAAATTAGGGATTCGTTTCCAGGTTCTGTTGATTTAGCTATTTCATTGGATTGTGCTCACATAAAAAGATTAGGGGTAGAGTTAGATTGTGAATTGATAAATATAGACCATCATGAGAGTAACATTGATTTTGCAATGATTAATCTAGTACAAACGAATGCTATAAGTACTACAGAAGTGTTGTATAACTTTTTTAAAGAAAACGGTATTAAGATAAATCCAAAAATGGCAACAGCATTGTACGTAGGACTATTAGATGATTCCAATGGTTTTATGGATGATAATGTAAATGGTACAACATTTGCTCTGATTGGGGAGTTGATAGAGTGTGGTGCAGAGTTTAAAATTTGCAATAAGAACATAATGAAAAGTATGTCGCTTGCAGCTTTAAGACTTAAAGGAGTCATGTTCAAAAATATGACTCTGGAGTGTGATGCAAGAGTTACTTTTTTCTGTGTTACTGATGAAGAGATGATGGCAACTGGGGCTCTTGGAGTAGATTGTGAACTAGCTTTAGAAGAGTCAATGTCTCTTGCACATGTAGAAGTTGCAGTACTTGTAAGACAAAATAGTGATTTAACTATAAAAGGCTCTATACGTTCGGACACAAAAGTTGATGCTTCAAAGATAGCATCTGCTTTTGGCGGTGGTGGACACACTAGTAGATCTGGTTTTGATACTGGCAGTGAAACAGATATACAAGATATAAAAGAAAAAATTTTAAATTTAATTAAGAAGGAAATATAGTTTGAGAAAAGGAAAATCTTCATTTGGTGCGTTATTTTTATTTGCTGTGATTATTATAGGAGCTGTTTATGTATATAGTTCTGAGATGTTTGAGAGAGATATTCCTAAAATTACAATGAAAAACAATGGTTACTGGAATTTAAAAACACCCCTTGATATTTCTATTGATGATGTAAGCGGATTAAAATCATATAAGGTTATTTTAAAAAGCAGCAGTGGAGATACAATTCTGCATAATGAGCATTTTATGGTTATAAACAAGTCTGTACAAGTAAAGGTTGAACCACCAAAAAGTGCTTATGCAATGAGAGATAAATATATAAAAATATTAGTAGAGGCGAGTGATAACAGTAAATGGAATTTTTTAAATGGAAACAATACTGCTATCGAGTATAAACTGATAGTAGACAGAAAAAAACCACAGCTAAGTACTGTTTCTCATTCATATAAGATTAAAAAAGGTGGAGCAGCACTTGTGATATTTAAGGCAAGTGATGATAATTTAAAAGATATTTATATCCAAACGAATTTTGGAAAAAAATTTAAACCACAGCCATTTTATAAAGAAGGTTACTATGTATCTTTACTTGCTTGGCCTATTACTGAATCAACTTTTAGCGCCACTATAGTTGCTAAAGATCGCGCTAAAAATATATCAAAAACAAGCGTTCCATTATATTTAAAAGATAAAAAATATAGATCGTCAAATATTAAAATTAGTGATAAGTTTTTAAATGGAAAAATTGCTGAGCTTGCTGAGGAGTTTGCAGAGACTCAAGGTGTTACTGATCGAATTGAGCAGTTTAAAATTATAAATGAAGATGTTAGAGCAAAAAATGAAAAATTAATTCATGAAATAACATCTAATGTTTCTGATGATATGGTTAGTGATTTTAAGATAAATAAGATGTACCCCCTTAAAAATGCAGCTATAGTTGCTCATTTTGGTGATCATAGAAAGTATTTTTACAATGGAGAGTATATAAGTGAATCATACCATTTGGGCTTAGATATGGCTAGTAATGCAATGGCAAAAATTAAACCGCAAAATGGTGGGGATGTTGTTTTTGCTGATTATAACGGACTGTATGGAAATATGCCGATAGTTTATCATGGTTTAGGGCTGTATACACTTTATGGTCACTGTTCATCAATTAATGTTAGTAGAGGTGACTCAATAAAAGCTGGTGCCTATATGGCTAACACAGGCAAAAGCGGATATGCTATGGGAGATCATTTACACTTTGGAGTTTTGATTCAGGGTATTGAAGTTCGTCCTGCAGAATGGATGGATAGTACTTGGATGAAACTGAATATTGGTGATGTAATAAAAAGTGCCAAAGAGATTATAGACAGAGGGCAGTAAATGAAATATTTTTTACCGATAAGAATTTATAAAAGAATTTATTTCTTTGATAAAGGAGACAAATAACATGTATCAAACTACTATTAAAAAAGCTGTAGAACTGCTTGGAATTGGTCTTCACAAAGGTTCCGCAGTTAGGTTAAGACTAGAGCCATTAAGAGAAAATAGTGGAATTATATTTTATCGCAGTGATGTTGACGTTGCAATTCCTCTTATTCCTGAAAATGTGGTTGACACTAAAATGGCAACTGTTATAGGAAAAGAAGGATATGTAATATCTACCATTGAACATATGCTTTCTGCTGTATATGCTTATGGAATTGATAACCTTAAAATTATTGTTGATGCAGATGAGATTCCTGTTATGGACGGAAGTAGTGCTAGTTTTTGTATGCTTTTGGATGAAGCAGGTATTATACAGCTGGAAATACCTAAAAAAATTATGAGAATTAAAAAAGAAATAGTTGTGCAAGAGGGAGATAAATATGTAAAATTGTCTCCTTCATCTGACTTACAGTATAGTTTTACTATTAAGTTCCCGCATCCGGTTATACAACAACAGGATTATATTTTAAAGTTCTCTAAACAAAACTACAAAGATGAGATCTCCAGAGCCAGAACTTTTGGATTTTTACATGAGGTTCAATATCTGCGTTCAAAAGGTTTGGCACTTGGTGGCTCTCTAGAAAATGCTGTAGTTTTAGATGAGAAAAAAGTTTTGAACCCAGAGGGTTTAAGATTTTCTGATGAATTTGTAAGACATAAAATTTTAGATGCTATTGGTGATATGGCACTGATAGGTATGAATTTTGTCGGTAATTACGAGGCTATGGCGGGAAGTCATGATTTGAATCATAAACTTACACTTGAACTTTTAAAAGATGCGGACAACTATGAAGTTGTAGAACTTATTGGTGAGAAGACAAAAGAGTTAGAAAAAGCGTATGCCTAAGAGTGTTGATTTAGTTTTTATAGCTCTGTCTTCTCCTATTAAGATAGGAGTATATAAAGACAACAAGTTGATTGATACTATAGTAAATGAAGAAAAAAGCTCAGAAGTACTGCCTAAAATATACAGGGAACTTTCAATCAAGTATAATATTACAAAGCTTTTTTATGCAAATGGACCAGGTAGTTTTATGGCCATAAAAGTTGCATATATTTTCCTAAAATCAATAAGTATTTTAAAAAATATACCACTATTTGCGACAGATGCATTTTCTTTTAATGAAAATAAACCAATAAAAGCGATTGGAAAGCTATTTTTTGTTAAAATTTCATCAGAAATAAAAACTCAAAAATTAGAAATAGCACCAGAAGCTAGTTTTAGGCTTCCTGATGTGCTTGATTATAATGAGTTTGGCACAATAGCCACGCCACTTTATTGTATAGGTGCTGTGGGAAGTTAAAAACTTCCTCTCGCTATAGGCAAAGCTTTAGTGACTGAATATAATTTTGACTTTGTTGAGATTATATGAGATGTTGTTCAAAAGGAAAAAAGTGACAATAAGTGTACCGGCAACCAGCGCAAACCTTGGACCGGGGTTTGATTCTTTAGGGTTAGCAGTTGATTTAAGAAACAGAGTTGAGTTTCATCCATCAAATTTTTTTAGTGTAAGCATAAAAGGTGAGGGCGAAAATAATCCTAGACTTAAAGGTAATAATCTTTTTGTCAGTATTTTTAATGAACACTACAACAGGTTGACCAGGAAAAGACAAAATTTTAAATTTACATTTTACAACAAAATTCCGATGTCAAGAGGTCTTGGAAGTTCTTCTGCAGTAATCGTCTCAGCAGTAGCAAGTGCTCATGAAGCAGCCGGTATAAGGGTGTCTAAAAGAAGAATTCTTAATCATGCGTTAGTCTATGAATTGCATCCAGACAATATAACTCCTGCAGTTATGGGCGGCTTTAATGCAGCTACGGTAGAAAAAGGAAAAGTGTTTTCTCAGAAAAAACATTTACCTGACTATATAAAAGCGATTGTGGTAATTCCAAATAAGCCTATGAGTACGGCAAAAGCAAGAACACTTCTTCCAAAGTCTTACTCAAAAGAAAATGCAGTTTACAATCTTTCACATACAGCCTTAAGTGTTGCTGCATTTTTTAATGAAGATTGGGAAATTTTAAAACTGGCATCTCAAGATAGATTTCATCAAAAAGCCAGAATGAAAATCCTACCAGAATTATTTAGTGTGCAAAAAATAGCATACGAAAGTGGAGCATTGATGAGTACACTATCAGGTAGCGGTTCTACATTCTTTTCGATGGCTTATGATGAAGATTCAGCAATGATTGCAAACAAATTAACTCAAAAATTTCCAGATTTTACGGTAAAAGTATTAAATTTTGATAATGACGGACTCATTATAGAGAGATAAGTTGACACTATCTTCTATTAAATCAAGGAAATTTTAGATATAATGGCGAAAAAATTTAACCAACCTCTTAGAATGTGTATATCTTGCAAACAAAGAGAGATACAGGGTAAACTTATTAGACTTCAGTGTGAAAATGCACAACTTAGTCTTTTTAAGGACAATGGTAGAAGTTTTTATTTATGTAAACTTTGTCTTGAAGACCAAAAGAAGGTTTTAAAAGCACTTATGCGTCAATGCAAAAGTCCAGATAAAGATAAATTTTTGAACACACTAAAGGAGATCATCACTGATGACAGAAAAAGTTAAAGTACACGAAATTGCCAAAGAACTTGGTATCGCTTCAAAAGATGTTATTAAAAAAGCTTTGGAGATGGATATTGAAGTAAAGTCAGCACAAAGTTCAGTAACAATGGAACAAGCTGAGGGGTTAGCAAATTTTATTATTAATGGCGAAGTTGCAGAATCACCTGTAACTGAGACAAAAGCACCCACAAAAGCAAAAAGTGATACTCTTAAAGAGACTCCTGAAGAAAAAACTAAAAAAATAGAGACTGAAAAAGATACTCCAAAAGAAAAAAAAGAGGAAGAATCTAAGCCTGAAAAGGTTGAAAAGTTAGAAGTAAAAGATGAAAAAGCTCCTGAAAATAAAACTACTTTAAAAATTGTTCAGCCTGCAAGAACAGCGATCAAAAGAACTGGGCTCAAGATTGTTAAAAAGAAGAAACCAAGAGTTGAAGAAGTGGCTTATAGTATTCCTGTAAAACAAGCTTCAGTATCATCATATGGAAAAATGAGTGCAGAGGCTCTAGAAGAGTTGACAACTAAGAAAAAAGCAAAAGTGTCTGCAGCAGCTAAAAAACAAGAGCAAGGCACAAAGATAGACATCTTTGGCGGTTCAATGTTGGACGTATCAATGGATATAGATGGTCAAGTAACTTTGCTTGATTTAAACTCTACTGAGCGCAAAGAGATGATGCCTGAGCAACCTAGAAAACCTAGAGCTCCTAAACCTGCCGGTAGAAATGCAAATAAAAAAGCAGCGCCAAGAGGTAGAAAAGTCTCTCGTGATAAGAGAAAAAAATATGCCAAAGCAACTCAAGAAGATGTAGTTGTAACTCATGTTGAGATTCCTGAAGATATTCGTGTTTATGAGTTTGCTGAGAAACTAAACCGTCCAATGTCAGACATCATTAAAGTTCTTTTTGACCTTGGTATGATGATGACTAAAAATGATTTTTTAGGTAATGATGAGATTGAAATTCTAAGTGAAGAGTTTGATGTTGAAGTAACAATAATTGACCCTAAAGATGAATTTACGCATGCTGTACAAGATATTAAAGAAGATCCTGATGCAACTGAGAGACCGCCAGTTATTACAATAATGGGACATGTTGATCATGGTAAAACTTCACTTTTAGATGCAATTAGAGATGCTAAGGTTACCGATAGTGAAGCTGGTGGAATCACTCAGCATATCGGTGCTTATACGATTGAACAACATGATAAAGCAATTACATTTATTGATACTCCGGGTCACGCAGCATTCTCACATATGCGTCAGCGTGGTACTGATATTACAGATATTATTATTATTGTTGTTGCCGCTGATGACGGTGTTAAACCTCAAACAGAAGAGGTTATTAAGTTAGCTAAAGATTCAGGTGTTCCAGTTATTGTTGCGCTAAATAAAATGGATAAAGAGACTGCACAACCAGACTTAGTAAAAGGTCAGATGGCTGAACGCGGTATGAATCCAGCAGATTGGGGTGGAGATATAGAATTTGTTCCAGTATCTGCAAAAAGCGGTATGGGGATAGATGATTTACTTGAAAATATCCTGTTAACTGCAGATGCTTTGGAGCTTAAAGCTAATGTAAATACCCTAGCAAAGGCTGCTGTTGTTGAGTCTTCAGTAGAAAAAGGTCGTGGTCCTGTTGCTACTGTAATTGTTCAAAACGGTACTCTGAAAGTCGGTGATTATGTTGTTTGTGGTAGTGCACATGGACGTGTTAAAGCTCTTATTGATGAAAACAATAAGCAAATTAAAACTCTTTCTCCGAGTCATACTGCACAAGTGGCTGGTCTTAATGAAGTTCCTGCATCAGGTGAAATTATGACAGTTATGAATAGTGATAAAGAGGCTAAAGAGTATGCTCTAAAACGTCACGAATACGACAGACATAAAGAGCTTTCTCACTCTAAAAAATCAACTTTAGAAGATATGACTTCTATGATTGCAGAGGGTAAACTTAAATCTCTTAAAATCGTTCTTAAAGCAGATGTTCATGGTTCACTTGAAGCACTTAAGTCTTCACTGAATGAGCTAAGAAATGAAGAGGTAAAAGTTGAAGTTATCTCTACTGGTGTTGGTGGAATTACAGAGAATGATGTTGAATTAGCAAGCGCTAGTGAAAACTGTGTTCTTCTTGGTTTTAATATCCGTCCAACTGGTGCGGTTAAAGCACTTGCTAAACAGAGAAATCTTGAAATCAGAAACTACTCTATTATCTATCAACTTCTTGATGATGTAACTGGTATGTTAACTGGTATGATGGCTCCAAAATATAAAGAAGAAAATACCGGTCAAGCAGATGTAAAAGAGACATTCAAAACACCAAAAGGAATGATTGCCGGTTGTATCGTTGTTGATGGTAAACTAATCCGCGGTGGCCTTGTTCGTGTTATCCGTGATGGTGTTGTTATTCATGAGGGTGAACTCACTTCTCTTAAACGTTTCAAAGATGATGTTGAAGAGATTGGAAATGGTTACGAATGTGGTGTTGGGATTAAAGGCTACGATGATGTTGTAGCTGGAGATGTAATAGAAACATTTAAAAAAGTTGAGCAAAAAGTATCATTATAGGACACACTATAATGAATAAAATCCATTATAGTGGCAGGGACAGAACGTCCCTACAACCCCATGAAGCTGTAAAAAGCTTGCTTTTTAAGATCGGAGTTTTAGATTATGACTGAAGCACAAATTAAACTAAAAAGAACTGAATCACTTCTACTAGAATTGATTCCAGAAGCTCTTGGAAGTTTAAACGACAAAAGACTGCATGATATAAATGTGATTGAAGTTAAATGTTCTCGTGGAAAAAGTGATGCAAAGGTTTATCTTGACCCAGCTTCACTAAGCGAGCAGGAAAAAAGAGACTATCTAAAACTACTGCGAAAAGCTCGTCCTATAGTAGAGACTTTTTGTTTGAAAGATCAAGGCTGGTTTCGCTCTCCAAAGTTAACATTTGAGTTTGACGAACAACTAAAAAAGTCTCAAAATCTTGAAGAACTTTTTAAGCGTATTGCAAAGGATGAAGAATGAGCCTAGAAAGTGACATTAATTCATTAGTAAAGTCTGTAGATTTAGAGCTTTTTGACACTTCAATTGTAAGTGAAGGTGATGATACTATATATAGAGTGGGTGTACTTTCAACAGAAGTAGAAGATGGAAAAAGAAAACCTGTTAGTCTTGATACTTGTGTTGAGTTAACGCATCTGATCTCACCTCTTCTTGATGTAACTCCTCCAGTTTCAGGAGATTATAGACTTGAAATTGGAAGTCCTGGTATAGAGAGAAAATTAACTTCTTTAAAACAGTTTGCAATGAGTGTTGGAGAAAAAGTTTCTCTAAATCTAAAAGCTGTAGAAAAACAAAGAGATAAGATTAGAGGAACACTTAGTAAAGTTGAAGACTCTAAAATATTTCTAGAAGTAGATGGCGAAGAAATCTCTATAGATTATGGAGAAATTTCAAAAGCTAGAACATACTTTGAATGGTAAGATAGCACGGATAACTGTGCGCGCCCTGAGTAACACGAAGAAGTACTCTTGGGGTGTGAGCTTTCTGCCGAAGAAAACCTAGTATTAACACAGGACAAGGGGCTTTGCTTCTTATCCGTATAGGATAGTGTAATGGTAATAGATAACAACTTTTATATGAGCCTTGCCCTTAAAGAGGCTTGGAAATATCAAGGTTTAACTTATCCAAATCCGGCAGTAGGCTGCAGTGTTGTTGGAAAATATGGTGAGATATTAGCCGTAGGGGCACACAAACGTGCTGGTTCTCCTCATGCTGAAGTAGAAGCTCTCAAAACTGCTTATTTTAAACTAACAGATGATAAAAAAATCATAGAACTTACAGCATCTGCTGATATCCACGCGTTCCTTTTACAAAATCATAATAACTGTTTTAACGGAATATCTATTTACACAACCCTTGAGCCATGCTCACATGTAGGAAAAACACCATCTTGTGCTACTCTTATCTCTTCTTTGGGAATTAAACAGTTATATGTAGGTTCAAATGATTCTAATCAAAAAGCCTCAGGTGGCAATAAAATTGTTAAAAAATCAGGTCTACATGTAGAGAATAATTTCTTAAAAAAAGAGTGTGATGCTCTGTTGAAACCGTTTGACATGTGGAATCAAAAAAGATTTGTTTTTTTTAAATGGGCACAGAGATTAAATGGCACTACTGACGATGGAATTATAAGTTCAAGAGAGTCAAGAGTAAATGTACATGCTATGAGAGATGTGTGCGATCTGTTAGTAATTGGCGGAAATACAGTTAGAATGGATAGACCGACTCTTGATGCAAGATTGGTAGATGGAAAAGCACCGAATGTGTTGATTCTATCAAAGCAAAAAGAGTTTGATGAGAGTATTCCTCTATTTGATATTAAAAATAGAAATGTAATAATTTCTGATAATCTATCAATCTTGGATAATTATAAAAACATAATGATTGAAGGAAGTTCAAAGATGTTTGACTTAACTTCTGATATAGTTGATTATTATTTATGTTATATAGCTCCTACACTTGGTGGGAACAGTGGTTTTGATAAAAAAGATGATAAATTAGAGATTTTAAATATACAAAAAGAAGAGCAAGATATAATAGTGTGGATGAAAAGGAAAATATAAATTATGAATGAACAACAAAGCCACAAGCAAGAAAAAATTGTCTCGATGTTTGATGATATTGCACCGACTTATGACACAGCTAATCGTGTTATGAGTATGGGTGTAGATAAAAGCTGGAGACGAAAAGCTTGTGATTTAGCTTATGAGTTCTATGGACAAGATACTCTGGATAAGATTATTGATGTAGCATGTGGCACCGGTGATATGATGGACTTTTGGAAAAAAAGGGCAGAAGTCAATGGAATTGCTATAGGTGAGATTGTTGGAGTTGACCCATCAAACGGAATGGTTAATGTAGCTCGTGAGAAGTACCCTAAATTTAATTACCATATATCAAAAGCAACAGAGATTCCTCTTGAAGATTCAAGTGCTGATATTTTAAGTATCACATACGGAATTAGAAATGTTGTTGAGAGAGAAAAAGCACTTGATGAGTTTAACAGAGTTTTGAAAAAAGATGGTCTTGTAGTTATTTTAGAGTTTATGAAAAATGAAAATCCATCAATTCTTGGGAAGATAAGAGATTTTTATATGAATAGGATTCTGCCAAAAGTTGGAGGTTTTATCTCTAAAAACTTAGAAGCATATGAGTATCTGCCAAACTCTATAGAAGATTTCTCAACAGTTGAAAATATGCAAAAAGAATTAGAAACTGCAGGTTTTGAGATGTTATACACAAAAAGCTTTTCAATGGATATATCAACTCTTCTAATCGCAAGAAAAAAATAATTTTTTACAAAGGATGAAACTTTGCATGTTTTAAATGTTTCATCGCTAAACGAGCAGATAAAAACTCTGCTTGAGAGTACTTTTTCAAGGGTACTGGTCGAGGGAGAACTCTCTCGTATAACCTTCCATAACAGCGGACATATATACTTCACGCTAAAAGACTCTTCTTCAACTTTAAAAGCTGTAATGTTTAGAGGTAATGCTACGAAGCTAAAATTTCAATTACAAGAGGGTCAAAAAGTTATCTTAGATGGGGCTATTACACTCTATAAACCTCGCGGAGAGTATCAAATAAACTGTTTTTCTATTCAGCCATCCGGACAAGGTGCTTTGGCTTTAGCATACGAGCAGTTAAAACAAAAACTTTCAGACAAAGGTTATTTTTCTCCAGAGATTAAAAAACCACTTCCAAAATTTCCTAAAAAAATTGCACTAATTACATCTGCAACAGGAGCTGCCCTACAAGACATGTTAAGAGTTGCAAATAGTAGATATAGAGCTTTAGAGATTGATATTTATGATGTTCTTGTTCAAGGTGATAGTGCGGCTCCAGCCATAGCAAATGCAATTTTTATTAGTGATAAAAAAGATTATGATATTGTTGTAATTGGTCGTGGCGGTGGAAGCATAGAAGATCTATGGGCATTTAATGAAGAGATAGTAGCAGATGCGATATTCAGTGCAAAAACACCTATAGTATCTGCTGTAGGTCATGAAATAGATTGGGTAATCAGTGATTTTGTATCAGACTTAAGAGCTCCAACTCCAAGTGCAGCGATGGAGATGATATTGCCAGACACAAATGAACTATATCAGTACCTTGACTCTATATCAGCCCAACTTACGCAGACAGTGTCGCAAAAAGTTTTTAATGCAGAACAAGAACTTGCTCATATCATAAATTCTTATTCTCAGCACTCTATTGAGAAAAAAATAACGCAAAATCTTCAAGAGATTATGCAGGTAAAAGAGTCATTTTCACAAAGCATTTCTTTTAAAATCCAAAACTTCTCAAAGGAGCTTGAGAATATTAAAAGCAGGTTTCCACATGTCATTGATAGCAAGATTGATATTGCGCAGAATCAAGTCATAACTCTGCAAAAGATGCTAGAATCCAACCATCCAAGACTAAAGAGCAAAAAAGGTTTTGCACAAATCTCACAAGACTCAAAAGTTATTGATATTTCATCTCTACATATAGATGATATTTTTGAGGCGCAGAGTGATAGAGTATGCGTAAGTGCAAAAGTGCTTAAAAAAGTTGACATATAGGAGTATATATGAATTATCCAGAGTTTTTTAATGAAGTAGAAGTTATAAAAGTTGTTGATCCATTATCAAATGTTTTAGGTGCGTTTGAGATGGGAAAATATGAGTTTAGTTTTTTAGATGTTGTTAAATCGGCAGGACATAGTTGTCCAACGGTAGCTGGTGCATATCTTATAACAGCCGAGGCCTTAAAAGTATTATATCCAAGTGAGTTGGCTGTTCGTGGAAATATTAAGGTTGAGTTTAAAGAGGACTTGGAAGATGGAGTGGCTGGTGTTATAAGTAATGTAGTTTCTCAAATTACAGGCGCTACTGACAGAAGTGGTTTTAAAGGTTTAGCTGGAAAATTTGCTCGTCACTCTCTTATGGATTTCAATGTAGATATTAACTCTTCGGCTAGATTTACAAGAGTGGATTCTGGCAAAAGTATGGATATTTTTTATGATCCATCTTCAATAGCACCAAGCCCAAATATGGGACCACTTATGCAAAAAATGATGGGTGGCATGGCTTCGGAGGATGAAGTTAAAGAGTTTGGTAACCTATGGCAAGACAGAGTAAGAAGAATTTTTGAAAATAGCGCAAGCGTGGTTACTGTAGTAGAGGTTTAAAAACCGCTACTATTGTAATCCGATATCTATTTTAATACTATAGATGGAAAATAAGTGTGAAGAGTAACAGCCACAGTAGCTGAAAGTCTTTTCATAAGTTTTTCAAACTTATCCTCTTTGTTGTTCCACACTGGATGAGCTACTCTACTTAGCTGAACTACTCTCAGTTTAGCATCATAAGAAACACCGATACTATCTACTAAGCCTACATTCTTAGCTTGCTTAGCTGTAAATATATGAGCATTAGCAAATAAGTCTCTTTTATTTATATCTAAACCTCTAGCCTCTGCTACATCGGTTGTAAACAAGTCATAAGTTCCATTAATAACTTTGTTTAATTCATTGACTTCGTATGATGTCCACTCTCTGTCTCCGGTACCGACTTTTTTATATTTACCGGCTTGAACACTTTGAGATTTAATGCCTACTTTATTCATAAGTTCACTAAAATTCGTACCCTGCATTATTACACCGATACTACCGACCATAGAACCTGGATTTGCTATGATTTCGTTTGCCCAAATACTTGCATAGTAACCACCGCTTGCAAGGGTTCCACTCGCATATACTACGACAGGTTTTCTCTCTTTAAGTCTTTTAATCGCATACGCTATTTCAATAGAGGGAGCAACAGCACCACCGGGTGAATCTACGACAAATAAGACACCTTTGATTGAGCTGTCTGAAGTTGCATTGTCAATCTGCTCTATAACTTCTGAAACCATAATAATTGGACCAGTAAGATTGATTTGCTGGAGATTGTTTGGAGTGAAACCTACATCATTTTTTGGTGCAAAAATAAGAAATAGTATAAGAAGAAATATCATAGCCTTGAAGTGGTTTTGAATATAGCTTAGTGTAGATGTTATTGGTGAAAATATTTTTTTTATAAATTCCATAAAATAGACCTTTTTTAGATTTTAGGAATTATAGCTTAAAGAGTATTTATTTTATATTTGCTACTTAGTTCTATTATATCTGCAAATGCTAATTTAGAGTGGCAAGAAGAGAAGGCAAGTTATGTTTTTACATTTGATGATGCGGTTAGTTATTGCCAAGATTTAGAGTATGACGGAAATAGCGATTGGCGATTACCAAATTTAAGTGAATTAACGGAGTTTTCACAAAAAGTAAATCATAAAGAGTCCAATAAATCATATTATTTCTGGAGTTCTACAGTAAATAAAGCTTTTAAAGTCTCAGCATGGTTTGTCAGTTTGAGTGATGATTATCAACACTTTAGTGTGAAAACAAAAAAACTACATGTAAGATGTGTTAGAGGCAGTGTCAAAAAGATGCTTTACCTAAGCTGTAAAAATTTAACTTTAAAAAAAGATATTACTCTTTAACTAACTCGCCATTTATATATATCATAGATATATTATATCTATGGAGTATTAGATGAATAGTTAACTCATCATTAGGTTCCTTATCTAAATCTAAAACTAACATGTCGGCATTCTTGCCCTCAATTATCTCTCCGGTATTTAGTCCAAGAGCCTTTGCCGCATTTATAGTAACACTATCTATAAGTCGCTTGGATAAGTCTAAAAGAGGCATCTCTGAGTGCATAAAAAGTGCTACCTTCATCTCTTCAAACAGGTCAAGTTTATAGTTTGAACTTAGTCCATCAGTTGCAGTTATCCAGTTTATATTTTTAGTGCTTAGTTTGGTTAAATCAATTGCACCGTTTCCTAGAAGTCTGTTTGATATAGGACAGTGAATAACCGTATGCCCATTGGTAGCTATTGTACTTAACTCATTCTCATCTGCCTTAACTACATGTGTAAGTAGAGTTTTCTCTCCATCAAAATGTTGTAAGAACTCTTTAGAGTTACTTACAGCAGAGTTTTGTTTTAGTAATTTTTCAAAAAACTCTTTAAAATCACCATCACTATTATCAAGCCAGTCTCTTTCAGCTTGACTCTCCATAAAGTGTGCAGTTAGTTTTAGCTTCTCATTTTTAACAATTTCCAGTGCTTTTTTTATTAAAACAGGATGAACGGAGTAGGGTGAGTGTATTGCAACGGCCGGGAAAAAACCTTCTCTTTTTACACTCTTTGAAGCATCAAGACGAGATAAGAAATCAGTAAAAAGTGCATCAGCCATAGTCGCCTGCGAACCAATTAGCTCATTAAAAAAGACAACATTTTGTTTAGCGTTCCCGCAGGCCTCCAAGTCCATACCGTGTGAGCTTACAGCTCCAAATGTAGTTATTCCGGACTCTAGCATAGAGTCTATTGCTTTGGTCATACAGTTCGCATCACAGTCATTAATTAAATCTTCACGATTTTCTATCACGCTGTAAAGCCAGCTCATAAAATCACCATAACTAAGATCCGTTTTATTGCCACTAAACTCTACATGTACATGTGCGTTTATGAGCCCAGGCATAATAAGTGAGTTCTTTTTAAGTTTCGTAATTTCAGCATCTGGAAACTCTTTTGTAAGTTCATCAATCGGTGCTATTTTTCTGATTGTACTATCAAAAGCAACCGACATGTCACAAAGTAATTTTTCTGGTGTTAGTATATAATTTGGCGATATTATTTGCATCTTTTTTCTTTAAAATTAAATTTATAAATATAAATGAGATTATACACTTTTTTACATTGCAACTCTTTTTAATATTACTTTTGCTAAAATAACTCCTTAAAAGTTTAAACTATTAAATAAAAAGGCAGAAGATGAAGATAGTAGTAATTCAAGGACCAAATTTAAATATGTTGGGTGTTAGAGAACAACAAATTTACGGTCCAATGAAGTTAGAGCAGATTCATGCTCAAATGAAAGATGTTGCAGATCAAAATAAGATGGAAATCGAGTTTTTTCAAAGTAATCTTGAGGGTGAAATTGTAGATAAAGTTCAAGAGTGTTATGGTGAAGCGGATGGTATAATTATCAATGCTGCTGCATATACTCATACTTCTATAGCTATTCGTGATGCAATTGCTGCTGTTAATCTTCCAACTGTCGAAGTTCATATTTCTAATATCCATCGTCGTGAAGAGTTTAGAAAAGATAACATGATTGCACCGGTTTGTACATCATCAGTTGTTGGTTTTGGTCCTTTTGGTTACCATCTTGCAATGATCGGAATGTTACAAATAATGAATGAACTTCAAGCGGCAAAAGCAGCTCAAACGCAAGCTGCAGAAGCTAATAAGTAGTAACATGTACATCCAGCGTAGGCTAAGTGATAGTTTATCAACTATCAGGGGCTTGCGTTTTGGTACTGTATGTAAAGAAAAAAGTTCTCATCGTTACCGTGCCACTGTTGGAATAGGTGGAAATGTTGGGGATGTCAAACGAAGGTTTGAACATCTTTTTAATTACCTTAAAAGAGATAAAAGAGTTGAACTTTTAAAAACATCATTGATTTTGAAAAATCCTCCATTTGGTTTTGTAGACCAGGATGATTTTTTTAACTCAATCATTGTACTAAAGACTAGTATGCAACCTATACTTTTTTTAGATTATTTGATGAGATTAGAAAAAAAATTTGCACGCAAAAGAAGTTTTGCCAATGCTCCAAGGACACTAGATTTGGATATTATTTTTTTTGACAATAGAATTATAAATAAGCCTAAACTGCAAGTTCCACATAATGAATGGTCTAAGCGAGAGAGCGTATTGATACCATTAACGGACATATATAGATGAAGATATTAACTTTTACCGGAAAAACACCATCGGATGCTCTTAAAAGGGCAAAGATGGATGCAAATTATAACAATATGCTTCATATCGACACAAAAGAAATTCAAAAAAAATCACTTGGAAGAGAAGCTATTTATGAAATAGTTATGGGCATTGAGAATGATGCGCCACATCAAACCTATAATAATGCAAAGACAGTGCGACAAGATGAGAGACCTATTACTCAAAAAAGTGCTGATGTCTTATATGATATCTCAAATGCGGCAAAACAAATTTCACAAATTGCAGATGTCAAAGACCCGCTTTATCAGTATCAAGATCCACAGCAGGCCTCGTTTGAACCAAAAGAGTTAAAAGCGATAAAGTCAGAAATATCTAAACTTGGTGATAAAGTTAAAATTATTCAAAATATGTTTTGGGACGAGAAAGCACCTGATTTACAAAGCTCTATTCCATCAGAGTTTGCAGAAATATATCGTCTTGCATCCCAAAGCGGAATGAATAAAGAGCATCTTGATAGTATTATGAGAATGACACTAGAACATATGCCTTTTAAGATGAGAGAGAACTCATCGACAGTGAAAAGATATTTTCAGACACTGCTTAGGAAGATGGTTCCTGTTAGAATGGAGGGTAGTCCATCTATTGGAAATAAAAAGGTTATTATGTTAGTTGGTCCGACTGGTGTTGGAAAAACAACATCTGTGGCAAAACTGGCTGCAAGATACTCATATTTAATGCAAAAAAAATATAAAGTTGGACTAGTTGTTTTAGATACATATCGCATAGGTGCAGTAGAACAGTTGATGCAGTATGCAAGAATGATGAAACTTGGTATTGAGACAGTTATTGATCCTGTTGATTTTGCATCAGCTCTGGACTCACTTAAATATTGTGATTATATTCTTATTGACACTATGGGCTCAAGTCCTTATGATAGAGATAAAATAGAGAAAATTTACGAGTGCTTGGACGGTAATGATACTAAGTACAATATTGATGTTGTACTTGTAATGCCAAGTTCTATAAAATATGAAGATTTAAAAGCCACATATGATAATTTTTCATCTCTTAACGTTGATACGCTTATATTTACTAAATTAGATGAGACAAGAGGTTTTGGAAACATTTTTTCTCTGGCTTATGAGACAAAAAAACCAATTAGTTACTTTTCTGTCGGTCAAGAAGTCCCAGAAGATTTAGTTTGTGCTAGTAGTGATTTTTTGGTCGAGTGTTTGCTTAATGGATTTAACAGGAGCAAAGCATGATTGGAAATCAAGCTAAGAAACTAGAAGAGTTAGTGGCATCTAATTCACAAAAAAAATCTAAAAAAACACGTTTTGTGGCTATTACTAGCGGAAAGGGCGGAGTTGGAAAAAGTACAATAAGTTCTAATTTAGCTTATGTCTTATCTCAAAGCGGTCTTAATGTTGGTATATTTGATGCAGATATTGGTTTGGCAAATTTAGATGTTATGTTTAATGTAAAGATTAAAAAGAATATTTTACATGTACTAAAAGGTGAAGCCACTGTTAATGATATATTAATTCCAGTAACTAGAAATCTTATACTTATTCCCGGTGAAAGTGGTGATGAGATATTAAAATATTCTGATAAAGCCCTTTTTGAGAGATTTATGAGTGAAGCTGAGGTGCTAGATAAGCTGGATGTTATGATAATAGATACCGGAGCTGGAATAGGAGAACATATAAAGATGTTTGTAGAGGCAGCTGATGATATTATTGTCGTTACTGTTCCTGATCCGGCAGCTATCACAGATGCGTACGCCACCATAAAATCAATCGCAACTTTTAGAAATGACATAAGTCTTATTATGAATCAAGTAAAAAATGAAAAAGAAGCCGTAGGCGTATATGAAAAAATAAAAAAAGTCGCTCTAGCAAATATTGGTGATAAATTAAATTTGAAATTAATAGGAAAAATAAATAGTGATGTAAAAATATCTTCGTCTGTAAAGCAGAGAGAACTCTTTAGTGCATCTTACCCATCTTCATCTGTATATAAAGATATACTGAATATAGCGAATAATATTAATGGTAATTTGGAACGAGACATGCTTGTTACACCTAGTGAAAGCGGATTGTCAGGGCTTTTTAAACGTTTGACAAAGCATTTTTAAGTAAAAATTTGGGGTGGGTATAGATGTTAGGTGAGAATTTTGTATATTTTATTACCGTTCAGGGATTTTTTATAGGAATAATTTTCGGAATACTTAAATCACTTGATGCTGAGGGTTTAATCGTATATACTTTTTTTATAACGGCATTTTTTTATCTCTTCTCTCACATTATTGTTGCATTTTATTTTAAAACAATTAATGGAAAAGTTTATTTTTTCCCTAAGGAACTTCACGAGAAAGATCTTGATCTTTTTGTTATAGAGATAAATAAAAAAGAAAAACTAATAGATTCTGCAATAAAGATCACAGATATAGCTATAGACACAAATGCTCATGATAGTGGAGTCAAAGCATGATTGGTGCTTACACACAAGATATCAAACATAAAGAAGATGAATTAGCACTTCAGTATTTGCCAGCTGTAAAAGCTATGGCCTTTAGATTAAAAGAGAGACTTCCAAGTTCTATTGATTATATGGACTTGTCTGCTATTGGGACTGAAGAGCTTATAAAGCTTGCTCGCAGATATGATGAAAAACTTAATGATTCTTTTTGGGGATATGCAAAGAAGAGAGTTTATGGAGCAATGCTTGATTATCTAAGGAGCTTAGATATACTCTCTCGTGCTAGTAGAAAGCTTGTAAAAGCGATAGATTATGCCATCGAAGAGTACAGATTGACACATGAAGAAGAGCCAACAGATGAAGAGTTGGCGGAGATTTTAGATGAAAGTATAGATAAAGTGCATGATGCAAGAATTGCTTCAACTATATACATGGTAATGCCCCTCCATGATCAGCTTCACATTGGTGATGAGGGTGCAGCACTCGCTAAAATAGAAAAAGAACAGTTAATCAATGTTATCCAAAAAGTTCTTGGTGAGTTTGCTCAAAGGGAACAGTTAATAATACAATTTTACTATTTCGAAGAGTTGACACTTAAAGAAATCAGTGAAATTTTAAATATTACTGAATCAAGAATTTCACAAATTCATAAATCAGTGATTCATAAAATTAAAGAAAGTGTAGGGGCATAACAATGGCAGATATACTTTCCCAAGAAGAGATTGATGCACTTTTAGATGTTGTTGAAGATGATGGTGAAGATGTCCTTGAGGGAGATGATGGTGAAATCCATTCTTCTCAAAGACAGGTAACATTATACGATTTTAAAAGACCAAATAGAGTATCTAAAGAGCAACTTCGTGCATTTCGTGGAATACATGATAAGATGGCAAGATCGTTAGCTTCTCAGATATCTTCAATAATGCGTTCAATTGTTGAAATTCAACTTCACTCGGTAGACCAGATGACATATGGTGAGTTTTTAATGTCACTGCCAAATCCTACCAGTTTCAATGTTTTTTCTGTTAAACCGCTGGAAGGAAGTGGAGTTATAGAGATAAATCCATCGATAGCCTTCCCAATGCTAGATCGCCTTCTTGGTGGAAAAGGAGAACCTTTTGATGCGAGTCGTGAGTTTTCCGATATAGAACTTAGCCTATTTGAAACTATTTTAAGAGTTATGATGAGTACTTTAAAAGAGGCCTGGGGACCGGTTATGGATATTTATCCTAATATTGAATCTAAAGAATCAAGCCCAAATGTCGTACAAATTGTTGCTCAAAATGAGATTGTCGTAATGATTGTAATGGAGATTATTATTGGACAAAGTTCAGGGATGATGAATATATGTTATCCGGTTATATCACTTGAGCCAGTTTTGCCGAAATTAGCGAGTAGAGATTTAATGCTGAATGAAACTACTAGTACCAAAAAGAGCAGAAATACAGAATTGCAAGTTCTTCTTGGTGGTGCAAAAGTAGGTATTGATGCGATGCTGGGTGATGCTGAATTAACATTGGGAGAGATTTTAGACCTGAAAAAGGGTGATGTAGTTAAGCTTTCAAGTGCTGCAGATGATACTGTTACTATAGGTGTAGATGGCAAAGATAGATTTCGCGGTAAAATTGGACTTAGACGATTTAGAAAATCAATACAAATTACAGAAATAATCGATACAGAAAAAGATGCAGTAAAAAGAGCATTAGAAAATTTTGAAACAACTAGAAGAGAAAAGATTACTGGTGTAAAAGAGATTATTCAGCAAGAACAAGAGAATGAGGAGTAGAGAATGAGTGATTTTATGAAACTATTTGAAGATGAAACAGTAGGTACTATTGAGGCATTAATTGGTCAAGCTCCTTCTCTTGAGTTAAAAGAGGAGCAAGAATTAAGTATTGTTTCAAATATTATTCCTCCAATTGTAATTCTTAACATAAGTATCAGTGGTGATGTGGAAGCTTCAGCTATGGTTGCATTAACACCTAATTTAGTTGCTTCACTCTCAGATATGATGATGGGTGAAGAAGAGAGTGACAGAGAAGATATTAATGATGATGATTTAGATGCTATCAAAGAGATAACGTCAAATATATTTGGAGCTATCGGTAATACACTCTCCGCTCAAAAAGAGATGCCTGTTTTATCTTTTACTATACAAAGTGTTGAACACGTAGGTGAAAATCAGGAAGTTTCTTTAGAAAACTATAGAAAAATGTTTGTTTATAATTTTAGTGTTGGAAGCGTAAAATCTCTTTTTATGTTTATAATGGATAATAATCTGCAAAATGCCATATATGGTACAGGTGAAGATTCTGTAACTAATGATACATCAAATAATTCTTTTCAAAATAACAGAGACAGTGTTTCTCTTAACAGTGATGAGCTAAATAATATATCTCTGATTATGGATGTTAAACTCCCTGTTAAAGTTAGAATTGGAAAAAAAAAGATGTTATTAAAAGATGTTTTAAATATGGATATCGGTTCTGTTATTGAGTTAAATCAATTAGCAAATGATCCTTTGGAAATTTTAGTTGATGATCATGTTATTGCTGAGGGTGAAGTTGTGATTGTAGACGGTAACTTCGGTGTTCAGATAACTTCAATTGGAACAAAAAGAGAGAGATTGGCTCAACTTAAATCATAGTCTGGATTAAAATAAATGAAAAATAAAAATGAGTTAGCAAAAAAATATATAAAAGATATAAAATCAGCAGATGTTTGGAGTGTTTTTAAGATTATTGCCGATTTTGTAAAAGGTTTTGATGATCTTGGTGAGCTTGGTCCAACAGTAACAATATTTGGCAGTGCAAGAACACATAAAAGAGACCCGTATTATAAAAAAGCACAAAAATTATCTTCTATGTTGGGAGGTGAAGGCTTTAATGTTATGACTGGTGGTGGGCCAGGAATCATGGAAGCTGCGAATAGAGGTGCCCATAAGCATGAAGATATTGAATCAATAGGTCTAAATATTGATCTTCCGTTTGAGCAAACTACAAATCCGTACACTACAAAAGAGTTAAGCTTTGATTATTTTTTCTCAAGAAAAGTAATGTTAGTTAAGTACTCTATGGCATATGTTATATTTCCTGGAGGATATGGTACATTAGATGAACTTTTTGAAGCACTTACTTTAATACAAACAAGAAAAGTAACAGGTGTTAAAGTGTTTGTTGTTGGAGTAGATTTTTATAAACCGCTTGTAGAATTTATAGAAAATAAGTTATACAAAGAAGAGATGATTAGTTTGGAAGACGTACATATGATTCACTTAACAGATGATTTAGATAGTATTGTTAATGAGATTAAAGAGTCTCTGCTTGAACAGATTAGGATACTTGAAGAAGTTGGTCTTGGAGATACAAGCTACTGTAAATCACTTTTGGACTTCTCAGTTAAAAAACATATGAAAAATAGAGATATATAGTAGATGAAAATAAAAAAAGATAAAAAAGTTTTAGTTGGTATGAGTGGTGGTGTCGATTCTACTATATCTGCTCTTATATTAAGAGATGAAGGTTATGAAGTAGAAGGTTTATATATGAAACTACATACAAAACCAGGATATCATGAACTTCATCTAGAGCGTGCTAAAAAAGCTGCAAAATATGTAGGCATTAAACTTCATGTCTTGGATTTGCAAGATATATTTAATGAAAAAGTTTTTCAACCATTTATGGATACTTATGCTGAGGGAAGAACACCAAACCCATGTGTGCTATGCAATAGAAGTTTAAAGTTTGGAGAGATGCTTAAATTTGCCGATAAAATTGGAGCAGACTATTTGGCAACAGGACACTATATAAAAACTGACGGAAAATATTTTTATGAGGCAAAAGATGATACAAAAGATCAAAGTTATTTTCTTTTTTATGTACAAAAAGAGATATTGCCAAGACTTCTGTTTCCACTGGGAGAGAGAAAAAAAAGTGATATTAAAGAGTTGGCAGCATCAATAGATGGTCTTGAATCATTTGCAAGCCAACCTGAATCTAGTGAAATATGTTTTGTCGAGACAACTTATACAGACTTACTTAAAGATTATGTGGAAGTAGATAAAGTAGGTGAAGTCTTAGATAAAGATGGAAACGTAGTAGGTGAGCATAAGGGATATATGCATTACACAATCGGAAAAAGAAAAGGTTTCACGGTAAAAGGTGCACATGAGCCACATTATGTAACTGATATTGATGCTAAAAACAATCAAATTACAGTAGGTAAAAAAGAAGAGTTGGCATGCAACAAAGTTGTGTTAAATAAGCTGAATCTTTATGGCGATGAAAAAGAGTTTGATACAACAGTTAAATTAAGATATAGAACCAAGGCTGTTCCTTGTCATGTTGTGGTAAAAAATGACAAAGCATTTGTTACATTAAAAGAGAGTGTATTTGGTGTTGCAACCGGTCAAGCTGCAGTGTTTTATGATGACAATAAACTAATTGGTGGCGGTTGGATAGAAGAAAATTAACAACAAAATCTCCCCAAAACTCCCATCTAAAAAAACTTTTTAAATTCCCAGAAAAAACTATTGACATCAAAGGTCGATTTGTCTATAATTCCCATCCACAAACACAGACACCTAATGTTTAGGAAGTCGCAACTGTTTGAGATCATTGAAAACTAAGCAAGTAAACAGACGAAATAACTAATAACGAATTAGTTAATTTAGTCTATTAATAAGTTTACTTAGAAATAACTAATTAACAACAACCGTCTATTCTATTTGAATCCAATTTATTGGATCCCAAGTAGTAATAGATACTATACAAATAAAATCCATTTAGAACTAATCTTATAGCTAGTCTATGAAGCTTTAGTGTGATGAATTGAGAAGGGACTTGTTCCTTTTCAAGAAGTTATAATGGTTACAAAGCCAATGAATTTTAATTCTTGGGCAAAGATCAGTAATAAATTTACTTTTCTTTCTATAACTGTTAACTTAAAAATTCTGAAATCACTTGTTGATTTCTAGCTTCAGTGCAGGGAATTGAAACGGAATTACTTCCGTTTCAAGGAAACAGACAATTATGGAGAGTTTGATCCTGGCTCAGAGTGAACGCTGGCGGCGTGCTTAACACATGCAAGTCGAACGATGAAGAGCAGCTTGCTGCTTGGATTAGTGGCGCACGGGTGAGTAATATATAGTTAATGTACCTTCAAGACCGGGATAGCCATTGGAAACGATGATTAATACTGGATATACCTTCTAATCATAAGATTAGTCGGGAAACGTTTTTTCGCTTGAAGATCAGACTATATCCCATCAGCTTGTTGGTGAGGTAAGAGCTCACCAAGGCAATGACGGGTAGCGGGTTTGAGAGGATGATCCGCCACACTGGTACTGAGACACGGACCAGACTCCTACGGGAGGCAGCAGTGAGGAATATTGCACAATGGGGGAAACCCTGATGCAGCAACGCCGC